>JBEKZZ010000014.1:0-87646 GCA_049509335.1 Bradyrhizobium sp. | reverse complement strand
CGGCGCAACGTGGCCCATGACTCCGGGTCGAGATTACCAGGTAAGCGCTGCTCAATCGCCACGCTCAATTCCTTCGGAAGCAGCCGCGCGATCGTTGTGAAGTACGCGGTTGGGTCTTCGATCCGCACCCGCTGAATCACTCCGGCGCCGTGTTCGTCAAAGTCGGCTGACAGGTTTTCCACGAATTGCGAGCTGAGTTTGTTGCGTGAGCCTTTCGGCCGCCCGCTATTGCCAGCGCCGAAGCGCGTTGCGGCGTTTGGGTTGGTGTTCGTCATGGTCTTTCCGTTTCTTTCCGTAGTGGTTCAATTAAGTGTTGACTCCCAACTACCATTTTCAAAATGGTAGTCACGGACGCGTGATGGCAGCTACCAATCGCTACCATTTTCATTTTTGGTAGTTGTGGCTGAGCTAACGCGTTGAACCCTTTCATTTTTCCATGGGTGCATTCGCGACTACCAATCGCTACCATTTTCATTTTTGGTAGCTGTCCAACTACCATTTTTCCCCCCGGTATATAGACCGGGGGAAATGGTAGGACCGGCACATGGTCAATCACGACGGTAGCCCGGCGGCAGTGGAATCCCGTTGCTGCTCGGCAGCGTCGGCATGGTCACAGGCGCTTTCGGTTCGCCGCTGCCACCGTCCCGCTGAAGCCGCACGCGGTCATCCAGGACGATGATGCGTCCCGCCGCTAACAGTCCCTCTTGGCGCCTCTGCAAGTCACGCCATGGGTTATCCCCGCCGATGGCTCCGCGCCGCAAGCATTCGTCTAACCACTCGTGACGGGTGACGCTCCGGCCGCCGATCTCGTGTCCCGACTTGCCGGCCGTCTTCAAAACCTCCCGCAGCGCTTCCAACGCCAATTGTTCCTTAGTCGTTAATTTAGTGCTGCTCTTCGCCATGGGTGCAGCGACGTGACTGCGCGACACGATGAACGAATTGACCGGCTCGCCGTCATCGTCTTTGCCGATCTCGATTTGCTCGCCTTCAAACGTCGTGATGATCTCACCCGGCGGGAGCGAGTTAGCGTATTCGATTTCAAGCGCGAATTTACCATTCTCGCCCTTGATGCCGCAGCCAAGGTCACGGTCACCACTGGTCGCATTTGATCCGCGCTCGCCCTTTGAAACTTCTTTGCCGGTGTGCCCGATCGTAAGGCAATGCAGTTGCGGTATCTGCTCAATCAACCGGCGCAAGTTCGCCGCGGCTGCGTTTTGGTGCTCCGCCTTATCCTCGTTGCCGCCGCCGGCCGCGATTCCTTTGTTCCATGTGTCGAAGACGGCAAGCGCGGCTTCAATGCCGTGGCGTTGCTGCACACGGTCAATGGCATTCATGATCAGTTCGACGCAGTCGTGATCAAGCATGTTGACCAGGCGGGGCACGACTGCGAACGGCAGGTTTTCCAGTTCATCGCGGATCGCATACGCCGCAAGGGCTTGGCGCACCTGAATATGTCGCTCAAAGGCAAAATAGACGACGGCCTTGGCTTCCCTGATGCGATGACCGCGCCAATCCGGTTTCCCGGCCGCGAGGTGCACGCCGGCATCCGTGACGATCGTTGATTTCATTGTCTTGGGCGGAGCGAACACGCTGGACGTGGCGCCTTCGGCGAGAAATCCCTTAATGTGGTAGCGCTGTACGGGAGCGTTGCGAGCTTCGTCGAAAAAGATCAGCGGTAGCTCGTTCGCTTTCAAGGTCGCCGCTTTCTCCGCTGCTATTTGCTCCGCAGTCGGAGGAACCGGATAGCCCGGCTTCGGCTGATCCGGAATTGGGACTTTGCCGGCGAGCATATCGCTCCGTAGCTTCTCATTTTGAAGCTGTCGCTTAAGCATCTCTTCGGCGATGTCCAAAATTTTGTGTGCTCTGTTCATGTCGTTCCTGTGAAGTGCGGATCGGTGATGTTGGTCAACAGAATGTCCAATGGAGTGCCCTTGCGCGGCTGCAACCGCACGGGCGTTCCCTTCTTGGGGCAGATGCCCATGGGCATTATGTCGTAGAGCCGGCTCTTTCGATCTTCGATTGCGCGGAGTGCTGCTCGCCGCTCTTCCGCTTCGATCTTGTCGCGCTTACGCTCATCCCAACGTTCGTCGCGCTGCGCTTCCGTCATCTGTTGCCAGATGGCTAGATCGGCTTCCGCCTCATTGAGCGCTGCAAGCGCGTCTTTGAGGTAGCGTGAAAGGTGATGAGGCGAGAGCGCCCGATACAGGTGACCGATTTGGTTTTCAATTCCGCGCGGCGCGCACCAATCATCGTCGATCGCATCGCGTAGAGCGTCGAGCCGCTGGCGAATTGCCGGCAGGTGTTCGGACGACCGGTCTCGCGCGTCGGCGAGTCGCTGCACTGCTTCGGGGGTAAGTTCGGCGACGAATTCGGATAGCTTCTTAAGGTGCTTGCGCCCCTGATAGGGCGGCGGTGGCATTTCCATATGGGCTGACTTTCCGCCGCGGACGTGCGGCAGCAAGAACCCCCCAACTAAAAAGGCTTGACAAGAAAATACTTGAAGCTTAAAATAATGGCTTCCGGCTCATTGATCTAAGTTTCGAGTAGCCCTGGCCTTTTCGGCTGGGGTTATTTCGTTTTTAGGCTGCAACGGTCGTCGATTGACGCACGCTGCCGTTGATGAATTCCTCTACGTCGGCTTTGCGGTACTTCACCCTGCCGCCAAGCTTCACATAGCGCGGGCCTTTGCCGGCGCAACGCCAGTTCGCCAGAACCGGCGTCGTGATATCGAACAGCGCGGACACTTCTTCCTGAGTCATTAATTCGGTCATTGCGATCCCCATGCGAGCGCACGCGCCCACTGTGTTGCGTTTTCGGATGAGGTTCGGGATTTGCTAACGTCGACTCGGCTAATTCACAACGCCGAACACGCGCGGTTCTATACTTTGTAAACGCGCCCTCCCCGTGAGGGGACGACCGTGGTCTGTGCGGCAAGGTACGCCCGTTGTGATAGGCGCCCCGCACCCGTCCTGATTTCCGTAACCGAAAATGACCCTACACCAAAAATCGGTGAAAGTCAACAAAGCCCAATGTTTCCAATTAGTTAAAGTCAACGGATATTTGCACTAAGTTCAAATAACTGTTGAATCTCGAAGCGGCACCACGTTCGATTTGGGATCAAGAATCCGATCGACCAATCCGGCCAACAACTTAAACGCCGTGCGCTTCTCTTCGATGTAGCTCCATCGGTCATATGTCTCGCGCACACCACCGATGATGTGACCAAGGCAACGTTCGGCGTGATCCGCATCAACACCGGCCCGGCTCATGAGCGAGCGCGCGGTGCGCCGCAGATCGTGCAGCGTCCATCGCGGCATCTTTCCACGGCCGTCAGCTTTGCGGATTTTGGCGATCTCCTTATCCAATTCGGCCTTGGCCTTTGAGAAGCCGGAGAAGGGCCTCTTGCCGTCTGTCGTGGAAAACACAAACCCCTTGGGCTTGTCGCCAATCAGCGCCCTCGCCTGTTTCGTTAGCGGGATGACGTGATCGTGGGCGCCCTTGTAGCGCGCGGCCGGGATCGTCCAAACGTCGCCGTCGAGTTCCGCCGCGTTCATGTCGGCGGATTCGTTGCGGCGCGTGGCGCACAAGAGAAGCGATTTGACATAGGCCGGATAGCAGGCGGGAACGTCCGCAGTTTCGAGCGCCTTCCAAACGTCGCGAATTTCGTCATCGTCAAGGATGCGATCGCGAGCGCGGTCTTTCGGTTTGGTGCGAGCCATGCCGCGAACGATTGGACTGGCAAATTCATCGTCGCGCACCGCTTGCCAATTGAACGCCTTCCGGAGATGGGCAAGTGTCCGATCGGCCATTACCGGCCCGGCCTGGTCGGCTACCTTGTCGAGCATCTTCACAACGTCCCGGCGCCGCACGTCATATATCGACAGTTCGCCGATCTCCGGACGGACGTAGGTATCAAGGGCGTGCTTTACCTGATCGGCGCTGCGAAGCTTTCCGGCGTGGCGCTTGGTGAAGTCGTCTAGCACGGCGTTGACGGTGTTCTCTTCGGCACGTTCGGCCTTTGCCGCCTCTTTGCGCTCGGCGCGCTGTTCCAAAAGCGGGTTCGCCCTGCCGGCGACCTTGCCAGCTTCAATTGCGGCCAGTTCGCGGGCGCGGGCCGCGGTGATGACGCCATGCTGCCCAAGGCCAAGCCAGAACTTCTTGCCGGTGTTTTTGTCCCGGTAGCGATAGAAATAGCTGACCTTGCCGGACTTCTGACACCGGGC
The DNA here is from genome assembly GCA_049509335.1 of Bradyrhizobium sp. GTDB lineage: Bacteria > Pseudomonadota > Alphaproteobacteria > Rhizobiales > Xanthobacteraceae > Bradyrhizobium. Next base: position 83,423 of record JBEKZZ010000014.1, on the reverse strand, counting down.
CACGAAGCCGGTCAGCTTGCCATCGGAAAGCATCTCGAACGGCTTCAAAGCCTCAACGGTGTCCTTCGTGATCTTCTTTTTCTCGCTCATAGCGTCGCTCCGGTGGCAGTGTGCTGGAATTACGGGGTCGCGTGAGCACACTATGAGCACACCTTATAGAATGAAAGCAACTAAAATCGCGTGAACAGGAATGAAGCGCGAATATTGCGAAATAAGCCCGTAAAACAGGGACTTCCGAGCATATCGATGGAAAATTGAATTTTGCCAAGGCGTTGGCCGGTGTGCTCAGCCATAACTTTTAATCACGGGGTCCTGGGTTCGATCCCCAGCGCGCTCACCAAGTAAGTCTCTGGTTCTATATCTTAATTTTTAATCTGCCATTTAGTCTCGATTAAAAGAAACACATCGGAAGCCCTTAAGCGTGGAACGCCTCGCTGCGGTCACAAGCCGAGCCTAATCCTTCGACGGAGGCGGGACGCACGCTGAAGGATTTTAATGCGGCTTATATCGGTGTTCTTGTTGTCTCTAGGCCTCGCAGCCCGGGCGGCAGCGTCTGAAGACGCTCCGCCAGAACAGTCTCCGAAAAGCCCAGACGAAGCTGCGCTATCTGCCGGAATGCATACAGCCATTTCGGACTCGCATTTTGCTCCTCCGTTCGAGGTCTCGGATTTGGTTAGAGCGCCGGCAATTTCCTCGAGCGACTCGATGGTGTGCGTTCGAAGCACTCAATCGGACGAAACCAAACGCATAACGTATTCCGCCTTCTTCAAGGATAAATATGTTTCATCCCGCTATTCTGTCTACAATGATGGTTGTGCCGGACTGCAATTTCACCCCTTTGTTGATACCGTCAAAACTCTCGCGCCAAGTCCCACCAGCGCCCCGGCACCGGTTGCCAGGAAGCATCATCACAGAGGGCCTTAAAAAACTTCTGAACCTTCAATCCCGGGATGATGACCCAACATTGGGGCGAGTTGAGCCCTGCCCAGGAGGGAAACATCATGAAAACCCATTACGCCGTCGCATTTGCAATGCTCGCAGGGTTCGGCCTTGGCACGGTCGCGGTCCAAGGACTTCATGCTCAGGCTAATCCGCACGTCTACTCGGTCGCTGAAATTGATATCGCGGATCAGGCAGCGTATTCGACCTATGTCCCGAAGGCCCAGGCTGCGATCAAGGCGGCCGGGGGCAAGATCCTTGTCGCCGGAGGCAAGATCACTACGGTAGAAGGCGAGGCGCCGAAATCGCGCGTTGTCATTCAACAGTGGGATAGCCTCGAAAAATACCAAGCTTACCGCAACTCAGCAGCGTTCAAGGAGCTTCTACCGTTGCGCGAGAAGGTAGCGAAATGGCGTACGTTCGTCGTTGAGGCCGTGTCACAGTAGCCGCACGAGGCTTAGAGGCGCGGGAAGTCCCGCGCCTCTAATGCTCCGGTCGAACGGCGCCGACGCTTCATCACTGCCGGTTCGCGGCGTGTCTCGACTTCAGCTCTCGAAGACAGCCAGGCGCAGCAGCTTGATACCGCGGCGAGAGTGAGCAACATAAACTCGCGACTTCGGCGACGCCGACAAAAACGAGCCCGCTTTTCGCGGGCTCGCTAAACTCGCTTCGATCAAATCATCAATAAAATCGTTTCGGTTAAATCATCGGCCGCAGTGACGGCAACGACGATGCTGGCTGGGATGCCAATGCACCTGGGTCGTTGACACCTTCGAGCCTGCCGCGATCACGGTGACGCTGGCGGGATTCACCAGCGACAGCGCCTGAGCTCGCTGCGCCGGAGCGGCCACCACCAAGAACGCAGCAATTGCAGCGAGGCCCAGAACTCTCGTCATCTTCATTGAAAAATCTCCTGATATAAATGGATTGGATGCAGTACCAGCGGCCACGCGGCCGCCGTCCACATCATGCACGGCGCGCGGTTGAGTTCCATAGCTCGCTTGGCCGCAGGCGGCTTAATCACCTCGGTGGAAGCGGCACGATAACGACAGCGCTACCGGCAACGTCAATCCGTGCATCGGCGCCCAGTGCGTTCTTCAAAAGTCCAGGAAGGCTTGTTGTCGCTCCGGGGCATTCCCGCCCCACACAGGAACTTTCGGAGCCGGTGGCGATTGCCTTTGCGGAGGCCGACATGTCCCGACAACTAACTCGCACGCGGCTCTACAGAAGCGTCATCGGCGCGATTTTCACCTTGATCGTGTTTGCGACTGCGCTGTTTACTTCTGCGCTTCATTTCGCCGGATAATGGGTGAACATTTCCGGGTGTCGTTAGTTTCTCTCTCCTAACAGGAGAGGAAACCATGCAACTCAAAACAATCGCATTGGCGGCAGCCTTCGCCCTGACAACAAGCTCTCTCGCGTTCGCACAAGCGGGCGGTAATACCGCCGTCCCTCAGGCAGGCGGCACCGCAGGCGTGAACAGCGGAAACGGATCCGCTAATTCAACTATAGACAGCCACGGTCGAAATGAACCCGGCACGAGCGGAATGTCCAAGTCCGGTCCAGGTCTTGAGCCGGGCGCCCGGGATAAATCACGTCCCGGCGGTGAAGGTGTAAACGACCGGCCCCCCGGCTAAGGCAAACAGAACAGTCGAAACGTGAAGCCCCGCTCGTTGCTGCGAGCGGGGCTTTCGCTTGCGGCCCGCATCTTCGGTGAGCGATCCACACTCGCGAGTTGGCAAACTCCGTTCGGAATACGGTTCACATGGGCCAAGCCAACGAGCGCACGAAGCGTGGCCAGTGTTCCCCACGAAACAGCCGCGAAACCATTTCCCAAGGTCAAGACATCAGCCGAAAGCGAATCGCAGTCACGATCTCGGCTGGGTTGGTGATGGAGGTCGGAAATGGCTGCGTTGGCTCAAGCACTCTCTCGGTTCTCTGACGGTACAAACGTTGAAACCGAACCCCTTAAGATACTGGCGATTTTGAGTGGCGTGGGCCTGTTCGTCTCGCTGCTCTGCGCGGCCTGCGGCCTGGATATCGGCGCCGAGTTTTTCTGATTGCGAAAGGCCGAGCGGCTTTTAGCCCAGGTCGTCAAGCTGCCAAATTTATCTGCACAACACTTAGCCTTGCCGGAACCGGATTATGCCGGTTCGATGTCTCCACGGGTCCTTGGAACGACACCGGCGGGCCCCCCGCCGCCTCGCGACATCCACCCGAACGCCCCCGCCGCCTGAACGCGGCGGGGTTTTTTATTACCCCGATCGGACGGGATGCAGCTGAGACCGCCGCCGATGGCGCGCGAACTCCCAAGTGCTGATTGCCAGAGGGAACTTTAGAGGGTGACCGCGAGTTAGCGGTCGCCTCCCATGAGTTCCGGTCATGAAACATTCGACGCTTTTAATCTGCGCCCTGCTCTCCGCTCTGGCCCTGAGCGGTTGTGGTGTAAAGGGCGACAAAGGTGACAAGGGTGATAAGGGCGAAACGGGCCCTATGGGCCAGGCTGGCCCTCCGGGGCCTCAGGGGCCTCAGGGGCTCGATGGCCGACCCGGAAAGGATGGGCGCGACGGCGTTTCGCCGCCTCTGCCGTTCCGCGTCGTTCGGTCCGAGGCCGACGGCGGAATTTCAAAGCCAGCGATGTGCGGCACCGAAGAGGTGATGATCAGCGCAACCTGCATCACTAAAGCGGGGGATGCTGCTCAAGCTCCACGCACACTCAACAACAATGGTGCGAGCTGCGATGCCAAGCCTGGCCAAAGCGATCCACCGCAAACCGTCATTCTCTGCATCAAGCAATAACGGCAGTCGAAAGAAACGCGGGACCGAGCCCCGCGCTCTCCTCTATCAGCCCTCTGGGCTTTGTGGCGGGCTCCAGCCTTGCGGCGCTGTGGTTAGCGGAGCGCCGCCAAGCGAAACAGGTCCGGCAGGCTTCGGCGACCGAGCCATCCTTTTGTGCATAGTGCCAGACAGCCGATTGCGCGCCAGGCCTTTTGAAATGGAGGCTGTGATCTCCGACGTGATTGCATTTTGGAGCGAGTCCACTTTCGACGTCAGCGTCGAAAGCTGTGCCGAGATATTCTTCACGTCGCCTTTTTCGTCCGTCAGGCCATGTCTTAGGGCATCAAACGTAGCTGAATCCTGCTGAAGCAGAGCCGTATTCTGCAACAATAGAGCGGTATGCTGCTGCAGCGCCGCAGCTTGTTGCAACTGTACCGTCTGAATGTCCTTCAAAGTGGCGACAACCGACTCCGGTATCGGCGCTGGAGCTCTCTCGTGCGGTAGCAGTTCTGCCACCAAACCGCTGACATTTGGCAAGGCAAATTCGGAAGGCGACATGGTGTAGACGGCCGCGGTGGCATTTAGGCCCAAAGCGAACACCGACAGCGCCAAAATCGACTTTCGGCGGGATTGTTTGCTCGGTGTTGCGGGCTCCACTTGTTCGGTTTGACTTTGCGTTTCCGGTGTCTTGGTCATCTGCATTGACCTCAAATAAATAAGAGCCGCCGCTGGATCGTCCATGCGACGGCTCCTTACGCGTGCCCACTCAAAACTAAGGTCAATTATGGGCTGATCAGATTAATTCCCGGTTAGCGCCCCAGCCTGCCGGCATGCGCAGCTGCGCTGCCGCTCAGTGACTGAGCCAGTCGACCTTACGTCATGACGACGTTGTCGCGTGAAGCGGTTCTCGTTCGGGTATTTGCTGAACAATTTGGGCAGGGGCAGCCTGTGAGATGCCCCATGACTTGGGTGACCGGATCATCATGCCCAGATAGACCAGAAGCAGGAGCGTCGCGTAAACGGAGTCGCTGTGCATTTTCACAAACTCGGAATAGGCGTGCGGGACGATTTCGCGGGGGATTCCGGTGAACCAGAAGCTCAGCACCAGAATGGCAACGCCAATGAAGGCGGCTCGCTGAGCCCGCATCACGCCCGCCACGATCAGGTAGTATGGGAGGATCAGGCTGACGAAATGATCGCGGCTGCTCATGGGCGACAGCATCAGTATCGCGATAATCAGGATCGCTCCGTCAATGGCAATGAGGTCTTTCTTTCGTGACGCCAGCAGCATTGCGCCGATCACAGCTACGAAGGCAAGCTGGAGCACCCGAAGCCAGGTCTTGAAGTCGCTGGCATAAGAAGTGCCGTCGAGCGCAAGCGCCAGAGCACCACGGAGCGAAAGGTTGAGCGGGTTCGCCCCATTCCAGAACGGATGCGGGGCTGCGGCCGGATTCTCGGTCAGGCCAGCGATTGCGACGTCATGGACCCATGCCAGGAAATACCCGTGCACGCCGCCTTGCGGGTGGAAAAACATGTCCGGCAGAAAGCAGAACAGGATGAGCGCAGCCGCAAAGACGGCCGCGGCGACAAACCTGCGCTTGAAGATGAGGTAAGGCAGGAACAGGAGCGGAGTCACCTTGAGCGCGGTAGCCGCTGCCAATGAGACACCCGATAGGACGTCGCGGCCCTGGGCGAGCGCGAGAATGCCGATCAAGACCGCCGGGAGAACCAGCAGGTCGAAGCCCTGGTTTTCAAAAACCGCAAGGATGAATTTCAGGCTGATCAGGATGCCGAACAGCCGCAGCAACTCGCGGTCGCGATCGGACCATTCGCCCTGGAAGGTCGTGACCACCAGCCTTTCGCAGAGCCGGCAGCACCAGATCGCGCAAGCCACCGTGATTGCAAACCAGACCGCCAGCATGAGCCACATGGGTATGGCGATCGAAGGCAACATGATGAAGGCGAAGGTCGGATTGTAGGTGAATATCCAATCGCAGACCTGCAATACCTTCTGATCCCACAGACACTGAGCCGCATCGCGGTACAGTACGGCGCCGGCAGGATGTCGGATGTAGCGGAGAAAGAAATAGGCGGTGCAGCCGACATACAGGGCGCCCCAAAGGTATCGATCGCGGTGCGGATGTCCCCACGCTTTCGCAAATGCCGATTTCAGCCCCGTCATGCCACCCCCCGTGCCCGGCGTCCTTTAGCACGGGAAACCGGCGGGGCGCAAAAGCGCACCCTGCCCCGATTAATGATCTGACTGGACAGATCGAAACAGAACTGCACGGCGCTCGTTCTCGGGTATCGGATCAGCCCGTTGGCTGAGCTCAACCTCCAACAAACTCGCTATCTCTTGTGCATTGCCCAGCTTGCCCGCCGCAAGCAAGTTGGAGAGCCGCTCCATCTGGCGATCTTGCAAGGCTGCCATTTTTTGACCCTTCCCAGGTTCGTTTGCCCCATCGTTGGCCGTGTCCTCTCCGTGGACAAGTTAAAGTTCGGCAACATGGGAGGCGCCAGGAAACAGCGCGGAACCGACGACAGCGGGAAGGGTGTCAGGCCCCTTGAGGCTGACAAATTGGGAAACAAACTGTCCAAGATTTAACTGCAAGCGTCATGCTGACGTTGCTAATCTGACTTAGCCCGCTTCATCATTCGCCCCCGAATGGCGCAGGCAACGGCTCCGACCTGATAGGCCGGAGCCGTTTTTTTGAGGCAAGCCGTCTCATTGAGACCTGCCATCGGCTGAGCTTACACGCAGTCTTGATGTCGGGAAACGTTGGGCTCATCGAACCGCCGACGGTTCGATTGCGACCAACCCCCGAGTTGAAATTCTTGGGAGGCGCAAATGACCGCTATCGCAAGCGCGCTGTCACACACCTTTTCCGAAACCAGGGTTGATGCCGATAGCCTGAAGACGATCGCGATGTTTTGCGCGGCCGGTCTGGCGGTCTCCCTGCTCGCTGCATTCAGCGGTTTGGATTTGGGCGCGGCGTTTTACTAGAATCAAGGCCTCTTGCGATCAAGTATAGACGCCCTTCCCTCCCCGTGATTGTCTTGGTATGCGAATTTGACCAATGGGGAGGGATTTAAGAATGAAGAAGCTTGTTCTTGCTGCTGCACTGACGCTCGCCGCCACGTCCGTACAGGCTCAAGGTGTGAACCAGAACGGACATCCCGCACAGGCCACGGGAGGCACTCGCCCGCAGACAAGCCCGAACAGCACCCAGCGGGATAATAACAACGGCACCAGCAACGTGAACCCGTCGACCGGCGGCACGCGAAATCAGAAAAACTGACATACGGGCATCCTCCATAGGCACTCCATACCGCCCCCACGGAAACGGTTCAGGACCCGTCTTCTCGCTCAAGGCTTCCACGAAATCACGACGGACGAAAGCGAAGTAGCCCAACTCGAGAGCGCTCAGTCTTCGTCAAGCCAGAGCACATCAGTTCAGAGTACGGGCATCAACGTCATCGCTTAAGCGCAGCACGAGTCCGAGGCGATCGAGCGCCGTCAGGGCTTTACCGGCTCTGCGCGCGCAGCACCCGTACCAGACTTACCCTTGGGCGTCTGGCGGTCGCGCGCGGCGGCCAACTCTTTCTTGAGCTTCGCCTGTTCATCGGTCGTCATGGCGGGCTTCTCGGGCCTCGGCGGCACGTCTTCCACGGCCGGAAAACCCGTCGATTTCACGCGCCCCGGTTCCTGAGCCCCCGCGTCGATCGGCACCGAAATCAGGCAAGCGACAAGCAACAGGATGGACAGCGGCACCGCTGCCGCAAACCCTGCGCATTTTCCATGTCGAGACATCGACGACCTCGTGCATTCGACGGAAGCGCCGATTGATGTTCTCATTGTGGCATACCGGCGTGAGGCTGCTGCGTCTGGTCCTGTCGATGCTCGATCGCACGGGCGAACCGGCCGAGGTGCCAGCAAGGCTCTCATGCAATAAGGATTCTTACTCCCCACCACACGACGGCAAGCGCGATAATGATGCAGGTCGCGGTCAAGGCGTTTTCCAAGGCAGATGAAGCCATCGCAATGCTCTCATTTGCCTACCCCGATGAAACGCTATGCGATTCCGTCGGGGTCCCGCAAGACCGCGAAAGCAGAAGTAAACAGCCCGCGCGCCGCAGCTTACGCGCGGCGCAGCAACCTTACCGCCGGTGGAACACCAGCGTACGCAGCTCGATGCTCTCCCGCGGCGGCGCATCCTTGGGTGTCGTCGGATCGACGAAGGCGGTGTGTGGCGCAAACCGCGCGCGGCCGTCGGTCGCCGAGTCGTAGCATTTCAAAAGCAGGGCCTCGTCCGCCGTCATTTCCGGGAAATAAAACCAGCGATGGCCCGGATTGAATTTCACCGAATAGGTCTCGCCGTTACGGTTCGGATAGATCAGGTCGGACGCGACGAGGTCGCTCGCGGCAACGCTAGCCGCATCGGCGAGCGCCAGCGGCGCATCAAGCAGGGGCCCGTGGATCGGACGCCACAGGTTGATCACCTGCACGCGGCCCTTCAAGAGCTCATCGGCTTCGGCAGGCAGATGCTCGCGCACACGATTGGCGCCGGACGCATCGGTCTGATCGACATGGACCCTTGTTGCCGGTTGCCGAGGGCCGGCGCCGCGAATATCGGCCGCGCCTTCAACCCGCCGGCGCACCGTATGATCAAAGATAAGCACGCGGTCCGCGCGCAAAGTGGCCTTGATGAAGGCTTCCGCCGCCGGATAGTAGACCTTGCGTATCTCTTCATCGTTGTAGAAGTCGCGCACCGCCGTTGGGTGTCGGACAAGCGTGAAGCCTTCGCGATCGAGCGAAAAGCTGTCCGAGATCGGACGGCCGTCGAACACGGGAACCTGGTGCGGCTCGGGCAGCGCGGTTGACTTGGGTTCGCCGGCTGGCGGGTCGAACGCGTAGGTGCGCGGCTTTCCGTCCACCGGTGCGAGGTAGTTCAGTTCTCCAATCACGAAGGGCAGCGATTCGATCTTTCTCTCGACCAGGCTCATGCGCATCTCCCGAAATTCAGGTTGTTCAGCAGATCTGGTCCACAGCGCCTGAGGCGACAAGCGGGCGTTCGAAATAGCAATGCAACAGCTCTGCCGGGCTCGGCTGAGAGAAAATCCTTTTGCTATAGACAGCGCTTTGAGTTGTTCTGTGCGGAGCGAGCCAGCCGATGGCACCTGTTAGAATCGGACCACTAGCGCATGTCTGCCAACGAAAAACGTATCGCCGGGCTGCTGTCGTCGAGCCACAGATACGTTCACCGCTATCGGCTGCAATTCATCCTGGCCTTGCGGGTGACGGTCGGCGCGTTGCTGGCCTTGGCGCTGGCGCAGGTTTTACACCTGCATCTGCCGCTCTGGGCCGTTCTGACGTCGGTGATCGTGACCCAGGCAAGCCTGGGCCGCTCGGTGAAGGTAGCAAAAGACTATTTGATCGGCACCTTCGCAGGCGTCGCCTATGGCGGCGCGATTGCGATCCTGATTCCGCACGAAAGCGAATGGGCCTTGCTCGCCGTGCTGGCGCTTGCGATCGCGCCGCTCGCCTTCATCGCTTCGTTTCGCGTCAATTTCAACGTCCTCCCGGTGACCGCCATCATCGTGCTGCTGGTCCCGAGCATGCAGCATGTCAGCCCGGCGGCTTCCGCGCTCGATCGCGTGCTGGAGGTCACCGTCGGCGGCGCCGTCGGTTTCATCGTCTCCTTTCTGCTGTTTCCGTCCCGCGCGCATGCGATCACCATCCAGGCCGCGGCCGATATGCTCGACCTGATGGCGGACGCCCTCTCCAGGTTTCTGGAGAACCACACCCGCGAGCTGGATCAGATGGAACGCCGGCGTATTCAGGACGGGATCGCCGCGGCGCTGGCGCGGCTGAACGCGACCGGTGCGGAAGCCGAACATGAGCGCAACGCTCGCCTGACCTCCGGTCCCGATACCGGTCCCTTGTTGCGCACGTTATTACGGTTGCGCCATGACATCGTGATGCTGGGCCGCGCCGTGGGATGCGAGTTGCCTGAGGAGGTTGCTGCGCAACTGACGCCATCGCTCAACAAGATCGAGACCGAAGGACGCAGTTTCCTTCGTGCCAGCGGGGCTGCCTTGCGTGACCAAAACGCCCCGCCCCCTCTGGGCGCCGTCGATGCTGCTTTCCGGGATTACATCGAGCGGTTCGACGCAGTGCGGCGGGAGGGAATGACGCGCGATATGAAAAGCGAGGATGCGGAGCGGTTATTTGCGCTTGGTTTCACGCTCGAACAGTTGCGGGAGCATCTCGTCGAGGTCCACCGGGTCGTCGGTGAATGGACCCGCGACTGACGTCCGCCGGGTTCGGTGCTCAGCCTTTGCCCGGCAGGTGCCGGCGATTTCCAACGCCTGCGGATACATGCACATATTGGACTGCATTGAAAATTGCATGCCTGCGATGGTGAAATCCCGCTATCCATCGCTTGAGGATTGGCCTCAGCAGCTCCATGATTTCCTCAGTGCGTCGGTGTTCGGCCTCTGACCGCACCTCGGCCTGGGTTGTGAAATTAATCGTGGGCAATTCACGTTGCATAATTTGTCCCCCAATCAATGAGATCGATTCAACGCGGCTACTTGGCTGAAACGGCGCACTGGAGCGTTAGTCGGCTTTGGTGAATGCTGACGACCCCGCGATAAGCCAAACAGCTAAAGGTACCTGCAATGCATCAAGCAGGTCCGGCAATATTCCCGATAGATGAAGCGAAGGATCATTGTCATGGAATCAACTCCGTTGTTGATGCCAGGGAGCTTGCGGCCTTTGTGTTTCACGGGCATTTCGTCCCAAGCGAAAATCGATGTCGTTGAGCCGAAATCTGGCTTCGTGGGCAGCGAGCGGCCTCAGGCGCGACCTCGCAATTCCCTGCTGGCCGGAAAATGTCCCGTCCGGCCGGGGAAGCAGGCGCTCTGCTCGCCCTCGATCGGGTGAATTCGATCGAAGTGGAGCCGGCTGGGCGTTGATTCCACAGGAATTATTCGCTTCGACGGTGCGCGCACCGCAACTTGCGGCATGCGGCAATTACAACTTTGTGAATCATCTGCCACGCAATTAAAGACCTTCGCCGGGGTAATCTAATTCGCCGGCCACTCGACGAGGAATGCTCTCATGAAAATCGCAATCCTGTTAGCAACGATGGCAGCGGTGATGACGGCGGGGTCCGCAATAGCCGAGCCTGAACCAGGCTCCAATAACCGGGGCGTCTACTGCGCAACCCGGCAGGCCGGAAATCCCTACAGCAAGTATTGCGACTACATTCACTGGAGCAGTTGGCGACGGCGCGGCAGTTGGGACGCGTCGCTCGACAATGCCTGCTTGCACGACCCTTACTACAAGCCCCCGGGCTGCTGGCCGTAGGTTCTCGTCGCGAGATGGCCGGTGCCGGGCCTGAAAGGTTGGACGCCGCTTCGACCTTGAACCGTCAATTTTTCAGCAGCGCCTGTAACGCGCGTGGCGGCGTGCTCGCGATGATGTGAATCGCTTCTCGAGGGGAATGAAACCTTTATCGGCGGTGTCTAATTGGATAAGAGGAACGACGAGAGGACACGCCCATGAAAAAGACAATTCTCCTTGCCGCGATGACGATGGTCATGGCCGCGGGATCTGCGATGGCGAGGCCGGCAGGCCCTGCCTCTTATGGCCAAAGCGTCTATTGCGCGACCCGGGAAGCCGGCAATCCGCACAGCAGGCTTTGCGACTACATGGCCTGGAGCGGCTGGCGCCGTCGTGGCGGTTGGGACGCCTCGCTCGATAACGCATGCCTGATGAACCCGCACTTCGTGCCATCGGAATGCAACGGGCGCCTCTAGGCTTTCTTGCGAGGTGACCTGTCTGGCGCTGGTGCTTCTGCTGGAGAGTGCCACTTGGCCCGTAGTTCTCCGACCGAGAACAAAGTTCCCCAACGTCTTGGGAAGCCTCGCGAAGTAGCCGAGCGCTATCGCTCTCTGGGGTAGGTTAAAAAGGGCGGCGCCCGGCTACTCGGCCGCGCGGCGGTGCGGCCTTTTAATAACATCATCAATGGCTTAAAATTTCGTCTTCATGCGATAGGCTAGATGGCGATTTTGCCTCTTGGAGATAGCCACGTTGCCAATCGTAGTTTCAAGTCCAGCTATCGCAGCTATCGACAGCAGGTTCGGAATGCGCCGCGACGATCTGAGATGCCTAGCAGAGGACCCAAAGAGAGCCTGCGATTTGCGCTGCATCCATGCATTTTCGCCTCGTTGGCCGCGTGGGGTCGGCTGACCAGCCAACGGTCAATTGTCAGGTCGACCACGCCGTAGCTACGCAGAGCAGGCTCGTCGGTAGCAGCAGGAGGCTGCCGGAATGCCGGCTCGGGACAATCTCTACAAGCGCAAAAGTCCCGCGAACCGAGAGGCTCGCGGGACCCGATTTCACGCCATGGACATGAATTTACTTTCCACGGAAACGATCAGAAAGTGAAACGAGCGCCAATTGTCGGAGCGATGTTGCTGTCGATTAAATAGGGAACGCCAGGTTGGTGAGGGATGGCGATGCCCAGACCGCCGGCGACCGCGGAATATGCAATGCCGGCATAAACGTCGAACCGCTTTGTGAAGTGATAATCCCCATAGAACGAAACCTCGTAGAGGTTGCCCGCGCAGGAGGCAAGAACTCCGGCAGTGCCCCCACAGGCCGACGGAACACGGAAGTCGCTCTGGAACTCCTCATAGTAGGACAAAGTGAATTCGGTTTGTCTATTGAGAGCGTATTTCGCACCGACCCAGAAGATCTGCACGATCTTGGGAGCATCAAGATTGTTGTCCTCGACGCCGCTCAAGATATAACCGCCTTGGGCGGTGGCACCAATGCCTAACGGATTAGCCGGGTTGACCTGCCGGATGTATTCGTAGCCACCATAGAACTTGAACTGGTTCCAGGCATATTTGGCGGCAACCATTATTGCGTCGTTGTCGGTGACGATTCCATATTCGGTGTTGTACGGATTGACCAGATTGGCGCCAGTGATTGGGTTTGTATTGATGCTGTTGGTGGTCGACTGAAAGGACTGCGTTACACTTTGAGGCCCAAGCAAGGGGTTGACGACGCTGATCGCCTGATTGACGTGTTGGTAGACGACGTCCGCCGAGAAGTTGGCGTATTGCCCACCCATATCAAATCCAAAGGCGGAGTTATGCGGTGTTTCCGGCGTACAGGTCGAGGCCGTCCAGATGGCGGAGGCGGAGAAGCAGCCGCCCGAACCGTCGGCGAATTTATACAGCGCGCCGAAATGCACCGCGCCTAAGTCGAGGCGATATTTAATAGTATCGTCCAAACGGGTGTCCTGAGTGTCGCCGCCGCCGGCCATCGTGCCATTGTAGCCGATGAACGAAAAGGCATAGGCGCCGCCGGCCGGATCGTAATTGAGCATCACATCTGTGCCCAGTGCGCGCTGACGACCAAAGGTCAGCGTGCCATAGGTCGGGGACGATACACCGGCATAAAGTTCGTCGTTGAAGACTTGGCCCGCGCGCGAGCCGTCGCCGGGGTTTGAATAGTCGGCCCTGGGGAGGCCGTTGTTGATGGTGTTGGAAGCCGCGATGTTGGCAAGCTGACCTGACTGCGGATTGAAGCCGGTCGAAGCGTTGAACACGCCGTACCAGCCCGGCATAATCTCTTCCATACCCTTGATGCCCAGACCCGTCTGCGACAGGTTGTTCGGTGCAATGAGGAATCGAGAGCCGTTGCCGTTCCGGTTGATCAGCGATTCGCCTTCATAATTGACGCCGTTTGGTGCAGTGCCGTTGCTGACCCAACCCGCGCCGATGTCATACGCACCGTACAGGGTGATGCCGTACCAAGTCAGCGAGCAATCGGTGTCCCGGAAATTCTCGAAGCTCTTGCAGGCTTGATTGGTGGGTGTCGGGGCCTTCGTCAGCAACGGCGGCGCGTTGGTCGGCGCAATCGGCGCGTAGGCGGCAAGGGCCGCGAAAGGATTCGTCGGATCCCGCGGTGCAGCTTGCACGGCCGAGGTGGACTGCTGCGCGTCTTGCGCCTCGGCAGAGACTGCCTGAACCGCAAGGCCCGCTATCGCAAGTACAGCGACGAGCGTCTTTCTCATTTTAATTCCTTTCAAAGGATTCGTTGCCCTAACGGAAACGGACATCATATCCGTCTGTTATATTCAGACGGATATATCGGATGCCGAGCCAAAACAGTGCGACTGCGCATCAGTGAAGGACTAAAATAAGTTTTAGCTATCGGCGGATTAGCAATCCAAACATTGAAATCGCCGCGGCCGCTTTCATGGTGCGGAGGCGAGATTGGACTGCCAAGCGACAGACACCGATCAGCGCGGCGGCTCAGCTCTTTCGGCCAACGCCGATGTCGGCCCGCAAAGCCTGCAGTTCCTTGCGCGCCGCACTCTCGGCCGAGCGCTCGATTTTCCGATAGCGCGCCACCAGCGACAAACCAAACGGCGTCAGCATTGCGCCGCCGCCATTCTTGCCGCCAGTCTGCCGCGCGACCGCGGCCTGTCGACAGATGCGATTGATTTCGTCGACCAGGTCCCACGCCCGCTTGTAGGACATGTTCATCGCTCGCCCGGCGGCCGAGATCGAACCGCAGCTATTGATGTTCTCAAGCAGGCGGATCTTGCCGGGACCGATCCGCCCGGTTGGGTCGAGATCGATCCGGACACTTAGAGATGGCAAAGAGGTCGGCGACGACTTGCTCATCGATGGCTCATCCACAACGTTGGCCGCGCGGGGGCGTCGCCGCCGCCCGCGCGATCGGCAACTTCAATAGCAACTGCGTGGATCGACCTGAACGTATTGTCCGGATGGATACTTATAATAACAATTGCCCTGTGCCAGATAATAGCCGGGACGCGCGGCCGCCTGGGCGCCTGCGATAGCACCCGCCGTGCCGCCCGCAATCGCACCGACGGCCGCACCAACCGGACGACCGGTGATCAGGCCGCCCAGGACTCCGCCTATGACCGCACCACCGACGGCACTTGCAGCAGGATCGGGCGGCGGGGGTGGTGGGGGCGGTGCATAAGCCACGGGCGGCGGCGGGTAGCCTCCGCCGACCGGCGGGCCACCCGGACCACCGTCTGGACCGTCCGGGCCGTCGGGGCCGTCGGCATAAGCATCGTCCATTACTTCCACGTCAGAGACATAGGTCGGCGGGCCATCCATGGGCTGCGGATAGAAGTACCAGACCCCGCCGACATCCCACCAATAGCCAAAGCGGCCATTATGCATCTCGTGGCGCCAACGTCCGCCCTCCCACGCCAGACGACCGTGATAGGGGTGGCCGCCGAAATTACGGGTCGGGAAATTGCCGCGAACGACGCGCTGCCCTTGTGGCCCCTGCGGTCCGCGAACTTGAGGACCGCCCGGGCGCGGGGCCACCGCGGGACGCGCTGCAGGAGCAGGCCTGCCCTGCCCTTCCCTCGGCCTTTGCTCCTCCGCTTGCGCTGACAACGCAAAGCTGGCCACGATCGAAATCAAGGGAACGGCGATCTGTAAGCGCCTGAAGGCACGCATGGTCTTTTTCTCCACTGCCACAAGAACCGCATTATGGATCAGCCGCACGTCGAAATCTACGTTGGCCGATGCGTTTGAAACGAACACAAACGGAATGCCGCTGTCTCGCCACAAACCCCCAGCCGCTGCCGCCCCAGGAGGCGGATAACGGCCGGATCTGCGTTCATCTGGCCCTATCTTCGTGTTGCAACGGCCGTCCGTGGCCGTATAGAGGGGCACGGATGAGACATTCGCCGCCTGCCCTGTCGGAAGGCGCGCTTTCCCGATGCGAAGGTCCGAATCGAACTATGCGGGTTCGAACCCGAAGAGGACAGGGATATGAAGAAACTGCTTGCGTTGATCGTCGTACTGCATGCAACGGCTGCCTTGGCGCAGCAAGACGACGACGCCTCGCCCCCCACGCCCCCAAAGCCGCCAGCGCATGCCAAGTCGAAGGCGGCGGTACCAAAGGGGCCTCCGAAATCGCTCGCTGAGAAGCTTTTGGCTTGCCTCGATATCGATGACGAATCCAAGGAGCGGCTCGACTGTTACGACGCCGTCGTGCCGCCTAAACCCAAGCCGAAAGCAGCACCCGCCAACGGGGTCATGGACTGTCGCTTCGTCAAGGAAGAGGACGAGCGGCTGAAATGTTTCAACGGTTTTGCGGAGAAAATTCCGAAATTTTCATCGCGATAAGAGTGATCGCATCCCCGCAGGATGCGACACAACCGGCTCTGGACCGACCCCTCCCGTCTGTTGATAAGCCCGCGCTTACCGCTTTCGCCCTGATGGCCGGGGTCCGCAGCGTGTTATCGACATGGCGGCCCTATATCTGAATTTGACGGAAGAAATATGATGCGGATCACCCTTGTCGGCTCCCGCCATTTTGGCGTGACGACCCTGCAAATGCTGCGTCAGCACGACGTGGATGTGGTCAGGGTTGTCGTTGCCGATGCCGAAGACCGGCTGGCCGCGGCGGCTCGCGCGGCCGGTATCGAGGTTGTCGTGCAGGCCAATCCGAAACTCGTCGTGGCTGCGGAGATCGCGCCAGCGACCGATCTGATCGTTACCGCGCACAGCCATGCGCGCATCGGCAAGGACGCTTTGGCTGCGTCCCGCTTTGGCGGCATCGGCTATCATCCTTCGTTGCTGCCCCGGCATCGCGGGATCGCCGCTGTGGAATGGACCATCCGCGAGAAGGATCCGATTGCTGGCGGCACCGTGTACCACCTCGCCGATCGCATGGATGCCGGTGCGATCGCGGCGCAGGATTGGTGTTTTGTCGGAAAGGACGAAACAGCCCGGCAGTTGTGGGAACGGGCACTGGCACCGATGGGTCAGAAACTGTTGGCGGAAGTCATCGATTACGCCAAGGCGCACGATGAGCTGCCGGCGCGCCCGCAAGATGAGCAATTCGCCACAAGTGCGCCGGAACTGGCGCACTAATTCCGTTCACCTCGCGGTCATAACAGCCTTATTTTTGCGCGCGCGATGACGCTGCAAGTACTTATCCCAACGGGATTTTGTCATTTTGGTGCAGCGCACCAAAGTTTGACCATAATGTCGCGAAATAGCTGGTCCGGTTATTCACTTCGGGGGACCCGATTCGTGCATATTCACCGGATTAGAAAAGCCTGCTTTGGTTCGCTGCTTGCCGCCGTTGCGCTATTTGCCGCCCTTGGCACTCATCCCGCCGTCGCTCAAACGCCCTATGACGGAACCTGGAACGTCACCATTGTGACCAAGTCCGGGTCGTGTGAGCCGACCGTGCGCTCGACGCTCACGGTGACCGACGGTAAGATTTCAGCACCCGGTTCAGATGTCGCGGGCACGATCGGTCGCGAAGGGCTTGTGCGGGTATCGATCAATGGTGCATATGCGAACGGCCAGCTGAATGGCAATGCCGGATGGGGGAAGTGGAATGGAGCATCTGCGGGAGTACCGTGCAGTGGCCGGTGGGAAGCTTCACGTCAATAACGGCAACAAGAAATCCGCAAGCATCACTTTCTCACGGCGATTGATTTTTGCAGCCGCAGCAATGCTGGTTGCATCCATCTGGAGCGGCAGCAGCACCGCGCAATCCGGCGGGGCTTTTGCTGGTTTGGCGGGGGTTTGGAGCGGCGCGGGCACTGTGACGCTGGACGATGGCTCGAACGAGCGTATCCGCTGCCGCGCCACCTATGCGGTCGGCGAAGGCGGCAACGGTCTGCAACAGACGCTGACCTGCGCCAGCGACAGCTACAAGTTCAATCTGTCGACCAATGTCACGGCGCAGGGTTCTGCGATTGCGGGGACCTGGAGCGAAAGCAGCCGCAACATCAACGGCAACATCGAGGGACGTGCGGGTGGTGGCGCTATTCAGGTCGTCGCCAGTGCGCCGGGATTTTCCGCAAACATTTCCGTTACCACGCGCGGCAACAAGCAGTCGGTCGTCATCCGGGCCGAGAGCCAGTTCAAAGGCGTTTCAATTACGCTGACGCGCAGCTGATTTTGATTTGGATTGATCGCCGGCGGATCGCCAGTTCGGCGCCGCCGGCTTTTTCATGAGCCCGGCACGAATGCCGTCACTTCGATCTCGACCTTGGCTCTGACGTCGACCAAGCCATCGATGTAAAGCAGGGTAGAGGGCGGAAAGTTCTTGGCCAGAGTTTCGCGCCACGCCGCGCCGATTCCGGGGCCTGCCGCCTCATATTCGCTCCGGCTCGTCAGATACCAGGTCAGCCGGACAATATGCTCGGGGCCTGCGCCTGCCTCCGCGAGCAGGCGGATGATACGCTTCAGCGCCGCGCCGACCTGCGCTGCCATATCGGGCGGATACTCGCCCTTGTCGTCGCCGCCGGTCTGGCCGGCCAATACGATCCAGCGTCCGGGAGCTTCGACCGCCACCCCATGGGAAAAGCCACGCGGTTTTGGCCAGTCAGTTGGCTGCAAGATGCGCATGAAAATATCCTCCAGGATTTCGAGAGGTCACCCAATCGCTTTACGCACTATAACACCGGCTCATTTGGCCGTTGCAAACGGCGGCCTCCTCGACGATACCGGCTTGCTTTGTTGATGTCTCGTGCGCGATCGCCTGAGGGCTGGGTTATTTGCTCCAATGAACCGAACGCCGTCAAAACCGAGGGCAGCGCTGTGGATGTCGGGCTGGCTCAGCCTGATGCTGATGGTCGCCATTACAGGCCGCGAGGCGGCGCGCGAGCTTAACGTTTTCCAGATCATGGAAATCCGCTCCGTTCTCGGCCTCGTGTTGCTGTATCCGCTGATCCGCATGGCCGGCGGTTTTACGGCGTTGCGGACATCGCGGCTACGCCTGCATGCCAGCCGTGGCCTGCTGCACTATGCTGCGCAGCTCGGCTGGTTCTATGCGCTGACGCTGATACCGCTCGGACCGGTGGTTTCGCTCGAGTTCACCATGCCGATCTGGACGGCGATCCTGGCCGCAAGCTTTCTCGGCGAGCGCATGACGATCTGGAAGATCTCCGCCATCGCGCTTGGCCTGATCGGCGTGTTCGTCATTGTGCGTCCCGCGGCCGGCGAGATCAATCCGGGTCAATTGATCGCGTTGGCGGCCGCAGTCGGCTTCGGCACCTCAGTCGCCATCATGAAGTCGTTGACGCGCACCGAGGCGACGGTTGCAATTGTGTTCTGGATGCTGGCAGTCCAGGTCGTGGCGGGCGCACTCCCCACCCTCTATGTCTGGGTATGGCCATCGTCCTATGTCTGGGCTTGCGCGATCGCGGTGGCCATCGGCGGCACCTTCTCGCACTTCTGCATGGCGCGCGCGATGCTGTATGCGGATGCCACGATCGTGTTGCCGATGGATTTCCTCCGCGTTCCCCTGACGGCCGCCGCCGGCTGGCTGATCTACACCGAGCGGATGGACGTTTTCACCGTGCTGGGCGCGATGCTCATTCTGACCGGCAATCTGTTGAATCTAAAATCGCCAGCGCCGCGGCCAACACCCGCTGAAGCGTGAAGCCTCGATGTTTGGGAATCTATTTTCCGGCCGCCTTGCGCAGGGCGTCGTTGATCCGGTCCTGCCAGCCCGCGCCCCCTTCCTGGAAATATTCGAGCACGTCCTGATCTATCCGCAAGGAGACCAGTTCCTTCACACCGGGAAGCCCGAGCTTCTTCGGCGGCGCATCCGGCTCCTTCTTGGTCGCCTTCTTGAACGCGGCCTCCGCTTCGGTGCGGGCATCGTTCTGGGTTCGCGGTCGCCTCGGTTGATCCGGCACAATTAAATTCCTTCGAACAGGACAGTTGAGAGGTAACGCTCCGAGAACGACGGCACAATGGCAAGGATGGTCTTGCCGGCGTTTTCCGGAAGCTGCCCCAAAATAATGGCTGCCGCAATCGCAGCCCCCGAGGAGATGCCGCCGGCGATGCCTTCGTTGCGCGCCAAGGCCCGTGAGGTCTCGATGGCGTCGGCGCTGTTGATCTTGACGATTTCGTCGATGACGGATCGGTCGAGGATCTCGGGAATGAATCCGGCGCCGATGCCCTGGATCTTGTGCGACGAATGCTGGCCGCCCGAGAGCACCGGGCTTTCTTCCGGCTCGACGGCCACGACCCGCAACGAGGGTTTGCGGGCTTTGAGCACCTGCCCTATCCCCGTGATGGTGCCGCCGGTCCCGACGCCCGCGACAAAGATATCGATGTTGCCGCCGGTATCATTCCAGATTTCCTCGGCCGTGGTCCGGCGATGAATCTCCGGGTTGGCGAGGTTCTTGAATTGCTGCGGCATGACCGCTTTGGGCGTGGTTCGCACCAGTTCTTCGGCGGTGGCGATCGCGCCCTTCATGCCCTGGCCAGCGGGAGTGAGGACAATTTCGGCGCCGAGGAACGCCAGCATCTTGCGCCGTTCGATCGACATCGATTCCGGCATCACCAGCTTCAACCGGTACCCGCGGGAGGCCGCCACGAAAGCCAGCGCAATTCCGGTGTTTCCCGACGTGGGTTCAATCAGCACCGTGTCAGCATCGATAAGGCCGGCCTTTTCCATCGCGACAATCATCGCGGCGCCGATCCGGTCCTTCACGCTCGCGGCGGGATTGAGGTATTCGAGTTTGGCTAAAATCGTGACGTTCGCACCACGCTGCAGTGGCAGCCGTTGCAACCGCACAATCGGCGTATCGCCGATCGCTTCCACGATACTATCGAACACCCTGCCGCGGCCGTGGTGCTGCACAGCACGCGTCGTCAACGATTCTTCCATGGCGTATTTCTCCGGGACGATCGCGTCGCAATTTTGAACGCCTTGTTTTAGTAAAATTCAAAGTGGCTCGCACTGCCGCTTGCCGTGCAGGGACTTCAGATCGGCGGCATGTGAGGGACACAATTCGCTGCATCGCAATAATGCGTAGCGAACCGAATAACTTAAAACCAACGTATTTGTGTTGCGACATCGTCAAACAAATTGTTGTATGGTCTCCGTCAGGTTCAGATCGCAAAGGGAGGTCACGATGTCAGCAATTGCTGAAGTCCTGTCCACCGTATCGCAAAATCCGCGTGGGAGTGATCTGCCGACGTGCCCGGTGTGCGCGGACTCGATGGTGGCTGCCGAAGCGTCAGCCTACCTGGCCGACAACATCATCAGCTATCTCTGGACCTGCGATACCTGCGGTTATGGTTTTGTAACCAAGCATTCGCTCAAGCGTCTGGTCTGTAACTAGTTCCAATCATTTTCCAGCTCTTCAGGCGGCGCGGCCCCCCTCAACGCGCCGCGATGTCGCCTTTTTCCCAATCGCTGCGCGTGCGCTCGCGAAAATCAGCAAAGGTACCGTGCGTGATCGCTTGCCTGATCTCGCCCATGAGCTGTTGATAGTAAGCGATGTTGATTTCAGACAGCAGCATCGCACCCAGGGTCTCGCCGGACCTCACGAGGTGATGCAGATAGGCGCGCGACGTGTTGCGGGTAGCAGGCCATGAGCTCGTCTCATCCAGCGGCCGTGGATCGTCGGCGTGGCGTGCGTTGCGTAAATTGATCTGGCCATGCCGGGTGAACGCCATGCCATGACGGCCGTTTCGGGTCGGCATCACGCAATCGAACATGTCGACGCCGCGTTCGACGGCTTGCAGAATATCGTCGGGCGTTCCGACACCCATTAGATAACGCGGCCGCTCCTGGGGAAGGAACGGCGCGGCCTCCTCGATCATCGCGAGCATGACCGATTGCGGCTCGCCCACCGCAAGCCCGCCGATGGCATAGCCGTGGAAACCGATGTCGACGAGGCCTTGCGCGCTCGCGCGCCGCAGTTCCGGAACATCGCCGCCCTGCACGATTCCGAACAGCATGTAGCCGGCGGGCGCGGTCTCAAACGCGCGTTTGCTGCGCTCGGCCCAGCGCAGCGAGAGCTGCATCGCGCGATCGATGTCGCCCCGTTCGGCCGGCAGCCGGACGCACTCGTCCATCTGCATCGCGATGTCGGAGCCGAGCAGCCGTTGCACCTCGATCGAGCGTTCCGGTGACAGCTCGACAATGGCGCCATCGATGTGCGAGCGAAAGGTAACGGCCTCTTCCCTCACCTTGCGAAGCTCGGACAACGACATCACTTGGAAGCCGCCGGAATCCGTCAGCATCGGACCGTTCCAGCCGGTGAAATGCTGCAAGCCACCGAGCGCGGCAATCCGCTCCGCCCCGGGCCGCAGCATCAGGTGATAGGTGTTGCCGAGCACGATATCGGCGCCGGCATCCCGCACCTCGCGCCAGTGCATGCCTTTCATCGCGCCGGCGGTCCCAACCGGCATGAAAGCCGGTGTCCGCACCACGCCACGCGGCGTCGCCAGCCGGCCAGTTCTCGCAGAGCCGTCGGTCGCGAGCAGTTCGAAGTGATTGGGTACGTTCATGTGAGCCGCTTATTGCGTAACAACGGCGCCCTGTTCAACCCGGACTTAACGAATTTTCGGCCAAAATCGGTTGACGATATCCTTATCCTTGACCATAAGTTCGCTCCCATGATGATCGCGACCACCAAAACCACGACCAAAACCAAGCCCTCCGGGGGCTCGGGAGGCGTGCGCACGTAATCGAACGATCGCATCATCTGATCCGAAGCCCCGCCCCCAAAAGGTCCGGGGCTTTTTTATTGCCTAAACACCGTGGAGACCAAAGTGCGCAGAAACCCTGTAGTTGCCATCGCCGGCGTGACCGGCGCTGTAGGTGCGGAATTCATTGCCACCTTGAACAAGCGCGGCTTTCCGGTCCGCAAGCTCAAGGCACTGGCCAGCGCCCGCTCCGCAGGCAAAACGGTCAGCTTCCGTGGTGAGACCATCGAGATCGAGGAGCTTCGCGAAGACTCCTTTAATGGGGTCGATATTGCGCTGTTTTCGGCTGGAAGCGGCCCCTCGCGCAAGTTCTCGCCGATCGCGGTGAAGGCGGGCGCCGTCGTGATCGACAATTCTTCCGCCTTCCGGATGGACCCCCATGTGCCGCTGGTGGTCCCCGAAATCAACGGACGCCGCATCCGCGAACACAGGGGCATCATTGCCGTTCCCAACTGCTCGGCGATCACGGCGCTGATGCCGCTATGGCCGATCCATCGGCAGAACCGCATCAAGCGGATGATCATTTCGACCTATCAGGCGGCCTCGGGCGCGGGCGCGGCGGCCATGGCGGAACTGATCGAGTCGACCCATGCCAGCCTTGCCGGCGAGAGCTATACGCCCAAGGTGCTGCCGCACCCTTACGCCTTCAACGTCTTCAACCACGACACCAAGGTCGATCCCGAGACCGGCTACAACGAAGAAGAGAGCAAGGTGATCAAGGAGACCCGGAAGATTTTCGAGGATGAGAGGATCGCGATCGGGGTCACCTGCGTGCGGGTGCCGGTGCTGCGCGCCCACAGCCAGTCGATCACCTTCGAGTGCGAGCGGCCGATTTCGGAAGGCGAGGTTCGCAAGATCCTGGCGAATGCGCCTGGCGTGAAAATCATCGACGATCGCGTCAGGAATTATTTCCCGATGCCGATCGAGGCGTCAGGGCAGGATGATGTCCTGGTCGGGCGTATCCGTCGGGATCTCAGCGACCCGAGCGGCCATTCGGTTTCGCTGTTCGTCGCGGCCGATCAGTTGCTGAAGGGCGCAGCGCTCAACGCGGTGCAGATCGCCGAATTGCTGCCCGAGCGCGTGGCGGCGTAATACCACGTGGTGTTAGTCGTGCCCACGAAACAGCAGACAGGCATCGCCGTAGGAGTAAAACCGGTAGCCGCTCTCGATGGCGTGGGCATAGCCGCTTTTCATAGTCTCCAGCCCCGCGAACGCTGCGACCAGCATGAACAACGTCGAGCGTGGCAGATGGAAATTGGTCAGGAGAATATCGACCGCGCGAAAGCGGTAGCCGGGCGTGATGAAGATCGCGGTGTCGTCGGAAAATGGCTGGATCTCGCCATTCTCCGTGGCCGCGCTCTCCAGTAGCCGCAGCGAGGTGGTACCGATGGCGACCACGCGGCCACCCTTCGCGCGCGCCGCATTGAGTGCGTCCGCCACCCCGGACGAGATCGTGCCCCACTCGGAATGCATTTTGTGCTCCGAGGTATCGTCAACCTTGACCGGCAGAAACGTACCGGCGCCGACATGAAGGGTGATCCGGTGCAGGCCGACGCCGCGCTCACGCAGCGCGGCTTCCAGCGCGGGCGTAAAATGCAACCCGGCCGTGGGCGCCGCGACCGCGCCTTCGTTGGCGGCGAACATGGTCTGGTAGTCGGCGGCGTCGTGTTCGTCGGGCGCCCGTTTTGAAGCGATATAGGGCGGCAGCGGCGGACTGCCGAGATCTGAGATCGCGGAATCGAGCGCGGGTCCGTGAAACGAGAACGACAACGTGATCGCGCCATCGTCGCCTTTCGCTTCGACTTCGGCATCGAGATGCCCGAGCAGGCAGACCCTGCCCTCGTTGCCGAAACGAACCACGTCGCCGCGTGCGAGCTTTTTGGCCGGCTTGACCAGCGCTTGCCAGCGCGATGCGTCCAGCCGCTTGATCAGCGTGGCCTCGATTTTCGGCTCGGTCTCGCGACCGATACGCCTGCCCTTAAGCTGGGCCGAGATGACCTTGGTGTCGTTGACGACAAGCTGATCGCCGGTCTTGAGCCAGTGCGGCAGATCGGAAACAACGCCGTCGTGCCGACGCACGCCGGGTTCGACCACCAGCAGCCGGGCGGAATCGCGCGGGCTTGCGGGACGCAGCGCAATCCGCTCGGCCGGTAGCTCGAAATCGAAGAGATCGGTGCGCATTAGACTTTTGCACCCCGGCCCCTCCTCATCCTGAGGAGCGCGTCAACGCGTCTCGAAGGATGAGGCCAGGCGTCGAGGCTCCTTATGGGCCTCATGGTTCGAGACGCCCGCGCTTCGCGGGCTCCTCACCATGAGGAAGAACTCACGCCGCATCCAGCGCCATATGCGCCTTGACGATCTTGTCGGGATTCTTGACCGGCTCGCCGCGCTTGATCTTGTCGACGTTCTCCATACCCGAGGTCACCTTGCCCCACACGGTGTATTGCTTGTTGAGGAACGGCGCATCGTCGAAGCAGATAAAGAACTGGCTGTCGCCGGAATCGGGACTTGCCGCACGCGCCATCGAGGTGGTTCCGCGCACATGCGGCTCGGCATTGAACTCGGCCTTGAGATTGGTGCCGGATCCGCCGGTACCGGTGCCGTGGGGGCAGCCGGTCTGGGCCATGAAACCATCGATCACGCGATGGAATACGATACCGTCGTAAAATCCCTCGCGCACCAGTTCCTTGATCCGCGCCACATGGTTCGGCGCAAGATCGGGGCGCATTTCGATGGTGACGGGGCCCTGCGTGGTCTCGAGGATCAAAGTGTTTTCTGTGTCAGCCATGCTTGTTTCTCTGTTGGAGGTTTGCGGTTGTGAAATCCGATAGCAAAGGGGCGGCCGGCAGCGGCGCCGGCCATTGCTTCCGTAAATGGCATGGGAACGCAGCGCTGCAACGCCTCCATGGCCGCGATCCGGTACTGTAAACGATCGTTGTCGTCGGCCTGTTCCGATTC
Source organism: Bradyrhizobium sp. (assembly GCA_049509335.1). GTDB lineage: Bacteria > Pseudomonadota > Alphaproteobacteria > Rhizobiales > Xanthobacteraceae > Bradyrhizobium. Next base: position 58,199 of record JBEKZZ010000014.1, on the reverse strand, counting down.
ATAGGTGACGCGGGGGCGGCCCAATATCTCGCCCGCCCGATTGAAACTGACGATCACGGTGATGTCGATGTCGGGATGGGCGAGCGTGGCATCCGGCGGCCGCCAGCAGGTCCTGATCCTCGCAAAAAGCTCGGCAATGGTATTGACCTGCGCCGGTTGCGCCGGTGCAGGTGTCGATCCGGCGAGCCAAAGCCCCGCAACGCATATCAAAGACAAACGGCGCGGCGGGCTTATCACCGATTATTTCATGTCGGAGGCGACCTGCACCTTCACCATCTTGTCGGGATCGATCACTGCGCCGCTCCGGACGCCAGGCGGGGCTTTCTTCAAGTTGTCGGCCACATCCATGCCGGATACGACTTCACCAACCACCGTGTATTTGCCGTCGAGGAAAGCAGCATTGGCAAACACAATGAAAAATTGCGAGTTCGAGGAGTCCGGCTGCCCGGTGCTGGCCATGCCGACGACGCCGCGCTGGAACGAGACGTTCGAAAATTCATCCGGCGGATTTGGATGGTCGGAATGACCCGTGCCGTCAAAATTCTTTCCATCACCGGTCTGCGCCATGAAGCCATCCATCACGCGATGGAACGGTACGTTGTTGTAGAAACCCTCACGCGTCAGCAACTTGATCATCTCGGCGTGTTTTGGCGCGATATCGGTGCGCAGCTTGATGACAATCCGGCCCTTGGTGGTGTCGATGACGATCGCATTCTTCTTGTCGAGACCGGCAGGAAGCGGTTGGGCGATGGCGGGCGCAGCGCAAATCAGCGCGGCAAGAACGGCGAGAATTCGGATCATGGAAGCTCCAGCTTGAGAGAGAGGTGTTAGCGGCCAAACTTGGCCTTGAGGCGTTTTGCAACGGCCTTGGGCACGAAGTTCGAGACGTCGCCACCCATACTGGCGATCTGTCGCACCAGTGTGGCAGTGATCGGGCGAACGGTCGGGGATGCCGGCAGGAACACGGTGCGGACCTCCGGCGCCATGGTTTCGTTCATGCCGGCGATCTGCATTTCGTAATCAAGGTCGGTGCCGTCGCGCAGACCCCGGATGAGGATGGTGGCGCCAGCGCGCTTGGCCGCGGTGACCGTGAGGTCGTCGAAGGTGGTGCAGTCGAATTGGCATCCCGCATGGCTTGCCACCGGCTCGAATACCTCGCGAAGCATCGAAAGCCGCTCTTCCACCGTAAACAACGGCGCCCTGCTTGGGTGGACGCCGATGGCTACCACCAGGCGGTCGCACAGGCCGACGGCATGCCGGACCACGTCCAAGTGGCCATTGGTGACGGGATCGAAAGAGCCGGGGTAAAGCGCAATGCGGGGCATGAAACCTCCTACCCTGCCCCGGCCGGACCCGCAAGCAGGTCCAGATCGGGCCTGGGGCGGCCGCTAGCGGTTATATTTCATCGGCCATTGAACCATTTAGGGGCCGAGCGCGTCTTCTGGGCAGAGCCGGCTTTGTTTCGTCCTGGACCGAGCGACGAAACAAAATGACGGGTGGATGAAACCATTTTCGGCCATTGGCAGACTTCGGCGAAGAATTCCGGAAACGCCCGGTTTGTATCAAAAGGCCAGACAACGAGGGGCCGCCAAGGCCCGGTGACAGGGGACCGTCATGATCAAGACTCTTTCAGCCGTTGCTATCGCTGCGTGCCTTGCCGCTGCCCTGGCCATCCTGCCCGGCTTCGCGCCGGAAGTGGAAGCCAGCGTGCCGCGCCCGCTCGCCAAGGCCGACCGTCTCGACATCCGCCCGGCCGGCCACGACTGCTCGCAACAGACATGGCCGCGTATTGAAGCTTCCTGCCTGCGAACAGCGGGCATCAAGGGAAGCAATGGAACCGTTCGGGAAGCCCGCCTGGTCACCGCCGACCGCACGCCATAGGGATCGCGCCGCACCCGTCAAGGCGAGGAGCCAAAGGGCCGCGCGAATGCGCGCCCGATGACAGGCTCCACGACGACGCCATCCAGAACCCTTCGTTGGAAAGCTGGATCGCTTTGCTAGCACTCGCGAAGTACGGTGAAGCCCGGATCGAGCGCGAATCCGGCCTGCGCGTTGCTTTACCCAGCCAGCCGTGAAGCGCCAAGCCGGCGTCTCCACCTTTCGGGTTACGATCGTTGCCGCACAGTCTGTGACACGGTTCCGCTTCTGCGGCCCGTTGAGTTGATATGTGAGACGCCGGCCGCCCGGCGACAATGCTGTTTTCGCAGCCCGCGAAATCCGCTAATACCGCCGTCGCTAAGACTTTAGGTAGAGTCCGCGCGATCGCGCTGCCCGAACGGGGATTCCATCGTGACTGATATTAGCCGACGAGATGTCGGCGGCGAGCCGTTGCGCCGGGATAGCCGTTCGGCGGAGCGCCGGCAGGCCACGGTTCTGTTCGCCGACATGGTCGGGTCGACGGCGATCTCCGAGCAGATCGGCGAGGAAGCGACATTCGCGCTCGTCCAGGCGATCTATGATCTGATGGCGGCGTGCGTGCGGGAGCAAGGCGGCTTGGTGAAGGATTTTACCGGCGATGGCCTGATGGCTCTCTTCGGGGTTCCCGTTGCTCTTGAGGATGCGCCTCTGCGTGCGTGTCGTGCCGGACTCCTGATCCAGGAGCGCCTTGCCGCAGCCGCCTCAGACTTCGAGGTCAGGCATGGGGTACGTCCGCTGATGCGGATTGGGGTCAACACCGGTCCGGTGGTCATCGCGCAGGTTCGTAGTGACGATGCCGCGGTGACGGCGCTGGGCGACACGGTGAACCTTGCCTCGCGGATGGAGAGCCTGGCCGCGCCCGGCACGGTGCTGTTGAGCGAGGCGAGCTACCGGCTGGTCCACGGGCTCGTCGATGCGAGCTTCGCCGGTGAGCACGTTGTTGAAGGCAAGACCGAAGCGCAAAAGACCTATCGCCTGAATGCTGTCCGGCAAGGGGCAAGCCGCTTCGACGCGTCGCTAAGCCGCGGGCTTACCACTTATGTCGGCCGTGACCGCGAATTGGAGACGTTGGAGCGTGGCCTCGATGCGGTCGGCGCCGGTCTCGAGGTCATCGACATCGTGGGCGACCCGGGCATCGGCAAGTCGCGATTGCTGCATGAATTCCGCGAGCAAATAGTCAAGGATCGCGCGCACGTCCTGATCGGGAGCTGCACGCCAGACGGGCAGCAGACGCCGTTCCTCTCCTTCATCGAGATCATCCGCGGTGCGTTCCGCTTCTCGGCCGAGGATGCCGAGGAAATCGTCGCTCGCAATCTCGCGACGGGCCTCACCAGCCTCGGTCTTAACTCCGCTCAGAATCTCGCGCTCTTGCTGAACCTCCTGGGTCTCAAGGTGCCGGAGGGTGCCCTGGCAGGGCTGGACGGCGTGCTCGTCGGGTTGCGTACGCACGATCTTTTGCAGCAACTCGTCCAGGCGCGCTGTCGATTGAGCCCGTTGATCCTGCTGTTCGAGGATTTGCATTGGATCGACAGCGCCTCGGAAGGGGTGCTGGCGAAGCTTATCGCCGCCGAAGAGCCCTTGCGGCTTCTCATTGTGCACACGCGGCGGCCGGAATATCAGCCTCCCTGGGTCGAGCAAAAGCGCGTCACGACGCTGCGGCTCGAACCGCTGTCGGCGCGGGAGACCTCGCGGATCGTCCAGGCGCGGCTCGGCGGCGCCGATGTGCCCGAGGCGTTGGCGAAGCTGATCGTGGCGAAGGCCGATGGCAATGCGCTCTTCGCGGAGGAGGTCGCGAGCTTTCTGGTCGAGCGCGGTGTCGTGCGCCAGGGCGCGGCCGGGTTGGAGTATGACGCGGCGGCAGTGGCAGCGGCCTTGCCCGGCAGCGTACAATCGCTGCTCACAGCGCGCGTCGACCGGCTGGCGCCGAACGACCGCGCACTCCTGCAAGCGGCAGCCGTGATCGGGCGGCGCTTCTCCACCGATCTGCTCGCTTACCTGGGTGACACGGAAAGCACTATTGACGCCAGGCTCGCGGCCATGGAAGCGCTCGACCTCGTGCACCGCGATGCGACGTCCGACGACTACATCTTCAAGCACGCCTTGGTGCGGGACGCTCTGTACCAGAGCCTGCTGAGCGCCCCTCGCGCCGCGCTTCACCTGAAGATCGCGGAGGAGATCGAGCATCGCAGCGGCAACCGGCTCACCGAAGTCGCCGAGGTGCTGGCGTATCATTACGGGCAAACCGCCCAGGCCGACAAGGCTTTCACCTATCTGGTCCAGGCCGGCATGAAGAGCGCCGGTGTCTATTCGCTCGATGAAGCGGAACGGTATTTCGAGCAGGCGCTCAGTCTCTGCGAGATCCATACGGAACTCATGAAGGAAAATACGTTCCTGGATCTCCTTGCCAACATGTCTCAGCTTTTTATCGACGCGTCCAAGTTTGCTGTATTGACGCGTCTCGCGGACAAGCATTTGCGACATGCTGAGGAATTCGGCGACTCGCCGCAACTAACAGCACTGCTGACTAGTTATGGCATGGCCAGCACATACAATCATGAATTCGGTCTCGGCGTGGCGGTGATGAACCGCGCATGGGCGATGGCCGAGCGTTTGAACGACCAGCCTTCCAAAACGCATGCGCGTATAGGCGCCATTATCGCCAAAACGATTTCCGGTCAGCTATCCCAGGAAGAAGCCGATCGTCAGCGCGCTCTGTCCGCCATCGAGATGAAAAACGTCACCGATCCGTTCATGCATTTTTCCGCAACTTTTGCCAGTGCATGGGATTATTTGCTGCGGGGACATACGGATGCCGCACGCGTCGAGGCACTCGAATTGGCTGCCTACGGGCGACGCACTGGCGATCCCCGTGCTTTGGGCGCGAGTCTGTGGATCTTGGGCTGGATCGATGTCGCCGAAGAGCGATATGACGACGCCTTCAAACGCGGTGATGAATGCGCCCGCGTGGCGCTGACCCCGACAGATCGCGAAATAGGACTGAGCATCAAGGGGGTTGCTCAGATATTCCAGGGACACATCAATGAAGGTGCCGCGTTACTCCGGGCGGTACGCGAACGTTTGATCGTCAGCGGCAACTCCTATGCTACCTCCCCCATCGACAATGCTCTCGGTGTCGCCAAGGTATTACAAGGAGATATCTCCGGCGGAATTCGCGATCTCGAGGAGTTGGCGAGGCGAAGAGAAGCGGCGAATGATAATTTCAACGTTATCTTCGCGCGCTTAACCCAGGCCGAGGTATATATCGAGCTGCTCGCGTCCAGGCAGAGGCCATCGCTCCTAATCGTTCTAAAGAATTTGCCATTCCTGATCATCACGGCGGTGACCGGCCGCAAGAAAGCAATGCGGCTTCTAACTGAAGCCAGAAAAAATCCAATGTTCACGGGCGCCAGTCATTTTCTCGCGCGGATCGACGCCGACCTCGGAATCCTGCTGAAGATCGGTAAACAGTACGACGCGGCGCGTGAGCATCTTGAGCGGGCGAGGTCCATCGCGGCGCAACTCAAGGCCGAGGCACTCCTCGCCAAGATCGACACGGCCTTGGCAGAGTTGCGCTGACAGGATGCAATTCAGACTCGTTCGCGCTTATACTGGCTTGCTGAAGGACCGACTCACGGGGAAGGCCAAGGCGAGCCGCCGTTCCCATCGCCGCCGCCGTTTTCGGCTTCCTCGCCAATGTGGTAACGGTTTTCTGAAAGATCATGCTCGATCAAAAGAGCCAAAGCACAATGGCGGCCTTCGGTTTGTTATCCGGCTATGACCCCGGTGGCACGCTTTGGGCGTGCCGGAAAATATTTTTCGGATCGAAGGCGGCCTTGATCTTCATCAGTCTGGCGAGGTTGTCGCCCCAATAAGCCCTCGCGTAGCCTTGGCCGAGATCGAGATCGCAGTAGTTCACGTAAGATTGGCCGGAAACGTAAGGGCGCATCTCGGCGTATAGCGCCTGCATCATCGCGATGTTGGTCCCGGTGGCGGCAGGACTCTCCCACTGCATGAAATACTGAATGAGATATTTCGTCGTGCCGCGGTGAGCGAAGGCCATGGCATCGCTCGCAATCTTGTTGATCGCCCCACCATAACTATCAAGCAGGACGGCAATCTCTCCCGGCGCCTTCTGCAGACCATTGAGCAGCGTCAAAACACCCTGCTCGCTGATGGGCTCGACGATATAGTCGGATTTGGCCTTCATCAGAACGGATTCGTAGGCCGGCCCGCCGCCGTTGAAGATGGTGGCGGCCCGCGCGAAGGTCAGCGTGCTCGTGCTCAGCACGTCGGCCGAACCGGCCAGCTTTTGCAGGCGCTTCAATTCCGCTGTCAGCTTGCTCTCGGAATTGACCGAAAGCCCCGCGATGTGCACCTGGATCAACCCGCCCGGCTCTTTGGTCAGGTGAAGCGTGCAGGTGACCGCGGGCGGCAAATGGTCGAGCCATTCCTGCCAGGCCAGCACGATCCTGGCCGCTTGCGCGACCGGCTTTTTCCAGGTGATGGCAAACTTGGCGACCAGATTGACCACGCTGGTGCGGAAATTGAATTTGGTGACGACGCCAAAGCTGCCGTTGCCGCCGCCACGCAGCGCCCAAAACAGGTCCGGGTTTTCCTGAGCGCTTGCATTGAGAATGTTTCCCGAGGTGTCAACCATCTCCATCGACAGCACGCTGTCGCAGGCGAGCCCAAAGGGCCGTCCCAACAAGCCAAAGCCGCCGCCCAGCGAATGGCCGGCAACCCCGACCGGGAAACAACTGCCGGCGGGGATTGCCCGATCAAAGGGCTCAAGCGCCTTATAGACCGCCCCCAGGGAGGCGCCGGAGCCGATCGACACCGACTTCTTGTCGGCAGCCAGTTGAATAGCCGCCATGCCGCGAACATCGATGACGAGATCGGCGCTTTGCGAAAAGCCTTCATAGGAGTGGCCGCCCGAGCGGACGGCAAAGCTGACGCCGTTGCTGACAGCCCAGCGAACGGTGCTGCCGACGGCTTGAGGGCTTGAAGCGACCACGCGCACCTGCGGCGTCAGCTGCTTCCGCTTGCTGTAAGAGGCGTCATAGTCGAATTTGTTGGGAGCCGGGCTTCCGGACACCAGAACCAGATCCTTTTTGGGATCGAGCTCGGTCTTCAACGCCGCGATCGGTAGGCTGGTCGCGGCTTCTGCCTTGCGAAGGGCGAGCAGCGAACTTCCAACGATCATGTTTGCAGAGAAGAGACCGGAGGCTTGCAGGAAGTCACGCCGCTTCATCTTGCCCCCGTACCACCCAAGGCGGTTATTCATAAAACCGCGACGACGACGAGTTTGGCGGTGTCCGCATTATCGGCCAACTGGTCGCGAGCAACAATTTGAAACAGACCTTCGAACGCCGATCCAAAGATGTGTCATCGCCAATTGTTCCCGCCTGTTGCCTCGTTGATACAGACCGAGCTGCATTTGCGCTCTATGCTTCGCGATAGTTGATTTCCGAATCTTTGATGCCCCCGAGTCTGCGCTAGAGAATGGCCATTGGAATGAAGTTTATTACGCTCGCAACCGCAGTGGTTGTATTGTCGATGGCGCCAGCCTGGTCCGCGGATCTTCCCGTAGCGCCGATATACAAAGCGCCTCCGGTCAACGTCTGGACCTGGGGCGGGTTCTACGGCGGCATCAACGCGGGTTATAGCCTGGGCAACGATCCCTTCTCGCAAACGGACGGTAATTTTGGTCAGCCGAACGGTCCTGTTCTTGAAGCCCCCCTTCATAATAGCGTCGCAAGTCCCGCAGGAGCGGTGTTCGGCGGTCAGGTCGGCTACAATTGGCAATTCGACCACATCGTGCTGGGTCTCGAAGGCGACCTGCAATGGACAGGACAAAACAACACATCTTGCAGTATCGACTGCATCGAGAACAGCTTCGGCGAAATTGCTGCTGAGACTGTTACGCACCAGCTCACCTGGTTCGGAACTGTCCGCGCAAGAGCAGGATGGACGAATGGCGAGAATCTTTTCTACGTGACGGGCGGACCCGCGTTCGGGGGGCTGCGGCAGACGGTGGCTTTCCTGACGGACGTCGTTCCAGCCGGCTTCTCTTCGACGACAGACACGACGAGCGCCGGCTGGGCGGCTGGTGTCGGCATCGAAACAAGGCTGTGGGGAAATTGGACCTGGAAGGCAGAGTACCTGCACGTTCAGCTTGCGGGATCATCTGCATTTACGAATATTCCCGCGCTATGCACACCGGGTGGTGGTAATTGCGTAGGTTCGTTTTCGACTTCGACGGCGGCGCTAAGCCTCCGCGACGAGATCGTCCGTGTCGGCTTGAACTACCATTTTGGCGCTCAGCCGGGGCCAGCGGCGGCGCTCTCGCCAGCTCCGCCGGCACCAGTGACCTGGACCGGTTTTTATGCGGGTTTGAATGGAGGATATGGGTACACCAGTGATCCCTTCGTCCAGGTAGATAATTTCGCAACATGTGGGGTACCGAACTGTTTTAGCTTTAGCGCTTCGAGTTCCAACATCACGCCACATGGCGCGGTTGCCGGAGGCCAGGCAGGCTATGACTGGCAAATCCAGCACATGGTTTTCGGCGTCGAAGCGGATATGGACTGGAGCAATCAGCACGGGGTCGCGTGCAGTCTGGATTGCGAGAATGACTCTCCTGAACCAAGCAGTCTTGATCGGACGTTGAACTGGATCGCTACGTTCCGAGGCCGGGTTGGCTTGCAGTACGGCGACTATCTTCTCTATGGGACGGGTGGCGCTGCCGTCGCAAAAGTCACGGACGTTGCAACGCTGTTTGGCGTTCCTTCATCGCTTAGCCTGACCCGAGCGGGATGGGCGGCTGGAGCTGGACTCGAGGCACGTTTGTGGGGACATTGGACCGGCAAGATCGAATATCTACGTGTTGATCTTGGCAGCATCACCGAGACACAATTCAGTCCATCGGTAAATGTGACCGACACAACCCGCGTCAGCGACAACCTGATTCGAGTTGGGTTGAACTATCAATTTGGTCAATGATTCCGGTTGGCCGGGCGGGCTGAAGGGATGCATCGCCCGTCGCTTCCGCGGATGGAAGCGGCGCTGAGATGAAGATGAAGATCCCGAAAATTGTGTGGGCGGAAACCCTCAGTTTTGTGAAGTACGCGCGCTAGCTGCACGGCAACAGCGGCTTGAAATATTGCGGCTGGTGGAAGTCCGGCCTCGCGGCTTTCGGCAAAAACGCACTCCAGTAACTGCGTGGGCTCTGCCCCAGCGTTGAATAGAAGTTTCCGCGGATCTTGCCGGGATTGCCGTCCCAACCGAGCGGCTTGAGAGGAATGGTCAATTCAGCGTTCCAACCACCGGGCACCATGGCCGCAGTCGAGGTCAAGCCGAGATCAACGCCTTCGTGGTGCTCCTTGTCGCTGAGGATCCTGACCTGAAAGGTCTGGTTGTAGGGCGACACTTCAAATTCGTAGTAAGGAAATCCGCTGTCTGAAAACGTCACGAACAATTCCACGACGTCAAAATCGTAGGGATATTCCTTGGGACCGAGAGTCTTCCTGGCATTCAGCGATGGCACCGACACCGAAAAGCGCACGGTCAACCTGTCGTCAGTCAGCGAAGCATGCACCTGAACGGGATTTTTGAGCGTCGATGTCGCGGGCGCGACCAGCGACAGTTCGCAGGCGAATGCGTCTGAAGCGGTCAATAAAACGGCAAGAACGAGCACACATTTCATCGACGTGATCATGGATCGCGCCGGGTGTGTCGTCCAGCCGGTTGCAATCAATCGCCGCGTGATATCCGACCGTCGATATCCCCCAAAAGGAGACGGCGGCCTTATTGGCCGGCGCTCCCGTTGCCGTTCCCGTTCTCGGCTTCCTCGCCAATGTGCTCGACCGAGACCACATGCTCATCTTCGGCGGTGTTGAACACAATGACGCCCTGGGTCGAGCGGCCGGCGATCCGGATGTCCTCGACCGGACAACGGATCAACTGGCCCTTGTCGGTCACCAGCATGATCTGGTCGGACTCTTCCACGGGGAAGGAGGCGACCAGTTTGCCGTTACGGTTGTTGACCGACATCGCCACGATGCCTTTGCCGCCGCGACCGGTGGTGCGGTACTCAAAGGACGAGGTGCGTTTGCCAAAACCGTTGACGGAAACCGTCAGCACCACTTGCTCCTGAGCCGACATTTCGACATAGCGCTCGGAGGAGAGCTGAATGGCGTTGGAAGTCTCTTCCGTATCGGCTTCCGCCGTCTCCTCCGCGACGCCCTCGCCTGCCACCGCGCGGCGCATCTTCAGGTAAGCCGTACGCTCGTCCGACGTCGCCTCGACATGCCGCAGGATCGCCAGCGAAATCAGCCGGTCGCCCTCCGCCAACGCGATGCCGCGCACACCCATCGAGGTGCGGCCGGAGAACACCCGCACATCAGTCACGGGGAAGCGGATGCACTGGCCGCCGGCGGCGGTCAGCAGCACGTCGTCGCGCTCCGTGCAGATCTGCACGTCCACGATCGCCTCGTCCTCGTCGAGCTTCATGGCGATGATGCCCGAACGGCGGACGTCGATGAAATCGGAGAGCTTGTTGCGGCGGACGGTGCCGCCCGTGGTGGCAAACATCACGTCCAGATTGCCCCAGGAGGATTCATCCTCGGGCAACGGCATGATGGTGGTGATGCGTTCGCCCTGCTCCAGCGGCAGGATGTTGATCATCGCCTTGCCGCGGGCATTTGGCGCCGCCATCGGCAGCCGCCAGACCTTCTCCTTGTAGACTTGTCCACGCGAGGAAAAGAACAGCACCGGCGTGTGGGTCGAGGCCACGAACAGGCGGCTGACGAAATCCTCGTCGCGGGTCTGCATACCCGCCCGGCCCTTGCCGCCGCGCCGCTGCGCGCGATAGGCCGACAGCGGTACGCGCTTGACGTAGCCGGCATGCGAGACGGTGACCACCATATCCTCGCGCTGGATCAGGTCTTCGTCTTCGACCTCGCCCTCTTGCTCCATGATGACGGTCTTGCGAGGGGTCGCGAATTCGCTCTTCACTTCGGCGAGTTCAGTCTTGACGATGGCCTGGACGCGGGCCCGCGAGCCCAGGATATCAAGGTAATCGCTGATTTCGACCGCAAGCTTGTCGAGCTCTTCCGAAATCTCTTCGCGGCCCAGCGCCGTCAAGCGTTGCAGGCGCAGGTCGAGAATGGCCTTGGCCTGTTCCATCGACAACCGCGCGGTGCCGTCGGGCGCAAGACGATGGCGGGGATCGTCGATCAGCGTGATCATCGCCGCGACGTCCTTGGCCGGCCAGTCGCGCGACATCAAGGTATCGCGCGCGGTGTTCGGATCGGGCGAGGTGCGGATGACCCGGATGATCTCGTCGATATTGGCGACCGCAATGGCAAGACCGACCAGGATGTGAGCGCGGTCGCGTGCCTTGTTGAGCAGGAACTTGGTTCGCCGCGTCACGACCTGCTCGCGGAAAGCGACGAAGATCGTCAGCAGATCCTTCAGGTTCATGACCTGCGGCCGGCCAACATCGAGCGCCACCATGTTGGCGCCAAAACTCTGTTGCAGCGGCGTGAACCGGTAAAGCTGGTTCAGCACCACGTCGGCCATGGCGTCGCGCTTCAACTCGACGACGACGCGATAGCCGCTGCGATCGGACTCGTCGCGCAGGTCGGAGATGCCTTCGATCTTCTTGTCACGCACCAGTTCGGCGATGCGCTCGACCATCGTGGCCTTGTTCTGTTGATAGGGAACTTCGGTGATGACGATCGCTTCGCGATCCTTGCGGATGGTGTCGATCGACACCTTGCCGCGCATCACGATCGAGCCGCGGCCGAGATGATAGGCCGAGCGGATGCCTTGGCGGCCCAGAATGATGCCGCCGGTCGGGAAATCCGGGCCTGGAATGATCTCCATCAGCTGATCGATCGAAAGGCCGGGATTGTCGATCAGGGCGACGCAGGCATCGATCACCTCGCCGAGATTGTGCGGCGGGATGTTGGTGGCCATGCCGACAGCGATGCCGCCGGCGCCGTTGACCAGCAAATTGGGGAACTTGGCCGGAAGAACCCGCGGCTCGCGATCCTTGTCGTCATAGTTGGCCTGGAAATCGACGGTGTCCTTGTCGATGTCGTCAAGCAGCGTATGCGCGATCTTGGTCAGCCGGGATTCGGTGTAACGCATCGCAGCCGCGGCATCGCCGTCTATCGAGCCGAAATTGCCTTGTCCGTCGATCAGGGGCACGCGCATGGAGAAATCCTGCGCCATGCGCACCAGCGCGTCGTAAACCGACTGATCGCCGTGGGGATGGTATTTACCGATCACGTCGCCGACCGTGCGCGCCGACTTGTTCGGCTGCTTGTTCCAGTCGAAGCCGTTCTCATGCATCGCATACAGGATGCGGCGGTGAACGGGTTTCAGGCCATCGCGCGCATCCGGCAACGCACGCGCCACGATCACGCTCATGGCGTAATCGAGGTAGGAGCGCTTCATCTCGTCGAGGATGGAAACGGGACGAACATCGGACGGCGCCGGCGGTTCGCCGGGCTTCGTATCTTCAGGCTCTGACAAAGGAAAATCCGGTCAATTCAGAATCAGATTCATATAACGCATCGAGGGGGTTAAAACCATCCCTTAACAGCTTGGGGAGGTCGATTTTCCCCTCGTTTTTCCAGTGACTTAGCCGGCCATCCGGCCACTGGATTCGATGCCCTGAAACCGGAGCATGGAGGCCGCGCCGCAGGCGCTATTTCAAGGCCCGAAAACGACCGTGTGCATGATCCGCCCCGGCAGCAGTGTGAACAGCCCCGCAATCACCAGCGCGCCGGAAAAAACCCCAATCATGATGCCGCGATGTGCAATGACGTGATGGCGATGTGCGCACCACACACCAAGCGGAACGATGATCAACGTGAAAATCGAAAGGAGATGGATCGGGCTCCACGGCCCCCAGAGCCGAATTTGGTGAATCCAGAACGAACTGATCGCCACGCCAAGCATCAGCAGCACCCAGATCCAGCCGATGGTGCGGTGAGGCAGCGTTCCCTTTGGCGCCGCGAACTGAATGATCCCCAGCACGAAGGCCGCGATCGCCGCCAAAGCGTGGGCGGGGATCGCAGGCGCGGCATCGAGCAGCGGTGCGAGACTCAATGGCTCGTCTCCTCTCACCCCTGCCGATCCCAGCTACGGGAGCCGGATCAGGCTACCGCCATTCCAGCTGGAACGGTTTTGCCTTCCAATTGAATTTCAATGTGTCGCCTTAACGAGAGCTCCCTCAGAACGGGATATCGTCATCCATGTCGCTGTTGCGGCTGCCAGCCGCCACCGCCCGGCGCGGCGCGCTCGAGGGCCCGCTGCCGCCGAAATCGCCACCGCCGCTCTGATCGTCGGAGCCGAAGCTGCCGCCTCCCCCACTGCGCCCGTCCAGCATGGTCAGGTTCGAGTTGAAGCCTTGCAGCACCACCTCGGTGGAATACTTCTCGACACCGGCCTGGTCGGTCCATTTGCGGGTCTGCAACTGACCTTCGATATAAATCTTGGCGCCCTTCTTCAGGTACTGCTCGGCGATCTTGCAGAGCCCTTCATTGAAGATCACCACACGGTGCCATTCGGTCTTTTCCTTGCGCTCACCGGTCGCCTTGTCGCGCCAACTCTCCGAGGTGGCGACGCTGAGATTGGCGATCGGCCGCCCGTCCTGGGTGCGCCGGATTTCAGGATCCTTGCCGAGATTTCCGACCAGAATCACCTTGTTCACGCTTCCTGCCATTGCCGCTCTCCACTCCGCATCGCTAACTCGCGCCGACCCTATACACTCGCCTGCCGGCTGCGCCGGCCGATCATTCGGTTATCCACATATAGCATTAGCAGCCATAATGTTCCAGTTTTGTTCCTGTTGAATGCAGGGATTCCTGCTAAATCGCCGCCCCTTCCCCGCTTATTGCGGCCTCAACGATGGCCGCCGGGATGACAGGCCATGAAACACACGACAAATCATGAGCTTCCGGGCGAACGACTTCCCTGTGAGGTGTGACATTTCGGAGACGGCCTCGGCGGTTAAAATGGGCTAACTTTGAGTCTGATATGGGGAAGATGGGTGCTTGCGTTAAGCGCTCAGCGGAAGAGAAGGCGCTTCGGCGGGACGCGAAGCGCTGGGGTGACGATGATGAAGCGTTTGCTATTGGGAGCTATCGCACTCGCCGCGCTGGGCGTGAGTGCGCCTGTGATGGCTGCTGATTTGCCGCCGGCTCCGACCTACAAGACGCCGGTGATGATGCCGGCGATGTACGACTGGAGTGGCGTGTACGTCGGCTTCAACGGCGGTTGGGGCACCGCGAACCGCTGCTTTGATCAGACTTCTCCATTGATTGGGACCGAAGGCTGCCACAGCACCTCGGGCGGTTTCGCCGGTGCGCAGGCCGGATATCGCTGGCAAGCCGCGTCCTGGGTATTCGGCTTTGAAGCCTTGGGCGACTGGGCCAGCCTGAACGGCAGCAATGTCAGCCTTCTCACGCCGGCCAACACGGATCGTTCGCGCATTGATGCGTTCGGATTGTTCACCGGCCAGATCGGTTATGCCTGGAACACCGCGCTGGTTTATTTCAAGGGCGGTGGTGCCGTGATCGCCGATCGCAACAATCTCGTGACGACAGGCGGCACCATCTTCGCGTCGGCTTCCGGTGACAATCGCTGGGGCGGCGCGGTCGGCGGCGGCGTTGAATTTTCGTTCGCGCCCAACTGGTCGGCAGCTTTCGAATACGATCATCTCTTCATCGCCAACTCCAGCACGACCTTCACCAATATCGCCGGTGGCGCCATTGTCAGCACCGACCGCCTGCGCGGCGATGCCGATCTGGTATCGGTTCGCGTCAACTACCGCTGGGGTGGCCCGGTCGTGGCGAAGTACTGATCTCGATCGGAACCGATCAAGTTCGAAAAAGCCGGCGGTTTCGCCGGCTTTTTGCTGGCTGCTGACCACTGCTGCCACTTCGCTTGAAAACGCGATGCGCGCGGAACAATCGGTTGATGGTTTTCACGCGGCACTGGAAATTGATTCCCGTTCTTCCTATGTTCCGAAGCATGATCAATGGCGTCTGATCGCTTTCCGGCGACGCGCCGCTTCCCGCGTCTTCGCGCCCGGAAATGCCGACATGGATGAAGTTTTGAAAGCACGACGCCAATCCGCCAGTAGCCTGCCTGCGATCACAATTCGCGGCGCGCGCGAACACAATCTGAAGAACGTCGACGTCGAAATTCCGCGCGACAAGCTCGTGGTGTTCACGGGGCTGTCGGGCTCCGGCAAATCCTCGCTCGCCTTCGACACCATCTACGCCGAAGGCCAGCGGCGTTACGTCGAGTCGCTGTCGGCCTATGCGCGGCAATTTCTGGAGATGATGCAGAAGCCCGACGTCGACCAGATCGACGGGCTGTCGCCGGCGATTTCCATCGAGCAGAAGACGACGTCAAAGAACCCGCGCTCCACCGTCGGCACCGTCACCGAGATCTACGATTACATGCGCCTGTTATGGGCGCGCGTCGGCGTGCCCTATTCGCCCGCGACGGGGCTGCCGATCGAAAGCCAGATCGTGTCGCAAATGGTCGATCGCGTGCTGGCGCTCCCCGAAGGCACGCGGCTTTATCTGCTCGCGCCCGTCGTGCGCGGCCGCAAGGGCGAATACAGGAAGGAACTCGCCGAATATCTCAAGAAGGGATTCCAGCGCGTCAAGATCGACGGTCAATTCCACGAGCTCGCCGAGGCGCCCACGCTCGACAAGAAATTCCCGCATGATATCGACGTCGTCGTCGACCGCATCGTAGTTCGGCCGGACCTCGGGCAGCGGCTTGCGGAAAGTTTCGAGACCGCGCTGAAGCTCGCCGAAGGTCTTGCGGTGATCGAGTATGCGGATGCGCCGGCCACCGCACCTGCAGCCGAAGACAAGAAAAAGACCGCCAAGATCCACGACAAGAGCGGACCCGAACGGATCCTGTTTTCGGAAAAATTCGCCTGCCCGGTTTCCGGCTTCACGATTCCCGAAATCGAGCCCAGACTCTTTTCCTTCAACAACCCCTACGGCGCCTGTCCCGCCTGCGGCGGGCTCGGCATCGAGCAGCATATCGACGAGGACCTCGTCATTCCCGACAAGGAGATGACGCTGCGCAAGGGCGCGATCGCGCCCTGGGCGAAGTCGTCATCGCCCTATTACATCCAGACGCTGACCGCGCTGGCCAAGTTCTACAAATTCACGCTCGACACCAAGTGGAAGGACCTGCCGAAGAAAACGCAAACCGCGATCCTGCACGGCTCGGGCGAGGACGAGATCAAGTTCTCCTACGAAGACGGCGTGCGTTCCTACGACACCAAGAAGCCGTTCGAGGGCGTCATCACCAACCTCAACCGCCGCTTCCGCGAAACTGAAAGCGAATGGGCGCGGGAGGAACTGGCGAAGTATTTCTCCGACGTGCCCTGCGAGGCCTGCCACGGCTACCGGCTCAAGCCGGAGGCACTGTGCGTCAAGATTGGCGGCAAGCACATCGGCGAAATCTCGGAGCTTTCCGTGCGCCGCGCCGGCGAATGGTTCGAGACTGTACCGAAAGCGCTGAACGCGCAGCAGAACGAGATCGCCGCCCGCGTGCTCAAGGAAATCCGCGAGCGCCTCTCCTTCCTGCTCGATGTCGGGCTGAACTATCTGACGCTGGCGCGTTCTTCCGGCACGCTGTCCGGCGGCGAAAGCCAGCGCATTCGCCTCGCCTCTCAGATCGGCTCGGGGCTGACCGGCGTGCTCTATGTGCTGGATGAACCCTCGATTGGGCTACACCAGCGCGACAATGCGCGGCTGCTCGATACGTTGAAGCGGCTGCGCGACCTCGGCAATACGGTGATCGTGGTCGAGCATGACGAAGACGCCATTCGTCTTGCCGACCATGTGCTCGACATCGGCCCTGGCGCCGGCATGCATGGCGGCCATATCGTCGCCCAAGGCACGCCCGCCGACATCATGCACGATCCGAAATCGCTGACCGGCAAATATCTCACCGGCGAATTGTCGGTGGACATTCCGGAGCGACGGCCGCCGAACCATCGCCGCACCATCAAGGTCATCAACGCGCGCGGCAATAACCTGAAGAACGTCTCGGCGGAAATTCCGCTGGGCTTGTTCACCTGCGTCACCGGCGTCTCCGGCGGCGGCAAGTCGACGCTATTGATCGACACGCTCTACAAGGCGATCGCGCGCAAGCTCAACAACGCCAGCGAGGGTGCTGCGCCCCACGACCGGATCGAGGGGCTGGAGCATATCGACAAGATCATCGACATCGACCAGTCGCCGATCGGCCGCACCCCGCGTTCGAATCCGGCGACCTATACCGGCGCGTTCACGCCGATCCGTGAATGGTTCGCGGGCCTCCCCGAAGCCAAGGCGCGCGGCTACGAGCCCGGGCGGTTTTCGTTCAACGTCAAGGGCGGCCGCTGCGAGGCCTGCGAGGGCGACGGCGTCATCAAGATCGAGATGCACTTCCTGCCCGACGTCTACGTCACCTGCGATGTCTGCAAGGGCAAGCGCTACAACCGCGAAACGCTGGAAGTGCTGTTCAAGGGTAAGTCGATCGCGGACGTGCTCGACATGACGGTCGAGGAAGCCGCCGACTTCTTCAAGGCGGTGCCGCGCGTGCGCGAAACCTTCAAGACACTGCACCGCGTCGGGTTGGACTATATCCATGTCGGCCAGCAGGCGACGACGCTGTCGGGCGGCGAGGCCCAGCGCGTCAAACTGGCGAAAGAGCTGTCCAAACGCGCGACGGGCCGCACGCTCTATATCCTGGACGAGCCGACCACAGGCTTGCACTTCCACGACGTGAAGAAGCTCCTGGAAGTGCTGCACGAGTTGGTGTCGCAGGGAAATACGGTGGTCGTGATCGAGCACAATCTCGAAGTCATCAAGACCGCCGACTGGGTGATCGACTTGGGACCGGAAGGCGGCGACGGCGGCGGCGAAATCGTCGCCTGGGGTCCGCCGGAGGATATCGTCAAGGCGCCGCGCAGCTACACCGGCAAGTTTTTGGCGCCGGTGCTGAAGAAGGCGGGCAAGTCGCGGAAGAGCGGGACGAGCGAAGCGGCGGAGTGATTGATCCAAATTTTTTGAAGCTTGCGTGAATGATTTCGTAAATCCTGATCCTGCCGCGCGGACAACCAGATGTTTGGCGTATCCGACGAACCTACGTCTTGCTTATCAGTTCATCAGCTTGAATCGTATTGGCATGAATTAGACGCGGCCCCGGAAGGTTCAGAGTTTCGCTCCTTATCCTTGTGGGAAATGCCTCCCTGGAATGACATATGCGCAGAGTTGAATTGGGAATTTCATCTTCCAGACAACGGTCATTTTCGCAAAACAGAATATGGGTATTGCGGTGTCTATAGATTGATAGCCTTGGCGTCTGAGGGAGATTTAAATAATCCAGAAATTTTAAACCGCATCGCCGGACAAGACAGAAGCGGCACGCTGTACATTGGCGAGACGATAGATCTTAGTGTTCGCCTAAATGAGATTCTACGCTCGGGATGGGGACACCGTCATGAAGATTCGCATCGTGCCATTCGTATGCTCAAGAAAATCCGATGCTTGGATTTTTTTTCCAAAAAGAATCGGATTGGCGCTTCTATTCACCGTAGGATGGGTTGAGAGCAGCGAAACCCATCGTCCTCGCCATTAGCGGGTTTCGCTTCGCTCTACCCACCCCACCCTACAGGTCTGTAATTCACCTCATGCCGCGTCGGCAGGCCGCACGCGCCGCGCAATCTCAGCGCCCTTCTCTCGCTCGACAACGCCGATGTCGTACTGGCCCTGCAAATCGAGCCAGAACTGCGGGCTGTTGCCGAAATAGCGGCCGAGCCGCACGGCCGTATCGGCCGTGATCCCGCGGCGAGAATTAAGAATGTCAGTGATGCGGCCGGAGGGCACGCCGATATCAAGTGACAGCCGGTTGGCGCTCAGCTTGCGGGCCGCCATTTCGCGTTTCAACAAGCGGCCGGGGTGTACGACGGGGGCCATGATGTTCAACCTTTGTGGTAGTCGACGATTTCGACCTCGTGGGCATTACCTTTGCGGAACTCGAAACAGATGCGCCAGCGATCGTTGACTGTCATCGCCCATTGTCCCTTGCGGTCGCCCTTAAGCTTGTGAAGACCGACACTCTTCAACGGACTTAGATCACCGAGTGATTTCGCAACGTTCAGTGCCAGCAAAAGGTCGATAGCGGCCTCGAAGTCTAGTCCACGAAACTGGTTAGGCCGCTCGCCATCCCAAATCTTGCGGGTAACCGAATTCCGCCACGACATGATCATGGCAATATCATACTACGACTAACGGTGAATTCCTAGAGAGTTTGAACATGACCTAAACGCCCCCCTTCCCGTTCATCGAGGTCACCCTCCACAATCGCCGCTTCCACAAACCCCTTCGGATCGGCAATAAACTCCCGCATCGCCTTGTAGTGATCGGTCTGCTCGACGGTGGTCGGCTCCAACCCGTCCTTGGTCAGGCGCAGCAACGTCGCGTTGGGATAGGCCATCAGCATGGGCGAGTGTGTCGCCATGATCACCTGGCAGTGGCGGCTTTCGTCCATCCGGCGCATCAGCTTGAGGAATTCGATCTGGCGCGACGGCGACAGCGCCGATTCCGGCTCGTCAAAGATGAAGATGCCCTGGCGCTGGCAGCGCTCCTCGAAGAAGCGCAAAAAACCTTCGCCATGGGAGTGAGAGAGGAAGTCGGGCGGCGGCCCGCCACCCATCGGATATTCCTGCGCCATCTGGTCCAGATAGCGTGCCACTGAGAAGAAGCTTTCAGCGCGAAAGAACCAACCGTTGGTGATCTTCGGCAACCAGCTTGCCCGCAGCGCTGACGATAGTTGCCCGCCCATCTTTTCCAGTGCCCAGGAATGATCGACCGTCGCGTAGCCCTTGCCGCCGCCGGCCTCGTCATAGCCGGCGAGCACGCCGATACCCTCCAGCAGCGTGGATTTGCCGGTGCCGTTTTCGCCGACGATGATGGTGACGGCGCGGTCGAAAACGAGCGAGAAATCGTCGTGCAGGAACGGCAGGCAGAACGGATAGGCTTCCCGATCCGGAACGCGCGCGGGATCAAGCCAAATCCGCTTCAGGTAAGGCGCTGGCAGATTGATGTTGCGTTTTCCTCGTGAACTCATGTTTCATTCCGCGCGCTCTAGGCGTCGGCCTCACGTTCCTCGAGGTCGACCTCCATAATCGCCGCTTCCACAAACCCCTTCGGATCCTGGAAAAACTCGCGCATCGCGCGGTAGTGGTCGGTTTGTCGGAGCGTCGTCGGCTCCAATCCGTATTTGGTGAACTGCAGCAGCGTTGCGTTGGGATAGGCCATCAGCACAGGCGAGTGCGTTGCCATGATCACCTGGCAGCGCTCCGATTTGTCCATCCGATACAACAGCTTCAAAAATTCCATCTGTCGTGACGGCGACAGCGCCGATTCCGGCTCGTCGAAAATGAAGAGACCTTGCCGCTGGCAGCGCTCCTCAAAGAAGCGCAGAAAACCTTCGCCGTGCGAATAGGAAAGGAAATCTGCCGTCGGGCTTGCCACTGCGTCCAGATATCTTGCGACTGAGAAAAAGGTTTCCGCGCGGAAGAACCAGCCGTTGGTGATCTTCGGCACCCAGCTTGCGCGCAGCGCCACGGTCAGTTCTCCACCATTCTCCTCCAAGGCCATCGAATGATCGACTGGCCTGTGGCCCTTGCCGCCGCCGGCTTCGTCGAAGCCCGCCATGACAGCCAATCCCTCCAGCAGCGTCGATTTTCCAGCGCCGTTCTCGCCGACGATGATGGTGATGGCACGATCGAAGGAGAGTGAGAAATCGTCGTGCAGAAACGGCAGGCAGAACGGATAGGCCTCGCGATCCGGGACGAGCGTTGGCTCGATCCAGACCCGTTTCAGGTAAGGCGCCGGCAGATTGATATCGCGATTTCTCCGTGAACCCATGCCCTACCTCGCACCGTAACACGCTCACACGTGCACGGAACATATCAGGAACATTTTTCTGAGGGAAGTGGGATTTAAACCGTTTGTCGTCCCCGCGAACGCCGGGACGACGGCCGGCTTATCCACCCCCTTAAACTTCGGTAATCCCCAGAACCCCTGCTCGGTTCGCGGCGACCTATGGGCAAGGAGAACGCACATGAAAAAGCTCATCCTCGCCGCCACATTCACCCTGATGTCGCTGTCGCCCGCTTTGGCGTCGCCGCATTACGACCAAATGTACCACGACAACATCCGGCCAAATGGTCACCCCCGACCGCAGGCGGTTTACGATGCCGCGCTTGACGCCTGCTACAGCCAGACCGGGCTGGCGCGCGACGCGAAGGACACCCAAGCCTTCAAGGATTGCATGGCAACGCATGACTACCGCTGGGTTTACTCCAGGCCGGTACAAGACCCGCCCAGCAAACGGGCCACATACGCGATCCCAAAGGGATCCTTCATCGATCCCGATACCGGACTGATATGCCACAACACCGGCATTGCATCGATCTGTGACCCGCCGCCGGCCGACATGACGATCCATTACACCAGCAAGCACGGCCTGAACTGCACGCGCACCGGCGCCATGTCGATCTGCTCAAACCTGTAAGACCGATTGTTCCCCGCCCGTCAGGAGAACGTTCATGAAAAAACTCATCGTCGCCGCAGCCCTCGCTATTGTGTCATTGTCGCCCGCGCTGGCGTCGCATTACAACATCACGTTTCACGATACGCTGCGGCCAGCCGGTCATCATCGCAGCCTGGCGGTTGCGAAGGCTGCCAGCGCCTCCTGTTTCACCCAAACCGGCACATCGCCCGAGGCGGCGCCGACGCAGGCCTACAAGGACTGCATGAACGCGCAAGGCTTCCGCTGGATGGCAACGAAGCTCTTGAAGGACCCGCCGGCCAAACAAGCGGCGAGCGGAATTCCGGCCGGACACTTCATCGACTCCGATACCGGAATGCTTTGCCAGGACAGCGGCGGCGCATCGATCTGCGTCCCGCCGCCGGACAACATGACGGTCCGCTACACCAACAAGCACGGTCTCGGCTGCACACGGACCGGCGCCATGTCCATCTGCTCAAACCTGTAAGTCGTACCGCGCCCGCCGCGAGCATCTCTTCACGCAACCGCCGCCTGCCATCCCTCGGCTACATTAGGCACCTCGATATCGATCTCGAGCATCGATACGTCGTTGCCCCGTTCCATTCTGATATTCAGTTTTTCCGGGTCGAACGCGACATGGCGCGAAACCACCGCCAGGATCTCCGATCGGAGCAACTCCAGAAGATCGGGCTGACCGCGCAGGCCCCGCTCGTGCGCCAGCAATATCTGCAACCGCTCCCGCGCGACGGGTGCGGATGCCGTGCGGCCGCCGAACAGCCGCGGCAAATTCATCATGCGGCCCTCCGTCCGAGCAACCGGTCCATCAGGCCTTTCCGTGCGGACGGCACCGTCACCGGGATCGTCGCGCCCATCAGCCGGCGCGCCGCGTCGACATAAGCGCGGGCCGGCGCGCTGTTGGCGTCGTTCAGCGTCACGGGAGAACCGACATTGGAGGCACGCAACACGTCCTGGCTCTCGGGAATAATGCCGAGCAGCGGCGTCGCCAGGATATCCAGCACGTCCTCGATCGACAGCATTTCGCCGCGTGCCGCGCGCGCAGTGTCGAAGCGGGTGATCAGGAGATGCTTTTGTACGGGTTCGCCCTGTTCGGCCTTCACGGTTTTGGAATCGAGCATGCCGATGATCCGGTCGGAATCCCGCACCGACGACACCTCGGGATTGCTGACGACGACGGCCTCGTCGGCAAAGCGCATCGCCAGCATCGCGCCCCGCTCGATGCCGGCCGGGCTGTCGCAGATGATCCAGTCGAACTTCGTTCGAAGCTCCGCGATAATCTTGCCGACGCCTTCTTCCGTCAGCGCATCCTTGTCCCTCGTTTGCGAAGCCGGCAGCAGCCACAAATTTTCCAGACGCTTGTCGCGAATGAGAGCCTGCGAAAGATTAGCTATGCCCTGCACGACATTGATGAAGTCGAAGACCACCCGCCGTTCGGCGCCCAACACGAGATCGAGATTGCGCAAGCCCACGTCGAAGTCGACGACGACAACCTTTTCTCCCATCTGCGCCAGCGCCGCCCCGAGTGCGGCGGTCGAAGTTGTCTTGCCGACGCCGCCTTTGCCTGACGTTACAACAACGACTTTGGCCATTCTCGTTCTCTCCCAAAACAACTAATTGAGTGGTGTAATCTGCACGACGTCACCTTGGAGCCAGACCTGCATTGGTCCGTCATACGAGGCGGCATCGATCTGTTCGGCAGTCCGGTAGTAACCATCGATGGCCAGAAGCTCGGCCTCGATTTTCTGGCAGTAGATGCGCGCGGCCAAATTGCCGTTGATGCCGGCCATCGCCCGGCCGCGCAGCGTTCCGTAAACGTGGATGGAGCCGCCTGCGACGATTTCGGCGCCCGAACTGACCGACCCCACGATCGTGATGTCGCCATCAGGAAAAACAACCGACTGGCCGGAACGTATCTGGCTATCGAGCAGCAGCGACGCCGGCTTCGGTTTGGCTTCGACCTTCTTCGGTTCATTGTTCGGAATGACGCAGTGGCGGCCGCCCATCAGCAAAGGCGGCATGCTCGCGGTGAGGCGCGCCGCATCCACGCCCTCAATGCCGAGAATACGAAGATTTCGCTGCTCAAAGCTCGCCACAAGCTGTGCAATCGCGTTCTGGCTCAGATCGACCGCGGAGAGATCGAGCACCACCGGCTTGCCGGCGAAAAAACCCGGCGACTGGCGGAGCGTAGCGTCCACTTCCTCAAGCCAATCGATGATCGGCACAACAGGCGAAAACACGAACGCGACATAGGACCGCCCTCGCATGCGCATGGGCTTTGGTTTCGGTAGCGCAACGGCATCCATGACGACAGCTCGCCCAAATTCAATGGCGGGGCGCGGTAGACCATCGCGCGCGAATCGCCCCTGTTCTCGCTGTTTGCAGACTGAGGTGAGTCGGCGGGCGAAATTGAGTCGAAATAGGGAAACGGTTGCGGCGCCGAAACGGCCATCGTGGACGCGCGCTCTTCGATTCAAAATTCAGCAAATGTGAATTGACAACTTGAAGGCTACGTCACGTGATTTGCCCGTCGTGCCAATCTGCCGCAGGTCGCGGCGTTGATCGAATGCGCAAATCAAGGGCAGAATCACAACCGTCTCGCGCTCATGAGAGGGGCGTATCGCGATCGTCACGAACGTTGAGCGCGGGATGCAATGGACACGAGCCTGTCAACTGACGAGTGATGGGCACGCGGACGGCGAAGTCGTGTGGTTCTGACCTCCCGACGCTGAGGTCAAGCGAGCGGCGATGCGTTGCATCGCGCTGGCGACGGTGGCAAGAAAGCCCGGCTCACCGAGGAGATCACGAAGGAAGCCGTTAAAACCATTGCGCAGGGAAAGCCGGGGACTCCCGGTGAACCTGTAGTGGACTTATTCGCGTGCTTTCTATTTTTGCACGCGGAGCTGCGGGTGCATTGGGCACCCGGCTTTCCCTGCGCCCTCTTAATTCGGAGGGTTTGTAGAACTCGGGCGTTTTATGCCGCGAGATCGCGCCGTCATGCCATCGGGTGAGCGGCCCTCACTCCGCATGTTGAGCGAGGGCCGCCAGTAGCGGTTACCCAAGGGACACACGGGAAAGGCCCGCTACCGCCGACAGCTACGGCGAGATGGGAATCTCACTGAATTGATTTTGTAGAAAGATCGGCAGCAGCGCAGGTCCTCACCGGCGGCCCATCCACCATCCCGCCACCAGCAACACGACGCCGGCAACGCCAGCCACGATGCCATGCTTGGCATGAACACGCATCACGCCGGCATCATGTCCCGGCATAAAGCCCGGCAATTGATCCGCCGGCATCAGGAAATAGACCGCGGCAACGATGAGCAAGACAACGCCGAGAAGCGAGAGAACAAGTTTCATGGGATTATCCTTAAATGGTGGTCGGGATCGGCCCGGCTTGATAATCTAGGCAGAACAAATCTGTAAACAAAAGAAACGAACTTTTCATGGCTGAGGTGGTCAACAACCCTGCGCAACATCGCTACGAACTCGTGGTCGACGGCCATCTCGCCGCGACCTATTATAAGGTGTCAGACGGCGTGATCACCTTCATTCATACCGACGTCCCGAAGGAACTCGGCGGCAAAGGTGTCGGTTCGCAGCTGGTAAAGGGCGCACTCGATCAGGTGCGGGCCGACGGCTTGAAGGTCATTCCGCAATGCCCGTTCGTCAAAGCCTATATCGACAAGAATCCCGAATATGCCGATCTCCTGAAACGCTAGAGTCTCTTGCATGGCATTGGTTCGCGACAACAAGGCGCAACGCCGTTTTGAGCTTGATGTGGATGGCGGCATCGCCTTCGCCAATTACCGACTTGCGCCGTCGGCCGTGATCATCACCCACACCGAGACCCCGCCCGCCTTGCGGGGCCATGGCATCGCCTCACAACTGGTCGAAGGCGCACTCGCGCTGATCCGCGCCGACGGCCGCAAGGTGATCGGGGCTTGCGGCTTCGTCGTCGATTACCTGAGCAAGCACCCGGAATATGCTGACATGGTGGGCTAGCTCACACGATCCGGATCGACATGTCCGGCAAGCCGTCGAGCTTGCAGAGCAGCACGTCGCCCTTGACCACGGGGCCGACGTTCTCGGGCGTGCCGGAATAGATGATGTCGCCGGCCTTCAGCTCGAAGGCTTCCGAGAGCTTCGCGATCTGCTCGGCGACGCTCCAGATCATCTTGTCGAGGTCCGAGGCCTGGCGGACATTGCCGTTGATCGCAAGCGAGATCGCGCCCTTGGTGAAATGCCCGGTCTTGCTGACGGGATGGATCGGCCCGATCACGGCGGCATGATCGAAACTCTTGCCGATCTCCCACGGCTTCTTCTCCGCCGCCATGCCGTTCTGCAAGTCGCGCCGTGTCATGTCGAGACCAAGCGCGTAACCGTAGACATGATCGAGCGCCTTGTCGGCCGGGATATTGGCGCCGCCGGATTTCAATGCGGCCACCAGTTCAACCTCGTGGTGATAATTCCTGGTGAGCGAGGGATAAGGGTGATCCACGACCGTGCCGGGAGCGACAACCTGGATCGCATCGGTCGGCTTCTGGAAGAAGAACGGCGGCTCTCGCGTCGGGTCAGAGCCGCGTTCCAGCGCGTGCGCGGCGTAGTTACGTCCGATGCAATAGATGCGGCGAACCGGAAACACGTCCCTCTCGCCGGCAATCGGGATGGTGACGGCCGGCACCTCGAAGATCGGTTTCGCACCCGCTTGAGCCTCAGCCGAACCGCTCGCGGCAGCCGTTCCCGCCAGCGCCAGCGCACCGGTGGCCAGAAGGGTCCTGCGATCGACGGTTTCCATGCGCGTGCTCCGAATTCTTGTTGGTGTTGCGGAGCTATCTACCGCCCGCCCCCCGGATCGGCAAGACATCGCGATTGCAACGAAGGCATGAAAAAGGCCCGCGAAATCGCGGGCCTTCACCATATGAAAAAGCAGCCTATGAAAATCAGATCACCACTTCACGTCAGCGGGCAACTTTCCACCGTTCGCGGCAAGCTTGGCCATCATCTGCTTGTGCAGCCAGATGTTCATGGATGCAGAATCGTTGGCGTCGCCGGTATAGCCGAGTTCGTGGGCGAGCTCCTTGCGCGCGCTCAAGCTGGAATCGATGTTGAGCGCCTTCATCAGGTCGACGATGGAAGTGCGCCATTCCAGCTTCTCCTTCTGCGCTGCGACCGCCTTGTCCAGGATCGCCGCGACTTCGACAGTTTGCGCCGGCGCGGCCGATGCGCTGCCCGATGTCGCAGCTCCGCCTGATGCCGGTGCAGCTGCGCCGCCGCTTGCGGGGGTTGCGCTTGCGGAGGTGCCGAAGATCGCGCTCATGATTTTTCCGAAAATACTCATCGCTTGCTCCTGATGAATCCTGGATTTTGTGAAGACGTGAACACGTTATTCTCGATTCCGGCAGCACCCAGACCGGACCAACGAAAGCTTAGTCTGCCCGGCAGACCTTGCCAATGCAGGATGGCCGCGGCGATTTGACTAAACTACGCGGCAATGACGGCGGATTGACACGCGAGATGCAACCGGAATGCATCACGAAGCGCGCTCTGTTGCACCGCGAAGCTGCTGCAAAGCCATTCAAATTAAGCGAATACCCGTGCGCGGACTTCACCTGCCGGCGTCACCTTAGCGTGAGAGACAACGCAAGCAAATCAGAGTAGGATCAGGGTTGAGTTCGCGACACGGCCAGTTCCGGGTTCCCTGTCTTCGCGTCTGGCCTGATCGTGATCTATCGCGCGGACGGTCTCGTGCGTCTTCTTTTTTCGGCGCCAACGCGGACCGCCGCCTCAAGGGAGAGTGCGACCATGGCCGACATATACTCAGGCAATGCGCCACCGCTGGCTCAGCCAGCTCAAGATACTGCAGGTCCCATCATTCGCCGGATCGGCCTGTCCGATCTGCACGACGCGTTGCGGCTCGGCTGGGAGGATTTCAAGGCGGTACCAACCCACGCCGTCATTTTGTGCGTGATCTATCCGGTGCTCGGCCTTGTGCTCGCCCGAACCACGCTCGGCTATTCCATCTTGCCGCTGTTGTTCCCGCTCGCCGCAGGCTTCGCTCTGTTGGGTCCACTTGCTGCGCTCCCGCTTTATGAACTCAGCCGCCGCCGCGAGAAGGGCGAGGAAGCCACGGCCTGGGACGCCATTGACGTGTTTCGTTCGCCGTCATTCGGCTCCATACAGTTACTGGGCCTGTTGCTCTATGTGTTGTTCGCGACCTGGATTGTAACTGCGCAAGCGATTTACGTCGATGCGTTCGGGTACGGATCCGCCGCCGAGGTTCCTGATTTCGCACGGCGCGTGTTGACGACGCCGGAGGGCTGGTGGCTGATCGTGGTTGGCTGCGGCGTCGGCTTCGTGTTTGCGCTGGTGGCGCTGTGCGTCAGCGTGGTTTCCTTCCCGTTGATGCTCGATCGTCACGCCAGTGCGGGAGAGGCTATGGTGACGTCGCTTCGCGTCGTTGCAGCCAACCCGGCTGCCATGGCGGCCTGGGGCCTGATCGTTGCCGCATTACTGGTGGCAGGATCGATCCCGTTCTTTCTCGGTCTCGCGGTCGTGATCCCGCTGCTGGGTCACGCCACCTGGCATCTTTATCGCAAGGTGATCGCGCCGGATCCCTTCCAACGCCCCGCTCCGCCGCGTCCGTCGCGCGAAAAGCGTCCGGCTGCGGATTTTCCCGCCAACCTGTTTCCCTGGCGGCGTAAGAACGGCGCATAAACAGAAACAATCAAACTGCCGGTGACGATCCACCGGCAGTTTGCTAGATAGCTCCATCGCAACGCAGCGTAAGCCTTGTTTTGGCCGCGGTTGCGCCCGACATATCGCGTACCTGTTCCTCAGCGCGGAAGGCGATTCGGTTGCGACATCGGTGGTTTTTCGGTTGCGTCCTTGCGGTGGGCCTGGGCATGGCTATATCGGCGACTGGGGCGCAAGCCGCGGTGCCGTGTGGTGCCGGTAACTTCCAGAGCTGGTTGGATGAGTTTAAGGCCGAGGCCGCCTCGAAAGGGATTTCGCAGGCGACGATCGCCTCAAGCCTTAACGGCATAACGCTCGATCAGAGCGTGCTTTCCCGTGATCATTCCCAAAAGGTCTTCGATCAAACCTTCGAGCAGTTTTCCGGACGCATGGTGCCGCCGCGGCTGACCCGCGGCTCAAACATGCTGAAGCAATACGGCTCGGTACTGTCGAGGGTCGAAGATACCTATGGCGTGCCCGGCGAGGTGTTGGTTGCGATCTGGGGACTCGAGACTGATTTCGGCGTCAATATCGGCAAGTTTCCGACCCTCAGATCGCTGGCGACGCTGGCCTATGATTGCCGCCGCGCGGAGCTGTTCCGGGGCGAACTGCTGGATGCGCTCCGCATCATCGATCGCGGTGACATGAGTGCAGCAGACATGCACGGCGCGTGGGCCGGCGAAATCGGCCAGACCCAGTTCATGCCGTCGAACTACGTCAAATACGCTGTCGACTTCGACGCCAACGGCAAGCGCGACCTGCTGCGCAGCGCTCCTGATGTTCTTGCCTCCACCGCCAACTTCCTGGCGAGCCACGGTTGGCAAAAGGGCAAGGATTGGCAACCGGGAAGCCCCAACTTCCCTGTCCTCCAGGAGTGGAACAAGAGTGACGTCTATTCCCGGACGGTTGCCTCCTTCGCCACGCAGCTTGCCCACGCGCCATAAGCGCTGCGATATAAAGTGATTATCTATTCACTTCTTTGTATCGTCATGAGGTATGCTTAAACGCGCGGAATCTCGAGGCGCTGAAAGCAGTTCTACTTCGAAAAGCCCACATTCGGCTTGCGCAGCTCGGGATAAATGGCTCAAAAAGAACCGTTTTCTAGCCGCAACTGGACCTGAGGACCTTTTGGACAACCTAAGCCGAATAGTTAGTCAATTCTTGAGAAGCCATGCACTGGTTGATTAGCTGCATCGCAGCATTTAGGGTTCTGCACTGCAATATCGAGATCTATATTGGGTTCAGCGATTCAGCTTTAACTAAGGACTGAATCAAGAATTCAAGGAGACTACCCCATGCTGCTCTCGCTCATCCGAATGATCCAGGCTTTCCGCGACTATCAGCGCAATGTCGCTGAGCTGTCCTCGCTCAGCGATCGGGAACTGGCTGATATTGGACTCGATCGCTCGGACATTCCGCGCGTTGCAGCCGGTAATTACAACAGCTGAAATATCGAACCGCTGAAGATGGAGCGCCCGCCGATGGCGGGCGTTGTCGTTTGTAGCCGACGCGCGCATTCCACTCCCGCGTGAAACGCGCTACCTGTGCCGTATGACAAGCGCTCTTCCATTGGAACCTATTCACGTGATCGGCGGTGGTCTCGCCGGCTCGGAAGCCGCCTGGCAGGCTGCCAACGCGGGTGTTCGCGTCATTCTTCATGAGATGCGACCTGACCGGATGACGGAGGCCCATCGAACGGACGGCTTTGCCGAACTTGTCTGTTCAAATTCGTTTCGTTCCGACGACGCCGCCAACAATGCGGTGGGACTGCTCCACGCCGAAATGCGCCAGCTCGGATCGCTGATCATGCGGGCCGCTGACGCCAACCAGGTCCCGGCTGGCGGGGCGCTCGCGGTCGATCGCGACGGCTTTTCGGCCGCGGTCACCAGGGCGCTGGAGGATCACCCGCTGATCGAGCTTAAACGCGGCGAAGTCGATGGACTACCGCCCGCCGACTGGGGCAACGTCGTTATCGCGACCGGCCCCCTCACCTCGGCGCCGCTGGCCGATGCCATCCGCGGACTGACGGACGAGAAGGCGCTGGCGTTTTTCGATGCGATCGCGCCAATCGTGCATCGTGACAGCATCGACATGTCGAAGGCGTGGTTTCAGTCGCGCTATGACAAGGTCGGTCCTGGTGGCACGGGGGCCGATTACATCAACTGCCCGATGACGAAGATGCAATACGAAGATTTCGTCGCCGCATTGATCGCTGGCGAAAAGACCGATTTCAAAGAATGGGAAACCAACACGCCCTATTTCGACGGGTGCCTTCCGATTGAAGTCATGGCTGAGCGCGGCCCGGAGACGTTGCGCCATGGCCCGATGAAGCCAGTCGGGTTGACGAACCCGCATGACCCTACCGTGAAAGCCTATGCCATCGTGCAGCTGCGCCAGGACAACAAACTCGGCACGCTCTACAACATGGTAGGCTTCCAGACCAAGCTGAAGTACGGCGAGCAGCAACGCATCTTCCGAATGATTCCAGGACTTGAAAATGCCGAGTTCGCACGCCTCGGTGGCCTGCACCGCAATACGTTCCTGAATTCGCCAAAGCTGTTGGACTCGCAGCTGCGGCTGCGGGCGGCGCCTCGATTGCGCTTCGCCGGGCAAATGACCGGCTGCGAGGGTTACGTCGAGTCGGCCAGCATCGGCCTGATCGCCGGACTCTCGGCAGCAGCCGACGCACATGGCCGTGCGTTACCGTCGCCGCCCCCGACGACGGCGCTCGGCTCTCTGCTCGGACATATCACTGGCGGTCATCTGGAAACGATCGACAACGGCCCCCGCTCGTTCCAGCCGATGAACATCAATTTTGGATTGTTTCCGCCACTCGCGAACCCGCCGACACGAAAGCCGGACGGAACGCGGCTGCGCGGCAACGAAAAGGCGATTGCCAAGCGCCAGGCCCTCAGCGCGCGGGCGCTGGCGGAGATCGATCGCTGGATTGCCGATCACTTGCGGCTGGCCGCAGCGGCGTGAGCGTCTCATGAGTTTGCCAAAGGACGACGCTGAGATTTTGTCGGCGCAATGGATCGAAGGCGTCCTGCTCAAACGCGACGTGTTTTCGTCCATCGAGCGCGGACGCTTTCGCACGCCGAACGGCGAGGTCGACGCGATTCTGCGCCGGATCGACCAGGTGCCGTGGTGGTCGTACCTGGTCGCGCGTCATTTATTCCGGCGCGAGCGGCATGCGTTGGCGGTGGCGCGTGACCTCCATGTCGGACCAGAATTGCTGTGGGCCGGCCGGCAGGCGCTGGTGCGCGGTTTCATCGACGGCGTGGCGATGCATCTGGTCAAGCCGGCTGGCGACGTCGCTTACTTTCGTTCCGCCAAACAAGCGTTGCGACGTCTGCATCGCGCCGGCGTCTGCCACAACGACCTTGCCAAGGAACAGAACTGGCTGGTCGGGCGTGACGGCAGTGCTTATATGACCGACTTCCAGTTGGCGGCATGCTTTCGAAAGCGCAGCCGGCTGTTTCGCATCGCTGCCTATGAAGATCTTCGGCATCTTTTAAAGCTCAAGCGCAGCTACACGCCCGCGGCGCTGACGCCGAAGGAACGCAAGATCATCGCCCGCAAGTCTCTGGTTGCCAGGGTATGGCTGGCGACCGGCAAGAAAGTTTATAAAGCCGTCACGCGCGGCCTGTTCAATTTTACCGATCGCGAAGGTGGCGGCCGGCGTCTCGTCAACGACGCGCCAGTGCTCGTGCAGGAAATCAGGAGAAATCCGGCCGTGCGCGATGCCGCCATCGTCGCCTTCCCCGACCGTCGCGCCGGCGTTGGCCTTTATGCCTTCGTCGAATCCGATCGGACAGCGCTGGAGACCGAGTTGCGGGGCGAATTGGCCACGGCCGGCGGCCCAAAACCGCCAGAGCACATCCAGATCGTCAAAGCGTTGCCGCGCGACGCCAGCGGAAAGCCTAGAATTGGACTGCTGCAATTGGTTGCGACCAATCAACTCGATCTGATCGAGACTATGGTAACGAGCGAACCCGACCGCGCTTTTTTGAAAGATATCTTCGATACAAGGAAAAATTTCCAGGACCGCTTCAACTTCGATTCAACGGATTTGAACCGATCAGAAGACGAAAGCGCGCGAGCGCGACGCGCGCCATAGCACCCACAGCGTCTTCAACCGCGACGGCGGCCGCACGACAAAGGGATCATTGTCGGCTCGCGCCAGTGAAGCAAGGTCGCGCCTGACCTGCGCCAATGTCAGAAAAGCCGGTCGAACCTCCGACGTTACCGACGTCAGCAGCGCATAGGCCGCGTCGAAATGCGCCCGCGCCTCGCCGATAACGTCGTCCAATGCGTCGCGCAGCCCCGGCGTTTGCTTACCCGCGAATACGTCTTCGGGGTCGCAGCCGTGCTTCGTGAACACCTGTTGCGGCACAAAGAGCCGGCGCTGCGCGGCATCGAGCGGCAGCGAAGCTATCACCTGAACCAGACCCTGCGCCAGTCCCGCATGGCGCGCCAGATGCTCGACCTCGCTGGATGGCGGTCCCATTACCGCCGCGGCCAGCGAAAACAGGGCAGACGACGTATCGTTGATATAGCCCTCGAGAGCCGCCATGGTCGGCATCGGATCGTTGTAAAGATCAAACTGATGCTCCTCGATCAGGCGTGAGAACCGCTCGACCGGCAGGCGGTAGCTGCGGATCGCCAACAGCAGTTCGGCAGCAATGGGATTGCCTTCGACGCCACCATGGCCCTGCCCCGCGAGCACGTCCTGCCACCATTGCAGCCTTATCTCGCCCGGGAGAGGCTGGCTCACCTGGGTGTGGACCCGGCAGATCTCAACATTGAAGGCATACAGCGCCAGCAGCGCTCTCCGCTCCGGCGCCGATACGAACAGAGTGGACGCATAGCGGCTGAAGTCGTGCGCGCGGACGAGTTCGGCACAATGGCCGGCCGCGCTTCTGTCGTCGCCGGCAGCGTTCATGGCACCGCGATCAGCGCCGCGGCGACGCGCCGCCGCTCGCCGATCATGACGTTGTAGGTACGGATGGCCGGCCCCGTTTGCATAAAATCGAGTCCGATGTGAACGGCGCGCAACGCCTCCCGTAACCGACGAGGTGCAACCCAGACATCCATGCCGGTGCCGACAAGCAAGGTATCGATACCGTTTGCGGCGGCAAACACGCGCGAAAGCGAGTATTCGTCGATCTCGGCTGCTTTCGTCACCGGCCAGGCCCAGATCGCGTCCGGCAGGCACAGGAGCGAACCCCGATGCGACATATCGGCGAAGGCGAAGCCGCCTTTTCCGTAAGCGTCGATCGGCGCTGACCTCGGAAGATGCAGCATATCCGAGCGGTCATTGGCTTGTTCAGGCATGATCTTGTCCGAAAACCGGTCTCCACTTGACGCAAACGCGGGCCTTCGGGTCGGGATCATGCCCGCGTCACTTCTTCGTGGGCATATCCGGCGCGTCAGTGCGGTTGGTGCCGACGCCAAGATAGATCAGGATCGGCGCGGCGATGAAGATCGACGTATAGGTGCCGACCAGCACCACGCCGAACATCATCACGGCCGTGAAACTGTGGATCGCATTGCCACCGAACAACAGCAGCGCCAGGAGCGCCAGCGTGACCGTGACGTGGGTGATGATGGAACGCGACAGTGTTGAATTGATGGACTCGTTGAGCAGCTCCGGCATCGGCATCTTT
The DNA here is from genome assembly GCA_049509335.1 of Bradyrhizobium sp. Lineage (GTDB taxonomy): Bacteria > Pseudomonadota > Alphaproteobacteria > Rhizobiales > Xanthobacteraceae > Bradyrhizobium. The sequence continues at coordinate 24,249 of JBEKZZ010000014.1, read as the reverse complement.
TTATAGCGGCGGAGCATTTCGCGGATGCGGTCATAAATGACGACGGTATCGTTCAAGGAGTAACCCAGAATGGTCAGCAATGCGGCGATACTGGTGAGGTCGAAGTCGACCTGCGAGATCGACATGAAGCCAATCGTGAGCACGATGTCGTGGACGTTGGCGATCATGGCGCCGAGTGCGAACTGCCATTCAAACCGGAACCAGAGATAGATCAGGATGGCGCCGATCGCGAGCATCAGGCCCGCCATACCCCAGCCAAGAAGTTCGCCGGACACACGCGGACCCACCACCTCAACGCGGCGGTATTCCACGGAATCGCCGAGGGCTCCACGCACTTTCTGAACGGCTTCCTGTTGCGCCTGGTCGCCGCCGGGCTGTTCGGCAACCCGGATCAAGGCCTCCTCGGGACCGCCGAACTGCTGCAACTGAACGTCGCCAAGGCCAAGCCCGTTCAACGCGGCGCGCATCGACGCAATATCCGCCGTGCCAGACTTCGCCCGCACTTCCATCAACGTGCCACCCTTGAAGTCGATGCCGAAATTCAGCCCATGCGTGAAGAAGAGCACGATCGCAACAATCGAGAGCGTCGCCGAGATCGGGAACGAGATGCGGCGAAACTGGGTGAAGTCGAAATGCGTGTCGTCGGGAACGATGCGCAGCGACGGCAGCAAGCCGAGCGCGCTGACCAAAGTCAGCACGGCAATCAGGACGCCGAGAGCGATGAGAACGAATTGAGTAGTGGTCACAGCCGGCTCCGGACTTTCAAATCGGCACGATTTTCGGCCGCTTCCACTGCACCCACCACGCCACAATCAGGCGAGTAAGAGTGAAGGCGGTGAACACCGTGGTGATGATACCGATGCCAAGCGTCACGGCGAAGCCGCGCACCGGACCGGTGCCGATCATGAACAGCACCGCAGCGGCGATGAAGGTGGTGATATTCGAATCGAGAATGGTCGCCAACGCCCTCTTGAAGCCGGCGTCGATCGCCGCAATCGCGGTGCGTCCGCCACGCAATTCCTCGCGGATGCGCTCATAGATCAGCACGTTGGAGTCGACCGCAATACCGACGGTCAGCACGATGCCGGCAATGCCCGGCAAGGTCAGCGTGGCGTTGAGCAGCGACAAGAGACCAAAGATCATGGCGACATTGATGGCCACGGCGATGTTGGCGAATACGCCAAAGAGCCGATAAGTCACCAGCATGAAGACGACAACCAGGATCGAGCCGACATAGGCGGCCAATTCGCCCTTTTCGATCGAGTCCTGACCAAGACCCGGACCGACCGTGCGCTCTTCTATGACTGTCAGCGGCGCCGGCAGCGCGCCGGCGCGCAACAGGATCGCAAGATCGTTCGCAGACTGAACGGTAAAGCTGCCGGAGATCTGGCCTTGCCCACCGATGATCGGCTCGCGGATGACGGGCGCCGAGATCACCTGGTTATCCAGCACGATTGCAAAGCGCTGCCCGACATTTTCGGTCGTGGCTTGCGCAAACTTTCGCGCCCCGGACGAATTGAATTTGAAACTCACAACGGGTTCGCTCGTGCGTTGATCGAACGATGTCTGCGCGTCGCTCAAATCACCGCCGGAAACCAGTACCTGCTTCTTGATGACGAGCTTCTGCCCCGTCACCTCCGACAAGAGTTCATCTTCCGGCGGTATCCTTCCCTGCACGGCCGCATCCGGCGGCACGGCCTCATCGACCATGCGGAATTCCATTTTGGCGGTCTTGCCGAGCAGTTCCTTCAGACGCGTGGGGTCCTGCAAACCCGGCACCTGCACCAGAATGCGATCGGTCCCCTGACGTTGAATCACCGGCTCCACGGTGCCGAGTTCGTTGACGCGTTTTTCCACGATCTGGATCGATTGTTCGATGGTCTGGCGGATCCGGTCAGTAATCGCCGCCTGCGGCACTGTCAGGCGGACCGTGCCATTGCCGGCGTCGGCCACTTCCAGGCTGCGCTGGCCGTTGGAGCCGAGCAGGCCGCCGAGCGGTTGCGACAGATCACGCAACTTGCTTAAGGCCGCCTGCTGATCGGTATCCTTGGTGATGTGCACTTCGACCGCGTCGTTGCGCACGTTAAGCCCGGTATAGACGATCCTCGCTTCGCGCAGCACGCGACGGGCATCGTCCCGGATCTGATCGAGCTTCTCTTTCTTGACATAATTAGAATCGACTTCGAGCAGCAGATACGAGCCGCCTTGCAGGTCGAGACCGAGGACCAGATGGCGCTGCGCCCAAAGCGGCCAGGTCTTTACCCGGGACTCGGGAAAAAAATTCGGCACGGCACACAGGCACACCACGAGCGCGGTCAGGATAATCGCCAGCGCCTTCCAGCGTGTGAAATACAGCATTGAGTTGACTCGTCAGATCCAGAGAGAAGGCGTGCCCGATATATCAGCCCGCGGCTGTCTCGTCTTTGCCGAGATCGCCCTTCTCCTTGGCCGGCTCTCCCTTGGCGCGAACGCCTGAGATCATCTGCCGCATCTGGCGGACGCGAACGCCGTCGGAGATTTCGAACTCGATCTGATCATCGTCCACGACCTTGGTGACCTTGCCGACAAGGCCGCCGGTCGTGACGACGGTGTCGCCGCGGCGGATGTTCTTCACGAGTTCCGCGTGATCTTTCACCTTCTTCTGCTGGGGCCTCAGAAGCAGGAAATAGAAGATGACGAAGACCAACGACATCGGCAGCAGAAGGGATGTCAAAAGGTTATTGGGATCGCCGCCGGCTGCGGCCTGCGCATACGCTGGGGTAAACAGCATTCGTTCAATCCTTGGAAGGTGGTGACCGCAAAGCGCACGCCTGGCGCTTGGCCGATCCGGGGCAAATTTCGCGCGGACTATAGCGGCCAGCGGCCCAATTGCAACGCCGCAAGCCCCCTCACACCCCCCTCATTTGGGCCGCTTGCGAGCCCCCGCAAGGCCCGTTAAGGGTTCGCCGTCAGAAAGGCCAAAGATGCCGAAAAAGCCAGCGAAAAAAAACCCGCGTCCCGCTCGGAAGGCCAACCGGCCGACCGCTCCGCGATCGGCCACCAAACGCGCTGACCTATCCTCAGGGCAGGACACGGCGGAGCGAATTGCGCTAGCCCTCGAAACCATCGCGGCCAACCTTGCGGCAGGCGCGCCTGCGTCGGGCGGTGGCGACGCCCTGCATCACGCCGATGCCTTTATCTGGCATCCCGACGGACGGCTTGCGCCTGTCCCGCATGTGAGCCGCGTGGATATCGGCCTGCTCAAGGGCATCGACCGGATGCGCGATATCCTGATCGAGAATACCGAACGTTTCGCCAACCGCCTTCCTGCCAACAATGCGCTGTTATGGGGCGCGCGGGGCATGGGCAAATCCTCATTGGTGAAAGCGGCTCATGCGAGCATCAACCGCGATCGCAAGCCGGCAGAGCGGTTGAAACTGATCGAGATTCATCGCGAGGATATCGAGACCTTGCCGGCGCTGATGGACATCCTGCGCAACGCCCCGTTCCACGTCATCGTGTTCTGCGACGATCTTTCCTTCGACGGCAATGACGCTTCCTACAAGTCGCTGAAGGCCGTGCTGGAGGGCGGCATCGAGGGCCGTCCCGACAACGTGATCCTCTATGCCACCTCCAACCGCAGGCATCTGCTGGCACGGGAGATGATCGAGAACGAACGCTCCACCGCAATCAATCCCGGCGAAGCGGTCGAAGAAAAGGTTTCGCTATCGGATCGCTTCGGCCTCTGGCTCGGCTTCCACCGCTGCAGCCAGGATGAATACCTGGCCATGGTGAAAGGCTATTGCAGCCATTTCGGCATCAAATTCGACGAAGAGGAGCTTGAACGCGAGGCCCTGGAATGGTCGACCACGCGCGGCTCCCGCTCAGGCCGTGTGGCCTGGCAGTTCACACAGGAACTGGCAGGCCGGCTGGGGGTACGGATCAAGCTCCGTTGAGGAACTGGAGCGGATCGAGCGGCGCCGTACCCCGGCGGATTTCAAAGTGAAGCTGAGGCGAACCGACATCGCCTGATTGTCCCGACTTGGCGATGACCTGGCCGCGCTTGATGGTGTCGCCACGCTTCACCAGAAGTTCGCTGGCGTGGGCATAGGCCGTGACGTAGCCGTTTGAATGGTGCACGAGCACGAGGTTGCCGTAATTCTTCAGCTCATTTCCGGAGTAAGTGACGATGCCGTCTTCGGCCGCCTTCACCGGCGTGCCTTCCGGCACCGCGAGGTTGATGCCGTCATTGGCTTTGCCGTTGGTCTTGGCGCCGTAGCCCGCGATCACCTTGCCCCGGACCGGCCAGCGGAAGGTTGGCAAGGCACCGGTCGCCTCGCCGCTCTTCACGGGAGCTTCAACAGCCTGGGCTTCCTCGACACTCGTCGTTTGCGCCAACCGCGCCTTTTGCTGGGGATCGGGCGCAACGGCGGCCATTTTGGTCGCGGGCGGCACCGGGGCCGTCGCTGCTTGCACTACTGGAGCGTTGGCGGCGGATGCCTTCACCGGCACGTTAAGCTTCATGCCGATCTTGAGCTTCGCACCCGCATCCAGGCCATTGGCCCTGGCGAGTTCGCCCGCGGAGATGTGGTTGCGGCGCGCGATGCTCATCAGCGTGTCGCCGTGGTTGACGACATGGACGGATGGCGCGGCCACAGCGGTCATGACCGGCTTGCTGGCGGGTGCCGACATCGCGGGAGCGGCGGCTACCGCTGCTGGACGCGGAATGATCAGCTGCTGTCCCGGCGAAAGGACGCGCGGCCCCTTGTAACCGTTGGCTTGAAGGATAGCGGCAGGCGTCACGTTGTAGCGGCGCGCTAAAATCTCGAGCGTGTCGCTGGTGCCGACAATGATGGTCGTGCCCTGGGGATGCACAGCCGCAACAGAATGCGGAACGCTGCCGGTCGTTTCAATTGGATGGGCCGGAGGCGTATAGGACCCAATTCCACGACCGCCTCCAGAAACGCCCGAGCTTGCCGGGGGATAGGACTGCGGCGGCGAGATCGCCGGCGGGACATTCTGGGACTGGTATTGCGGCTGGGGCCGCGCGTATTGCGGAAGATCGCGGCGTTCAACCTGCGACGTCGGCACCGACGCCGTGGCTTCGGGCCGGGAGGCAAAGGGATCTTGGGCAACACGTGTCGACATGTCGGCGCTGCAACCAGCAAAACCGATCGACATCAGCGCCAGTACCGCGAAATGCAGCACGCGACGCGAGCAACGCAACTCGACGGCACGGGACATGGTTACTCACTCGTACGCAACAAAACAATATTTTGAGTAAACACGCACCGAGTAAACAACCGCTTAAGGTCAGCGATTAAGACGTTGGCGGGAAAGCCGATCCGCCTGTTTACAGCTCCCGCGCGATACCGGGTAACGCCGGCACAAAGCGCACATCGACAAGCTGTTTGCGTTCGAATCCGGCTTCGGTCCTGACCATGCGGACAAGGGTCTGGACACCGTGAAGCGGGCCGACCGGCGCGATCAAAATACCCTCCGGCTGGAGCCGTTGTGCAAGTGCGTCCGGAATTTGCTCCATCGCCGCCGTCACGATGATGCGGTCGAAATTGCCGGCGCCTTCGGGGACGTCAAAGCCGTCCCCCAGCATCACCTCGATATTGTCATAGCCGAGTTGAGCAAGCCGCTCCCGGGCACGTTCCGCCAGGGTTCGATACCGTTCGATCGTCAGCACGTGGGCGGATAACCTGGACAAAATAGCCGCCTGATAACCCGAGCCGGTGCCTATCTCGAGCACCTGATGGGATTTCTGTAAACTCAGTTGTTCGGTCATGTAGGCCACGACAAAGGGCTGGCTGATGGTCTGCCCGCAAGCGATGCCGAGCGCCGTGTCCCGGTAGGCGTCGCCGCGGTCGGCCAACTCGACAAACATTTCGCGCGGCACATCCTCCATTGTGCGCAGCACCGCCTGATCGCTGATCCCGCGCCGCCGCAGGCCGAGCTGAAACATCATCTTCTGGGGCGGGTTTTGGGAACCGGGCATTTGGGTCCAATATCTGGCCTAGCGGCGAAGAGCTGATTTCCCCACCCTTTGATGCCACAAACACTCCGATTCTAAGAAACATATCATCTCAATTGCGTGTTCCCCGGGCACCCGGACAGGTCGAGATTGCGCCCGATGTCGATATTTGCGATGCTTTGTTTCGAGATTTGCAGGGATTCCAAGGATGGGTGCGGCAGGGACGTCAGGCGGATCGGTATTCCTCGTCGAAGACGAGGTCATGATCAGGATGATGGTAGCCGACATGCTGGAAGAACTCGGCTACAGCGTTGTCGCCGAGGCCGGGGAGATCGGCGAAGCCCTCAAGCTTGCGCAGTCCGCTGAATTCGATCTGGCCATCCTCGACGTCAACGTCAACGGCAAGGTCATTTCGCCGGTGGCGGACGTCCTTGCGGCCCGCAACCGCCCGTTCATCTTCGCGACCGGCTATGGATCGTCTGGGCTTCCGGCCGAATACCGCAGCCGGCCAGCCTTGCAAAAACCCTTCCAGATCGAAACCTTGGCGCGCATGATCGATCAGACGCTCAATCACACCGCGGCCTGAAGCGGGATAAGATTTTGCGCGCTTGCGGCGTCGGCGTTACTTCAGCGTCGATGCGAGTGCGGCAGAAAATGCCTCGTCGGTGCGGTCGAGCCGTAGCGGCGTCACCGAAACATAGCGCGACGCCAGCGCCCAGAGATCCGTTCCCTCGGCCGGAACGTCGACCTTGGCCAGCCGCTCGAAGCCGATCCAGAAATACGGATTGCCGCGGCCGTCGCGGCGCTGGTCGATTTTCAGGAACCCCAAATTGCGTTTGCCCTGCCGGGTCACGCGAACGCCAGCCACCTCATCCGCCGTGCACGCCGGAAAGTTGACGTTGATCACGGTGTCTTTTGGCACGCCGGCATCGATCACCTTGCGCAGGATTGATGGGCCGAAATGCAAGGCCGTCTCCCACAGCGGCTTGTCGCGCGTCTCCAGGCTGAATTCCTGCGACAGTGCAAACGACGGCAGGCCAAGGATGGTGCCTTCGAGTGCGCCTGCAATGGTGCCGGAATAGACGACGTCTTCGGCGACGTTGCGTCCCTTGTTGACCCCCGAGAGCACGAGATCCGGCCGCTTATCTCCGAGGATGTGGCGCGCACCCATGATGACGCAGTCGGTCGGCGTACCCCGGACAGCGAAATGGCGAGGACCTATTTCGCGCAAACGAAGCGGGTCATTGAGTGACAGCGAGTGCGAGACGCCGGATTGATCCAATTCCGGCGCGACCACCCAGACGTCATCGGACAACTTCCGCGCGATCTCCTCGACCACCTTCAGGCCCGGCGCGTGAATGCCGTCGTCATTGGTGCATAAAATTCGCATCGCTCGAGCGGCCCTCTTCGATCGTTTTCCGCAGGCGTGGTCTTATCCGGCTATCGAGGGAGAGGCAAACCAGTAGTTCGAAAGAAAACTTGTTGTTTTGGTTGCAAAAATTTTCTTTCAGCCCATGGCACCGGGTTCGATTATTGGCTCGGTCGTCCGTCGCCGCGGATGCGGATGCGCCATACCGGCCGAAGCTTTGCCGGCACTCCTTCGAACCGCATATCGAATTTCGGCATATCGAATTTAGGCGTGGCGAGCCTGGACGCTTGAGGTTCAGGCGCAGGCGCCATGTGGATGGGCGGCAAAACCGGCGGGACGGGTGGCGGCGCCTTTCGCGGCGGCTCGGGATAGTACTTGCGGGCGGCTGTGATCGCCTTGTCGAAATCTTCCAGATTGACCCAGCTCAAGCCGCGCACAGCGTCCTGAACGCCGTCTTCCCACAACCGTGACGCCTCAATATAGAATTGGCCCTTCTGTTTTTGATTGCAGGCCTGAACGCCGTGGCCTGTTACCGCCCATTGTTTGCCCACCCAGTAAATGTCGCGGTGCAGGGCCATAGGCTTTCGCCGTTTCCGAAAAAATGCGCTTCAAAATGCATTTCAAAATGCACTTGGGCACAATCAAAAAACCAAGATACTCGCGTGCGCCGGCTTCGCAACAGCCATCGCGGCCTCACGTCGAAACAAATCGCATAGTGTGGCAGAAACTTCGGCAATCGAGACGTTAGCGATCCGACGAGACGACCTTGGCACCGCCCATATAGGGCTGCAACACATCGGGCACGGCAATAGAACCATCGGCCTGCTGATAGGTTTCCATGACTGCGATCAACGCGCGGCCGACGGCTGTGCCTGAGCCGTTCAAGGTGTGCACGAAGCGCGGCTTGCCGTCACTGGCGCGATAGCGCGCATCCATCCGCCGCGCCTGGAAGTCGCCGCAAACCGAGCAGCTTGAAATTTCACGGAAAGCGCCGCCCTCTCCCTGCCCGGGCATCCAGACTTCGATGTCGTAGGTTTTTTGCGCCGAGAAACCCATGTCGCCGGCGCACAGCGTCATCACCCGGTAATGCAGGTCGAGCCGGCGCAGCACTTCCTCCGCGCAAGAAAGCATCCGCTCATGCTCGTCCTTACTAGTTTCAGGCGTCGTGATCGACACCAACTCAACCTTGGTGAACTGGTGCTGCCGGATCATGCCACGGGTGTCGCGACCCGCCGCGCCCGCCTCCGCACGGAAGCAAGGCGTCAGCGCGGTCAAGCGCATCGGTAATTCCTTCTCGTCGACGATGGACTCGCGGACAAGGTTTGTCAGCGATACTTCGGCGGTCGGAATAAGCCCAAGGCGTTCGTTCTTCAGCCTGAGAAAGCCGGCGTCGTCGCCCGTGGCCGTCAACAATTCACCCTTGATCGCCCAAAACTGATCATCTTCGAATTTCGGCAATTGCCCGGTGCCAAACATCACATCGTTGCGCACGAGCAAGGGCGGATTGATTTCAGCATAACCATGCTCGTTGGTATGGAGGTCGAGCATGAACTGCCCGATCGCGCGCTCCAGCCGCGCCAGGCCCTTCTTCAACACGACAAACCGCGCGCCGGACAATTTCGCCGCCGCCTCGAAGTCCATCAGACCAAGACTGGCGCCGAGATCATCATGCGGTTTAGGCGAAAAAGCGTAGTTGCGGACAGCGCCGAACACATGGTGCTGCACGTTGCCATGTTCGTTGACGCCATCGGGGACCTCATCGAGCGGCAAGTTCGGGATCGCGGCGAGCGCAGTGGCCAATTCTTCATCTGTGGCTTTGGTGGCTGCTTCCAGCTCTGGCATGGTGGTCTTGAGCGAGGCAACCTCCGACATCAGGCTCGCGGCGCGTGCCTCGTCCTTTGCTTTCTTCGCGTCGCCAATTTCCTTTGACGCCGCGTTGCGCCGTGCCTGCGCCTGCTCCGACTTGAGGATCGCGGCGCGACGCTTCTCGTCGATCGCCAGCAACGAGGCCGACAGCGGCTCGAGGCCACGTCGTTTCAAGGCGGCGTCGAAACTGGCAGCGTTATCGCGGATCCATTTTATGTCGTGCATGGGGGAATCGCCGTTTCGTTAAATGTCAACGTAAACGTTGACATACAACGTTATGGCTACACCCGTCATCACCCGCGAAAGCGGGTGATCCAGTATTTGAGAGCAGTTAGGCTGGATTCTACTCCGCCGGTGTAGGATCGGGTGGCGGCGGATTCGCGGCCGGCGGCGTCGCGGCAGCTTTGGCCTCGGCTGCGGCGGCATTCTTTTCGACAATACGCACAGCCCAGATCGAGCCTTCGTAAAGCGCCAGCAAGGGGATCGCGAGCGAGCACTGGCTGAGTACGTCGGGCGGGGTCAGGACCGCGGCGATCGCAAAAGCGGCTACCATGAAATACCGCCGTTTATCGCGCAATTGCTTGGAAGTGATGACGCCGATCCGCCCCAACAGCGTCAGGATCACCGGCAACTGAAAGGCGATGCCGAAGGCAAAGATCAAAGACATCGTCAGCGACAGAAATTCGCCGACCTTGGGCAGAAGCTGAATTTGCGCGGTTTCCGGGCCGCCCAGTTGCTGCATGCCGAGCGAAAACCGCACCAGCATCGGCAGCACCACAAAATAGACCAGCATTGCGCCAAGCACGAAAAAGAACGGCGTGGCGATCAAATACGGCAAAAAGGCCTTGCGTTCATGTTTGTAGAGGCCAGGCGCCACGAACGCATAGATCTGCGCGGCCACAATAGGGAACGAAATGAAGCCCGCGCCGAACAGCGCGAGCTTCAACTGGGTAATGAAATATTCCAGAAGTGCGGTGTAGATGAATTTCGAATTTTCCGGACCCGCGACCCAGACAAAGGGCCACACCAGCACGTTGTAGATTTGCTTGGCAAAGAAGAAACAGAAAATGAAGGCAACGCCGAAGCCGAGCAGCGCCTTGATCAGACGCGAGCGCAGCTCGATCAAATGATCCATCAGCGGCGCTTTGCTGGCCTCAATATCCTCGGCGCTCATGACGCTTTGGCATCCCGCGGGACTTCGCCCTCGACAGCGACCGAATGGGTATCGGGTATTGCGGAAGGCGGCTCGGTCACGGGAGCAATTGCCAAAGGCTCCGACGCCTGCACTTCAGCCGGCGAAGTCGTAGTTTCCGAACTTACGGATTCCCCGGTCGGTGAGATTGTTTCAGAGACGGCAGTCTCCAAAGGCGTGGTAGGTTTGTCGCTGACATCGAGAGCGGAGCTGACGTCCTTCTGAAGCGAGGTCATCAAATTGCCGGTCGTAAAACCGCTCGCGGCTTCCTTGACCTCATCGAAGCTCTTCTTGAGGTCGGCCATTTCGGCCTCGCGCATCGCTTCCTGAAACTGGCCCTGGAATTCGGCGGCCATCTTGCGCGCCTTGCCTACCCATTGCCCGACCATACGCAGAACGCCGGGCAGTTCCTTGGGGCCGATGGCAATCAGCGCGACCACGGCAATGAGGGCGAATTCACTCCAACCAATATCGAACATGAAAACTTCCGCTCACGCGAGGCCAGGGTCTTCCGTCACCGAGACTAGGCCGTCCGCGTCTTTATTCCGGCGGTCTTGCCGGTCGGGCCGATTCCTGACCAAAAGCGCCAGCTTGGGATACTCCCGGCGGATCAGACAGCCTTGCTGCCGACATCCGTCCGCGCCGCATTGGACGGCGTTGAATTATGATCAATGGACTTTATCGGAGGCTCGGCATTTCCCGCCGTAACATCGTCGTCCGCCAAGCCCTTCTTGAAAGACTTTATCCCTTTGGCGAAATCACCCATGAGGTCCGAAATCTTGTTCCGCCCGAACAGCAACAGGACAACGACCAAGAGGATCAGAATGTGTTGAAAGCTCAAGCCCATCATAAAATCCTCCAAACGCGCGAAACGCGGGGCCTTTCGGTCCCGGTTTATCCTTCAGCGAAAGTAGGCTCAAGAGGTGCCGAAAACAAGGACTTAAGCCGCGTAAAATCCGTGTTATGCGGCTGACCGTTAACACGCCACGCTACCTTGCGTGGTGAACCCCACGGTGGCCCCGAAATTGGCTTTTATTGGCTTTCCGGGCCGGATTCCGGTTCGACTGCCGGCGCCAAAGCCAGTTCCAGATCACCTGCCTCAAGCGGATCCTCATCCTCGCGCAACGCTGGATCATCCGAAGGCGCTGGAACATTGAAACCGGAAGGCAACCGCGAATCCAAGAGGCCAGTGCCCTTCAGTTCCTCGAGGCCCGGCAGGTCGCCGAGCGCCTCCAGGCTGAACTGCGACAAAAAGGCTTCCGTGGTTCCGAAGGTCAAAGGACGTCCGGGAGTCTTGCGGCGGCCGCGCGGCCTGATCCACCCGGTCTCCAGCAGTACATCCAGCGTTCCCTTCGACGTCACCACGCCACGGATTTCTTCGATCTCCGCGCGGGTGACGGGCTGGTGATAAGCGATGATGGCAAGCATCTCGATCGCCGCGCGCGACAGCCGCCGCGTTTCGGTGCTCTCACGCGTCATCAGCCATGACAGATCGCCGGCGGTGCGGAACGTCCATTTGTTGGCAATGCGAACCAGATTGACGCCGCGCGAGGCATAATCCGCCTGCAACTGGGCGAGCGCGATCTTGATGTCGACGCCATCTGGCATCCGCTTGGCGAGCGTCGCCTGGTCGAGCGGCTCGGCGGAGGCAAACAAAAGCGCTTCCAGCAACCTTAGCTCCTCCGGCCGCGCTTGCGGGTGGTCGGCGTGCTCCTCGGCATCGGCTATACGTTTTTCAGCCAGGCTTGCCATGGCACAATCTCCTTCTTCCACTTACTCACTCAGCCGATAAATCGGGCGCCGGTTGCGGCGGACGCTTTCGAAAAAACAACGGCGCAAACGGCTCCTGCTGGTGCAATTCGACCTCACCCTCCCGCACGAGTTCGAGCGCCGCGGCAAAGCTTGAGGCAAACACAGTGGCCTTTTGCGAGGGATCGACGACATAGTGGATGAGATATTCATCCAGCCGGCTCCACTCTTCGGCCATGCCGATCAGCCGCTCCAGCGAGGCCCTCGCCTCGCTGAGCGACCACACTGTGCGCCTGGCCAGATGGACCGATGCCAGCACGCGCTGCTGACGCTGCGCGGCGTAAGCGGTGAGCAGATCGAACAAGGTCGCCGTGTATTTGGGATGACGAATTTCCGCGATGGTCTCGGGAAAACCGCGCGGAAAGATATCGCGCTGCAATTGCGGCCGATTCATCAGCCGGTTTGAGCCCTCGCGAATGGCCTCCAGCCGGCGCAGCCGATTGGCGAGAGCTGTTGCCATTTCTTCCGCGCTCGGCCCTTCGGCGGTCGCCGGTTCCGGCAGCAACAGCCGCGACTTGAGAAAGGCGAGCCATGCCGCCATCACGAGATAGTCTGCGGCAAGCTCAAGCCGGATCTTTCGCGCGGCCTCGATGAATTTCAGATACTGATCCGCCAGCGCGAGGATCGAAATTTTCGCAAGATCAACCTTCTGCTGCCGTGCCAGCGCAAGCAACAGATCGAGCGGCCCCTCATAGCCTTCGACGTCGACAACGAGCGAAGGCTCGCCGTCGGCGAGTTCGGCTGGACGGCCGGTTTCGAACGAAAGAATTTCGGCGGTCATGCGCCCGTGGTCCCCGTTTGGCTCATCATCGCTTTCAATTCGGCCCGGGCCGCATCCCGGTCAAGCGGCTGCGGACGCCTGTGCCATGCCAGCGCCTGACCGGCCCGCTCCAGTGCTTTCCCAGACAATTCCGGCGTCTCGGCGGCGACCTCGCGCATTTCCCCAAGGTCACCATTGCAGTGGAGGACCATGTCGCAGCCGGCAGAAAAAATGGCCTTTGTCCGCTCCGCGATCGATCCGGAGAGAGCCTTCATCGACACGTCATCACTCATCAACAAACCTTGGAACCCGATCACGGCGCGAATCACCTGATTGATGATTGTCGCAGAAGTCGTGGCCGGATGGACCGGGTCGAGCGCGCTAAACACAACATGTGCGGTCATCGCCATCGGCAGGCCCGCAAGCGGTTGAAAAGCCGCAAAATCCGTCCTTTCGAGCTCGTTTTTGGGCGTATCCACGGTGGGAAGGCGCAAATGGCTGTCTGTCGTGGCCCGGCCATGACCCGGGATGTGCTTTAACACTGGTAAAATGCCACCCTCCCGAAGGCCTTCCGTGACGGCGCCTGCAATCGCGGCCACCTTTCCCGCCTCGGCTCCATAGGCACGGTCGCCGATGACCGCATCAGCATCAGCCACCGGCACATCCGCCAATGGCAGACAGTCGACGTTGATGCCGAGCTCCCAAAGGTCGGCTGCGATCAGCCGCGCACTCAATCGCGCCGCCGAAAGACCGAGGGTTTTGTCGATGTCGTACAGCTTTCCGAACACAGCTCCCGCCGGATAGGCCGGCCAATGCGGCGGGCCAAGCCGCTGCACCCGGCCGCCCTCCTGATCAATCAGGACCGGGGCGTCGCTGCGGCCAGCGCACTTCTTTAGTTCGTCAACCAGTGAGGCTACTTGCTTGGGGGTTTCAACGTTCCGTTTGAACAGGATGAAACCCCAGGGCTGCTGGTCCGCAATGAACGCCCGCTCGGCGGCGTTCAGCGTTGTGCCGGCGATTCCAGTTATGAAGGCCTTGGTCATACCGGGCCGAATAGCCCGCTCCGGATCAAAGGGTCAAGAACGAGCTGTTAGTTCCTCACCACCCAACACTGACCGCCGGCGGCCGCGTAGTTGTGGCAGAATTGCGAGGCCTCGGCCGAAGTCCCGAAAGCAACGCCCGCGCGATAGGTCGCTGTGCCACTCTTCGAATTGGCGCGCGCGACGACGGGCGACTGCGAGCCGAGCACACTTGGGTATTTACCTTGCAGCGCCCGATAGGAGGCTTGAGCTTCGGCTTCGCTCGGCTGTGACGTAATCGAGACCAGATAGCTGCCACTGCCCGCTGCGCTGGGGACGCTTGGCGCAACCTGGGTCGGGGCGTTGGAAGCCATTCGCTGGGGTTCCGGCGCGGCCGGGCTCTCTGCCTGTGGCGAGAGCGACAAGGGTGCATTGGGGTTGGCGGCAGACGCCCGGGCGTTCGTTCCCGCTGGGCGCGGCGGGAGCTTCGCGGGCGCGGCGGCCGGGGGTACCGCGGCTGCCGGCACACCGGAGGCCGCCTGGTCGCTGCGAACCGTGAACGTTTTAACCGCGTGCGGCTCGTTGTTCGAAAAGGCCGTGGCGCCGTTCGCCGGCGGCGGAGTGCCCGGCACAACGGTTGTCGGCAGCGGCACACTGCCGTTTGGTGTGAGCGGTGGAAATACGACGCGGGGGCCGGATCTCGCGTTCGGATCGAGCGGCGTTTCCTCACGGGAAACAATTTTTTCGGTGCCGTCGCCGGCGGTCATGCGATCGGGCACCTTCGTTCCGGCATCAGCGGGCGCGGGCACGATCTTGGTCGGTGCCGCGTCAGCCCGGATGATCGGCGGTTCGCCGTTGCGAGCCCCGCCGGTATAGTTGCGATAGGCCAACGCGCCGCCGACCCCGAAAACGGCCAGAGCCAGCACGGCCGCAACCGTGATCATCCCGCCGCGGCGTCGTGGTTCCGGCGCCTCGAAGTCCTGGTCTTCCTCGTAAGCATAGGAATCGTCGGCATAGCCTTGGTCATGCTGGGTGGTCTGCTGCGTCGCTGAATCGAAGCCGCCATAGAGCGCCTCGTCGTAGCGCGACAGATCCGGCTCATGCGGCTCATGAGGTGTATCGGCGAACAACTGCTCGGGGTCGTAGTCCGGTTCGGCCGGCGGATGCTCGGCAGCGTAACGGTGCAGCGGGTGAACCGCGCTGGGATATTCGTCCTGCTGCGGTGGCGGAGGGGGAGCTTCCTGCCTCGCGGCGCGCTGCATCCAGGATGGTGGAGCTGGTACCGGACCTTCGTCGGATTCGGGCTCCGCATAGCGGTCGTAAGACGGCTCATGATTGTCGTAGGACGGCTCACGATCAACCGGCCTTGCTTGCGGTTGCACCGGCAAATTGGCCCGACCTATGGGCCGACTGCCAAATGGATCGGTCTGGCCGATCAGCCGCGCAAGCTCCGCCAGCGGATCGCCTTCGGGATTGGCGGAGGCATGCGACCGCGTGTCGCGGTCAAAACCGTCACCGGCAAAAGCTCTGTCCTGATATCGATCAGCCATCGTCGTGATGCGTCCCCTTAGGGAAAATCGCCAACCCGTTTGAAACGAACCGGCCCCCGCCGGCTGCCACTCACAAAATCCCCATGCCCAGGGAGTGGCACTTCAGTCAGCGCATCTCGTTTGGAGCACCGACGCCGAGAACTCCCAGGCCGGATGCCAAAACCGTGACAACGCCCTGCACCATCGCCAGCCGGGCCGTGGTCATCTCGGCATCATCTTTGATAATAAAGCGTAAATAGGGCAAATCACGGCCCTTCGTCCATAGTGCGTGGAACTCACTGGCAAGATCATACAGGTAAAAAGCGATTCGGTGCGGTTCGTGAGCCGCCGCCGCCGCCTCCACCGTCCGGGGGTACAGGGCAAGCTTCCTGAGCAGGCCCAGTTCCGCCGGGTCAACCAAGCGCTCCACGGGAGCGCCTGCGAGGTAGGCGAGCCGCGCCCCCTCCTCCTCTGGGAGATCGCTTAATACCTCCTCGCGCGCGGTACGGAAGATCGAATGCCCGCGGGCATGGCCGTACTGGACGTAAAAGACCGGATTGTCACGCGACTGCTCGATTACCTTGGCGAGGTCAAAATCAAGCACCGCATCATTCTTGCGGTAGAGCATCATGAAGCGCACGGCGTCTTTGCCGACCTCATCGACAACCTCGCGCAACGTGACAAAATCGCCCGAGCGCTTGGACATTTTCACCGGCTCGCCGTTGCGCAGCAGCTTGACGAGTTGCACGATCTTGACGTCCAGCGTCGCCGCCCCGCCGGTTACGGCCTTGATCGCTGCCTCGACGCGCTTGATGTAGCCGCCGTGATCGGCGCCCCAGACGTCGACGAGATTGCGGAATCCGCGATCGAACTTGTTCTTGTGATAGGCGATGTCGGAAGCGAAATAGGTGTAGCTGCCGTCGGATTTCAGCAGCGGCCGGTCAACATCATCGCCAAAGGCGGTCGCGCGAAACAACGTCTGCTCGCGGTCTTCGTAATCGTCGACCGGCGCGCCTTTCGGCGGCGGCAAACGGCCTTCATAGACATCGCCCTTGGCGCGCAGGAAATCGATCGTTTTGGCGACGCGATTATTGCCGCTTGCAATCAGCGAGCGCTCCGAAAAAAACACGTCATGCCTGATGTTGAGCGCGGCGAGATCGCCCTTGATCTCCTCCATCATCATCTCGATGGCTTTCGCACGCACCAGCGGCAGCCATTCGGCCTCTCGCTTGGCGAGAAGCGTCTTGCCGTGTTCCGCGGCCAGCGCCTGTCCGACCGGCTTCAGATAATCGCCGGGATAAAGCCCTTCCGGGATCTCGCCGATATCTTCGCCGAGTGCCTCGCGGTAGCGCAGGAAGGCCGAGCGCGCGAGCACGTCGACCTGGGCGCCGGCATCGTTGATGTAATATTCTCTGATAACATCGAAGCCTGCGAGTTGAAGCAAGGCTGCCAGCGCATCACCGAACACCGCGCCCCGGCAGTGGCCGACATGCATCGGCCCTGTCGGATTGGCGGAGACATACTCAACATTGACCTTCTCGGCCGCCCCGATCGCGCTTTGCCCGTAGGTGTTGCCCTCACGCAGTACGGACCGCAGTGCATCCGCCCAAGCCGATACCTTCAACGTCAGATTGATGAAGCCGGGACCGGCGACATCGACCGAGGCGACCAGATCGTCGGCGCGCAGCCGTTCCGCGATCTTTTCGGCCAAATCACGAGGTTTGGCCTTCGCCTCCTTGGCAAGAACCATGGCGGCATTGGTTGCCATGTCGCCATGGGTGGGGTCTTTCGGCGGCTCAACCACCACGCGCGACAGATCCGTAGCTGCTCCGAGTTCCGCCGCACAAACGGCATGCACGCGCGCGAGCACCTGAGCGAAAAGATGTTGTGTCTGAGATGTGTCGGCCATGGCCGCCGCCTAACGTAAATCCGGGGTCGAGTCAAAAAGCCGCTGATGCTCGTTCAGCGCAAAACGGTCGGTCATTCCGGCGATAAAGTTGCCGATCCGCCGTGCCTGCCCGGCCTCAGCCTCAGTCCGATTTTCGGGCGGCAACCATTCGGCGGGCATGAGCGTCGGATCGCTCTGATAGCGCGCAAAGAGATCGAACACGAGCTGTTCGGCGTCCCGCATCACCCGCATCACCCGCTCATGCCGGTACATCCTGACCTTCAGGAAGGCTTTGATCGCCGCCTCCGCTTCCGCCGTATCGGCAGGAAACGTGATCAGCGTCTCGTTTTGGTGGCGAACGTCCTCGGCCGAGATGGGTCTCGTCCGCTCCAGGCGACGATGCGCTTCGAGAAAGACCGCGCCTATCAATTCCGAAATCAGTTCGCGCACGAGTTCGGCGCCGCGCCGGCCGTCGTCGAGACCGGGATACCGGGCGTCGATTTCAGCGATGATCGCAGCCGTCAGTGGAATTGCCTTGAGATCGTCGATTCCGAACAGCCCGGCGCGCAGGCCGTCATCGATGTCATGCGCGTCATAGGCGATATCGTCAGCGATCGCCGCAACCTGGGCCTCAAGCGATGCAAAGCTCCACAATTCGAGATCGTAGGATGCGACAAATTCGGCAATGCCTGCCGGGACGCCATCCTCGCGATAGCGCCCGACCGGATGGCCGCCGCGCGCGGTCAGCGGACCATTGTGCTTGACGATGCCTTCCAGCGATTCCCAGCAGAGGTTGAGCCCGTCGAATTCGGGATAACGATGCTCGAGCGAGGTCACCACCCGCAGCGTCTGCGCGTTATGGTCGAAGCCGCCATGCGCGCGCAGGCAGACATCGAGTGCCCGTTCGCCGGCATGCCCGAACGGCGGATGGCCGAGGTCATGGGCGAGTGCCAGCGTCTCGGTCAGGTCTTCGTCGAGCCCAAGCTGGCGGGCGAGCGCGCGGGCGATTTGGGCCACTTCCAGGGTATGGGTCAGCCGGGTGCGGTAGTGATCGCCTTCGTGGAACACGAAAACCTGGGTCTTGTGCTTCAGGCGCCTGAACGCTGTGGAATGGATCACCCGGTCGCAATCGCGCCGGAACGGGCTGCGGGTTCGGCTCGGCGGCTCTGCGAACAGGCGGCCGCGGCTGCGGTCGGGATCGCAGGCATAGACCGAACGAGGGGCAGCCATTCCAACTGACACGGGATATCCTGTCTTTAAACGGGCAAACTGGTTTGATTCCCCCGCCCGCCGCACTTAGCTATGATAGGCGAGTTACGGGATAAATACGTGCCAGGATCGGAGCCTTCCATGACCACAGCCGTCACCATCAGCGAGCGGGCCGCCCGCCGCATCGGGGAAATCCTCAAGAGCGAGGGCGAAGGCGCGATGCTGCGGATCAGCGTCGAGGGTGGCGGCTGCTCCGGCTTTCAGTACAAATTCGACGTCGAACACGCGCGCGCGGAGGAGGATCTGGTGATCGCCCGTGACAGCGCGGTGGTGCTGGTCGATCCCGCCTCGGTACCGTTCCTGGCGGGGTCCGAGGTTGATTTCGTCGACGACCTGATCGGTGCTTCGTTCCGGGTGGTCAATCCGAATGCGACTGCATCCTGCGGCTGCGGCACCAGCTTCTCGATCTAAGAGATTTTCAGCCCGATGCGCATTGCCACCTGGAACGTCAACTCGGTTCGGCAGCGAATCGAAAATCTGATGAGTTGGTTGAAGGAATGTTCGCCCGACGTCGTTTGCCTTCAGGAAATCAAATGCACGGACGATGCGTTTCCGCGGCTTGAGATCGAGAGCCTCGGCTACAACGTCGTCACCCATGGCCAGAAGACCTTCAACGGCGTTGCGCTGCTATCGAAGCTTCCGTTCGACGAGACCGTATCGGGGCTTGCCGGTGACGATGAAGACGCCCACGCGCGGTTTCTCGAAGGCGTGGTGAAGCACAAGCACGGCGTCGTTCGGATTGCTTGCCTTTATCTACCCAACGGCAACCCATCCAATACCGACAAATACCCCTATAAGCTCAGATGGATGTCGCGGCTTCTTGAGTATTCGAAGCAGCGGCTTAAAGCAGAAGAGCCGCTGGTGTTGGCTGGCGATTTCAACGTCATCCCGAAGGCCGAGGACGTGCACAATCCGGCCGCCTGGGTTGGAGATGCGCTATTCCGGCCGGAGACCCGTGAGAGCTTTCAATCCTTGCTGGGTCTTGGCCTGACGGATGCGCTGAGTGCGGTGACCGACGCGCCGGGCCAATATACCTTCTGGGACTATCAGGCTGGCGCCTGGCAGAAAAACCAGGGGTTACGCATCGATCATCTATTGCTGTCACCGCAGGCCAGCGACCGTCTGATTGACGTCGGCATCGACAGCTATGTCCGCGCCTGGGAAAAGCCGTCCGACCACGTGCCGGTCTGGATCGATCTCAATCTGGAAGCGGCCTAACGGCTTCCTGGCGACCCGCAGTATATCAGTCCCTGCGGCCCTGCACCCAGCGCTCGACCATTTGCAGCGCCATCACCTGGTCTTCAGTGGACGCCTTGGCAACCGCCTTGTTGTAGCTATCCCTGATCCAGGTCTCGTCCGGCGCCGCGCTGTCGCGCGCCAACATCAACCACATCAATCCGCGCGCGGCTTGCCGCGGCAACTGATCGCCGTTGAACAGCATCTGCCCGAGCAGCGCCTGCGCCTGACGCTGGCCTTTTTGCGCGGCGAGGAACAGCCAGCGCGTGCCATAGCGGAAATCGTCGCGGGAACTGCCTGCACCCTTCAGGTAGAGCCGGGCCAGATCGTATTGCGCGTCGGCGTTACCGAAATACGAAGCCGCGTAGGAAAACATCTCCCGCGCGCGTTCCTGGTCCGGCTTGATCTTCGAATTCGGGATTCCACTGAGATAATACCGTCCAAGCGCTACGAAGGCGTTGGCGACGATCGCAGCCTGCGGCGCCGATGGATTATCTTCTGCATGGGTATTGGCGATGCCGCTGAAGCACTCGAACGCCCGCAGGTCGTCGTTGCCGTCGGCATACATACGCCCGAGCCGCCACTGCGCGACCGCTTCTTCGGCATAGGCAGACGACCCCGACGTATCGATACCGGGGGAGACGCCCTTCTTCGGGGTCGTCGTCGTGCACGCCTGCAAACCGGCAGGAATGCTCGAATCCTGTTTCGCGGGAGAACCGTCGAAGGCGAATCCGGACGTGGCCACCGGCGTGGCCCCCAAAATCAAAGCAACAATGACGCGCTCAAATGTCCGCATAACACAACTTCTCGTGGGCCCCGCCGGGGTGGGTGACAGCGCCCGCCACTGCCGGCCCGACCTGCTGGGCGTACTTCCACAACGCACCTGACGTATGATTGGTCTCGCGAGGCCTCCATTCGGTTTTGCGCCGGATGAGTTCCGCCTCGGTCAATTTTACGTTAAGAGTCCCGGCCACCGCGTCGATCTCGATGATGTCACCGTCCCGCAACAGTGCGATCGGGCCGCCGACAGCGGCTTCCGGCCCGACATGACCGATGCAAAAGCCCCGGGTTGCGCCCGAAAAGCGGCCGTCGGTGATCAAGGCGATTTTGCCGCCCATCCCCTGGCCCGTCAGTGCTGCCGTCGTCGAAAGCATTTCGCGCATTCCGGGACCGCCTCGCGGCCCCTCATAACGGATGACGATGACCTCGCCTTCCTTGTAAGTCCTCTTTTGGACTGCCTCGAAGGCGTCCTCTTCCCGATCAAAGCAGCGGGCGGGGCCAGAAAACGTCTGGTTGGCCATGCCAGCGACCTTCACAATCGCTCCCTCGGGCGCGAGGTTCCCCTTCAGGCCGACCACACCGCCTGTGACGGTGATCGGCTTGTCGGCGGGCCGCACCACGTCCTGGTGCGGGTTCCATTTCACGCTTTTGAGGTTTTCGGCGATGGTCCGGCCCGTGACCGTCAGGCAGTCGCCGTGCAGGTAGCCATTATCGAGCAGCGTCTTCATCAGAAGCGGTATCCCGCCAGCTTCGAACATGTCTTTGGCGACATAACGGCCGCCGGGCTTCAAATCCGCGACATAAGGGGTTTTCCTGAAGATTTCCGCGACATCGAACAGGTCGAACTTGATCCCGCATTCGTGGGCGATCGCCGGTAGGTGCAGCGCAGCATTGGTCGAGCCGCCGGAAGCGGCGACAACGGCAGCCGCATTTTCCAGCGAGCGGCGCGTAACGATATCGCGCGGCCGGATGTTCTTGGCGATCAGCTCCATGATCTTTTCGCCAGCGGCCATGCAGAAGGCATCACGGATTTCGTAAGGTGCGGGAGCACCGGCCGAGTAAGGCAGTGCCAAGCCGATGGCTTCGGACACGGTGGCCATCGTGTTGGCGGTGAACTGTGCACCGCAGGCGCCCGCCGAGGGGCAAGCGACCCGCTCGATTTCATCGAGGTCGGCGTCCGACATCTCCCCAACCGAGTGCTTGCCAACCGCCTCGAACATGTCCTGCACTGTGACTTGCTGACCACGAAAATTGCCTGGCAAGATCGAGCCGCCATAGATGAAGATCGACGGCACGTTCAGTCGTACCATCGCCATCATCATGCCCGGCAGTGATTTGTCGCAGCCGGCGAGGCCAACGAGGGCATCGTAGGCATGGCCGCGTATCGTCAATTCGACGGAATCGGCGATGCATTCGCGCGACGGCAACGACGAACGCATGCCATCATGGCCCATGGCGATTCCGTCGGTGACGGTAATGGTGCAGAATTCGCGGGGTGTGCCGCCGGCTGAAGCCACGCCCTTTTTCACTGCCTGAGCCTGGCGCATCAGCGAGATATTACAGGGCGCGGCCTCGTTCCAACACGACGCGACGCCGACAAATGGCTGATGGATCTGTTCGGTCGTCAGACCCATGGCATAGAGGTAGGAGCGATGCGGTGCCCGCTCCGGCCCTTCCGTAACGTGGCGGCTCGGCAGTCTTTTCTTGATGTTGGTCTTGGCGTCCATCGTGAACCTGTTTCCCGGCCGTCTCGCGGAAGATGGGAAATCGGAAAATTTCCCATCGCTCCCGACGAGCGCCGTGGCCTTCAAATCTCTTTCTATGATGATCTCATGGAGGGGTGTGGCCAAAAAGCGGCGCAGGCGTGCACGACCCGGGATGAGGGTTAAATGTTCGCGAAGTGTTGCGCGCACGACACGATCGTTGCTGCAAAGCAACCCTTCGCAGGTATTATGGAATGGCCGGCCTCCCCGAGGAAGGCCGGCCTTCGCACTGCAACACTGCTTGGTGGCTGGCGTTAGCGGCCAGCTGGAGCCGAGTAGCCGCCGCTGTAGCGGCTCGCCTCGGACTCTGCCGCCGCACCATAGAGCGGCTCAGCATAGGCGTTGCTGTCGCGGAATTCGGTGGCGGCACGATGATGTATTTTGCCGTGGTGCTGTTCGGTAGCCGCCGCGAGTTGCACAGTAGACAAAGCAATCAGCGCCGATCCAGCGATCGTGAGAATAGTCTTCTTCATTGTTCTTCTCCCTTAGTCAGTTGATGCGCGGGGCCCGGCGCCCAGCGCGTCACTGCTCAAGGGAGATAGTTGCAGTCGCGACCATCGCTACCTCGCCCGGCATCACGATGCGGCGAGCAAATTTATTGATCAAAAAAGATTCCGGCTAAATATTCAGCACGCGGCCATACGCATCCAGCACCGCTTCCTTCATCATCTCCGACAACGTCGGATGCGGGAACACGGTGTGCATCAGCTCTTCTTCCGTGGTCTCGAGATTCATCGCCACCACGTAACCCTGGATCAATTCGGTCACTTCCGCGCCGATCATGTGGGCGCCGAGCAGTTGGCCAGTCTTCTTGTCGAAGACCACCTTGATCAAGCCCTGATCTTCACCGAGTGCGATCGCCTTGCCGTTGCCGACAAACGGGAAACGGCCGACGCGGATCTCACGCCCGCCCTCTTTCGCTCTTGCCTCGGTGAGGCCAACGGAAGCCACTTGCGGCTGGCAGTAGGTGCAGCCCGGAATCAGGTTCTTGTCCATCGGGTGGGTGTGCAGCCCCTTGATGGTCTCAACGCAAATCACGCCCTCATGCTCGGCCTTGTGTGCCAGCATCGGGGGCCCTGCAACGTCGCCGATAGCGTAGATGCCGGGCACATTGGTCTTGCCGTAGCCGTCGATCACCACACAGCCGCGATCGGTTTTGACGCCGAGCTTTTCAAGCCCGAGATTTTCGATATTGCCGACAACGCCGACGGCCGAGATCACCCGGTCGAATTCAACCGTCTGCGGAGCCTTGCCGTCATCGATGGTGGCAACGACGCTGTCGCTTTTCTTTTCGAGCTTGGTCACCTTGGTGCTGGTGAGAATCTTGATGCCCTGCTTTTCGAAGCGCTTGCGCGCGAGGCCGGCAATCTCAGCATCCTCGACGGGGAGGATTTGCGGCAACACCTCGACGACCGTCACTTCCGCGCCCATGGTGTGGAAGAACGAGGCGAATTCGATCCCGATCGCGCCGGAGCCGACAACGAGCAGCGACTTCGGCATCTTATCTGGCACCATCGCCTCGAAATAGGTCCAGACCAGTTTCTTGTCCGGCTCCAACCCCGGCAGCACGCGCGGCCGCGCACCGGTGGCGATGATGATGTGCTTGGCTTGATAGGAGCCCTCGCCCAGCGCGCCCTTTGGCCCCTCGACGGTGGACTTCTTCACCGTGACTTTTCCAGGTGCGTCGATCGACGCGTCGCCCCAGATGATCGTCACCTTGTTCTTCTTCATCAGGAAGCCGACGCCGTCATTGAGGCGCTTGGAAACGCCACGCGAGCGCTGCACGACGGCCTTCGGATCATAGGAGACA
>JBEKZZ010000139.1:0-4931 GCA_049509335.1 Bradyrhizobium sp. | reverse complement strand
GTTCGAGATGAAAAAGGTCATATAACATCATGAAAAGAAACGATAATTCTTAATTTATATGCTCCGGCGAACCGGACTCATCCAAGTCAACGGGGAGACCCCGGGGGCATAGATCCAACGCTGGGACGGGTTACGGCGGGTGCAGCACCGGTCAGATTCGCGAGCATGCTGACTTGGCAATCGATCATTGTGATAACGGGGCGCAGACCACGCCTTCCTATTCGGCCGTTTAGGTCCATCGGACATGTCAATCTGAAGCCGCCGAGTCCGCTCGGCGGTTCTTTTGGGATCAGGCGGCCAATCGCTCGACGTTGTTCTTAAAGCGATGCCAAGCCTGCCGCCGGACGTGATATTTTAGCTTCGTGTTTTTCAATATCTGGTAGCTATTGATCATCTCAAGGTCGATGCCGAGAAACGTTCGTTGAACATTTTCTATCTTCACATCTTCAAACGGTCGCCCATTGCGACTGTTGATCCTCAGATCCCGATTGCCAAGCATGTAGAAGTCCCCAGGCACAATCTCAGTGCTGAACACCCGCACGACAAAGGGCGAAATCTCTTTCGGGGTCGCGTCCGCGTTATAAGCCTTGAAAAGCAGTTGATTTAACGCGAGGGGACCGCCAGCGTCGATGATCGATGTTACGAGAACGAGTTGCCATTGTGCCGCAGCGATGTCCCAACCCCATCCGAGAAAATTCGGATTGAGACCGAGCACGCGGAGCGCTTCAAGATAAGTTGCGCCGGCCGTCAAATATTGAGGCGGTACAGGCCTGCTAGCCATTCGATCACTCCGTTCGAGTCAAATGCGGCTTCGCAAATATCTTTGGCGAGCCTAACTGGTACTTTCCCGATCGAGTAGCCATGCTCTCGACGCCAATCCAAGCACATTTTGAGCGATGGTGCGACGGCGTTTTTCGGATCAAACGTCGACGGATCTACTCCCAACCGCTTGAAGAGCGCTCTTAAATCATGAGTCCAAAGTTCCGGTGCACTTTCCCGGTCCGGCCAGCGGTTGAGCCGTTCCCTTTTCATAATCGCGGCCTTTAGACAGCACTCTATGGCGAAACCGGCAGCCATCCATGATCCAGCCGGACGACGCGAATCTCGCAGAGCCAATGCATCGTCTCGATATCGTCGACACAGCGCTAACCATTCATCCGACGAATTTACGGGGTGGTGAATGTCAGTCCCTCCCACGGGAACCGTGCCGAGCGGAGGGGTCACATTCCTGTTGCCCGGAACGTTACCCCAAACAGCTATTCGGTCGTGCTCAAAATCTCAGAACGGGCTAGCTCATCGATTTGATTGGAGCGGGTGAAGGGAATCGAACCCTCGTATTCAGCTTGGAAGGCTGCTGCTCTACCATTGAGCTACACCCGCTTATGGGCGGATCACGTATCACGCCGGGCAAGCCGTCTCAACCGCCATGCGCCGGTTCGGAGCCGAAAGCACCCCTGTTGCCAAGCCGCATCCCCGCCCTTAACAGGCCTCGATTCGATGCCTATAGTGATGTCTCCATCCACAACGAAAGGAGGTGATCCAGTGTCTTACACCAAGCGCTGTCACCTCGCTGGGATCGCCCGCTAGGCCTGTTTTGGCCTGGCAAACAGGGCGCTCTCAGCGCCTGGACCAGCGAGTTTCAAAAGTTGGGACGCGACGGAATCATCCCGTCGCGTCTTTTTTCGGCGCCGTCCGGCCTATTTTCGCCAGATGGGGGCAGCCACTCTCCGCCATCGGGCGAAATCCATCGTCGCCGGCCACGGTTGCGAGATAGTCGTCGAGATACGACTTCTGCTTCAACTCTTCCAGCTTCCTGATCCGCATCAGATGCGTGTCGTAGACCATGCGGCCGTCTTCGCGGACCTTGCCCCGGTGTGCGACAAATCATCCACCGGTGCCTTGCGCCATCAAATCTTCTGTCGCGCCGGCATCGGCCTTGAGCCGGGCTGCTCGCGCCATCGTCGCGGCCTCAGTTCTGCCAAGAGCCTGCGCCGCTTTCTGCCATGACAGGCCGGAAGAGCGAAGCGTCAACAGATTCCAGTCGTCTTCGGGTGTCCAGCGGGTGCCGGGGGTCATTTCGGCGGCCTCAGGCCGGGAGAATTGGCCCAATCATCCAGGTGCATTGCCGTTTCGGCCTGCCGCACTTTCTTGAGCAATTCATCTCGATCCGGGCCAGGCAGCATCGCCGCGGCTTCGGCGCGGACACCATTGGCCCACTCTACAATGCGGTCCTGAAGCGAGATTTCCTGTTTGAAACGACGCCGTTGCTGCTGCATCGCGCGCGCTCCTTCCTGTTCGAGGAGGCGGGAGCGCAAACGGCGTTCTCTCATCACCGATTGATGCCGAGGGCCGAGCGGTGACGGCTATCAACGGCCGGGGGCCGGATCGGTTCAGTCGGCCAGGATTACAAATAGCGTTCGCATCAGGCCGCCGGTCACGCCGGCGGGCCTTTTTTACATCTGTGAATGGTTGCGCAGCAAGCCCATGGAGGCGCTCACATATCCCGAGAATCGGCCCTGTGGATATGCTGCGGACAACGAGTTGACATACAGGGGGCACGGCCCGAACAGGCCAACCAACGCAAAACCCCGCCTGATGAGAGACCATCGGACGGGGTTTCGCTGGAGGAGTTGTGCCGCGTTGAGACGGGACAGCACCCCCAAATGATACCGGCAATTTTTGATAGGAATATGGCCGGGCGGGAACGGTCATCCGTGTGGCGGATTACCCTTTTGGCGCGCCTCTTTTTCAGGCTCGGAGGTTGCGCCTGCGCGGCTGCCGGGTCCAGCAAACCGCCCGGCGGCCGCGGCCAATTAGGTCCCTGATTTTATACGGCGCAGAATTGCGCTGAAGGCCGGTGTCCGCCCACTGAGATGCCTTACTCCTGGGGGTGTAGCGCGAGCTTCTTTGCCACAAGCTCCGCCACCAGGCGGTCGGCGGCGTCGCGCGTTTTCTCGTCGGTAATCTGGCCCCTGAGGCGTCGAAATCGATTGATGCTGTCGTTGAGGTCGTCGCACTTGCTGCACATGGGCGCTCCCTGGGGCAGCGACCGCAATGGATTCAACCGACCCGTTCACCCGTCTCAAGTACGAAAGTGAACACAAGTTCCCTATTGGACCGCCGCGAAAATCAAATCAGGCCGGCAAGCAGGTTTGGTCATTCATGGCTCACTCGTCGATCTCGCGAAGCCTCCGCTCCAGCTCCGCGATCTGCTCAGCGACCCATTTCAGACGCTCCTCATCATCGGCAATTCGACGCGCCAATTGCCGGTACCTCATGATCTTCATTTCGAGTTCCACGCGCACGTTTTTTGAAGGCATCTGAATATCCACCATCCTTTTTCAAAGACGCGGAAGCAGCAATTTTGTTCAGCGAAAGTGAACCCGATCGAGCGGAGGGCCGTCTGTTCAAAAGGTAACGTTGGAACGGTCGCCGCCGGGGCGAATTGGTCGTGGCGGCCCTCACAGCGCAGCGATCAAGATCGCATACAGCAGACCGCGAGCCAGCCCAGCATGCCAAGCGGCGCCCGAAACGTTACCCCGTAGCGGTGGCGGTGGCCGGTTGATTGCCAGAATAGACGCAAGACATTGAAATTGTTGGTGGGGTAAAAATTGTTGGTGGGGGAAGAAGGACTCGAACCTTCGAAGTCATAAGACGGCTGATTTACAGTCAGCTCCCTTTGCCACTCGGGACACTCCCCCGCTCAACAGCATCGGAACCCAGCCGCCGAAATGGCGGCAATGAGGCCATGGATGACGTTAAAACCGGGCGCCGATGGCGAGCTCCCGGTTGGCGCGTTTATGGGGGAAGCGCGATGGCAAAGTCAACCAATGGGGCGCTAATGGGACCACTTTGAAACCCAAATTGCCATTATCCGGGTCCCATGAGACAAGCCTGCGATGAGCGATCGCGATCGAAAACCGCCATTTCAGCGCGGCGGCGGCAAGGGTGCGGACAAGCGCCGCGAATCCGGCCGCCGGACGCCGTGGCGCGACCGCGATCCGAGCCCCGACGGGCCGGTCGTGCTGTATGGCTGGCACACGGTGGCGGCGGCGCTGGCCAATCCGCGGCGCCGGATTCGCAAGCTGTGGCTCTCCGAAAATGCCGCCCGGCGCCTCGCCGACGACCATATCGAGACCCGCGTGGCTCCGGAAATCGTCCGGCCGAGCCTGATCGACCAGCGGCTCGGCCCGGACGCCGTGCATCAGGGCTTGCTGGCCGAGGCAGATCCCCTGCCCTCGCCGGATATCGCCACGCTGCCGCGCGAGGGCATCGTGCTGGTGCTCGACCAGATCACCGATCCGCACAATGTCGGCGCGATCCTGCGCTCGGCGGCTGCCTTCGCGGTCGAGGCGATCGTCACCACGGCGCGGCACAGCCCCGAAGCCACCGGCGTGCTGGCGAAATCCGCATCGGGCGCGCTGGAACTGGTGCCGATCGTGACCGTGCAAAACCTGGCGCGCGCGCTCACCGAATTGAACGACCAGGGCTTCATGACCGTCGGCCTCGACAGCCAGGGAGCTGAGGATCTCGGCGCGGTGAAGCTGCGGCAACCGCTGGCGCTGGTGCTCGGCGCCGAAGGCAAGGGCCTGCGCCAGTTGACGCGCGAGACCTGCGGCGTGGTCGCACGTCTCGACATGCCCGGCGAGATCAAGAGCCTCAACGTCTCGAACGCCGCGGTGCTGGCGCTTTATATCGGCGCCAGCCGGCTCGGCCTGATGGGCTGAAAGGAAAAACGCCCGCCCGCAGGCCACGAACGGGCGTCTGAATTCTCAGTAATAGCGGCGCAACGTGGGCGCGTGATAGCCGTAATAATACGGGTGGTGGCGATGGACGTGCCAGCCGTAGGCCGGGCCTTCCCGGTAGACCGGATAGGGCGCGAAATTGCCGGGACCGCCATAGGTCGGACCCTGGTCGGCGTAATAATATTG
>JBEKZZ010000138.1:0-4954 GCA_049509335.1 Bradyrhizobium sp. | reverse complement strand
TCGCGGAGCGAAAGAGCAGGAAAGCCGGCCCGCGGACGAGCCCACAGGCGCCGCGCGTTACATCCTAGCTGCGCGATGATGTAGGTTGAGGCGGCGGCTTCGGTAAATCCCGTTATCCCGGATAGGTGCATATGCGTTCACGGGGGACGAGGCAGTGACGCGGCCACCTCGGAGGACCACGACCCAGCCGTTCAACCTGACACAACAGGTCAGGCCTCGTCCGTGGGATTCCATCGTTAACGAGTTTGGTTCTGTCGCAAGAATAAGCTACGATTGCGCGTGGCGGCGTTCAGAAGCCGCATACTTGTGGGGTAGAAGAGGATGGCAAACTTCCGATCTGCCTTTTTTGCATTTCCAAATGCACCAGCAGAACTCAAGGGACCAATTCTCACAGCAGCGGGTTTGGTTGGGTCCAATTTCGATGTAAAAATTACAGTATGGCCCCAGTTGGAAATTTTCGGCGCGGCCATACCTGACGAGGTCAGGTCCAGTATCGATGACTCAAATGTTCTGATCTGCGATATCACAATCCCGAATCTGAATGTTTATTATGAAATAGGCTACGCTATTGGCGTTGGTAAATCCCTTGCGCCGGTTTTGAACGCATCATTCGCTGATGCGCCGGCGGCCATTCAAAAAGATGGCCTCTTCGACATTATCGGATACAAGGCCTATGAGAACTCAACAGACCTTGCCGGAATTATTACTGACCTTCCGTCCACAAAGCTAATCGACCTTTATAGCAAGCCACTCAACAGCCAACAGTCGGTGTATTTCTTGAGCGCCTACAGGAAGACCGATTTTATCAGCACGATCGCGTCTGCAATTAAAGACAGTAAAGTCTATTATCGCAGCTTTGATCCGGCAGAGATTTCCAGATTTTCCATTATTCAGGCAATATCAGATGTAACCTCGTCAGCAGGAGTCGTCATTCCATTTCTCGAATCTTACATCGATGATGCCGAGCGACATAACGTGCGCGCCTCTTTTCTCGCGGGCCTAGCTCAAGGCCTGGGTCGCGAGACACTTCTAATTAGGCATCAAACCACTGCCGCGGAACCAGACGCGGCTGATTATCGGGAAAAGGTTGTTGGCGTTCGTGACGATAAGGATAAAACTAAAGCAAGTTATTTTTCTGCGATTGCAAGCGTCGGTCGTTCAGAAGCCAAAAAACTTCGCAGAAATCTGGGATAGGTTTTTTGTCGCAACCGTAGATGGTCATGAAACGTTCGACTATCTTGTCGATCATTGTCTCATGCGCCCACGATTTCTTATTGCGATTATCGAGGGCGCGATTGCGAACGCGATCAACCGCGGTCACGATCGTGTCGATGAACAAGATTGCCGAGACGCGGTCACTCAACATTCAAACAGCATCTTAAATGATTTTGGGTATGAAATACGAGACGTGTCGGGGGCCTCCGAGAAAGTGTTGCTCTCGTTGGCTGGTAGTACAAAATATATCACCAAGGGAGAAGTCCTTGAGCGATTCGAGCGCGCAAAAATTATAGATGCTAAGGATGGTGAAAAGCTCTTTCGATATATGCTATGGTACGGCGTGCTTGGCGTGGTGAACGAAAACAATGTCGAATGTTACATCTACGACTTTGACTACAATATGAATCGACTAGAAGCCGAGGTCGATACGCAAAAGGACGAGCCCCTATTTTCGTTCAACGCTGCACTTCATGCCGCCCTCAAAAGCAAAGGGCCGCAAAGCGGCCCTTGATTTTGTCTGTGCGCTCTAAGCGCTTCAGGGGTCGAAGCCTTCGGTTACATGACGCCCACCTAGGTTCTGTGACGCACCCCTTGCGAAGTGCCTTGCCCGGATTTTCCTCTATTGGCGATCATTATGCAACAGCATTGTGGCTCGACCGGCCGCGGCATTGTGAAGCGATAGTTACGGAGACAAAGCTTAATTTTAGATGATCATCTATTTGAAATAATTGATATTTTTAGCCATCTGGCTGCTGGCGTACGATACGTTGAGAGAGGTTCTCAGTTTGGATCATTCTTCCACTCCCGTGATCCGCTTTCGCAAGACATTGGCCCTTGCCGGCAATCTCGAACGTGCCGGCTCGGTATCGAAAGCAAGGGGATTAGCGTCGTTCGGACTCCCAGAGCGGACCTTTCTATCCTCGATTTCAGAGCTTTACAGCTTGATCATCCGCTTGCCGCGGTTTTCGCCCGCCAGCAATCCGATCAGGGCCTTCGGCGTATTCTCCAGGCCATTGATAACGTCTTCCTGAACTTTCAGCTTGCCCGAGGCGACCCATGATCGCAGGTCGCCCAACGCCTTGTCGCGCTGGTCCATGAAGTCCATCACGATGAAGCCCTGCATGACAAGGCGCTTCACCACGATCAGGCCGGGTACGCCGCGCGGCCCGGTTGCCGACGGCACGCCGTCATATTGCGAGATAGCGCCGCAGCAGGCGATGCGGCCGCGATTGTTCATTTGCGGCAGGCAGGCTTCCAGAATATCGCCGCCGACATTGTCGAAATAAACATCGATGCCTTTCGGCGCCGCCGCCTTCAGGGCTTTGAACGTCGCGCCGTCCTTGTAGTCGACCGCGGCATCGAAGCCGAGTTCGCTGGTCAACCAGTGGCACTTGTCCCTGCCGCCGGCGATGCCGACGACATGACAGCCCTTTATCCTGGCGATCTGGCCGACGATCGATCCGACCGAGCCTGCGGCGGCCGAGACCACGACGGTCTCGCCGGCCTTCGGCTTTCCGACGTCGAGCAGGCCGAAATAGGCGGTGAGACCTGCGATGCCGTACACGCTCAACAGATGCGTCATCGGCTCCAGACGCGGCATCTTGCTCAGATGCTTTGCGGGCACCGCCGCGTAGTCCTGCCAGCCGGTATCGCCGAACACGATGTCGCCGGGCGCCAGGCCCGGTGCTTTCGATGACACGACCTCGGCGATGCCGCCACCGGCCATCACCGTATTGGGCTCGACCGCCGCGCGATAGGTCGCGCCGTGCATCCACGCCCGGTTGGCGGCATCGAGCGAAATATAGCGCACCCGCAGCAACGCCTCGCCGTCCTTTGGATCGGGGACGGCGCCTCTGGACATCTTGAAATGCTCCGGCCCAAGCTTTCCGGCCGGCTTCTCGACCAGCAAAACCTGCCGATTGACGGTGTCGTTCATGGCGTTCCTCCCGAAATTGGCTGCCGATGCGGCGGGGCGCTTGGAAAACGCCCAACCGCACACCTCCTGCGCTGCCTCCGACGCTAGTCGGCAGGCATCCATTCCACAACGGGAACAAGTGGCAAACGTGGCGATGTCCGGGGCGTGTTGTAAGCTGCCGAAGCCGAATCTGTGGTGTTGAAGGCCCATCGAAATGACGACCGTATCGCTGACCTTGTCCCAGGTGTTCGAATTTGCCCTGAAAGCCTACCAGGCGGGAAAGTTTGCCGAGGCCGAACAGCTCTGCCTCAAAATTTTGTCCGCCGACCCTGATTCGGCGCCCACCTTGAATCTGCTGGCCGTCATCAACAGCGCCTTTGGCCGCAACGACGCCGCACTTTCCAACGCCGATCGCGCGCTGTCGCTACGGCCGGATTTCGTCGAGGCGCTGGTCAACCGCGGCATCGCGCTCTACGGGTTGAAGCGCTTCGGCGATGCGCTCGGGGATTACGACCGCGCCATCGCCTTGCGGCCGGATCATGCCGATGCCCTCGTCAATCGCGGAAATGCGCTGGACAGACTGCGGCGACACGAGGACGCGCTGGCGAGCTATGACCGCGCGCTCGAGCTGCGGCCGCGCCACGTCGAGGCATTCATCAACCGCGGCATCACCTTGCACAAACTCAAGCGGTGCGACGAAGCGGTGGCGAGCTATGACCGGGCGCTGGCCTTGCATCCGGATCACGTCCGGGCGCTCGTCAGCCGGGGCGTCGCGCTGCATGATCTCGGGCGATATCACGAGGCGCTGAGGAGTTACGACCGGGCGCTCGCGTTACGCCCTGATGATGCCGAGACGCTGCTCAATCGGGGCGCCACCCTGCATGAGCTGAAGCAATCGGCCGAGGCGCTGACCAGCTACGATCGCGTGCTTGCCATGGCGCCGAACCATGTCGAGGCACTCACCAATCGCGGGGTCGCCTTGCATGATCTCGGACGATACGGCGAAGCGCTGGCGTGCCATGAGCGGGCGCTCGCGATGCGACCGGACCATGCGGCCGCGCTCAGTAATCGCGGCGTCAGCCTGCACAGGCTCGGCCGGCTCGATGAAGCGCTGGCGAGTTATGATCGCGCACTTGCCTTGCAGCCGGATTATGCCGAGGCGTACGTCAATCGCGGCGTGACGCTGCATGCCTTGAAACAATTTGACGAGGCGCTGGCGAGCTATGATCGCGCCATCGCCTTGCGGCCCGACCATCCCGATGCGCATTTTTTCGGCGGCATGTCGCGGCTTCTCACCGGTGACTTCGGCCGCGGCTGGATCGAGTATGAGTGGCGCCACAAGGGCGCCTCGACCGGATCTTCAAGGCGCGATTTCCCGCAACCGCTCTGGCTCGGCGGCCAGGAGATCGCCGAAAAGACCATCCTCCTTCATAGCGAGCAGGGGTTTGGCGACACCCTTCAATTCTGTCGCTATGCGCCGCTGGTCGCCGCGCGCGGCGCCCGCGTTGTTCTGGAGGTCGAGGAGCCGCTTCAGGACCTCTTGACCGGCCTCGCCGGCACCGCACGGGCCATAGCCAAAGGCCATCCTCTGCCCGATTTCGACTTGCAATGTCCGCTTCTCAGCCTGCCGCTGGCATTTGGGACGCGGCTTGAAACGATTCCGTCCGCGATGCCCTATCTGCGCGCGCCGGATCGGGCCTTGTTGCGCTGGGGCACCCGGCTTCCGGCAAGGCGTCGCCCGAGAATCGGGATAGCCTGGGCAGGCAACGCGAAACATATCAGGGACCGCGAGCGGTCGATTGATCTGGGCAATCTGTTGCC
>JBEKZZ010000137.1:0-4990 GCA_049509335.1 Bradyrhizobium sp. | reverse complement strand
AATAGCGGTCGTCCTCCACCATCCCGGCCAGCCCCCGGATCTGGCCCTCGATTCGTTTCAGCCTTTTCAGGCAGGACGTCTTGATCTCCTGGCGCATAGGCTTCATATACCCCCCTAGGGTATCTTGTTCAAGAGAGGCAGAGTCAAAAGATGGCGCAGAGCGAGCAGGGGCACGGCGCGGGGACCGGCCGGACATGTCATCACGACCATAGCCATCATCACGCCAGCCACGATCACGCCAGCCACGATCACACAAAGCCGGACGCCGGTTCCTGCTGCGGCGCCAAGCATGAGAGCGCGGCCGATCAGGAATTGGCGGTCGCGATCGATCCGGTCTGCGGTATGAAGGTCAAGCGCGAGACCGCCAAACATCGCTTTGAGTATCGCGGACAGGAATATCTGTTCTGCGGCGGCCGGTGTCGCGAGCGTTTTGAAGCGGACCCCGAGAAATTCCTCAAACCGAAAGCGCCCGAACAAAGGAAGGCCGAACCCGCGGTGCCGGCCGGTGCCATCTACACCTGTCCGATGGATCCGGAAGTCCGGCAAGTGGGTCCGGGAACCTGCCCGATCTGCGGCATGGCACTTGAGCCGGAGCAGGTTTCGCTCGATCAGGGACCCGATCCTGAGCTGATCGACATGACCTGGCGATTCTGGATCGCCCTGGCGCTCACGCTTCCAGTGTTTGCGATCGAGATGGGCCGCCACCTTGGCCTCATGAATGTCGTGCCGCCCGCCTGGTCGAACTGGATTTCGTTGGTGCTGTCGACGCCGGTGGTGCTGTGGGCAGCTAGCCCGTTTTTCGCACGCGGCTGGCGCTCGGTCGTCTCGCGCCATCTCAACATGTTCACGTTGATCGCGATGGGAACCGGCGTGGCCTATCTCTACAGCGTGATCGGCACGCTCGTGCCGCGGGTCTTCCCGGCCGGTTTCCGCGACATGCACGGCGTGGTCGCGGTCTATTTCGAGGCCGCCGCCGTTATCACCGTGCTGGTGCTGCTCGGGCAGGTGCTGGAGCTGAAGGCGCGTGAGCGCACCTCGGGGGCGATCCGCGCGCTTCTGGGTTTGGCTCCAAAAACCGCGCGGCGCATCACCGAGCACGGCGATGAGGATGTCGCGATTGATGCGATCGCGGCCGGCGACCGGCTGCTCGTTCGTCCCGGCGAAAAAATTCCGGTCGATGGCAGCGTCATGGAAGGGCACTCGTTTGTCGACGAATCCATGGTGACGGGCGAGCCGATGCCGGTCGCCAAGGCCGAAGGGGCGCGCGTCATCGGCGGCACCGTCAACCAGAATGGCGCGCTGGTGCTGCGGGCCGAGCAGGTCGGCCGCGACACCATGCTGGCGCGGATCGTGGACATGGTGGCGCGGGCGCAGCGGTCGCGGGCGCCGATACAGCGCCTCGCCGATCGTGTCGCCGGATGGTTCGTGCCGGCGGTGATCGCGGCAGCGCTGATCGCCTTTGCCGCCTGGATAAGCTTCGGCCCCGAACCGCGCCTCAGCTTCGCGCTGATCGCGGCTGTGACCGTGCTGATCATTGCCTGCCCCTGTGCGCTCGGCCTCGCCACGCCGATGTCGATCATGGTCGGCGTGGGGCGCGGCGCGCAAGCGGGCATTCTGATCCGTGACGCGGAAGCGCTGGAAGCGTTTGAGCGCATCGATACTATCGTCATCGACAAGACCGGCACCCTCACCGAGGGCAAGCCGAAGCTGACGTCGATCGCGACAGCGCCCGACGTTGACGAGAACACGCTGTTGCGGCTCGCCGCCAGCGTGGAAAAGGCCAGCGAGCATCCGCTGGCGCACGCGATCGTCGAGGCCGCGAAGGTGCGCGATCTGTCGCTCGGTGAAACGTCCAGCTTCGCTAGCCATCCGGGCAAAGGGGCTACCGGCACGGTCGAGGGCAAAGCGGTGGCGCTCGGAAACGCCGCATTGATGCACGATCTGAACATCGCGGCGTCCGAGTTCGACACCGCGGCCGAGGCTGCGCGCGCGTCGGGTGCGACCGTGATTTGTGTCGCATTCGATGGCAAGCTTGCGGGCATCATGGCCGTTGCCGACCCGATCAAGGCATCGGCGAAAGCGGCCATCGCGGCGTTGCGGTCGGAAGGCCTGCGCGTTGTGATGCTGACCGGCGATAACGCGACGACGGCGAAAGCTGTGGCATCCCAACTCGATATTACCGAGGTCGAGGCTGGCGTTTTGCCGGAACGCAAGGGTGAGGTCGTGCAGCGTCTTCGCCAACAAGGACGCCGCGTCGCCATGGTCGGCGACGGCGTGAACGATGCGCCGGCGCTCGCCGCAGCCGACGTCGGTATCGCCATGGGTGGCGGCACGGATGTCGCGGTCGAAAGCGCGGGCGTGACGCTGTTGACCGGCGATCTCTCAGGGCTGATGCGGGCACGGCGATTGTCGGCCGCGACCATGGGCAATATCCGGCAGAATCTCGCATTTGCCTTCATCTACAATGCGGCCGGCGTGCCGATCGCGGCGGGCGCGCTCTATCCCGTGTTCGGCATCCTGCTGTCGCCGATGCTGGGGGCCGCCGCCATGGCGCTGTCTTCCGTCAGCGTGATCGGCAATGCGCTGCGGCTGGCGCGCGCCAAACTTTAATCAGTGCCGCTTGGTGGCGCCGATGAAATGCGCCAACGCTGCGCCGATCTCATGGGGACTATCCTCCTGAATGAAATGCAGGCCGGGGACCGTGATTTCCTGCTGGTTTGGGAAGCGCCGGCAGAAATCGCGGGAACGGCCGGTCAGCATCGAGCCCGGCTCGGCATTGATGAACAATTTGGGCAACGGGCTTTCGAGCAGCCATTGCCCGTAACTTTTCACGATCGCCACGACGTCGGCTGGCTCGCCGCCGATCGGCAGCTCCCGCGGCCAGACCAGCGTTGGCAGGCGTGATGACCGGGTCTGAAATGGGCGTCGATACGCGTTCATTTCCATCTCGCCGAGGGAGCGGATGACCAGCTTCGGCAGCAGCACTTCGATGAAGAAGTTTTCATCGAGGATCATCTGCTCGCCCTTCGCCGCGCGCAGGTCGCGAAACAGCGGCGCCCGGCTTGGCGGCAGGTCGTCCCAGTCCCGCGGGAAAAGGATCGATTCCATGTAAGCGATGGCGCTGACGCGCTCGGGATGCCGTGACGCCCAGTAAAAGCCGAGCGCCGAGCCCCAATCATGCAGCACGAGCGTCGCGTTCTCACGCAGGCCGAGTGCGTCAAACCAGGCATCGAGATAACGCGCGTGGTCGAGGAAGCGATAGGCGCCATCAGGCGAAGCCGCCGACTGCCCCATGCCGACAAGATCAGGCGCCAGGCACCAGCCGAGATTGCTGACATGAGGAATAATGTTGCGCCAGAGATACGACGACGTCGGGTTTCCATGCAGGAACACGATCGGGCGCCCCTGACCGACCGTCACATGGCTCATTTCGGTGTCGAGAATGCGAATGCGGCGCCGAGGCAGACGGTCGTCTGCTGCGATGATGGGTTTGTTCATGTTGCCTGGCTCTTGGGACCGATGCTTGCGCCGGAGCGGCGTCATCGGTGCTCAAGTCGTCGACCGGGATTTTGTGCCATGCGCACCTGCATCGTGGGTGCGAGTTATGCCGATATCAGCTTGCGGCCGGTTCCTCGCCTGTCGCGATATTGAGCGCGGATAACGCCATGTCGCGATGCGCGGCATTGTCGAGCATGCGTCCGATCGCCAGCCAGGCCCCGCCGGGCGCAATTCCCTGGCGTTTGGCGAACTCCCGCGCCTCGTCGAGGCGTTCCATTTTTGTGTAGGTGGCGGCGAGGAACCAGGCGGTGATCGAATAGCTGGGGAGTTCGTTGAAGGAAATTTCCAGAATTCGGCAGGCCTCGCCGAAACGTGATTCGAAGAAATGACACATGCCGATGCCGGTCAGATGAAAGGCCTTGCGCGTGGCGCGGGGGTCGAGCCGCAGGGAAGTTTCAAAATGGGCGATCGCAAGATCGGACTCGCCGGAAAGGGTGCGCATCCAGCCACTCCACATCCATCCAAAAGCGTGACTTGGATTGCGCGCCAGCGCTCCGCCGACCAGCCGCTTCAGCGTTTCGATGCTTTCGCCCGTGTTCATGAGCGCGCCCGCGGCGGAGGTGACAGTCGAGGGGTCGTCGGGCGCGGCCTCAAGTGCGCGGCGGGCCCAGATGATGGTCAGTTCTCTTTCGGCGGCAGCGTCCTTGACCCACCCGTTCAGGAGATTGTGGGCGTGACAGAGGGCGAGCGAGGCCAGCGCCATGCCGTATCGGGGGTCGCATTCGACCGCCTGTTCGAGCAAGGCGATGGCCTCCAGATTGGCCTCGCGTGACCACGCACGAATAAGCGGCAGCGACCGAAGATAAAAATGATAGGCGGTCAGATCGGATGTGGGCTGCTGGAGGGCGCGCTGGATTTCCGTGTCCAGCAGCAGGGGATCAATCACGCCGGCGACCGCTGAGGCAACCTGGTCCTGAAGCTCGAAGACGTCAGCCATCGGACCGTCGAATTTCTCGGCCCACAATTGTGCGCCGGTCGAGGCGTCGATCAACTGGCCGGTAATCCGCAAGCGGTCACCGGCCTTTCGCACGCTGCCTTCGAGCACGTAACGCACGCCGAGCTCACGTCCGACCTGTTTGGCGTCGATGGTCTTGCCCTTGTAGGCAAACGAGGAGTTTCGCGCGATGACGAACAGCGACTTGAAGCGTGACAGCGCGGTGATGATGTCTTCCACAAGACCGTCGGCAAAATAGTCCTGCTCGCGATCGTCGCTCATGTTTTCGAACGGCAGTACCGTAATCGAAGGCTTGGCGGGAAGCGGGAGCGCGGGCTGCTCGTGCAGCAGAGAAGAGGGGATTTGCGCGGCGCCTTCTCTCGTGAAACGTTTTCCGTCGCCGAAGGAGACCCGCCAAACCCGCACCGGCTCGGCGATATTCTTCAGCCGCTGCGGCCCACGCAAGCGAGCTCGACCTTGCCACGAAGCTGCCGATAG
>JBEKZZ010000136.1:0-5003 GCA_049509335.1 Bradyrhizobium sp. | reverse complement strand
CGCCGATCAGCCCGTCCGGCAGCAGGAACACGAGCGCAATGATGACCAAGCCGGTCAACATCATGTGGATCCGCAGAAAATCGCCAAGGACGACCTGCGTCAGGAGCGCCATGATCGTCGCGCCGAGAACGGGACCCAGCAGCGTGCCCATGCCGCCGAGCAGTGCATAGACGATCATGTTAAAGGACAGGTCAGGCCGAAAGACGGAACCGGTCGTGATGTAACCGAGACTGAACGCGTAGGCGGCTCCAATCAGCCCCGTCAGGATTGAAGACAAGATAAAGCCGACCAGTTTGTATCGCTCGGTCGGCACGCCCAGCATCCGGGCTGTATCCTCATCCTCGCGAATTGCAATGAAGCCGTATCCCAGTCGCGAGTAACGCACCGCGGTCGCAACGCCGAGCGTGATCACCGCGAGAAAGAGAAAGATATAAAAGAAGAATACGTCGGGCGGAACGTTCGTGACCGAATCGAGGGTGATTCCGAGCGCGCCCTCGAACAGGTCAACATTGGTCGAAAGTTCCGACAACGCCAGCGAAACCCCAAGCATCGCTATTGCGAAGTAGGTCCCGCGTAGACGCAGAATTGGGTAGCCGATGACCACGGCCAGCAGCGCCGCGGCAGCCGCTCCAACCGCGACGCCTGCCAGGAAGCGGAGTTCCGGATTGGCGATCGAAACATGTTCTTGAAATAGAGCTGCGGCAAACGCGCCCAGCCCGAGAAACGCGGTATTGCCAAAGCTCCAATAGCCGGAGAAACCGCCGAGAATGTTCCACGCCGTCGCGAGCGCTGCTCCGAACAGAACGGTCTGCCCCACCCGCAGCGCAAATGGCGATGCGACGAAGGGAAGGGCTGCCAATGCCGCAGCGACAGCAAGTACCGACATCGCACCGATCCACTGCTCCCGCGATATGGTCATCATCGCGAACCACCGAAAGCGTTGCCGAGCAGACCGTTCGGACGCACCAGCAACATCAGGACAAGCGCCAGAAACACCACCACGTTCGGATAGGCAGGCCCGACGAATTGCGTTGTCAACGTACTGATCAATCCCAACAGAAGCCCACCGAATAGGGCGCCCGACGCGCTGCCGATTCCTCCCAAGACGACGACCACAAAGCCATAGATTGTCCAGTTCTCGTGACTGGAAGGTGAGAACGGGAAAAGCATTCCGATGAGAACGCCGGCCGCCGCCGCAAAGGCGGCTGCGATCGCAAAGGTCACGGCATAGACCCATTCGATATCCACGCCACAAAGACGCGCGGCGAGTGCCTGCTCTGCCGTCGCCCGAATCGTGCGACCGAGCGGGACGCGATGCAGCACAACCGACAGAAGGCCGATCAGCAACAAGCTCGCGGCCAGGGCGATCACCTGGAGCAGGTTGAACGTGACACCCGCCAATCGGAGATGGGCATTGGCGTAGTTGGGCCGCACGCTCTCGAAGTCCGGGGAGAAAAGCAATGCCAGCGTGTTCTGAGCAATGAGCGCGACCGCATAGGTAATCAAGAGAGAGGAGAGAATGCTCGACCGCTTGATAGCTGGCGATACCACATATCGTTGATAGGCATAGCCCAAGGCAAACGCGATAGCAGCGATAAATGGCATCGCCACCAGCGGATCGCAGCCAACGGAGCGGCGTGCGATCAGGGCGAGGTAGGCCCCGAGAATGACAAGAATGCCGTGACTGAGGTTGACGACGCCGAGCACGCCGAAGATCAGCGAGAATCCGACGGCGGCGAGCGACAGGACCGAACCTTGCAGCACGCCGTCGACCAGGGATTGAGCCAGGCGCTCCATTGCTGCCTCACGCCCCCGCCGTCTTGCCAGGTTGTTCCTGAGCAACGAAAGCTTCGGCAGCCTCCGTACAGGTCGCGTACCAGACCCCTTCGAACGTGCGCGTGTATGCCATGAATCGTTCCAGCAGCGCGACACGGGAGGGACGGCCGATGACTTGAGGGTGAAGGACGAGATTGAACAGTCCGCCCCACTTGTACAGTTCGTCGAACTCGTCTTTCCAGATCGTAAAAATATGCTCGTTGGTCTGGATGGTCCGCGGATGACGGATGGACGTCATGGCGTAATTCGCATCACCCAGCGACCAGTGGGTCGGTAGTTCAACCGGTCCCTGCCGTCCCCCCGGCAATACATGGCGGTACGGATAGACGTCGTCGAGCATGTTCGTGTTGTAAAGAAAGCCGCGATCGGCCAGCATTTTAATCGTATTCGCACCGATTTCCGCGGCAGGCGGACGATAGCCCCGCGGCTTGTAGTTCAGCAGCCGGTCGAGGACTTCAGTCCCCCGGTCGAAGTCCTCGCATTCGCGTTCCGGAAATTTGGGATCGGCCCATTCATGCGAATAGCCATGGTGACCGATTTCATGCCCGGCCTGGAGAATCTCCTTGCAGCGGTCCGTGTGATGCTCGGCAACCCAGCCGGGCACGAAGAACGTGGCCGGCATCTTCGTTTTTTTCAAGAGCTCGAGGAGCCTTGGTACGGCGCGTTTCGCACCATACAACCCCTGGGATAGCACCCCCAAGCGTTCCGCATTGTCAGGGTCACGGGCGAGCCAAACCGATTCGGCGTCGAAATCAAACGTCCACAAAACGGTAACCCGGGCGTCGTCAGGCCATCTAACAGTCATGATAGAACCTTTATTGAGAGAAAAAGAACGGAGATCAACGGCTTGACCAAGAGGGGTTGGGGAAAACGAGCATCGCTGTCCCGATCTTCTCGGGGAAGACGACCTCGAGGTCGCTCTTCTGGATCTGCCCGATAGCCGGTCCCATCAGAACGGGATCGCCGTCACCGTCGAGCGTGAATTTTACCCGACCGTACATCGACTCGTAGTCGAGAACCGCGAGCGCATCGCGAACCTTCTCGGGATTTACGCTTCCCGCGTCCTGCATCGCCTTGACGTATGATACGATACACGCGGAAGCCGCCACCGTCTGATAAGACTCTTTGCGATCGGTTACCGACGTGTAGTATTTGTAATATTCCTGGCTCGATCCGAAGAGCGGATCCGAAAATTTGAAGCGCGGCTCCCAATACTGGAGGAACGTCATGCCCTCCACGTATTTTCCGAGGTTAGATCGGAAAGTCGCCAACTGGGGCCCAAGCGTCGCGAACAGCAGCTTCACTTCTGTTCCGGTCGAAACCAGTTGCTGAGTAATCAGCGCCGATTCCTGCTGATGGGTATTGCAGATGAGGGCATCCGGTGTTCTTGCGCGCAAATCATTGATGACGCCGGAGACGTCCGTCGCCGAAGGTGGAAGGCGGAAGACGTCGAGCACCTCGATGCCGGCTTCTTTCAGCAGGACTGCGGCACCGTCAGCCTGCGTTTTGGAGTATGGATCGTTCGTCGTGATGAGAGAGCAGGTCTTGACCTGGCCTCCCATCGACTTCAACATTTCGGTCAAGGAGGCTAGCTGCCGCGAGGCGCGCGGAAACATGCCGAACATGTAGCGGAATTTCTTGGTGAAGATCTGATCGGATCCCCCGCCGGCTTGCACCGTCGGCTTCTTTGCCCGCTCGGTGATTGCGGCGGCTGGCAAAACGATAGCACTTGAGAATGAGCCAAGAAAGAAGTCGATTCCCGCATCGACCTGTTTTTGTATGAGAGTGGTCGCGCGCTGCGGGTCGCTTGCGTCGTCGAACATTTGAAGATCGAGGGTATATTTCGTGTCACCGATACGAACGCCGCCGAGCTTCTCATTGATGAACTGCATCGCCACCTTGTAGCCTTGCAGGACATTCAACCCGGTGTCGCCTTCCTTTCCGCTCATGGGAATCGATCCGCCGAACGTGATGACGTTTTGTGCTTGGGCGAAGACATCACGCGAGCCCAATATCGCCAGCGCCGAACCGGCGCCGGTGGCCTTGATGATCTGACGACGATTGATTGACATGGCCTGACCTCCTTGAGGAAATAGTTCTGACTAGAGGGGCGGCATGCGCCAGGCGGCGTGGCGCATGCCGTTTTGCAGTAGACGGCTAGCCCGAAGTAAGAGCCAATCCTGGTGCCACCTTCCGACGAGTTGCAGCCCGATCGGAAGGCCATCGTCGGTCCAACCGCAATTCAAGCTGAGAGCGGGATGGCCGGTCATGGTGAACAGTGTGGGCGCCCAGGCCGCGCGAATATCACCGGCAGGACGGCCATCGATCTCGATATCTCCGGAACCGGGATGCGTCGCCCGCAGTGGCGGCCATGTCAGCGTCGGAGTTACCAGGATGTCGAAGCGGTCGAACCAAGACTCGATCCGCTTGAACAAGCGTGTCCGTCCATGCACGGCGGCTTGCAAGCTCCGTGCGGATGGCGTTTCGGCGTGTGCGATGCCGGTCGCGATCACGGAATCGAGCCGCGGCAAGTCCGTCGGCCTGCGAGACTGGACCGATTCTATTGCTTCGGCTGCCCCAACCAGTGCGTCCTGGCGCGTATTCACGGCGTCGAACCAGCGTGCGCTTCACGGCCGGCGTCAGCCGAGGATGGCAATGCGAGCAGCCGTTTGGAGAAGCGAAGTTCAGGTGGAATCACCGCCGCATCGCCGACGACATTGCTG
This sequence comes from Bradyrhizobium sp., assembly GCA_049509335.1. Lineage (GTDB taxonomy): Bacteria > Pseudomonadota > Alphaproteobacteria > Rhizobiales > Xanthobacteraceae > Bradyrhizobium. The sequence goes on along the minus strand of JBEKZZ010000136.1, from coordinate 444 downwards.
TCGATCCAAGTCGGTGCAAATGCGCAGAACACCATTGATCCGAGCTCCGATCGCCTGTATTGACTATCAATACATTTGTATTGATATAATGGCTCCCTGGGGGTTGTTATGTCAAACAAAAGTCGTGCGAAAAAAAGGGCAGCTCGGAGATGGTTGACGCTGATAATTCATCACTCTTCGTGAGTTCCATCGCTCGGGCGTTCTCGGTTTTGGAAACATTTTCAGGAATTCCTGAAGCTCGGTCACTTGCGCAAATAGCGCATTTAACCGGGCTCGATCGCAGCGCAATACAGCGAATAGCTTTCACGCTAACAACACTTGGATATCTTGAACGAACCCCGCAGGGATTGGTGCCAGGCCGAAAGCTTCTTGATCGTGCTTGCGACTATTTAAGAGGCAACGCACTCATTGAGTCGGCCACTCCAGTCCTGATCGATTTGCGCC
>JBEKZZ010000135.1:0-5005 GCA_049509335.1 Bradyrhizobium sp. | reverse complement strand
GATGATATCAGGGGTTGAACGATCAGACCCAAAGTCTTGATGTTCCAAAACCTTCAAGTCATCAGGGCGGTGCACCCACGGTGCTTCATGCGCCACATCCGAGAAACTCACCGGCGTATTCCAGACTTTCTCATCGGAACATTGCCCCCTCACATACGGCAGGTCCAGGGAAAATTAAAGCCGAAGGCGCGCACGTCGATTTGCTGGGTTCCGAACGGAATTCCGGGCGTCGAAACGCGTTTACCGAATCTCTTCTCGAAAGGCGTTGTGGAAGGCCGCATCACCTTGAACGAATTCGTGGCGCTTATCTCGACAAACCATGCGAAGATGTATGGGCTCTGCCCAAGGGATCCATCGTGCCGGGCTCCGATGCCGATATCGTGATTTGGGATCCCAACCGCAAGAAAATCTCTGGACTTGTCTGCGGAGAATTGTGATCGTCCGCGACAGGATAAAGTATTTCCCTGTTCAAGTTCGAATATCCCCTGATCTTCGAAGCAATTTCTCTTGTTAATCTGAATAGGAAATTTGGCAGAAAGTCCCTTTTGGTACAGCGATTTCTTGCCCTAAGACCTCCTGTAGATGCCTCAACGCGCGCGCCTTCGTGCGTTAGCGCGCGAGCTTCACGCTTCCGATTTCCAACTCATCACTGCTCCGTCGGAGCCGCGGGCGAGCCTGCTGCCGTCCCAGTCCGTTCCGGCCGGCGTCGGGACGCGCAGGAGGCCATGGCCGACCGCGCGCGGCCATTTCCGTGGCTGCATCGCGCGGGCTGATATACACTGTGGGCGCCAGTCTGATCAGGGACAGCATGAATCGACGCGGGTTTATTTCGGGATTGGCCGTCGCGGCGGCGCTTGCAGGCTTCACCTCGGCATCCGCCTTGGCCGATGGCAGGCGCGTGGCGCTGGTGATCGGCAATGGCGCGTATAGAAGCGTACCCGCGCTGCCCAATCCGCCCAATGACGCCGGCGATGTCGTCGCGGCGCTGAAACGCCTCGGCTTTGAGGTGACGCTCATCACCAACGCGAGCTTCGACGAGATGCGGCGCGGCCTGATCGCGCTCGGACGCGATGCCGCCGGCGCCGATATGGCGACGGTGTACTTCGCCGGCCACGGCATGGAGATTAACGGCGAGAACTGGTTGATCCCGGTAGATGCGGAACTGAAGCGGGACACAGATGCAGCGAATGAAGCCATCAGCCTGCAGAGCGTGATGATGCAGCTTTCCAGCACGACAAGCCTCGGCCTCGTCATCCTCGACGCCTGCCGCAACAACCCGTTCGCCGCCAAGATGAACCGGTCGCTCGCCGTGCGTGCCGTAAGCGGTGGCCTCGGCCGCATCGAACCGGTCGGCAACGTGCTGGTCGCCTATGCCGCACGCGACGGCACCACCGCGCTCGACGGCAACGGCCGCAACAGCCCGTTCACGGCGGCACTGCTGCGTAACATCGAGACACCGGGCGTCGAAGTCACCTTCGTGTTCCGCAACGTCCGCGACGACGTGATGGAGGCGACTCGCAACGAGCAACAGCCCTTCGTCTACGGCTCGCTTTCGCGCAAGGCGATCTATCTGGCGGGTCTGTCGCCGCCGGGTTCGGCGAGCCCGACGCAGGCGAATGCGATGCCCGCGGTCGCGGCTCCGGCGTCGCCGGCGCTCGCAACGTCGGTCACCGCGGTCGACCCCGCGCTGGTCGGCACCTGGGAGATCATGGTGCCCGGCGGCCGCGGCCAGTCGCGCTGGATCTGGCAGATGATGGGCGACGGCACCTACAAATTCCACGCCGAGGGCGGCCGCGACGCGCCCCCACATGAGGGCACGATCACCGCCGCGAACGGCCGCTGGACGTTGCACGCGCTCAAGGGCCTCTCGAAGGATTACAGCGACGGCGGCTCCTACGAGATCCACGACACCATCGCCGTGATTACCGGCAAGCTGGGAACCGGATACTGGAAGCGGAGCATGGAGTGAGGGAACATCGCGGCGTTGCGCAATAGCCGCAGATGCATTCGTGCACAGTAATTTTGCGAAAGCAATCGTATCGGGGGCGCGTTCTGTACGCTTCGCTCGCCGGTCAAGACTCAATCGAAATGGTAATGGTAAAGATAGGATGGAGACCCGGATTGTGTTTTGACGCTTTTATGCGAGGAAGACTTCACATTACCGGGCTAAGGCATTCTGATGCCTGCTACAAAGCAAAAGCGCGAACCTCGACGAGCGCGGCAACACACCGCGTGGCTCACGTTCGACGATGACTTCGTCAGCCACGAGTGTCAGGTTTTGGATGTGTCTTTGAACGGTGCGAAGCTCGTTGCTGAGATCGGTCTCGAAATCGGAAACACGTTTAGGCTATCGGCCGTGCCGCATGCACTTGTGCGCCAGCGGTGCGAAGTCGTCTGGCGCCGCGGCAAAGTGTTCGGCGTCAAATTTATAGAAGATGAGATCAACCGACCCGCATAATCGGAGCACCTGCCCGTGCACGCGGCGCGTGTTTGATGGTCGTGGCGACCGCAAAAATGATCGCGAGACCTAAAGCGACAGAAAACGCAGCAAAGATAAAACGGGGGCCATTACATGCTCCCTGCTCGATCACTTGAACTGTATTAATCTACCGCGGTCGAATTGATTCCGATTGCTGCCTGGCGAGGTAAGGGCAGTACAGAACGTCCTGGCAGTCCCGCCGCTGTGTGGCGAACGCGAGAACCGGTTTGCAGCTCAACTCTCTTGCCACCGAGGTTCAAAGACGCCAAGGTCCTGCCATGACATCAAAGAATACCGGGCCGCAATCAGAATAAAGAGTCCCGGCAGAGGGCGACAGGGGAGGGGACCTATGGATCAGGATATCGATCGGCGGGAGTTTACTCTCGGCTTTTTGACCGCCAGTTTCGCTGTTCTCGCGTTACGCCCGGAGACGGCCTCTGCTGCCGAGGGCGGCTTGCTTGATGAGCCCTGGGCCGTCTGGGCGGACCAAGCAAAGGCCACGCGTGGCGGCTATTTTCGCATCGCCGCCGAACAGTACATCGGCAAGATGAATCCCAATCACTGGCCGGTGCTTGACTGGATTTCCATGGGCTACTTTCACGAACGATTGATGCTCACGGATGGCAACTACAATCCGACCGTGCCATGGCTCGCAGAACAACTGAGCTGGGACAATCCGCAGCAAGTGGTTATGCGTCTGCGCGACGGGGTGACGTTCCACGACGGCTCGCCTTTTGATGCCAAGAGCGTCAAGTTCCAAATTGACTGGATCCGCGATCCCGCCAGCAAGGCTTGGAGCGTGAGCTGGCTAGCGCAACTGGACGCCGTCGAAGTGATCGATGAGCGAACATTGCTCTGGAAATTCAAGACCCCGTGGGCCGGCTTTGCTGGCATAGCCGCTAATGTTCCGGGCTATGTGATGTCGGCGAAAGCCCTGCAGGAGGACGCGGAGAAGTACGACAGCCATCCGCAGGGCACGGGCCCCTACATTCTGGAGGAAGCAAGCCCGGGTAATTTTCTAAAATTCAAGCGCAATCCGGACTGGTGGTTTGCCAAGGCAAGCAATAATCCCGACATGCCGTATTTCGACGGCATTGTGGTGACGGTGATTCCGGACCCCGCGGTCAGGCTGGCCAATCTGCGATCCGGCAAGATCGATGTTCTGGTGCTGGAAAAATCGCAGTACGCCACGATGAAGAGCGATCCGGACGTCAACGTGTATCGCATTCCGGGAAACCACGTGAGCGCGTTGCGCTTCAACACGACCAATGGCGTGTTTCAGGATATCAGGCTTCGAAAGGCTGTTAGTCATGCGATTGATCGCAAGGCGCTGATTGCCGGTACCCAATTCGGTCTGGCGCGTCTGGCGAGTTGCATGTACCCGGATGATCACTGGTGTCACAATCCTGATCTAAAGCCGGTAGCCTACGATCCCGACATGTCGAAGAGGCTGCTGGCGGAAGCAGGGCACGGCGGCGGCCTCACCGTGCGCGGCTACTTCGGCAACACCTCGATGGGGCAGACCATCGCCGAAGCCGTGAAGAACATGTTGGCCAAGGTCGGCATCGACTGGCAGGTGGAATTGCTTGCACCGGCCCCGTTGGCAACTCGGATGCAAAAACTCGACTACGATCTCGCCCAGGGTGGCTGGATCTTCATCTATGATCCCGATCTGATGCCGACCGGGCTCTACCATCCCGATGGCGGCTTCAATTTCGGGCGTAGCAGGAACGAAGCCGCGATCGCGCTGATCGAAGCCGGGCGCAAGGAAGTCGATCTTGAGAAGCGCAAGGCCATTTACTGGAAACTTGAAGAGGTTCTGTACAATTCCTACGAGGATGCGTGGCTGTGGTGGGAAGAGACCGCATCGGCCTATCGCAAATCTGTGCAAGGCTGGGACCAGGAAGGCTTCCTGAAATACAAGGACGCCTGGTTCTGGTCGCACCCGCTGTGGTTCAAGGACGGCAAGGCGTGAGCGAACGCAGCTCGCCTGGCCGCGGCGGATCGGGTTAGCCGCCGCGATGGGCAAATACATCGGCATCCGCCTGGCGCACGCGCTGGTGATCCTGACGATCGTTATCGTTCTCGTCTTTGTCATCGCCCGACTCATTCCGGGAGATGCGATCATGGCGGCGATGGCCGGCAATGTGGACCTCCACGATCCCGCTGTGGTCGCGCAAGTCCGGCTTCAGTTCGGCCTGGACGAACCGATCCTGGTTCAGTTTGCGGCATGGATCGGTCATTTCGTCCGCGGCGATTGGGGCACCTCGATCGGCACCGGCGAAAAGGTGCTGGATATGTTCCTGCGCCGGTTGCCGATCACGCTGGAGCTGTTCGCGGGCGCGACGCTTTGGTCTGTTGCGATCGGCATTCCGGCCGGTATCATCGGGGCGCTGAAGCGAAATTCCCCGATCGATATGTTCGTCACAACGGGCGCCGTCGTCGGTGTCTCGATCCCGGCGTTCTGGGAGGCGATCGTGCTGATCTATCTGTTCGCGGTGGTATTGCCGATTTTTCCGCCATCGG
>JBEKZZ010000134.1:0-5064 GCA_049509335.1 Bradyrhizobium sp. | reverse complement strand
TGCACGATCGCGGCAGCATTGGGATTGTGACCCGGCCAGTCTGCAAACAAATGCAGCGGCGTCCGTCCGCCGCCCTTGGGATCCTCGACCACGCAAGAGGCAAGCGCGGGATCGGACGCGAGCAGTTTGCGGAGGCGGCCAAACTCACCGGCCTTGATGATCGCCGCAAGCTCGATAGCGAGCGGCTCGGTGCTTCGCAACGTTCGCATGCGCGCCGCTAGTTCGGCGTTGGTTGGGCGATCTTGTTCTGCGCGATGATGCCTTCGAGGCGCTTGATGTTTTCCAAAAGCCGCTGGCTGGTGAGCACCAGGAAGTAATAGCCGAATTGCGGATTCTGGAAGTAGATCTCGAGCAGCTTCTCATAGGTGATGGTGAGCACGTGGCCGTCTTCGAGACAGGTGACGGTCGCCGTGCGCTTGTTGTCCGGCGACAGGAATCCGAGTTCGCCCATCAGCCGCCCCGGCGGCAGTTCGACACTGATCTCCTTGACCAGGAATTTTCCGGTCACCGTCAGAAACATCTCGTTGGCATCGTCGTCCTTTTTGAACAGCACGTCGCCCTTTTTATATTTGCGCTCGGTCATGAACGGCTTCAGCCATTCCATCGAGGTGTCGCCTTGCGTCGCACCGCGCGCCATCTTCACAAGCTGAAGCATCTGGCGCAGCCGCCAGGCGTTGATCGGCACCATGAAGAGATACAAGAGAAACGTCGTGATGGTTCCGGTCAGCGCGCCGAAAGCCGCAAAGAACGCGCAGCCGATCATGTTGGCGACCCGCAGCGGCACCATCGTCTGGGTCAGGAGCGTGGCGACAAAGAAGCTCGCGCCGATCAGCGCGAGCAGGTTGGCGAGCGTGATATTGTGGAGGAAAATCTCAAGCAGGCGGTTGAAGATCGCGTCGTAGGTGACGTTGTCGGGGTCGAGCCCGAACTGAATCAGGATCTTCGCGACCCTTAGGTTCTCAGTCGCGGTGTCGAGGATGCGGTTGAGAATCGTCGACATGTCGGCACTGGGAGTCATGACCGTTCCTCGCACAAAATTTGCCGTTTCCCACCTTGTTTTCCGGCTGTCCCGCCAGAAAACCGGGTGGGCAGCCGCTTGCCGACCATGGCGGCGGGTCGATTCCAACGGCCAAACTATACCCCGAAAATCCCCGGTGGCAGGCGGTTTGCAAGGGTGAATCCGGGGGTTTGAACCGCGATTATCCGGTTTTTTGGCCGGGTGAGGCGGCGGTCACAGGCGGCCGTCGCAACGACGCAAATGACCTCACGAGGCCGCTGTTCATAAAAGCTCACCCCCATGTCATCCCTTGGGGCGAGGGTGGACGGGCCGGTTCCATTCGCCGCGTCACTCGGTCGCGCGAAAGGGAACATCAGTGCCGTGTTTGTGAAGGCTCGCGCCCCGCTATCGCCGGTTCGGCATCGTATCTAATGAACGTAGCTGCGGACAGATTATCGTTAATAAAACGTTAATTCTTGCCGTGACAGCATGACAGTAGTGATCCGGAATGTTGCGCGACGGTGACACGACGTAGGATTCAGATGAATTTTTATCCACGGAGGATCGTCTAGCACAAGTATTGCATTGCCTCATGGAGTCCGTCGCGTGTCCAATGGAGGACAGTGCGGAGACTGATTCGAGGGGCCGGTACAGTCAGCGTTTGACGACGTGGATATGACGTACGACACGCGTTTGAGCGTTGCAGCAAACCAGATGAGGAGCGGGATCAATGTATAACGACTCTCTGTTTAACGCTTTCGCCCGATCGTTTGAGGCGCGAAGCGAAACCGATATGTCGATGGCGGAATATCTAGAGTCGTGTCGAGGGGACCCGATGCGATATGCAAACGCAGCCGAGCGACTACTAGCTGCGATCGGCGAACCACAGATGATAGACACGGCCAGGGACCCACGCCTTGGCCGTATTTTTTTGAACCGTACGATGCGCGCCTATCCGGCCTTCGCCGGCTTCCACGGCATGGAAGAAACCATCGAACGCATCGTCGGTTTCTTTCGCCACGCAGCGCAAGGCCTCGAAGAGCGCAAGCAGATCCTTTATCTGCTCGGCCCGGTTGGCGGCGGCAAGTCCTCGCTCGCCGAACGTCTCAAGGCGCTGATGGAAGTTCATCCCATCTACGTGCTCAAGGCCGGCGATGAACTCTCGCCCGTGTTCGAGAGCCCGCTTTCCCTGTTCGATCCCGAACAGCTCGGGCCGATGATCGAGGAGAAATACGGCATTCCGCGCCGGCGTCTGTCCGGGCTGATGAGTCCGTGGTGCTACAAGCGGCTGGAATCTTTCGGCGGCGACATCTCGCGCTTTCGCGTGGCCAAGATCCAGCCCTCGCGGCTGCGCCAGATCGCGGTCGCCAAGACCGAGCCGGGCGACGAGAATAACCAGGACATCTCCTCGCTGGTCGGCAAGGTCGATATCCGCAAGCTAGAGACCTACGCGCAGAACGATCCGGACGCCTACAGCTATTCCGGCGGTCTCAACCGCGCCAATCAGGGCATCCTCGAATTCGTCGAGATGTTCAAGGCGCCGATCAAGATGCTTCACCCGCTTTTGACTGCGACGCAGGAAGGCAACTATATCGGCACCGAGAACATCGGCGCCATTCCCTTCACCGGCGTTATTCTTGCTCACTCGAACGAGGCCGAATGGCAGAGCTTCAAGGGCAACAAGAACAATGAAGCCTTTATCGATCGCATCTGCGTCATCAAGGTGCCGTACTGCCTGCGCGTCACCGAAGAACAGAAGATCTACGAGAAGCTGATCTCCGGCTCCGAACTCGCGGCCGCTCCTTGTGCGCCGTCGACGCTGGAAACGCTGGCGCGCTTTTCGGTGATGTCGAGGCTTCGCAAACACGAGAACTCGACGACCTTTGCCAAGATGCGCGTCTATGACGGCGAAAGCCTCAAGGAGAGCGATCCGAAGGCACGCAGCGTCCAGGAATACAAGGACGCCGCCGGCGTCGACGAAGGCATGGACGGCGTCTCCACCCGTTTCGCCTTCAAGGTCCTCGCTTCGACCTACAACCACGACACGAGCGAACTCGGCGCCGATCCGGTCCATCTGATGTATGTGCTGGAGCAGGCGATCCGGCGCGAGCAACATTCGGAAGAAATCGAGAAGCGCTATCTCGAATTCATCAAGGCCGAACTCGTGCCGCGCTACGCCGAGTTCATCGGCCACGAAATCCAGAAGGCCTATCTGGAATCCTATTCCGACTACGGCCAGAACCTGTTCGACCGTTACGTCGACTACGCCGACGCCTGGATCGAGGATCAGGACTTCAAGGATCCCGACACCGGGCAGATGCTCAACCGCGAACTGCTCAACCAGGAACTGACCAAGATCGAGAAGCCCGCCGGCATTGCCAATCCGAAGGACTTCCGCAACGAGGTGGTCAAGTTCTCGCTGCGCTCCCGCGCACAGAATGGCGGCAAGAATCCGTCATGGACGTCTTACGAGAAAGTCCGCGAAGTCATCGAAAAGCGCATCTTCTCGCAAGTGGAGGATCTGCTTCCGGTGATCTCGTTCGGGTCGAAGAAGGACGGCGACACTGAAAAGAAGCACGGCGATTTCGTCGCGCGGATGGTGGAGCGCGGTTATACCGAGCGCCAGGTCCGCAGGCTTGTCGAGTGGTACATGCGGGTGAAACAAGCCGGCTGAGCACGAACTTCGGAGAGTGCAATAGTGGCGATGTTCATTGTCGACCGGCGGCTCAATCCAGGCTCGAAGAGCCTGGAAAACCGCCAGAGGTTTCTCCGCCGCGCCAAGGCGCTGGTGCAAGGCGCGGTGAAGAAAACCTCGGAAGGGCGGGACATCAAGGATGTCCTGGAAGGCGGCGAGGTCTCGATCCCGCTCGACGGGATGCACGAACCCCGCTTCCGCACCGAGGGCGGCACGCGCGACCGCGTGCTGCCGGGCAACAAGAAATTCGTCGAGGGCGACGTGCTGCCGCGTCCGAACGGCGGCGGCGGCCGCGGCTCGGGTGCAGGCGAGGGCGACAGCGAGGACGATTTCCGCTTTGTGCTGTCGCGCGACGAATTCGTCGATCTTTTCCTCGACGATCTCGAATTGCCGGACCTGGCCAAGCGCAAGCTTGCGGAAGTGGAGAGCGAAGGCCTGCAACGCGCCGGATACTCTACATCAGGCTCGCCGGCGAATATCTCGGTGAGCCGCACCGTGCGGCTCGCGCTGGCGCGCCGCGTCGCCTTGCGGCGGCCGAAGCCGGAGACGATCGCCGAGCTCGAGGCGGAGCTGGAAGCCTGCGAGGATGAGGCGCGCCGCGCCGAGCTTGTCGGCCAGCTCGAAACGCTCAAGGCCAAAGCCAGGCGCATCCCCTTTATCGATCCGATCGACATCCGCTACCGGCGTTTCGAGACCGTGCCGAAACCGGTGGCACAGGCGGTGATGTTCTGCCTGATGGACGTGTCGGGCTCGATGACCGAGCACATGAAGGATCTCGCAAAGCGGTTCTACATGCTGCTCTACGTGTTTCTCACCCGCCGCTACCGGCATGTCGAGATTGTCTTCATCCGTCATACCGATCGCGCCGAGGAGGTGGATGAGGACACGTTCTTCCACGGCCCCGCCTCCGGCGGCACCATGGTATCCAGCGCGTTACAGACGATGAGCGACATCGTGCGCTCGCGCTTCCGTCCCTCCGACTGGAACATTTATGCGGCTCAGGCCTCCGACGGCGACAACTCGATTGCCGACAGCGCGTTGACCGGGCGTCTGCTGACCGAAAATATCCTCCCCGTCGGCCAGTTCTTTGCCTATCTCGAAGTCGGCGAGGCCAATGGCTCTTCCTTCGAGATGCCCGATTCCTCGCTGTGGACGCTGTATCACCGCTTGCGTAGCGAGGGCGCGCCGCTCTCGATGCGCAAGGTGGCGAGCCGCAGCGAAATCTTTCCGGTGTTTCACGATCTATTTCAGCGTCGCCGGAACCAGGAGAAGGCCGCGTCATGAGCGATACACACGAACGGCTGTTCGAAGGCGCCGATTGGGATTTCCGGCAGCTCCAGCGCATTCACGATGCCTGCGAGGAGATCGCGCA
>JBEKZZ010000133.1:0-5157 GCA_049509335.1 Bradyrhizobium sp. | reverse complement strand
TCAAACATTCTCTTCTCGGATTCCGGCGAGCCGCCTGCAAATATTTCTCTCCAACTAGGTGCCGACGCTGTCACGTAGCTCTCCTCTTCTCTCAATGTCACCTTCGTGCGACTGCAATCGCAGCGATCAAACAGAAACGCTGATCGTCGGATATCAATCAATGAAGTCGTACAGCGTCAATCCGATGAGCAGATCTCACGAGCAGTCTGAATGAGATTCATGAGCGCGCGACGTTGACGAAGTTGTTGAACGCGTGAGAATGTCACCATCGATGTCCCGACGATTGAACTGACCGACTGGATCGCCGATGCTTGATAGACGCAGATTGCTTCTCGGTTTTGTGCCCGCCGCGGCGTTTTCGTCCGCATCAAACGTCGCAAGCGCCACAGCAGAAAAACAGAGCGTGGAATTCTCGCCATCGTATTTTTCCGAGGAGGAATGGCGCTTCGTCAATGCGGCTGTGGCACGACTTATCCCGAGCGACGGCGATGGCCCCGGTGCGATTGAGACGGGTGTTCCCGAGTTCATCGACAGACAAATGGAAGCTCCATATGGGCATGGCGCTTACTATTACATGCAAGGCCCGTTCGTCACCGACGCACCGTCGACACTGGGCTTTCAGCTTAAATATACGCCTCGCGAGATGTATCGCGCAGGCATTGCGGCCGTGAACAAAGCCCTGCTCAACGATGGTGGCCCCGTTTTCGCTGATCTAAAGGTGGACAAGCAGGACGCATTTTTAGAGCAACTGGAAAAGGGGCTCGTGTCGCTCGCGGAAATCCCGGCGGCCGCGTTCTTTTCGCAGCTACTCGAAAATACCCGCGAGGGCTATCTCTCCGATCCACAATACGGTGGCAACCGCGGCATGGCCGCGTGGAAATGGATCGGCTTTCCCGGCGCCCGAGCCGATTTCACCGATTGGATCGATAGACCAGGACAGCTCTATCCGCTTGGACCTGCCGCCATACGGGGCTCGAGGCTCTGATGGCGAGGAAATTGAAACGCACCGATGCCGTGATCATCGGCTATGGCTGGACTGGCGCGATCATTGCCAAGACGCTGACGGACGCAGGCCTTTCCGTTGTCGCGCTTGAGCGCGGACCGTCCCGCGATACTGCGCCGGATTTCGAGTACCCCAAGATCGTTGACGAACTTAAACATGCCATTCGCGGCGATCTATGGCAGCCACTTGCCAAAGAAACGGTCACTGTGCGGCATGGCGTCAACGATGTTGCGCTGCCTTACCGCCGTTATGGCTCGTTTGTACTTGGCAACGGCGTGGGCGGCGCCGGCGTTCACTGGAATGGCCAACTGTGGCGCGCCTCGCCGGAAGACCTTCGGTTAAAGAGCCATCTTGCAGAACGGTACGGCAAGACCTTCATTCCAGAAGGCATGTCCGTCCAGGATTATCCCGTCTCGTTCGAGGAACTCGAGCCGCATTTCGATCACTTCGAAAAGGTTTGTGGGGTGTCTGGCATCGCCGGCAATCTACGTGGCGAGTTGAAGCCGGGTGGCAATCCGTTCGAGGGGGCGAGAAGCGACGAGTTTCCAACACCTCCCCTGCCTGCAATCGAGGCGGCTCGCCGCTTCGAAGTCGCAGCTACTGAGCTGGGTTACAAGCCGTTTCCGCTACCCTCGGCCAACAGCTCAATCGCATTTACCAATCCCTATGGAGTTCGCCTGGGCCCGTGCAATCTCTGCGGCTTCTGCGAGCGCTTCGGCTGCTTCCTGTACTCGAAGGCGTCACCTCAAACAACGATGCTCCCAATTCTTTCGGGTCGATCGAACCTTGAGGTCAGAACCAACGCTTATGTGACCCGCATCTTGCGCGACAACTCTGGGACGAAGGCGACCGGGGTGCTCTACATCAACGGCGATGGGGAGGAAGTCGAGCAACCTGCAGACCTTGTCATGCTCTGCGCATTCCAAATGCACAACGTCCGTTTACTTCTGCTTTCGGGCATCGGCACACCTTATGACCCGGCAACCGGAGAAGGCGTCGTTGGCAAGAATTTCGCCTATCAAATGTGCAGCCTTACGGCGGCGTATTTCAGCGAAGACGTTGAGATCAATCCGTTCATCGGCGCTGGCGGCGCCGGGCAGCGCGTTATCGACGAATTCAATTCCGATCATTTCGATCATAACGGCTTGGGTTTCGTCGGGGGATCCCTGATTTACGCCGGCGGCACCGGCGGGCGTCCGATCGAACAGATGATGATTCCGCCCGACGCCCCCCGCTGGGGCATGGGATGGAAGAAAGCCATACGAAAGCACTACCGCCATTCGGCGCCGATCGGCACACAAGGATCTGTGATGTCCTACCGCGACTCCTATCTGTCGCTCGATCCGACCTATAGAGACTCCAACGGCCTGCCGCTCCTCCGCATGACCTACGACTGGCATGACAACGAATATAAAATGGCGGCTTATTGTTCCGCCAAAGTAGAAAAGATCGTTCGCGCGATGAAGCCGGAACGGCACGCAACTCTTCTTTTCCGTCCGGGCAATCACTACGATGTTCGGATTTACCAGACCACGCATATGACCGGCGGCGCCATCATGGGCGCGAACCCGACCGACGGCGTGGTCAATCGCTACTCGCAAAGCTGGGATGTCTCTAACCTCTTCGTGTTCGGCGCTTCCGCATTCCCGCAAAACATCGGTTACAACCCAACCGGGCTGCTCGCAGCCCTCACCTATTTTTCAGCGGCGGCGATCCGCGACACCTATTTGAAATCGCCAGGACCTCTGGTCTCGCAATGAGATTGAAATCCATCATCTTGTTCGTCGCAGCCGGTGGTGCAGCGTGCTTCCTTGGCGTGCTGGCGATATCAACAATCCTGGATACAGCAGCCGGCGCACAAAGGCTCGCAGAGCCAGAAGCGACACCGGCCCTGATCGTCCGCGGCGAATACCTCGCCAAGCTCGGAGACTGCGCGGCCTGTCACTCTGTTCTCGGTCGGCCCGCATTCACCGGCGGCCTACGGATGAACACTCCCATCGGTGCGATCTATACTACCAACATCACACCGGATCCAAAATATGGCATCGGCTCTTTCAGTCTGACTGACTTCGACCGCGCTTTGCGCTTCGGCGTTTCCAAGGGGCACACGCTTTATCCGGCCATGCCTTATCCGTCCTACTCCAACACTAAGTTGGACGATGTAGCGGCGCTCTACGCTTACTTCAAACATGGCGTTACAGCTTCGGCTACGCCGAATGCGACCAACGAGATCCCATTTCCGCTCTCCATGCGGTGGCCTCTCACGTTCTGGCGGCTCCTCTTTTCACCTCACGCAACTCCGTTTAAGCCGGGCTCGCTCGAACCGTTGGAAGCCCGTGGCGCGTATTTCGTGGATGGGCTCGGTCACTGCGGCGAATGCCACACGGCTCGCGCCTTAACCATGCAGGTCAAGGCGCAAACCCGCCAGGATGGCACGGCATATTTAAGCGGTGCGGTTATAGACAACTACTTTGCGCCCAGTCTGCGCACGAGCGGCGCCGGTTCTCTTGCTAATTGGGATACCAAGGATATCGCCGATTTTCTGAGAATGGGTGCGAATAAATACGGGATCGTTTTTGGCTCCATGACCGATGTCGTCACGCACAGCACGCAATTTATGACGGATGAGGATGCGCTTGCTACTGCGACCTATCTCAAATCGATCGCCGATCCTCAGATCTCGGCTTTCGCATATAATGATGCCGAACATCTCGCTCTGAAGAAGGGCGATACAAGCAAGACAGGATCGCTGCTCTACGTCGATAACTGTGCTGCTTGCCATCGGCCCGACGGCCACGGATACGACCGCGTTTTCCCAGCGCTTGCAGGAAATCCGGTGGTAATGGCCCCCGATGCCACTTCGCTGGCTTTGATCGTCCTCGGGGGCTCTCTTACCCCGAAAACCAACAAGACTCCTGCGCAATTTGCAATGCCCGCTTTCGCGTGGCGGCTGGACGATCAAGAGGTGGCGGACGTCGTGACATTTATTCGTGACAGTTGGGGTAACCAAGGCAAGCCGATTACAGCATCGGAAGTTACGAAACTTCGCAAAGCGGTTCAACCTTACAAGCAGGGCGCCCCCTAAAGCTTGGTGCTAGTTCTTGCCCCAAGGTCAGCCGCTATCATCGCTAACGTACTGTGGAACGAGAGAGACGCACCTATGAATGAGAATTTGCAGAACATTTGGATACTTGGTTCCAGCAGTAAGCTGGTCCTTCTTGCAATCGTCCAGATTATCAATCTGGCGCTGACGCTTATCCACTCGCTTCAGGAGCGCAAGGGGCAACTATGGCGCTATTTCGGTGCCGTAGCTGGTGTCAAAATCTCTGATAGTTTCGGTCAGATTGTATTTTTCGGCGGCCTGACGCTGTCGCTCTGGATTGTCGGATTGATCGGCATCTACGGGACTGTAACTTGGCAAACGCCGCTTGCCTTCGGTTGTCTTGGCGCGATCGTTGGGTGCCGGCTTTCCGACAGCCTCTATTCCCATGTCAGGTTGAACTACGAAGGTTACAAGCCCAACCCGGGTCTGGAGTCAGTACCCCTTTATCTCGTCGAGTCCGTTGCCCTTACCGCCATTTTCTTGCCGACTGTCACAGCACATCCGGGCGCGGTGATGATCGGCTTCGCCATAGGAGCGTTTGCTTTCTATTCCGTCATTCCGACGCTGAGAATTCTTGGGCCCCTCGTGTTCGAAAAGATGCAGCCCTGGAAAAGAGGAACGCCTCAGCCACAATGGTGACACCGAACAGGTAGGCGGTCTCGTCGATATTTTTTGGGCTAAGCTTGCCCTTTTTCATCAGCGTTATCCACAGCTGCTCCAACGTCTCCTCTTCAGACGGCGATACGCGGCGTTCTTTGATGATTTTATGTGCTCGCAAGAATACGTCTCTCTAGATAATTGGCTCAATGCATCCCTCGCATCTAACCCACAGAGCAGGCGGGTTATAGATACGCTTCTCCCTAGTTTTCCAGAGCGGTGGTTATAAATGAGGTTTCCAATTTCGGTGCGAAGAACAAGGTGTATGTTAACGCAATCGGCGATTTCGATAGCGCTTGTTCTTGGCGCCTGCGCCAGCCGTCCCTCGCAGGGTGTGCTCATCCCGACGGCCACAGTCGAGGGTGCTTCGCTCGTTCCTATCTTTGCGGCGACA
>JBEKZZ010000132.1:0-5224 GCA_049509335.1 Bradyrhizobium sp. | reverse complement strand
CGGGTTTGAGGCGGCGCAAGGCGCGCGCGGAGTAGATCGCATCGAACAATTCGATCTCAGGCATTGCGAGCCTCACAACAAGTGGGGATGTCTCGCTCGATGTTTGAAGCTGGGAGAGCGAGCGTCACATGACATGGAGGTTACCCGGCCTTTCGGGTGCGCTCAAGGGCGTGACGGTTTTGAATGGGCGCTCGGCGCGGCCTTCAGATTTCTTTCAAAACAGAATGCGCTATTGGTAGGGAGTCGCCTCCTTCACGGGGGCGTGGATCGAAACTGCAGGTCGCCGGTCATCCGGAGGCCGCAGGGCGACGGCTCCGCGGCCTCTTTATTTGTCGGGCTTGTCAGGCTTAGCCTTGGGAACGTCATCAACTCAAATGAGGTTTTCGGTACACACCGGGGAGTCTGTTCCCGACCGCGGGCTTCCATGACTGATTTGCGATCCATTCTGCGGTCGGATGCGCCGCCACGCCGAACCACCGAATATGTCGCCGGCCGCGCCACATGATCAGCAATCCATCGAAGACACTTTCGCTAACCGTTGGTTAAATATCGTGGCCACTGGGGCCTCAGGTGGGCGAACCTGAGCGACTGTTTCAGACGACGCAAACTCGCTGCGAACGCCCGAATCGCCTATCCGCCCCTTGAAAGAATGATGTCAGTATTTGCCGCCGCTTTTCAAGCAGCCATGTTATCGGCGCCGGAACCTGCACTGTATTACCGGTATGCTAGTATTTCTCTCTTCCTACAACCGAGGGGAATTATTAAGTCATTTATCGGATCATCCCCGCAATTGAGGGACGACGGATGAAAGAGCTTCCCGGGTTTTGGCGCTTCATGGGGTCGCGATCCGGTCGCGGCTTCCTCCTGCATCTGGGCCTCTGCGCAACGCTGTCTGTGACGGTTGGCTACGGCTTCTATTATTCCAGCCTGGACTGGTTCAAGGAGCATAAGAGCAACGAAAAGATCATCGCGCTGCAGCTGGTGGACGCGTTTGTTACTAACTATTCGGCGATCCGATCGCAGTTCGGAAAAGACGCGCCGGTTCCGGCCGCGTTCCGAGCCCATGCGATCGAGGCTTTCAATAAGCAGAACGGCAATAATTCCGAGTTTCGCTTGGCCTCGGTCGGTCGCCTGGGACGAGAGATTTTGACGCCGCCGACCGATGCAAAAATGGCCCAAACCATCGAGGCCTTTTCAGCGATGCCAAACCCAAAACCGATATCAGAGCTGCTGGATGTCGATGGGGAATTGATGTTCCGCACAGTCTATCCGACCGTCGCGCACGAACAGAGTTGCGTTGGCTGTCACAACATTCTCCAGCCCGATAAACCGCAGTGGCATCTCGACGACGTTATCGGCGCGTTCGTGATTGACGTCCCGATGTCGTCTTTTCTGCGCACCATAACGTGGCAAAGCACCGGCATCGGACTGAGTCTCTTCCTCGCTCTGGCACTTGCGGGCCTGACGATCTCTCTCGTTCATTTCCGGCAACTGGAAGCTCTCGATGCGACCGCTGCAAAGCTCGGTCGCACCCAGAAATTTCTCGATACCATCATCGAGAACATGCCCCTGTCGGTTGCCGTCAAGGATGCACGTGATCGGTGCTATGTCCTCATCAACCGGACCGCCGAAGCTATTTTTGGGATAGCGCGTGGCGACTTGATCGGCAGACGGGCGCACGATCCATCCGACAAGGACACCGCGAAAAACTTGTTCCCGCTCGCTGACGAGGCCTTGACTACACAAGACCTGCAAACCATCGCCGAGCACGCGGTTTGCACTCGTCACAACGGTATCCGCATCCTGACAACCAAAAATCTTTCGATCCCGGACGAGACCGGCGAACAGCGCTACCTGCTTAGCCTTTCGGAAGATATTACCGAGCGTAAGGAGGCTGAGGCCCGTATCGAACATATGGCCCATCATGATGCCCTGACGGACTTGCCCAATCGCGTCGCTTTCGTCGAGCATCTCACTCGCTCAATCGGCGCCGCCGCGGCGAGTAACGTATCGTTCGCCGTCCTGAGCATCGACCTCGACCGCTTCAAGGAAGTCAACGATACATTTGGTCATGCGGTCGGTGACGATTTGCTTCGCGAACTGGCCCAACAGCTGCGTGTGCTAGCCGGCGAGGCTTACTTCGCACGGCTTGGGGGCGACGAATTTACCCTCATTACGCCGATCGGTGATCAACCAGCGCTCGCCGAAATACTCGCCGGGCGTCTTCACGCAGCCTTCGCAACCGATCTGGATCTAAATGGTCAGCATCTGCGCGTCGGCCTTAGCATCGGCGTCGCAATCTTTCCCGCCGACGGTACCGACGCAACGACGCTGCTCAACAATGCCGATGCCGCACTCTACCGCGCCAAAGCCGCTGGTCGCGGCAAGACGCGTTTCTTCGAAATCGAAATGGACAACAGGCTGCGCGAGCGGCGTGCCATTCAGCAAGAACTCAGCTGCGCCGTGGAGCAAAGCGAGCTCCGTCTTCACTATCAGCCGCTGGCGAAGATCGATGGCGAAGTGATCGGGTTTGAAGCCTTGGTCCGCTGGCAAAATCCCAAGCGCGGCATGGTTTCACCCGCGACCTTCATTCCGGTCGCCGAGGAAAGCGGTCTCATTATGCAGATCGGCGAATGGGTTCTCCGGGAGGCCTGCTGCGAAGCGGCGAGCTGGTCGCACCCACTGCAAATCGCGGTCAATCTATCGCCAATCCAATTCCGCCACGGTGACCTTCCGGGATTGGTACATTCGGTACTTCTGGAAACGGGCCTTTCACCGACACGGTTGGAACTCGAAATCACCGAGGGTGTGCTGGTCGAGGATTTCGCCCGCGGCCTCTCGATCCTGCGTCGCCTAAAGGCGCTTGGCGTTCGCATCGCAATGGACGACTTTGGCACCGGATATTCCTCATTGTCCTATTTGCAAGCGTTCCCATTCGACAAGATCAAGATTGACCAGTCATTCATATCGAATGTGAAGAGCAATCCCCAATCGGCCGCCATTGTGCGTGCCGTCATTGGGTTGGCACATGGGCTCGATCTACCAGTGCTGGCGGAGGGCGTTGAGACAAAGGCCCAGCTCGATTTTCTGACGGCGGAGACCTGCAATGAAGTGCAGGGTTACCTGATGGGGCGACCACATCCAATTTTGGAATATTCCGAGCTCACCGGCTGCGATGACGCGGCGGAGGCAAAGCAGCTCATCGCCTGAACATTCCGCCCCACGCCGGGTCTCATCAATGGTGCGTGGATTATTCGAGCGCAGAGATTGATCTGTTTGACGGCGTCTTCCGACGCCCGGACGCGCGCGCCGATCCCCCTGGAGCGACGTATAGCCGCCGCCGGAGAATTCCCTCGCCTCTGGCGGTGAGGACGGATCAGGTAGCCGGCTGCGAGATGCCTTTGATGACCTCAAGATCAACCGTCAGCGTCTTGCACGAGGAGTCCTTGGGCAACGGTCTCCACCCAGGTACCGATCAAGGACAGAGCCTGGCCACTGACATATCGGCGAAAATTGCTAACGGCGAGAGCGACGCCGAGCTGATGCGGCCTCTCATTTGGTTGGATTACCGGCGGCTCGCTCACAGGCGGCCAAAAAAGATTGCCGAGATTAGCAGCGCGTAAGTCGTTGCGACAACGGCGAGCGCGGAGATAAGGCCGATCGCGCCGAGCACAAATGTGCCGACGGCAGCCCCGCCAATGAATGCCAGCCATGACAGCAGGTTTGATGCAGCTTGCGAGATCGGTTTGCGCCGGCGTAGCCAGAACGCCAGCGACTGACCGAATGCAAACAAGGTGCCTGTTATGAAGCCTTTGCCGACGTCCGCCCCGGCAACTATTTGGTGAAGGGTATTCTGCGCCCCCATGGCGAGTGCCACCAGCACCAGCGCCGTACGATCATATGCGCCCGCCGCCAGCGCTAGCGCGACCAGGAAAATTAGCAATTCGCTGTTGAGAACGGCGAGGATCTCGAAGCGGTTGCTGACTTCGCAGATGAGGGTGGCAAGGCACGCTCCGACGACGAAGGAACCAATAATTACGCCGGCAAGCAGAACGTCCCTCCAGTCCGCGCGTGCGACAGCCATACCGACCGGGTGATCGATTAAGGCGACTTTCTGGCGCCAACCGGCGGTTTTGGAATGGGCAAAGTACGTCCGCTTTGCCCGGCTATTTCAGACATCAACCTGTTCCGCAATTGCCAGGGCGTCATCGCGCTCGATGCCAGGATATCGGACCGCGCTTTCGATCTTCGTATGCCCGATTTCGAGCCGGAAACCGACGACAGAGCTGATCCGGAAGACGAATTATTCACAGCCTGTCCGCTTTTTGAAGACTTCATCGCAGCGAACGCCGATAATCCGCAAAATATTTGGGCGCCAAACAGGAAAGCTGCAATGGAATACGCCACTAACGATCTCTCGTCACGTGAGTGCTACAAAGTACTTACATCCTTCGTCCTGCCGCGGCCTATCGCCTGGGTGACGACGATTGGACCCACCGGTGTGGTCAACGCCGCACCCTTCAGTTTCTTCAATGTATTCTGTGAGGACCCGCCGCTGTGCATGTTCGCTGTTAATCTGCGCCCCGATGGCCGCGTTAAGGACACCGCGGCCAATATCCAGCGTAACGGGGAGTTCGTGGTCAATCTGGCCGACGAGCCATTGGCGCGTGCGATGCACGACTCGAGCGGCGACTTTCCGCCTGAAATCGGAGAACCGGGCTATCTGGGGCTTAGGTTAGCGCCTTCGACCAAGGTGCCGGTGCCGCGACTTGTCGATGCTCCTTGGGCGATGGAGTGCCGGACTTGGAGAATCATCGACGTAAACGGCGATCGGCAACTTATTATGGGTGAAGGCATTAATTTCCACATTCGCGACGAGTTGTGGGACAGCGCTTCCATGCGAGTGCATATGGATCGGTATCATCCCGTTGGCCGGATGTTCGCAGACCGCTACTGCAGGACCGACGACAGAATGGAATTTCCGGCAGCCCAAGGAGCATCCACTGCAAGGTAAAGGTATCGGAAAGCAGTGGCGCAAACAACGTGACCAAGCCTCCAGCAGGCGAAGGAATTCGATCCATCCGGCTGGGCCGTGGAAATTACGAAGCATACACGATGTGTACGGGCGCTCTTGAAAGTGCACAAAGCCTCATGAATGGACAAGACATTCGCCAAGGTTGTATTGATGCCCCCATGTCGGTATCTGTTATCAAGCAAAGGATAG
>JBEKZZ010000131.1:0-5253 GCA_049509335.1 Bradyrhizobium sp. | reverse complement strand
AAGTCGCTGCGCTTCCACCCCTCGAACTGGTAGTTGCGGAAGGTCCGCAGGTCGGCTAAATCCTACTTTACGAGGAGTCTCCGTGCTCATTCGTCCTATCGCGCGACTGGCGAGCCAACGTGGAATTGACCACGGTGAAGCGCGAAGGGTTCTTACGCCGATCGCCTGGGCGACCAATCTGCTGGAAAAACAGCGTGTTGAGGAGCCCGAGCATGCCGTCATTTCGCGATGAACTGTCCATCAACGATCGAGAAATCGCCGCCGCCCTTGTGGGGGAAGAGCGCCGTCAACAGGACGGCGTCGAACTGATTCCGTCCGAGAATTACACGTATCCGGAGGTGCTTGAACTGCTCGGATCGGTCTTCACCAATAAATATTCCGAGGGATATCCGGGACGCAGATACTACGGCGGCCAGCAGTATACGGACCAAATCGAGAACCTCGCACGCCGGCGGGCCTGCTCGCTTTTTCGTGCCGAGCACGCCAACGTTCAGCCTCTTTCCGGATCACCGATGAATCAGGCCGTCTATCTCGGCCTATTGAAGCCCGGCGATACCATTCTTGCCATGGACCTGTCCCACGGCGGTCATCTCACCCACGGCGCGCCGGTTTCCCACATGGGGCGTTTATTCAACTTCATTCGCTACAAGACGGCCCCGTCAAACGGCGGCGCGATAGATTTCAACGAATTGCGCGCGATTGCGCGTGAAGCGCGGCCGAAGATGGTGTTGTGCGGCTACAGCTCCTATCCGCGTGACCTCGACTATGCGGTATTCAAGAGTATTGCCGACGAAGTCGGCGCGCTCACGATGGCTGACGTAAGTCACTATGGCGGTTTGGTCGCCGCGAATGTTATGCGCAATCCGCTTGATGCCGGTTTCGACGTCATGACGACGACATCCCACAAGACACTGCGCGGCCCCCGTGGCGGCATCATCCTGTGCGGCAAAGAAAATGCCGGTCGGATCGATGCTTCCGTCTTTCCCGGTTTACAGGGCGGACCTCACATGAACGTCGTGGCCGGGATTGCCGTGACGCTCGAGAAGGCGACGACTTCGGATTTCCAGATTTACGCGCGGCAGGTTTTGCGCAACGCGAAGGTTCTTGCCGGCGCGCTGATGGAGCGCGGGATGAAGCTGGTCACGGACGGGACAGACAATCACATGATGGTCGTCGATACGGTAGCGTCCGTCGGACTGGACGGGCGGGCAGCCGAGGAAGTGCTCGATGCCATAGCCATCACCACAAACAAGCAGGTTATTCCAGACGATCCGCGCCCGCCGCTCAGGCCGAGCGGTATTCGCCTTGGGACACCGGCGGCGACCACGCGTGGCATGGGAGAATCCGAAATGCATCGTATCGGCGAGTTCATTGCGGCGGCTGTGCAGGCGAACGGAGACGATGTGGCCGTGGCGCGCCTCAGGTCAGAGTGCGTCGAGATGTGCCGAGCCTTTCCTGTTCCAGGCGTGGTGTCCAGGTCCGGACCGAACTGATCGGCTGCGGGCCAGCAACCGCAACTTGGGGCGCAGATATGCAGAACGGAGTTGGGCGCCGGCGTCCGGAAGTGACCGGCACCCGGCCAAAGTATTGACCCAGCGCATTTCGGCTTAGTGTCATCCCTCGGGGGCGCTGGCTTGGCGCATCCCTCATGGATGCGCTCGCGTCCGGCCAGGGCCCAGACCCCGGCGTCGACGGCATCTCAAGCAACGCCGTTCTCCATACGGACGGGCACGTATGTCGGAAAACGACATGGTCGTGTAAGTTTCCAAAGCAAGACGCGGAAGCGGCTGCACCAGCGCTTGACGGCTATTTTCCGGCAACGACGCAGACACGCGAGACGCCGATGTCGAGACATATAGCAGGCCATGATCTGGAATACCTCGCGACGGGGTCCTGGATATTGGGAACGGGCGGAGGCGGGTCGCCTTATTCGTCATATCTCAGCATGAAAAACTACTACGACAGCGGTGGACGCGTCGAGCTTCTCGACCCCGGCGATCTGGCTGACGATGACCTTGTCGCGGTGTTGCCCACAATGGGCGCGCCGCTCGTGTTTCAGGAGCGTATGACGGACTCGGCCTTCGCACTCAAGCCGCCGCGGATCATGGAAGAGTTTCTCGGCCAGCGTTTCCGCGCGGTGATGACAGTGGAGATCGGCGGTTGCAACGCCTTTCAGCCGCTCCTTGCGGCTGCGGCGAGCGGCAAGCTGCTCTTCCTCGGCAAGGTGATCGACGTGCAGCGACGTACCACGGAAGGTTTTTTACGCGGCACCACGCGTTTTGCCGGCCTGGACGGCGATGCCGGTTCGACCGTCGAGATCGCCTTTCAGAATGAGTTCACGGTCGGCTGGCGCGACGGCTCCGTCGCCGTCACGACGCCCGATCTGATCTGTGTGCTGGACAGCGTTTCCGGCGAAGCGATCGGCACGGAAAGTCTGCGCTACGGCCAGCGCGTGAGCGTCATTGCGCTGCCGTCGCCCCAAATCCACCGGACGGCGAAGGGACTGCAGCATGTCGGCCCGCGCGCATTCGGGTACGACATCCCGTTCAAAAGCGTGTTCGTCGATGAACAGGCGGAGCTTGTGGCATGAGCCGCATTGGCATCGACGTTGGCGGCACAACTACAGTCAAAACGGCAACCACCGAAGACGTATCGGGCGGCGTGAAGCGGCGCTCGCCGCGCCGCTGAAGAAGCCAGCACCCATCGAAAATTCAACCCCTCCAATTTGCGGACGAATCACGTCAAATACGAATAGTCCCAAGTTAGGGACGAAAAGCCCGAAAAGACGTAAACCAGAAAACAGGAGAATCTGATGCGAAAGCTGTCTATCACGTTAGCGACAATTCTGATGGTTGGCACGTTGGCGTGGAAGGCTGACGCTGCAACCGCGACGGCAACTGCAATTCCGAATGCGGCGAGAAATTTTTCACCCATTCATGAAACCGCCTGCCACGGATATGGACGCTTTTGTGGTCCCGGTTCTACCCGAGTCTGCGGAAACCACCATTGCTGGTGCCGTCCTTGCTGGTAGGGTTTTGAGATCGGAGGCCGCCAATGAGCCGGCGGCCTCTTTTTGCTTTCTCCTAGGGCTGAGATGGGCCAGCCAGAACGGGCTGCGGCGTCTCGGACCATGCTTTGTGTCACGACCTCGGTGAACTAGACCCGCAAAAAGCGCCTTGCTGGCAAGCGCTCCGATATCGGCGAGGGCTTATCTGAAATGCACGACGAAAGGCGCGGCTAAAGCTGCTGGATTCTGAAAAGCCCCAGCGGAATGCGATCGAGGTAATGCTTTGGTGAATGAGACTGGCATCGGCGAGGTCGCGGCGGCAGTAGGCGAGGCGTCGTTCGCGAACGTATTCACCCACCGTAGTACCCGAACTTTGCCGAAATATCTGCTGAAGATGCCCGCTCGAGATATCGACGGCCTCGGCGATTTGTTCGACAGACAAAAAAGGATCTCCTAACGCCTGCGATATATAAGCGCATGCGCCTGCAAAGTAGGACGCGGACGCTCCGTGGCCGCGCTGTCCGGCATTGCCTTCGAAGAAGAACCGGGCAGCCAGTGCGAGGTGATCGAGCGCACGGTTGGCGGCCGCGGGTAAAAGCATGGGGTCGATGGCCGAGACGAAGCGTTCCAGAAGAACGATATTTTGACGGGCGATTGCGGTCAGCGCATCGTCGCCGGACAGAGCCATCCCCGCAACGTCACAGCCCTTTGGCATGATGTCGTAGAACAACGGGGTCGGCATCCTCAAGATATTCTGCCTGAACGACTGCGGGAAGATCACTTCATAGGGGCGGGCAGTGTCAAGAAAACCGATGTCGCCCGGCTTGAGCGTTGCCTGTTGCTTACCCTGGCGTATCGTGCATGTGCCTTCTTCCTGGACCATGAGAAGCCAGGTCGTCTCGGTTTGGACGCTGATCAATTCGCGGGTGCGATTGACCCGCTGCGGGTCAGCCTCCACGTGAACGAGATCGAAGCTCGGCATATGTGCAAGAGGGATCGCTTGGGCACGGATGGCGCCCGAATAGGAATGCTCATTGGCAAGCGCGTCTGCTTCGACGCCCGCTATGGTGTGGCAAACGACTTCGCGCCAGAATTCCAGGCGCTGCCCAGCAGGCACGCTCGCTGTGGTCAGCAGGCCCGCGACCTTCCCATAGTCGGACAGCAGGGCATCTTTGCCACGCCGCGTCATGCTCGGCAGCGAAGTCACGGCAGACCTCGGTGAAACCTATTTCGACCAGAAATCTAACCATAGGGCGTCCGGACTGTCGACGAAAAATCTGAGTTTAAGTCAAATCGCGACCGCAAACTGTCAAGACGCCGTTCCAGAACCGGTCCATCGTGTGGACGGATAAGCCTCTTTTTTCAGCTTCGGCATCTCGCTCGCCAAAGGAGAATATAGCATGTCTGCATCGTTCGAGATGATCAACGGCGTACCGAATTACAATCTCTATATCGACGGTCAGTGGACGCGGTCGTTGCGCAATGAAACCACCGAAAGCTCAAATCCAGCGACGGGGGAGTTGTTTGCGAGGGTTCAGCAAGCCGGCGCCGCTGAAACGGAAAGGGCGATCACCGCCGCTCACAGCTCCTACAAGGCTTGGTTCGCAACGCCGGTCTCCCAGCGGGAGGCCGTATTCCTGAAGGCTGCCGACGTGCTCGCGGCCAAGGCTCAGGACATCACCGAAGTCCTGGTCGCCGAGTCCGGATCGGTGTTCGGCAAAGCGGGGTTCGAAGTCGGCTATTGCTTTGATCTGCTGCGAACGGCCGCCGCCGAAATGCGCAGGTCACCTGGCGAGACCATGCCTCTGACGGCGCCAGGGCAATTCGGCTTCACTATTCGCCAGCCGCTTGGCGTAATCGCAGGTATTGCGCCGTTCAATGCGCCCTTTTTGCTCGCCATGAAGAAGGTGGTGATGGCGCTGGCTGCCGGTAACGGGTTTGTGCTGAAGCCGTCGGAACTCACGCCGGTGACCGGGCTCAAGATCGCAGAGGTGTTCGACGAGGCCGGTTTGCCGCCAGGTCTGCTCAGCGTCATTCCCGGGCCCGCCGCTGAAATCGGCGCGACGATCTTCAAGGATCCCCGCGTGCGCATGATAACTTTCACAGGCTCCACGCACACCGGTCGCATGCTTGCGGTGGAAGCTGCAAAAACGTTGAAGCGCTTTACGTTGGAGATGGGAGGCAAAAGCCCGTTGATCGTATTGGGTGATGCGGACGTGGACTACGCGGTTAAAGCCGCGGCGTTC
>JBEKZZ010000130.1:0-5260 GCA_049509335.1 Bradyrhizobium sp. | reverse complement strand
AGGTCCACGTAACTGAAAAGCGAGCCGGACCGTTCGTCACTCCCCCGCATCGCGACCCCCAAGTCAAATCCGGGTCCCAGAGAATCATGATACGAAACGCTTCGCTACCGACTTCTTCAACAGCCTGTTAGGGGTTTCGGCGCCTTCATTCGATAGTTCCGGTACGCGCACCTTACCTGCCTATCAGAGCCATAATCGCGCTTTCGATGACGGTTCCGTATCGGCCACCATTTAGAAAAGCGTCCGCGAACCAAATCACGCCGATAGTAACGCATACCGCGGCAACAACTGTTCTCATCGGAATGCCTCCGGCTTTGATTCTGGAGGCAATGCTACGATCGAGATGACGCGCGGCGCTCCAATAGAAACGTCTCGGTCCACGAGTATGTTCCATAGGCCACGGGATCCATTGGCGGTAAGGTGGTCAATTCTATACAGACTGTCATCGTCAATCGGCGCACCATTGATTCAAGGCGAGTCATCGCAGCGACGCCCGCTCCGCACTCCGTTTCACCGGCGTTTTGAAGAAGTTCTTATGTCCGCACAAGCCGTTATGTCCAAGGGACAACCAAGCGATGGAACGCGGGGCAATCGATTGCTCGGCGCGATGGAGGCTGCCAGCCTCGCGTGGATAGCGCCCCATCTGGAGCCGGTCGTGCTCAAGCTCGGTGACGTAGTTTGCGAGGCGGCAGGCGTTCTTAAGCACGCCTATTTTCCGCAAGGTGCCGTGCTCTCGCTCCTTACCGTGCTCGAGAATGGCTCGGCTATCGAGACCGCGAATATCGGTCGCGAAGGAGCCTTCGGCCTGTTCGCGGCGATGTACAGCCGGGTCTCCTTCAACCGATGCCTGGTCCAGTTCGAGGGCGGCATGGTTCGCTGCCCGATCGACTTTCTGCAATTGGAATTTGTGCATAGCGAGCACGTCCGCAATCTGTTTGTCAGTTATTCCGAGACGTTGCTGTCACAGGTGCAGCAGACCGTTGCCTGCAATGCGCTGCACTCAACGGAAGAAAGAATGTGCCGGTGGCTGCTGATGATGCATGATCGTGCCGAGGGCGAGGCGTTGCCCTACACTCACGAGTTCCTGTCGCACATGCTGGGCGCCAATCGCAAATCGGTGACACTTGCTGCGCAATCGCTGCAGACGGCCGGACTGATCAGTTATCAGCGGGGGAAGATTCGAGTCGTGGACCGCGCCGGCCTCGAACAAGCCTCGTGCGAGTGCTACGCCATCGTCAAGGAGCGGTTTGACGCCTTCTTGATGCCGCCCTCAACCGCGGTGCAGAGCGATACAAAGGGGCGGCGCAAGAGTTAACAAACTCAACGCTGTGTGGAAGCGCCGGCCGCCTGGTTCAATGCCGGGTCTCCCCGATCGACCATGAGGGTGCAGTTCCGAGCCAGCTGCAGGAGATAAGCCTTCAGAGCAGGGTTGAGGGTGTCGCTCGCCAATTGAGTCAGGTCGGACGCCAGGCGCAGACAGTCCAGATCATCCCTGAGCAATTGTTCTGATTTCGACATCGCGCACCGCCCTGAATCGCCAAAGGGCAAATGTTGCACGGTGTCGCGTGTCCTGTCGGTGGCCTACGCCACACAACTCAGCATGACCTTCCGGTTCACGGCTCGCCGCTCAATATAGCTCGCTCTCGAAGATTTAAGGCTGCCGCCGATGCCGCATTATTATTTCGATATCAAAGACGGCAATAGGCTGGTGGACCCGTCAGGTTTGAACTTCAAGGATGATGATGACGCAATCGCGAAGGCAGAGGTGCTCGCTATCGCGGTTTCGCTCGACGAACCCGCAGTCGATCCGGAGCGGCACATTGCTGTTCTAAATGACTCAAAGGAGGAAAGCTTCAGGGTGCCGGTTTATTCCAAACCGTCAATGAGCAACCACGTAGATGCTTGCTTGCAATGGCGAGTGTAGTCACTCTAGATCGACGCAGCAAGCGGCGACACGATGAGGTCTATCGTCATCTCAGATTTGGCAGTTCCGTCTCCGCGGAGGGGCGTAGGTGTGCTTTGCTTTCCAGCGTCGACAAACGCCCCTCGATGGTCCTGATGACGTCGACAATCTCCTGTACCGCGTCTGCCGTTTCGGCGGCAGCTCGGCTTGATCTCGAATCGTTTGTATCGCGCGCTCGGCCCGCTTGAGTTGGCTGCTTGGCATGGTCACTCCTCTGATTGTCTAAATCAAAGGCGAGCGAACGATATTGTTCCAGTCCGAGTTACCGGTGGTTTCGAAGGTTGGATATGAGTTCGTCACCAATGGCCCCGACTGCGACCCCAATATCCGCCGCCACCGAACAAGAACACTATCAAAACGATAATTAGGATCATTTCCACGGGAATTCTCCGTTTATGGCGATGGCACTATTTGCCGAGTATCTTGGAATTCAACGGCGTCTTCAGAGCTTTGTTCCCGATAGGCGCGGAACGGGATACGAGCGAGCGGATTGGTCTAGTCGAGGAGACCTCGATGCCACATATCAATCGCGCCCCAGTTATTGCTGAAACAGGCGAACAGGTGTCGGCACGCCCGCATGACTCGGGCAGTGCCGCCAACGAGACTGCTGATGGACTCGACGCCACGACCGAAGCGTTACGGCGCGCGGCCGAAGATACACCTGCTGGTGATGGTCAGGGCAAGATTGAGAAAACGCCGGTATTTGACCGGGCTGATCTAGCCCCGAAAATCTGAGCCTTCGATGGATGCCCGGCTCGGAACATCCCTCTAAATCGAGCGCTGCACGCATGTAACGATCTTCGCGGTGCAGATTTATCCTGCCCGGATCTACTACTTGCCGTGTTCATGATGCCAAAAAGCAAACCAACCTCTGCCGGCCCAATGAGAATGCAACCCCTCGAGCGCGGTTCGATAATGCCGACACAAGGGCTGCCTGTGCTGCCAACTGCGGGAAAGGCGGCGAAGCCATTGCAACCGAAACCACAGCGGACAAGGGAGGAAGCCGTCCGCACCGCCAAAGCGAGAATAATGCGGCGAAACTCTCTGCGGAAGCAGCGGGATGCCCAAAAGGGCAAATTACTGCCCTAGTTTCTGGAGTCGATTTGCCGATCAAGGTTGTGAAGGTAGGACAGCCCCTCCACCGTCAAACGGTGTTCGTCCTTTTCGCCTTCGACGTACATTTTCATCAGATGCGCGGAAAGCCGCTTACGGGCACCCTTGGTCTCGGAACGGTTAGCCAGGGCGCCATATATGATCAGCGCGCGATCAACGGTTAGACTATTCATCGACTTTCCTTTGTCTGGTTCGAACCTTTGAATAGGTAAGGCCGATTGTCCCGTATCGTTCCGTGAAAATAGAAGCTATTTTTGGAGCGAATAGGTTGGATCAATTTGGAAGAGGAGCAGGCGAGCGGCTAGTTGCGACCTATTGTCCCGTAGAATTGCATCCGAAAGTTACGGATGCCGACACGCGAATTTATTGACAATCAAGGCACCCTATCGACATGAATCATGCAGCGATTTCCTGGTGGCGGAAAGGAATTCTCTACCAAATCTATCCAAGGTCGTTTCAGGACTCGAACGGCGACGGAATCGGCGATCTGTCCGGAATCATTTCTCGTATGTCCTATCTCCGCGATCTCGGCGTCGATGCGATTTGGTTGTCCCCGATTTTTCCGTCTCCCATGGCTGACTTTGGTTATGACATCTCCAACTATCTGGGCATCGATCCGATATTTGGTGCGCTGGACGATTTCGATACGTTGGTCGCTGCGGCGCATGCGAGCAATCTGAAGGTCATTCTCGATCTGGTGCCGAATCACACATCCGACCGGCACCCCTGGTTTATCGAGAGTCGAAGCTCCCGCGATAATCCGAAGCGCGACTGGTATCTCTGGCGTCAGCCGCGCGCTGACGGGGCTGCCCCGAACAACTGGATGTCTGAATTTGGCGGCAGCGCTTGGAAATACGACGCCGGCACAAAGCAATATTATTATCACGCCTTCCTCGCACAGCAGCCCGATCTGAACTGGCGCAATCCGGCCGTGCGTCGGGGGATCTACGATGTCATGCGTTTCTGGTTTCGGAAGGGTGTCGATGGCTTTCGTGTCGATGTACTCTGGCATTTGATCAAGGACGCGGAATTTCAAGACAACCCACCTAATCCGAATTTTCGCCCGGGCCGCCCACCCCATGAGGAGCTGTTGCCTCTCTATTCCACGGATCGACCGGAGATACTGGACGTGGTCACGGAGATGCGGCGCGTGGTCGATGAATTCAGCGACTGCGTGCTGATCGGCGAAATTTATCTGCCGCTCGATCGACTGGTCGCCTACTATGGCAAGGATCTGTCCGGCGCCCAGCTGCCGTTCAATTTCGCGCTGCTGTCCACGCCGTGGAACGCGCGCGCAATTGCTAAGCTGATCGACGATTATGAGCGCGTGTTGCCGGCCGGTGCGTGGCCTAATTGGGTCTTGGGTAATCACGATCGTCCGCGGGTCGCAAGCCGGGTTGGACAGCCGCAAGCGCGGGTGGCTGCGATGTTGCTACTGACATTGCGGGGAACGCCGACGCTGTACTATGGCGACGAAATCGGCATGCAACAGGTCGCGATTGCCGTTGATCAGGTACGCGATCCCTTCGAGAAAAATGTGCCCGGGGTCGGTGTCGGGCGCGACGGTTGCCGTACGCCCATGCAATGGAATGGCGAGACTTATGGTGGTTTTACCACCGGCGAGCCATGGTTACCGTTGGCGAACGACTACGTCCGCGAGAACGTGGCGAATCTCTCGACGGATGCGCATTCGATCCTTAGCCTTTATCGTGCGCTAATCGAGTTCCGAAAAGCGGCGCCTGAACTCGTGGCAGGCAGTTACGCGCCCATTGCGGCGACCGGCGACCTATTGGCCTATAGGCGGGAAAATGAAGGTAGCGCGCTTTTGATCGTTCTCAATCTTGGAGCCGATCCGATTGAAATCGGCTTGGACACGATAGCATTTCCAGGCGAAATACTGCTTTCCACAAATCTGGATCGCGCTGGCGAGACCATATCGGACGGTCTGCTTCTGCGCGGCGACGAAGGCATCATCATACGACTGAAGTGATCGTCCCGTTATTCTGGATGATTGGCGTTCACACCGTCGATGTCGCTTCGTTTGAGCAGATAGTCAAGTCCACCAAGGCGGTACCAACGATATCCGTAGGCCTCCAGCATTAAAGTGTGCTTGCCCCGATCGTTGGCCTCGCTGTGGTCTTCCGATAGAAGGTTGATCAGGTGTTTTCCCTCGTCGCCGGCGAG
>JBEKZZ010000013.1:0-88298 GCA_049509335.1 Bradyrhizobium sp. | reverse complement strand
CGTCACTCCCCCGCATCGCGACCCCCAAGTCAAATCCGGGTCCCAGAGAATCATGATACGAAACGCTTCGCTACCGACTTCTTCAACAGCCTGCTAGCGGTAGTGCGCGATGTAATAAGCCAGTTCGGGGATTTGCTCATTCGTGACCGAACCCATGACATCCGCCATGGTGCCGTCATAGCCGTGGCGGCTGTTGTCCTTGTATTCACCGAGCGTCTTGTTGAGATAGTCCTCGCGCTGATTGGCCAGCCGCGGCACGTTTTCCTTGCCCGAAAAATCGGCGTTATGGCAGCTGTTGCAGCGATTCGCTTGCGCGAGCGCGAGCCCCCGCTGCATGCGCGCGGGATCGCCGACCTCGGCCGGCGGTTGCGGCTTCGGCAACTTCGCGATGAAATCGGCAAACTTCTGAAGATCGTCATCAGTGAACAGCTTCGCCATCTCGTTCATCGGCTCGAAGGTGCGCAGTTTCTCGCGAAACATGAACAACTGGATCAGCGCATAGGGCGACTGCTGGCCACCGAGCGACGGCGTATTGTCCATCTCCGACTGGCCATGCTCGCCGTGGCAGGCAAAACAAGTCACCGCGCGTTGCTCGATGGTTTCGGAGTTTGCGGATGTAGCGATGAGGAAAAACGCCAGCGCAATTGTTATTTTTTTCATCCGCCCATCTCGACACTCTAACGACTCGTATTGTCATTCCGGGGCGGTGCGAAAGCACCGAACCCGGAATCTCGAGATTCCGGGTCCGCGCTTACGCGCGTCCCGGAATGACAGCGCGCGCTTACTGCGCGGCGATCTTTTGCTTGCCGTAAGAGACGCGGTAAACCGCGCCGTTCCAGTCGTCCGAAACGAGGATCGAACCGTCCTTCAGCTGCATCACATCGACCGGACGGCCGACATACTTGTTGTCCTGAAGGAAGCCGGTGATCAGCGGTTCGAGGTTCTTGACCGTGCCATCCTTGTTGAGGTGGGCGACGACGACGTCACCACCGAACTTGTTGGTCTTGTTCCAGGAACCATGGCGCGCGATGATGATCTGGTTCTTGAAGCTCGCAGGGAACATCTTGCCGGTATAGAACCTCATGCCGAGTGCCGCCGCGTGCGGGCCCATCAGGCCGACCGGAGGCGTGAATTCGCTGCACGAGTGGCCCCAGCCGAATTCGGGATCGGGGATATTGCCCTGATAGCAATAGGGCGCGCCGAAGTCCTCGCCGACCTTGGTGACGCGGTTGAGTTCGTCGTTCGGAACATCTTCCGACAACCAGTCGCGGCCGTTGTCGGTGAAGTAGAGCTGCTTGGTTTCCGGATTCCAGTCGAAGCCGACGGTGTTGCGGACACCGAGCGCGATCACCTCGGCGCCGGTGCCATCGAGATTGATGCGGCGGATCTGGCCGTGATCGGCGTCATGCAGCACGTTGTTGCCGGGCTGGCCGACCGGGACGTAAAGCTTGTTGTCCGGTCCGATGGCGATGAACTTCCAGCCGTGGGCTTCGTCCTTCGGCAGGTTGTCGTAGATCACGACAGGCTTCGGCGGGTTGTCGAGATTGTCTTCGATCTTTTCGATCTTCGAGACCTTGGAAAGCTCGGCGATATAGAGCGTGCCGTCCTTGAAGGCGACGCCGTTCGGCCGGTAGAGGCCGGAGGCGACGATCTTGACCTCGCGTTTGCCGTCCTTGTTGATGATGGCATAGACCTTGTCGACGGTACGGCTACCGACGAACACCGTGCCCTTGTCGCCGAGCGCGAGCGAACGCGCATTCGCCATGCCGGCGGCATAGACTTCGAGATTGAAGCCGGCCGGCACCTTCAGCTTGTCCAGCGGCAGCTTGTCGGGCGCTGTCGCAAGCGGCGACGGCGGCGCATTTGGCGCCAGCTTTTGCGCCGCTTCATTGTCGGGGCGGCCGATCATCGGCGACCCCGGCGGAAGCGGTTGCGGGCTCGCCGTCTGCGCGGCAGCACCATAGCTCCATACGCTAATAAAGGCGCCGGCCAACAACAGGCTGCGAGACGCCGATGAACTGATCCTCATATTCTTCTCCCTTTGTGGAAGCCTTCGATCCGTGCGCGAGGCAAACCCCTGCCCGTAACGGCGGACTTCGTGGCTACAGTCTTTAATATTTTTCAACCCGCGCGCAATCGGAAACATCCCGAGAGGGCGATTGCAGCGGACAGCATCTCGCGGAATTGGAGATGCCGGCAAGGCACCATACAAGACACCCTGGACGGTTTCAGCGTATCTTATCCGATCGCGTCATATCAATGCTTCGTGACGGGTAGGCCGCTGTCCTCCGCATCGGCTTCATCAAGGACGGCCTCGGCAAAGGGAAACTCGAGCAGGATTTCGCCTTCGTCATCGGTCACCTCAAGAACCGCGCGCATGAGGTTCTCCATGCCCTCGATCCTCAATAGTTCGTGGATCATGGCGCGGGCGACCTCCCAGGCGCGATCCGGGTTCGGCAACTCTTCGCCTTCCGGATCGGTGATGACCTCGTCGCCGATTCGCGTATTGAAGAAGTATCGCGGCATGATCGAACCTGTTGTCGGATGCGAATGTCAGAGAATGGGACCGCCAGGAGGGTCAAATTCCGGCAGGCGGCCGCCCACCGTCTTTCACAGTTGCTTTATCTGGAAGTTGCCGAAGCGGTCCGACAGATCCCCCGTGTGCGTGGGCACCAGAAGAACCCATTGATGCGTCATTGGTTTGACGGGAACCCGGTACCATCCCCCAAACATATTGTGCAATGCACCATTTTCATAGCCCGTCTACTGCCTAAAAAGATTTCACTGGCGAACTTTTGGTTCTGCATTACTTTGTCTGTAGGGCGGAGTTCGTCCGGTTTCACCTAATGGAGAGCCAAAATGGCCTGGAAAGCACCGAAGATCGTTGAAGTGCCGGTTGGCATGGAAATCAACATGTATGCCTGCGCCGCCCGCAAGTAAGCGGACGAAACAGCTTCGTTCTGACCAAGGTGGATTGCCGGGATTGACGCGCCTCCGTTCATGGAGTGCGTCACGCCTGCATCCACCTTTGCAGTTTTTGACCAGCGACTTTAGAACACCGACGCTAGAATAAGCCACCACCCGGAATCGGGTTCAGGGAGTCCACAGGAGACGGGATCATGTTGCGCGTCGTCGTCCTGGGCGCCGCGGCAGGTGGTGGCGTTCCGCAGTGGAATTGCGGCTGTCGGATTTGTCAGGCCGCGCGAACCAGGCACCCCGAGCTTCAGAGCACGCAGGCTTCGCTCGCGATCAGCGCCGATGGCGATCACTGGTTTTTGATCAATGCGTCCCCGGATCTGCGCCAGCAACTGATCGTAACGCCACAGCTTCACCCGGCCGCCGGCAAACTTCGTCACTCGCCGATCACGGGCGTGATTTTGACCAACGGCGAGATCGACGCGATCGCCGGGCTATTGTCGATGCGCGAGGGATGGCCTTTCACGATCTACGCCCACGCCAAGGTGCTGGCGACGTTGAAGTCCAACAGCGTCTTCAATGTCCTCAACGAAAAGACCGTGCGCCGCCAGCCGATCGCGGTCGAGCAAGCCTTCGAACCGGCGCTTCCTGACGGATCGCGCTGCGGCATCGAAATCCTGCCCTTCGAGGTCACCGGCAAGGGCGCCTGGTATCTCGAAGGCCAACGAGCTGAAAACGGCGCGGGCGACACGCTCGGCCTTCGCATACGCGATAAGGCAACGGACAAATTTTTCTACTTCGTGGCCGCTTGCGCGGAGGTGACCGGCGATCTCAAATCAAGGCTGTCCGGCGCGCCGCTGGTGTTCTTCGATGGTACTGTTTGGCGGGATGACGAATTGATCGCAGCCGGCCTCGGCAACAAGACCGGACAGAGCATGGGCCATATCGCGATGTCGGGCGAACGAGGTGCGATCGCAGCCCTTGAAAGCCTTGGCATCGAGAGGAGGATATTCTTGCATATCAACAACTCGAACCCCGTATTGCTGCGCGATTCCGAGGAACGTCATGCCGCCGAGCAAGCGGGATGGCATATCCCTGCCGATGGAACGGAGATCACGCTTTGAGTGCTGATGCGATGAAGCTCACAGGGATGACCGCGTTCTCGCTCGGCGGCAAAACCGTGCTGAACAACGCCGCCGAGCTGGAAGCCGCGCTCCGTCATATCGGCGAGACGCGCTATCACAGCCTGCATCCCTTTCACCGGCTGTTGCATGGCGGCGAACTCAACAAGGGGCAGGTGCAGGCCTGGGCGCTCAACCGCTACTATTACCAGAGCACGATCCCGATCAAGGATGCGGTCGTGATCTCGCGCTTCCGCGAGCGCAACATCCGCATGGAGTGGCGGCACCGGATCGAGGATCATGACGGTGATCCCGGAGCCGAAGGCGGCATCGAGCGCTGGCTGAAGCTGACCGAGGGCCTGGGCCTCGATACGGCCTACGTCGAATCCACCGAAGGTATTTTGCCCGCGACGCGCTTTGCGGTGGAAGCCTATGTGCATTTTGTGCGCGACAAGAGCCCGCTGGAGGCCATCGCCTCCTCGCTGACGGAACTGTTCGCGCCGAACCTGCACGAAGAGCGCATTTCCGGCATGCTCGCGCACTATAGCTTCGTTAATCCGGACATCATGAGTTACTTCAGCCGCCGCCTGACCCAGGCGCCGCGCGATGCCGGCTTCGCGCTCGACTACGTCAAGGCCCATGCCACGACGCCGGAACAGCGCGAGGCGGTTTGTAACGCGCTAATCTTCAAGACCAACGTGCTATGGGTTCAGCTGGATGCGCTGTATCATGCCTATGTCGAGGGCCATATTCCGCCGGGAGCCTTCGTGCCGAAGGCGGGTCAGACCTAGTTAGCAAACGGCATCGGGCAGCGACGCCGTTCAAGAGAGAAACCATGACATCAGGCCGCAACATCAGCGTCAGCGAAACCAGCCGGCCCAAGCTGCCGCGCCATGCCAAGCTGAAATTCGATGAGACGCGGCAGGTCTGGGTGCTGCTGGCGCCCGAGCGGGTGCTCGCGCCGGACGAGATCGCGGTCGAAGTGCTGCACCTCTGCGACGGCGTGCGCAGCGTCGCGGAAATGGTCGATCAGCTTGCCGCCAAATATGCCGCGCCGCGCGAAGCGATCGCGACCGACGTGGTCGCCATGCTGCAAGACCTCGCCGACAAGGGCTTTCTCACCGAAGCGCGGGCGAAGACGCCATGAGCCCGACGCTGACCGATGCGAGCCCTATTGCGACCGATCCCAGGGACAGTCTCACCGCGCTGGAGGGGACACGTTCGACGGCGGAGACCTATGGAATTCCGTTGGCTGTGCTCGCTGAGATTACGCATCGCTGCCCGCTGCAATGCCCGTATTGCTCGAATCCGGTCGAGCTCGATCGCGGCGCCAGCGAACTGACGACGGCCGAATGGAAGAAGATTTTGACCGAGCTCGCCGAGATCGGCGTGTTGCAGATTCATTTCTCCGGCGGCGAACCGACCGCGCGCAAGGACCTCGTCGAACTGGTTCAGCATGCCAGCGATGTCGGGCTTTATTCCAACCTGATCACCTCGGCGGTCTTGCTCACACGTGAGAAACTATCCGCATTGGCTGATGCGGGCCTGTGCCATGTGCAGATCAGTTTTCAGGGCAATGAGCCTGTCGTGGCCGACCGCGTTGCAGGCTTCAAAGGACATGCCAAAAAGCTCGAAGTCGCGAAGTGGACGCGTGAACTCGAACTACCGTTGACGGTGAACGCCGTCATGCACCGGCAAAATCTGTTTCAACTGCAAGACATCATCCAGATGGCGGTCGATCTCGACGCCGACCGGCTCGAAGTCGCCAACGTGCAATATTACGGCTGGGCGTTGAAGAACCGCGCCGCGCTGATGCCGACGCTGGAGCAGATCGAGGAAACGAGCCGCATTGTCGAGGAAGCCCAAGCGCGGCTGAAAGGCATTCTCGCGATCGATTACGTGGTTCCGGATTACTATGCGCTGCGGCCAAAGAAATGCATGGGCGGATGGGGACGGCAGTTCTTCAATATTTCGCCGGCCGGCAAGATCTTGCCGTGCCACGCCGCCGAAAGCATCACCGGGCTCGAATTCCTCTCGGTGCGCTCCAATCATTCGATCGCCTGGATCTGGCAGAACTCCGAGGCCTTTAATCGCTATCGCGGAACGGGGTGGATGCCCGAGCCCTGCAAGAGCTGCGAGTTCAAGGAAGTCGATTTCGGCGGTTGCCGCTGTCAGGCCTTCGCGCTGACGGGCGACGCCGGCAACACCGATCCGGCCTGCACGCTGTCGCCGCACCACGATCGAATCTTCAAGGTGGCCGCCGAGGAATCGGCCGGCAACCACAACCGCTTCATCTATCGCAATTTCGCAGGCGGCACGCCGGAGCGGGTCAACGATGCCTCCTGACGCCGATGCCGGCAAAGCGGCAACACGCGCCGATCCCTTTGCACCGCTGACATCGGAGTTGCTTGAGGTCAGCGATTATCACACCATCCATGTCGAGAGCGTCGGCCGCGAAGGCGGCATTCCCGCGGTCTATCTGCATGGCGGACCCGGCAGCGGATGCCAGCCCGATCACCGCCGCCTGTTCGATCCCGAACGTTTCCATGCGGTGCTGTTCGATCAGCGCGGCGCCGGCCGCAGCCGCCCGAAAGGCCGCCGCGACCACAACACCTTGCCACATCTGATCGCGGACATGGAGACGATCCGCGAAAAATTCGGCTTTGAACAATGGATGGTCGTCGGCGGCTCCTGGGGCGCCACGCTCGCGCTGGCTTATGCGCAAGCCCATCCCGATCGCGTTTCAGGCATCGTGCTGCGTGCCACGTTCCTCGGCACCCGCACTGAGCTTGACGCCGCGTTCCTCGAAACGCTGCCGCGCTTCTATCCGGAACTCAGCGAGGATTTTATCGGACTTGTGCCTCGGGATGAGCGCGGGCAACCACTCGAAGCCTATTGGCGCCGCATTCTTGATTCCGATATCGCCGTGCACACGCCCTTTGCCCGCGCCTGGCACGACACCGAACGGATATTGTCGGAGCATGCGCCCTCGCGCACGCGGCTTGATCTTGCGTCGCTGAAATCGACAGGCGGCCTGCCCTCGACGCCCTTCATGGAAGCACATTACTTTGCCAATGATTGTTTCATGAAGCCCAACCAGCTTCTGGACAACGCCGGAAGGCTCAAGGGCATTCCGGGCATTATCGTGCAGGGGCGTTATGATTTGCTTTGCCCGCCAGCGACATCGCATGCGCTCGCCGCCCGCTGGCCGGATGCCGAATTGCGCATCGTGCCGGGCGCCGGCCACACGCTGTATGATGCTGGCGTACGGGACGCCGTGATGAAGGCGATCACGGATGTGGCGTCGAAGGTGACAGGCTAAAATCCATCCCCTCATGGTGAGGAGGTGCGAAGCACCGTCTCGAACCATGAGGCCACAGAGGTGGGCCTTCATCCTTCGAGACGCTTGGCGGAGCCAAGCTCCTTAAAGATGAGGGTCGAGATTCAGGAGAACAAGAAAATGCCCCTCGCCGGAAAAGGCATGCTGCTGACGTCGATGGATATCGATCCCGCGCACGAGGCCGATTTCAACCGCTGGTACGACCGCGAACATCTGGAAGAACGTGTCGCGATCGAAGGCTTCATCGAAGCGCGGCGTTATGTTTCGGAGGAAGGCTCGCTACCGAAATATCTGAGCCTCTATTCCACCGAAACCTTCGAAGTCCTCGACAGTCCCGCCTATCGCAAGGCACTCGCCAACCAGACGGAATGGTCGAAGGCCAATATCGCGCGCTTTGAAAACATGGTGCGAAGCGTCGCGCGCATCACCATCAGCCGCGGCACGGGCCGTGGTGCGTGGCTCAGCCTCTTTCGCCTGCGCCCGTCACGCGGCAAGGCCGACGAACTCCGTGCGCAGTTACAAGATGCGCTCGATCCCGAAGGCCTCGACGGCATCATCTCAATGCACCTGCTCGAAAGCGATCCTCGACTGTCAAGACCACTCACCGCGAACGCATCGGCCTCCGATGAGGGCGCGAGTGATTGGTTCTGGCTGATCGATCATATCGATGCCAACCCGCCCAAGTTCCTTGCCCCAAGGCTGAACAAGTGCGGGCCTTTGATGACCGTGGTCGCGACCGGCTCTTATCGCCTACTCTGGGACATCGCGAAGGCGGACATTTCATAAGAAGAAATATTTCCCTTCATAAAGGGAAATGATCCCCGCAGCTGGGCCGCATCTCCTTCATGCTGCACTGCCACATAAACTCGATTTTATGCCTTGGTGTTACCCAACTCACTAAAGCTGATGATCGCGCAAAATTGGCTTTGGAGATCAGCGTGATTGGGGCTTTAATACGCGAAGCTGATGATGCGATTTAAGAACCGAAAAGAACGCCACGATCCGAGCGTTCGCAAGCAAAATAAGGCCGCGCTTTTCTGAAGAAATTTCGTGCGCGGATAAGGTAGGAATGAAACCGACTGATATCTCGGCGCCGGACTACTTCCATAAAGTGGTCGACTGCCAATGGGCCTGCCCCGCGCACACCCCCGTCCCGGAATATATCCGCTTGATCGCCGAAGGCCGCTACAGCGACGCCTACATGATCAATTGGAAATCAAACGTGTTCCCGGGAATTTTGGGCCGCACCTGCGATCGTCCATGCGAGCCCGCCTGCCGCCGCGGCCGGGTCGAGGAAACTCCGGTGGCGATCTGCCGCCTCAAACGCGTCGCGGCCGACTTCAAGGATGACGTCAAGGACCGCATGCCGCGCGTGAGCGCGAAGAACGGCAAGCGCATCGCGATTGTCGGCGGCGGCCCCGCCTCGCTCACGGTGGCGCGCGATCTCGCGCCGCTCGGTTACCACTGTACCGTGTTCGATGCCGACCCGAAGGCCGGCGGCATGATGCGGACGCAGATTCCGAAATTCCGCCTGCCGGATTCCGTCATCGACGAAGAGACCGATTACATCCTCGACCTCGGCATCGAGTTCAAGGGCGGCCATCGCATCGACAGCCTGAAGAATCTGCTGACCGAAAATTACGACGCGATCTTTGTCGGCTCCGGCGCGCCGCGCGGCCGCGAGCTCGAAATCCCCGGCCGCAAGGAAGCGGCTGGCAATATCCACATCGGCATCGACTGGCTCTCCAGCGTGTCGTTCGGTCATGTCGAGAAGATCGGCAAGCGCGTGATCGTGCTCGGCGGCGGCAACACAGCGATGGATTGCTGCCGCACCGCGCGCCGCCTCGGCGGCGAGGACGTCAAGGTGGTCGTGCGCTCGGGCTTCGAGGAGATGAAGGCGTCTCCCTGGGAAAAAGAAGACGCCATGCATGAGGATATTCCGATCCTCAATTTCATGGTCCCGGTCGCGTTCACCCACGACAACGGCAAGCTCACCGGCGTCACCTTCCAGAAGGTGAAAGCCGAGTACGACACCAAGGGCAAGCGCAGCCTGGTGCCGTCAGGCGAACCCGACCAGACCATCGCCTGCGACGACGTGCTGGTCGCGGTCGGCCAGGAGAATGCGTTTCCCTGGATCGAGCGCGATTGCGGCATCGAATTCGACAAATGGGACATGCCGAAGGTCGACCCCAAGACCATGGGCTCGTCCCATCCGAAAGTGTTCTTTGGCGGCGACGCGGCGTTCGGACCCAAGAACATCATCTGGGCGGTCGCTCACGGCCATGACGCCGCG
The DNA here is from genome assembly GCA_049509335.1 of Bradyrhizobium sp. Taxonomy (GTDB): domain Bacteria; phylum Pseudomonadota; class Alphaproteobacteria; order Rhizobiales; family Xanthobacteraceae; genus Bradyrhizobium. The sequence continues at coordinate 78,628 of JBEKZZ010000013.1, read as the reverse complement.
CTCTCGATCCACCGGCTGATTTCCGGCGAAGACATCCACGAGCGGCCGCTGCCGGAGGTGCATATCTCTTCGCAGAAGATGGGCATCCACGAGTGGAGCTACGACAACGATATTTCCGACGACAAGCGTTTCAAGGTCCCGCATCGCGACAAGGTCATCGCACTAAAGGACATCCGTGCCGAGGTCGAACTCGGCTACGACGTCAAGCTCGCGCTCGGCGAGGCCCAGCGTTGCCTGAACTGCGACATACAGACGGTGTTCTCTGCGCCGCTCTGCATCGAATGCGATGCCTGCGTCGATATCTGCCCGATGGATTGCATCACTTTCACCGAAAACGGCGAGGAAGCGGACTTGCGGACGCGGCTGAAAGCGCCCTCGCCGCACTCGGACCAGGACCTCTATGTCGCCGACGGCCTCAAGACCGGACGCGTGATGATCAAGGACGAAGACGTCTGCCTGCATTGCGGGCTGTGCGCCGAACGCTGTCCCACCGGCGCCTGGGACATGCAGAAATATCTCATCGATATGACCTACGCAGGAACATCATGTCCGTCCAAAGCCCGATCAGCAGCGTAAACGACTTCGTCGTTCGCTTTGCCAACGTCAACGGCTCCGGTTCGGCGAGCGCCAACGAACTGTTCGCCCGTTCCATCCTGCGCCACGGCGTACCGGTCTCTCCGCGCAACATCTTCCCCTCCAACATTCAGGGCCTGCCAACCTGGTATGAGGTGCGGGTGACCGAAGAAGGCCATCTCGGCGCGCGCGGCGGCGTCGACATGATGGTGGCGATGAACCCGCAGACCTGGGACAAGGACGTCGCTTCCATCGAGCCCGGCGGCTATCTGTTTTACGATTCGACCAAGCCAATGCCGACGTCGAAATTCCGCGCCGACATCACGGTGATCGGCGTGCCGCTGACCGCGATCACCAACTCCACCTATACCGATCCGCGCCAGCGCCAGCTCTTCAAGAACATCATTTATCTAGGCAGCCTCTGTGCGTTGCTCGACATGGACCCCAAACTGATCGAGCAACTGATTGGCGAGCAGTACAAAGGCAAGGAAAAGCTGTTGTCGTCGAACGTCCACGCGCTGCATCTTGGCCGCGACTGGGCGCTGCAAAACATCAAATGCCCGATCGGCCTGCGCGTGAAAAAAGCCGACAAGGTCGGCGACCGCATCTTCATCGAGGGCAACAGCGCCGCCGCGCTCGGCGCGGTCTATGGCGGCGCCACGGTCTGCGCCTGGTATCCGATCACGCCGTCGTCGTCGCTGGCGGACGCCTTTGCCAGCCACTGCAAGAAGCTGCGGCACGATCCCAAAACCGGCCAGGCGAAATACGCGATCGTGCAGGGCGAGGACGAACTTGCTTCCATCGGCATCGTGATCGGCGCGTCATGGAACGGCGCGCGCGCTTTCACCGCGACCTCCGGCCCCGGCATCTCCTTGATGACCGAATTCATCGGCCTTTCGTACTTCGCCGAAATTCCGGCCGTCATCATGAACGTGCAGCGCGCCGGCCCCTCCACGGGCATGCCGACCCGCACCCAGCAATGCGACATTATCGCCTGTGCCTATGCTTCCCATGGCGATACCAAGCATGTGCTGCTGTTCCCCGAGGACCCGGCCGAAGCCTTCGAATTCGCGGCACAAGCCTTCGATCTCGCCGAGCGATTGCAGACCGTGATCTTCCTGATGCTCGATCTCGACATCGGCATGAACCACCGGCTGTCCCGCCCCTTGAAGTGGGACGATGCCCGTCAGTACGACCGCGGCAAGGTGATGACGGCGGAGATGCTCGACGACGGCCGCGACTTCGGCCGCTATCTCGATGTCGATGGCGACGGCATTCCCTATCGCACCTATCCCGGCACCCATCCGACCAAAGGCTCGTTCTTCACCCGCGGCACCTCGCGCGACCGTTACGCGCGCTACTCGGAGGAAGGCGCAGTCTACGCCGACAACATGCAGCGCCTGGTGCGGAAGTTCGAGACCGCGCAGGACATGGTGCCGCGGCCATTGCAGGCCAACGCTGCGAAGCCGACCAAATACGGCGTGATCTATTTCGGCTCGACCGCGCCCGCGATGGACGAAGCGATCAAGCTTTTGGAAGCGCGTGGCCACGAGCTCGACCGGTTGCGCATCCGCGCCTTCCCGTTCCATTCCTCTGTCGCAAGCTTCATCGCCGACCACGATTTCGTGTACGTGGTCGAGCAGAACCGCGACGCCCAGCTTCGCTCGCTGATCGTCAACGAGAACGGCATCGATCCGGTGCGGCTGGTTCCGATCCGCCATTACGACGGCACGCCGATCACCGCGCGTTTCATCGCGGGCGCGATCGGCGAACATCAGGATCAGCTCAAGCTGACACCGCTGCGCAAGGTGAAGTCATGACCTACATCGCGAAACCGAAATTCCATCATCCGGGCCTGACCAAGAACAGCCTCGGCTACACTCATCGCGATTACGAAGGCAAGATCTCGACGCTGTGCGCCGGATGCGGCCATGACTCGATCACCGCCTCGATTATCGAGGCCTGCTACGAGCTCTCGATCGAGCCGCATCGGGTCGCCAAGATTTCCGGCATCGGTTGCTCTTCGAAGACGCCCGACTATTTCCTCGGCAACTCCCACGGCTTCAATTCCGTGCATGGCCGCATGCCGTCGGTTCTGACCGGTGCCAACCTCGCCAACCGCGACCTGATCTATCTCGGCGTCTCCGGCGACGGCGATTCCGCTTCGATCGGCTTCGGCCAGTTCGCGCATTCGATCCGGCGCGGCGTCAACATGACCTATATCGTCGAGAACAACGGCGTTTACGGCCTCACCAAAGGCCAGTTCTCGGCCACCGCCGACCGTGGCTCGAAATCGAAAAAGGGCGTGACCAACACCGACAACGCGGTCGATCTGGTCGCAATCGCGCTTCAGCTCGGCGCAAGCTTCGTGGCGCGCAGTTTCTCCGGCGACAAGACCCAGCTGGTGCCGCTGATCGCGGCCGCGATCGAACACAAGGGCGCGGCCTTCATCGACGTCATCAGCCCGTGCATCGCTTTCAACAACCATGCCGGCTCGACCAAGAGCTTCGATTATGTGCGCGAGCACAATGACGCGGTGAACAGGCTCGACGTGCTGACCGGCCGCGAGCCCATTTCAGTGGATTATGCGCCGGGCACGGTGCAGGTGGTCGAGCAGCACGACGGCAGCAAGATTGCGCTGCGCAAGATCGACGCCGATTACGACGCGCATGACCGCGTCGGTGCGCTGGCGTTTTTGCAAAAGCACGCCGCCAAGGGTCAGATCGTCACCGGGCTGCTTTACGTCGATCCCGACGCGGAAGATTTGCATTCCCACCTCAACACGGTGGAGCAGCCGCTCAACCGGCTCGAGGCCGACGTGCTCTGCCCCGGCTCCGCCGCGCTGGAAAAGATCAACGCCAGTTTGCGATAGAACCTGCGCTTGCGGGATGAACCCGCTGCATGAAAACGGCCGGGCCACAAGGCCCGGCCGCTCGAGTTCAATCACTCATTAGGCCAACACTTCTTCCGCTCCGGTCCAAGATGGTATCCGGGAGGGCATGCCTTGCCGTCGAACATCGGATGGCATCTGCCACCCGGACCGCGCCAGAAGCCGGGCCCGCAGCCTTCCGCAACCTTGACGATCGAGCTATTGGCAACGCCAACAGGTGCTGGCGTAACCGCAGCACTGGCGGCGGTTGTAAGACCCAATGCCAGGGCGGAGCCGATAAGAAAAGTCCGAATCATCCTGTACCTCCTTTTGCTTGAATTAAGCCGCGACGATTCACCGAACGGGCCGGAAAATCAGCGGGACCGTAACATTCGGCTTGTGAAAGGCAAATGAATGGCCTCCCGCGATGGACGGCTCCAGCGCACCTCACGTCACCCGCCGCACGTAGCTCGCATTGAGCTCCTTCACCGACTTCGCGCCGCATTGCTGCATGGCGGCTTTGGTTTCGGTGCGCACGATCTCCAGCACCTTTTCCACGCCTTCCTGGCCGAAGGCACCGAGTCCCCAGAGATAGGGACGGCCGACCCCGACCGCCTGCGCGCCCATGGCGAGTGCCTTGACGGCATCGGTGCCACGGCGGAAGCCAGAGTCGACAATCACGGGAATGCGCCCCTTCACGGCGGCGATAATCTCCGGCAGCGCGTCGATGGTCGAGCGGCCATTGTCCTCGCCACGGCCGCCATGGTTGGAAACCAGGATACCGTCGATGCCGTTCTGCACGGCCAACTCGGCATCATCAGCCGTGATGATGCCCTTGAGCATGATCTTCATCTTGGTCACGTCGCGCATGCGCTTGACCTCTTCCCAATCGAGATTGGAGGATTCGCCGCTGCCTTTGATGCCGGAGAGATCGATGCCGTCGTAATTATGCCGCCGCAGTGCCCGCGCGGCAAAGCTCGACCGGTCGTGACAGCCCGAGCATTCGCGGGTGTCGGACTTCATCAGCCGGAACAGCGTTTCCTGATTACGGCCTGCGATCCGGTCGACGGTCACCATCAGAACCGGACAGCCGGCGCCGTCGGCCCGCTTGATCAGCGCCTTTGCCACCTCAAAGCTCGGCGAAGCATAGAGCTGGAACCAGATCGGCGCACCCCGCGCCTTGGTGACGTCGTCGACCGAGAAGTTCGACGAGGTCGAAAGCATCTGCAAATGATTGCCGGCGCGCGCGCCCTCGCCACCGCCAGTTCGCCATCGGGATGGAAGAACTGGTTGGCGCCGGTCGGAGCCACAAAGATCGGCGAGTCGTATTTTGTTCCGAACAGTTCGATTGATGTATCGACCTTGGAAACGTCGTTGAGGCGATGCGGCATCAACTGAAATTTTTTGAAATCCTCGCGGTTGGCGCGCAGCGTCACTTCATCGTCAATGCCTGAGGCCATATAGCCGAAATGCGCCGGCGGCACGTTCTGGCGGGCGACCGGCTCGAAATCGAACACATTGATCGCTTCTTTCGGGGCTTTGATGAGATCGATGCTGCCGGGCGGCGCCCAGGTCATGGGATCGGGCAATTTTGACGGCGCTTCCAGGGCCGTGGCGGCGAACGCGCCGGATGCCAGCAGGGGTGAGGCCGCGCAATATTGCAAAAAGCGGCGGCGGCTGGTCGTGCGAATATCTTCTGGCAGCATCTGTGTTTCCCCCTGCTCGTATTTTTGTGCGGGAAGGATAGCAGCCATATGCGTGGCTCGGAAGATATCGTCCAAGACAGCCCAGACATGCACATCTGGAAACCTTCACTGATCGCGGGTCACCTCAAGTCGGGCAAATTCGAAAAATTGATTAGATATGACCAGTTAGCCGCCGCTTCTTTTGGATCAATCTCTCACCGAGGGCGTTATCGAGGCCGGAATACCCATAATCCGGTCACCGGCACAGTCTAAGGATTGTTGACGAGCAGGCGTCTCGCTAAGCTCCGATTTTGCCGCCAAACCCCCATCCGCTCGAACCGAAACAGGGCATCATGAATCCGGTCAAGCTACTTGAAAACCACGGCCAGGCGGTCTGGCTGGATTTCCTGGCACGCGGCTTCGTCGCCAAGGGCGATTTGAAAAAGCTGATCGATACCGACGGCGTGAAGGGCGTGACCTCCAACCCGTCGATCTTCGAGAAAGCGATCGGCAGTTCGGACGAATATGACGGCCCGATCGGCAGTGCTTTGAAGAAAGGCGACCGTTCGGTCGCCGCTCTGTTCGAGCACGTCGCGGTCGAAGACATCCAGCACGCCGCGGACGCGCTGCGCCCGGTCTATGATGAATTGAAGGGCCATGACGGCTTCGTCAGCCTCGAAGTATCGCCCTATCTGGCGATGGACACCAAGGGCACTATCGCGGAAGCCGAACATCTCTGGAAGGCCGTTCACCGCAAGAACCTGATGGTGAAAGTGCCGGCGACACCGGAGGGCCTGCCTGCGATCGAACATTTGATCGGCGAAGGCATCAGCATCAACATCACGCTGTTGTTCTCGCAAAAGGTTTATATCGAGGTCGCCGAGGCCTACATCGCTGGCCTTGAAAAGCTGGTCGCTGATGGCGGCGATCCCTCCCATGTCGCCAGCGTGGCGAGCTTCTTCGTCAGCCGTATCGATAGCGCGGTCGACAAGCAACTCGACGAGAAGATCGCGCGCGCCAACGATCCGCATGAAAAGGAGCGACTCGCCGCGCTGAAGGGCAAGGTCGCGATCGCCAACGCCAAGCTCGCCTATCAGGAGTACAAGCAGCTGTTTTCCGGCGTGCGCTGGGAAAAACTTGCCGCCAAAGGCGCCAAGCCGCAGCGGCTGTTGTGGGCCTCGACCGGCACCAAGAACAAGGATTACAGCGACGTCCTCTATGTCGAGGAACTGATCGGCCCCAACACGGTCAATACCGTGCCACCGGCGACGCTTGACGCTTTCCGCGACCACGGCAAACCGCGCGACAGCCTTGAAGAGAATGTCGAGGAGGCCAAGCATGTGCTTGCCGAACTCGACAAATTCGGCGTCTCGCTCGATGCGATCACCGAGGAACTGGTCAAGGACGGCGTCAAGCTGTTCGCGGATGCCGCCGACAAGCTTTACGGCGCGGTTGCGCACAAGCGCGCCACCGTGCTTGGTGCGGCCATCGGCGCACAGAAGCTGGCGCTTGGCGCGCCTCTGGAAAAGGCGGTCGAGAAGAGCACCGAAGAATGGCGCGCCTCGGCCAAGATCCGGAAACTTTGGCACAAGGACAAATCGGTCTGGACCAATGACGACGAAAACAAGTGGCTGGGCTGGTTCGACAGCGCGGCCAGGGCCGACGTTGCCGACTACGAAGACTACGCCCGGCGGGTGAAGGGACAAAACTTCTCCGACGCGGTCGTGCTCGGAATGGGTGGATCGAGTCTCGGGCCCGAAGTGCTGGCGAAGACGTTTCCGAAAAAGTCCGGATTCCCGAAATTGCACGTGCTCGATTCCACCGATCCGGCGCAGGTGCGCGCGATGGAAAAGGCTGTCGATCTCAAGCAGACATTGTTCATCGTCTCGAGCAAATCAGGCGGCACCACCGAACCCAACGTGATGAAAGATTACTTCTTCGCCCAGGTCTCCAAGGCCATCGGAGCGGACAAGGCCGGGCATCGTTTCATCGCAGTGACCGATCCCGGCTCTTCGCTGGAGAAGGTCGCGGCAAAACAAGGTTTTGCGCGCACGTTTTATGGCGATCCCACGATCGGCGGGCGCTATTCCGTACTGTCGCCATTCGGCCTCGTCCCCGCTGCGACCGCCGGCATCGATGTGAAGAGCCTGATCCACCACACCCTGGCGATGGTGCGCTCCTGCGGGGCGGATGTGCCGCCGCATGAAAATCCCGGCGTTCAGCTTGGGCTCGCCATGGGGCTTGCAGGGCTCGAAGGCCGCGACAAGGTGACGATCTTCTCGTCGAAGAAAATCGCGGATTTCGGCGCCTGGGCCGAACAGCTCATCGCCGAATCCACCGGCAAGGAAGGCAAGGGTCTTGTTCCGATCGACGGCGAGACGATCGGCGAGGTCTCGGTTTACGGCAACGACCGCTTCTTCATCGACCTGCGCACTGAAAGCGAGGGCGACACGGCCCATGAGGCCAAGCTCGGCGCGCTGGAGCAGGCTGGCCATCCGGTGGTTCGCATTGTCCTGAAATCGATCGAGCATATCGGGCAGGAATTTTATCGCTTCGAAATCGCAACCGCGGTGGCGGGCGCCATTCTCGGCATCAACCCGTTCAACCAGCCCGACGTCGAGGCCGCCAAGATCAAGACGCGTGAGCTGACCGCGGCCTTCGAGAAATCAGGTAGCCTGCCGAAAGAGCAGCCGGTGATCTCGACCGATGCGGCTGATCTCTATACCGACGCGACCAATGCGAGCGACCTGCGCAAGGCCGGCGCCGACGGCACGCTTGAATCCTGGATAAGAGCGCATTTCTCGCGCATCGATGCCGGCGACTATGTGGCCCTGCTCGCCTATATCGAGCGCAATGCCGACCATATCGATACGTTGCAGGCCGCTCGCCTCGCGGTTCGCGACCTGCGCCATGTCGCGACCTGCGCGGAATTCGGACCGCGTTTCCTGCACTCGACCGGGCAGGCCTATAAAGGCGGCCCGGACTCTGGCGTCTTCCTTCAGATCACCGCCGACGATGCCAAGGATTTGCCGGTGCCGGGCCAGAAGGCCAGCTTTGGCGTGATCAAGGCAGCGCAGGCGAGAGGTGATTTCGGCGTGCTCACCGAACGTGGCCGGCGCGCCCTGCGCGTGCATCTCAAGGGCGATCTCGCCAAAGGTCTCAAGGCGCTCGACACGGCAATCCAGCAAGCGTTGAACTGAGGACAAAAGAATGCAACTCGGCATGATCGGCCTGGGACGGATGGGCGGCAATATTGTCCGCCGCCTGATGCGGCACGGGCATTCGACCGTGGTCTACGACAAGGATGCGAAGGCCGTGGCCGCGATCGCAGCGGACGGGGCCGTGGGTACCAAGGCGCTGGAGGAATTCGTCGGCAAACTGGAAAAGCCGCGTACCGCCTGGGTGATGCTGCCGGCCGGACACATCACCGAAACCACCATCGAGACGCTGGCCAAGCTGATGGAAGCCGGTGACGTCATCATCGATGGCGGCAACACGTTCTGGCAGGATGACGTCCGCCGCGGCAAAACGCTCAAAGAGCGCGGCATCCATTACATCGATGTCGGCACCTCCGGCGGCGTCTGGGGCATCGAGCGCGGCTACTGCATGATGATCGGCGGCGACAAGCCGGTCGTCGACCGCCTCGATCCGATCTTCAAAGCGCTGGCACCCGGTATCGGCGACATCCCGCGTACCGACGGACGAGAGGGACGAGACCCGCGCGTCGAGCAAGGCTATCTGCATGCAGGCCCGGTCGGCGCGGGGCATTTCGTCAAGATGGTCCATAACGGCATCGAGTACGGCCTGATGCAGGCCTATGGCGAAGGCTTCGACATCCTGAAGAACGCCAATATCGGGGCGCTGCCGCAAGACCATCGCTTCGATCTGGATATCGCCGATATCGCGGAAGTGTGGCGCCGCGGCAGCGTTATCCCGTCCTGGTTGCTCGACCTGACGGCGGCGGCGCTGGCCAAAAGCCCGACGTTGGAGACCTATTCCGGCTTTGTCGAAGATTCCGGCGAAGGCCGCTGGACTGTGAACGCCGCGATTGACGAAGCTGTCCCGGCCGAAGTGCTGACGGCGGCGCTGTTTGCGCGTTTTCGTTCCCGCAAGGAACATACCTTTGCGGAAAAAATCCTCTCGGCGATGCGCGAAGGGTTCGGCGGCCACAAGGAGCCGCATTCGTGACGGATCCATCCGCCAAACAACATAAACCGGACCCCTGCTCGTTCGTGATCTTCGGCGCTACCGGCGACCTCACCCATCGGCTGGTGCTGCCTGCGCTGTACAATCTCGCGGCGGCCGATCTGCTACCTGAAAAATTCTGCGTGGTCGGCGTGGCGCGCAACGGCATGTCGAACGACGAGATGCGCGAAAGCCTGCTGAAAGGATTGAAGCAATATAAAACCCGTCCAGTCGATGACGCGATCGCAAAACGTTTGCTGGAATGCGTCACCAGCATCGAGGCCGACCCAGGCGATCCGGCTTCGTTCGACACAATGGCCGAGCAATTGAACAAACTGGAGGCCAAGCGCGAAACTGGCGGCAATCGCCTGTTTTACCTGGCAACGCCGCCATCCGCCTTCGCGCCGATCGCCAAACAGCTCGGCCGCGCCGGCATGCTGAAAGAGAACGGCTGCTGGCGGCGGCTCGTGGTCGAAAAGCCGTTCGGCACGGATCTGGCCTCGGCCAAGGCGCTGAACGACGAACTGCTCAAGATCGCCGACGAGCAACAGATTTACCGGATCGATCACTATCTCGGCAAGGAAACGGTCCAGAACATCCTGGTGCTTCGCTTCGCCAACGGCATGTTCGAGCCGATCTGGAATCGCAACCACATCGATCATGTCCAGATCACGGTCGAAGAAAAACTCGATGTCGGCCATCGCGGCAGTTTCTACGACGCCACCGGTGCGCTCCGCGACATGGTGCCGAACCACCTGTTTCAACTGTTGTCTCTGGTAGCGATGGAGCCGCCGGCGAAATTCGAGGCCCATGCGGTGCGCTCGGAGAAGGCCGAAGTGCTGGCGGCGATCCAGACCCAGAGCGAAGAAGAAGCTCTGAAGAATTCGGTGCGCGGCCAGTATCAGGCCGGCAAAAACGGTGACAACGACATTCCGGACTACCGCAAGACCGCGGACGTCAAACCCGACAGCAACACCGAAACCTACGCCGCGCTGAAGCTGACCATCGACAACTGGCGCTGGGCCGGCGTTCCCTTTTATTTGCGTACCGGCAAGGCCCTCGACGCCAAACGCACGGAAGTCGCGATCAAGTTCAAACAGGCGCCGTTTGCGATGTTCCGCGACACGCCGGTCGACAAGCTGTCGCAAAATTATCTCGTCATCGCGGTCGAGCCGACCGAGGGCATTACGTTGCAGTTCAACACCAAGGTGCCCGGCCCGACGATCAACATCGACGGTGTCGAGATGAAGTTCCGCTACAAGGATTATTTCCAGGCCGAGCCGACCACCGGCTACGAGACGCTGATCTACGACTGCATGATCGGCGATAACATCCTGTTTCAGCGGGCCGACAGCGTGGAGGCCGGCTGGCAGGCGGTGCAGCCATTTCTGGACGCCTGGAAAAAGGCGGCCGCGAAGGGACTCCAAACCTACAAGGCCGGCAGCACAGGCCCGGAAGCCGCGGACGAGTTGCTCAAGCGCGACGGCCGCAGCTGGCGCAAGCTCGGTTGAGCCGCATGCCGTCCCCCGCCCCGATCAGCCGGATCGTTGTCGCCGATCCGGTTGCGCTCGCGGATGCTGCCGCAAAACGCCTGATGGCACGGATCGATGCCAATACTCGGCGCGTGGCGATCTGCCTGACCGGCGGATCAAGCCCGAAGCAGCTCTATCAACTGCTGGGGAGCGAAGCCTACGCAACACGGATTCCCTGGGATCGCGTGTACTGGTTCATCGGCGACGAGCGCTTCGTATCCCCAGCCGATCCCCTGAACAACATGAGCATGGCGCGCGGGATTTTCCTCGATCGCTTCGCGCCCAAGGATCACATTCATCCCATTCCGACCGACGCAGCCGATCCGGACGAATCCGCCCGCCGCTATGAGCGTGAACTTAAATCGTTCTACGGCGCTGATGAGTTCGATCCGGCGCGGCCGCTGTTCGACCTCGTGCTGATGGGTATCGGCCCCGACGGCCATACCGCCTCGCTATTTCCTGGCTATCCGGCGGTGAATGAGACAAGCCGCTGGGTCGTCGGCGTGCCGCAGGCCCATGTTGAACCCTTCGTGCCGCGCGTCAGCCTCACTCTGCCCGCGCTCGCCTCCTGCCGCGAAATGCTGTTCGAACTCGCAGGCCACGGAAAACGTGCAATACTCGCCAAGCTTTCGACAGACGAAAGCCTGCCGGCCAATCGGGCGCGCTCCCTTGGCGAGACCGTTCTGCTGGTGGATCAGGCCGCGGTTGGCGAGGAGCACCTTGAACGGTAGATCAGACATCGCGCCCTGCGCGTTGATTGTGATGGGCGTATCGGGTTCGGGCAAAAGCACGATCGCTGCCGCCCTCGCCGAACGCTTAGGCTGGACTTTCGAGGATGGCGATCGCTTCCATCCCAAAAGCAATGTTGCCAAAATGAGTGCTGGCCATCCGCTGTCAGACGAAGACCGCTGGCCATGGCTGCAGGCGATAGCCGATGAGATCGACCGGGTGTGTGCGGCCCGTGGCCATGTCGTGATTGCTTGCTCCGCGTTGAAACGCACCTATCGCGATATACTGGTGCATGGGCGTGACGATGTGCGTATCGTCTTTCTCGAAGGTAGCCAGGCCCTGATCGGCGACCGGCTCGCCAAGCGAAAGGGGCATTTCATGCCGCCGGGATTGCTCGACAGCCAGTTCAAAACGCTGGAGCCGCCGCAAGCGGACGAGCATCCGATCACCGTCTCGATCGATGCACCGGTCGAGACCATCGTCAACAATATTGTCGCCCACATCAGGACAAACCACCCATGACCAAGACCGCGCTCGTTGTCTCCGATGTCGACGGCACGCTCCTGACCAAGGAAAAGCTCCTGACCGAACGTGCGATAGGGTCGGTGCGGAAGCTTCATGAAGCTGGAATCGGCTTTACGATCACATCCAGCCGTCCCACGATCGGCATGCGCTTTCTGATCGAGCCTTTGGGCATTACGCTTCCCGTCGGCGCGTTCAACGGCAGTTGTATTGTCGATTCCGAATTGAAGCCGGTCGAACAGCACTTGATTCCTCAAGCGGCGACGCGGCGCGCCCTCGATGTGCTCGATAAATTTGGCGCCGAAATCTGGCTGTTCACCAGCGATCTCTGGCTCGCCCGCGATCCCGACGGTTCGTATGTCCCACATGAAAAGCGCGCCATTCGCGCCGACCCAACCATCGTCAAGGACTTCACGCCTTATCTGGCGTCCGCCTGCAAGATCGTCGGCGCCAGCGCGGATGCAGCCGGTCTGCAACGCTGCGAGGCCGAAATGCAGCAAGCCCTCGGCGCACAGGCCACCGCCATACGCTCGCAGAGTTATTACCTCGACATCACGCCGCCCGGCGTCAACAAAGGCACCTTCGTGCAGACGGTCGCGCGACGTCTTGGCATCTCCACTGATGCAGTCGCCACCATCGGCGACATGCAGAACGATCTGGCGATGTTTCGTGTCAGCGGTACGTCATTTGCCATGGGCAACGCCACTGACGACGTGAAAAAGCAGGCGACGCATGTCACGGCTTCGAATGAAGACGAGGGCTTTGCCAAGGCGATGGAGATGATTCTCGCTTCGGCCTCATAACGCCGCGCTGTCGTCCCTGCGAACGCAGGGACCCATAGCCACTGGATTTTATTTTTAAGTAGGCTGCAGGAACAGCGAGCTTAAACAACCGCCGCCTGTGGTGGGGCGCGACTCAAGGCCGGGACGACAAGAGTTACTTCGACCTTTGCATCGCCGGCTTGTCGTCGGCGTGTCTCGCTTCGCTCAGATTATGCGCGGTATTGATCAGCGCGATATGGGTCAAGGCTTGCGGGAAATTGCCGGTCTGGCGGCCCACGCCGGAATCAAACTCCTCCGCCAGAAGCCCTAGATCATTGGCGATGCCGACCACGCGGTCGAACAGCGTTTGCGCCTTGTCGAGCTCTCCGGCGAGCACGTAAGCATCCGCAAGCCAGAGCGAACACGCCAGAAACGCGCCTTCGATCGGCTGGATCTCATCGGAAATTTCCCGGGGATCGTGCCGCAGCACAAAGCCGTCGCGCATCATATGCCGCTCGATCGCCGCGAGCGTACCACGAATCCGCGGGTCGGAAGCCGGCAGGAACCCGACCGATGGAAGCAGCAACACACTCGCATCCAGCAACGTCGAGCCGTAACATTCGACAAAAGCATTTTGATCGGCGTCAAAGCCCTTCTCGCAGACGTCGCGATGGATGGCATCACGCAACGCGCGCCAGCGATCGAGCGGCGCGTCGTAACCGAACCGCTCGGCGCCCTTGACGGCACGGTCGATCGCGACCCACGTCATCACCTTGGAAAAAACGTAGTGCTTCGGCTCGTTGCGCCTCTCCCAGATACCATGGTCCGGCTGGCCCCAGATGTCCGCCACATGTTCGATGATCGTCAGCGCCAGTGCCCATGACCCCTGGTCCAGGTTCAGCTCCGCCACGCGCGATTGATAAAACGCATCGATCAGTTCGCCGTAGACATCAAGCTGCAACTGGGCATGGGCGGCATTGCCGATCCGCACCGGTTGCGCACCCTCGTAGCCGGGCAACCATCCTGCTTCCCATTCGAGAAGGCGGCGCTGGCCCTTGATGCCGTACATGATCTGCATGTTATCCGGCGAGCCTGCGACCGCCCGCAACAGCCAATTGTGCCAGTCGGAGGCTTCTTCCGTGTAGCCCGAGTTCATCAGCGCCAAGAGCGTAAAGGTCGCATCGCGCAGCCAGCAATAGCGGTAGTCCCAATTGCGGGCACCGCCGAGTTTTTCCGGCAGCGACGTGGTGGGTGCGGCAACGATGCCACCGGTCGGCGCATAGGTCAGCGCCTTCAGCGTGATCAGCGAACGCATCACGAGATCGCGGCATTCGCCCTCATAGGTGCAACGGCTGCACCATTCGGTCCAGAACTCCTCGGTGTCCTCCAACGCCTGTCCGGGGCTGATCGGCTCGGGCAAAGATAGATGCGACGGCCCGTAGGTAAGCACGAAAGGAATTGTCTCGCCTTCGCTCACTTCAAAGTCAGCCACCGTCGTCATGTCTTCGCCGCGCACCTCTACCGGTGTGCGCAGCACCGTCATGTCCGGTCCACAGATCGCAAGCAACGCGCCGTCTTCCGTGCGTTTGACCCATGGAACGTCCACTCCGAATCCGAAGCGGATGATAAGCTCCATCCGCATCTTGACGCCGCCTTTGACGCCGCGCACCAGGCGAACGATATCGGAGGCAACGCCACGCGGCGGCATGAAGTCGATCACGGCGACAATGCCATCTTTGGTCTCGAACCGCGTTTCGAGGATCAGCGTGTTGTCCCAATAGCGGCGCGACGTGGCCACCACGTCTTGCGAGGGCGCAATCAGCCAGCGGCCGTTCTTGCGTGTGCCGAGAAGTGCGGCAAAACACGCATCCGAATCGAACGCCGGCCAGCACAGCCAGTCGATCGAACCATCACGGCCGACAAGGGCGGCGGTTTCGCAATCTCCGATCAGGCCGTAATCTTCTATCCTGGACACTGCTTTTACCGGATGAACATGGCGGGCTCACGCGCCGCCGTGCGCCCTCTCGCGGGTAGCGCCTTTCAACGCCCTGATATCGATTTCGTGCGCGATGTCGTTGACCGCAACCGGCAATCGTTGACGCCAGTTCGGATGTTCGTTCACCGTGCCCGGAATATTCGGCTGATCGATCACGCCGAGAAGATCCTCAAGCGAAATCGCCAGCAGGCGCGACCTTGTTTTGGAAAGGAACGCCGCGATCGCATAGAGATCGTTGCCGTCGATCGCATGATGGCGCAACAGGTTATCCAGCATGGTCAACGCGTGCCAGCGGGCGTCATCGCTTTCGCCGGGATCAATGCCGAGCGAGCGCTTGATCTTGAGATCGCCGAACGAGCGCCAGCCGGCATAGGTCGAGAGATCATGGGTGTTGAAGGTGACCAGCGCATTCGGCAGATAGCGATCAGGACCGCGAAAGGCGCCACGATCGTCACGTTCGAACATCATGACCTGATACGACCAGATGCCCCACTCCGCCATGGTGTCGCGAAAGCCCTCGGGCACGGTGCCGAGGTCTTCTCCGATCACGATGCACGCATGCGCCACGCTTTCCTGCGCGGTTGCCGCCAACAACGCCTCGAACGGCATCGGCACATAGACGCCGTTATCGGCGGCAAAGCCGTGCGGCACGAGATAGAGCCGCTTCAAGCCGAGCACGTGATCGAGCCTGATCGCGCCTGCGTAACGCATCGAGGCCCGCAGCATCTCGCGGTAGGGCGCGAAGGATTGCAGTTCGAGGCCGGCCGCGTTGAAACCGGCCAAACCCCAATTCTGGCCGGCGAGGTTGAGCGGATCGGGCGGCGCGCCGACCGACAGATGACGTGAAATCGCGACCTGTTCGTTCCAGGCATCGAAGCCGCCGGACTGCACACCGACCGCCACGTCGAGATAGAGCCCGACTTTCATGCCGAGACGGCGCGCCAGATCGCGGCAGGCACGCAATTGCCGGTCCGCGGTCCACTGCACGAATTCGACGAATTCCATCTCGTCGGCGTCTTCTTCACGTAGTTCGGCGCATTTGGCATCGTCAGGCAAGCGCCACGCCGCGGGCCATTCCCACCACGGCTGGTCGAATTTGTGCCGCAACACCTCGAAGCACGCAAAGCGCGACAACAGCGGCGCGCGCTCGGCGCGGAAGGCGTCGAAATCTTCTCTTCGTCCCTCGGCCGGCTGTGCCTTGAATTTCTCAAAGGCCGTACGCAGCGCCCTCCACTTCAACTCAGCCACACCCTTGTAATCGACGATATGGCCTTCTCTTAAGCGAGCAGCGGAGCTGACGGCTTTTCTGCTCGCCTCGAATTCGGGAATTTGTTCGACATCGATATAGAGCGCGTTGAGAAACAGCCGGCTGTTGGGCGAATAAGGGCTGCAATCAGCCGGTCTGTCGTCGAACAAGGCGTGCAGCGGATTAAGGCCGACGCCGTCGGCGCCCAGCTGGGCCGCAAGCTCAAGCAGAGCGGCCAGATCGGTAAAATCGCCGATGCCCCAATTGCGCGCCGAGCGGATGCCGTAAAGCTGGACCGCCAACAGCCAGCCTCGGTCGAAATCACCGCCGTATGCGCGGGGCGACGAAACGATCAGCGGAACTTCCTCGCTGAAAGCGGCCGCATCGGTGAGCTTGAGCCGGTAAATCCCCTCTTTCCAACCGGCGGGCCAGGCGATGGTACGTTGGTCCGTTTCGCCCTGCGCGATGATCTTCTGACCGGCGACGACTTTCCAGGTGACGGGCAAAACCGCGGCAGGGCTGAATTCGGTGCGCGAGGTCTCGCTTGTGCGGATCACAACCGGCCCGTGGACAAGCCGGGTCGGGATTCGCTCCGGCAGGGCATCGAGGATGATCTTGAGCGCGGTCGCGTCTGTCACATGGCGGTGACCCTGGCCGTCCACAAATTCGGTCTGGATGCCCAGTTTCTTGGCCTGGCTAAAAACGTCCATTCGGCACGCCATTTGCAGAAAATAAAGTGAGGGGGAGGGAAGAAGGCCGGAGAGGGAGATCGCCGCAAATTCTACTGAATCGGGAAGAGGATAGAAGTGGCTAACGCTCTCGCCTACCATGCCGTTCCGCGGGAACCAATGGGAGGCAAGCGGCTTTCTATATATGTCCCGAGCATCTCCTTTCGCGTCAACGAAATGGGACCGATCCATGCCGACCGTACCATCGTGAACAAGACCACCGGAACCGCCGAAGGCTCTGCACCCCATGCGGAGCCTGAACCGTATCATAATCCCGCCTCTGTCCGCCCGCTGGTCCCGATGAATCTGATGTCAGCCATCGACACCCAGGAAACGCCGGCTGCCGCGCTCGACAGCGACGAGCTGTGGTACAAGGACGCCATCATCTATCAGCTTCACGTCAAGGCGTTCGCCGACAGCAACAATGATGGCATTGGCGATTTCGCGGGCCTGACTGAAAAGCTGGACTATCTGCAAGACTTGGGGGTGACGACGCTCTGGCTGTTGCCGTTCTTCCCCTCGCCGGGACGCGACGACGGCTACGACATTGCCGACTATGGCGCCATCAATCCCGATTTCGGGACCATGAAGGATTTTCGCCGCTTCATCGTCGAAGCCAAGCGGCGCGGCCTGCGGGTCATCATCGAACTCGTCATCAACCACACCTCCGACCAGCACCACTGGTTCAAGCGCGCCAAGCGCAGCGATCCGAAATCAGGCGCGCGCAACTGGTATGTGTGGAGCGACACCGACCAGAAATATCAGGGCACGCGCATCATCTTCACCGACACCGAGAAATCGAACTGGACCTGGGATCCGGAAGCCGGCCAGTTTTACTGGCATCGCTTCTTTTCGCATCAGCCGGATCTGAATTTCGACAATCCGCGCGTGGTCAACGCGATAGTCCAGGTGATGAAGCGCTGGCTCGACACCGGGGTCGACGGTTTCCGCCTCGACGCCATCCCTTATCTCTGCGAGCGCGACGGTACCAACAACGAAAATCTCCCCGAGACGCACGCGGTCGTCCGGCGGCTGCGCGCCGAGCTGGACAAGTACGCCAAGGGCAAGGTGCTGCTCGCGGAAGCCAATCAATGGCCGGAGGACGTTCAGTACTATTTCGGCAACAGCGATGAATGCCACATGGCTTATCATTTCCCGCTGATGCCGCGCATCTACATGGCGATCGCCCAGGAAGACCGCTTTCCCATCACCGATATCCTGCGCCAGACGCCGGATATTCCCGCCGACTGTCAATGGGCGCTTTTCCTGCGCAACCATGACGAACTGACGCTGGAAATGGTCACCGACGTCGAGCGCGACTATCTGTGGTCGACCTATGCCAACGATCCGCGCGCGCGGATCAACGTCGGCATTCGCCGGCGCCTGGCGCCGCTGATGGACAACGACCGGCGCAAGATCGAATTGATGAATTCCATGCTGCTGTCGTTTCCGGGCACGCCGATCATCTATTACGGCGATGAAATCGGCATGGGCGACAATATCTATCTCGGCGACCGTAATGGCGTGCGTACGCCGATGCAGTGGACGCCGGACCGCAATGGGGGCTTTTCCCGCACCGACCCCGCGCGGCTTTACGCCCCCATCATCATGGACTCCGTCTATGGCTACGAGGCGGTCAATGTCGAGGCGCAGTCGCGCAGCCTGTCGTCGCTGCTCAGCGCCACCAAGAAACTGATCGCGGTCCGCAAATCGACGCTCGCCTTTGGCCGCGGCACCATGACCTTTATCCGTCCGGCCAATCGCTCGGTGCTCGCCTATGTGCGGCAGCACGGCGATGAGGTCATTCTTTGCGTCGCCAACCTTTCCCGCTCGGCGCAGGCGACCGAGCTCGATCTCTCCCCCTTCAAGGATCGCGTGCCGCTGGAAATGCTCGGCCGCACGCATTTCCCGGCGATCGGCGAATTGCCCTACATGATTACGCTGGCGCCTTACGGCTTCTACTGGTTCAAGCTTCAGGAGCGCGACAAGTCGGAGCCCGCAGCCCCCTCGATCGTCCCCGAATTCGAGACGCTGGTGGTGCCGGTCGGCGCCACCTGGGTGTCGCTCGCACGCACCCGCAGCCTGTTCGAATGCGACGTGCTGCCGGGGCATCTCGCCCGCTCCCGCTGGTATCCGATCCATAGTGCTTCCGCGATCCACCCCACGTTGATGTCGGCGATCCCGTTTTGCGATATCGGCGACAACAGGCCGTGGCTTGCTTTCTTCGAAACTGCCGAGGACGAGGCCAAAACGCGCTACGTGCTGCCAATGCAGATCGAGTGGGTGCGTTTCGATCGCGAACGTTATAACCCGAACGCGCTGGCGGCAGTGCGGCAAGGCGCCCGCGAAGGCACGCTGCTGGACGTCGCCACCGATACGATTTTCATCGGACTTCTGCTGCGCAATCTCGGCCAGACGCTGACGATCGAGGAAAACGGCCTGAAGCTTGAATTCAGGCCGTCGAGCAGATTCTCGGGCAAATCCGTCAGGCAGCCCGAGCGCATCGGCTTGCTCGAAGGCGCACCCTTCAGCAGCACCATTCAGGTCGATTCCGATTATGTGGTGAAACTGTTCCGCAAACTCGAAAGCGGCATGAACCCCGAGATCGAGATCGGCCGTTTCCTGACCGACGTCGCGGACTTTGCCAACACGCCGGCGATGCTTGGCAGCGCGGAGTTGATCGAAGGCGAGACGCGAAGCGCGATATCAATCGTTCACGCGCAAGTCGGCAATCAGGGTGACGCCTGGACGGTGACGTCGGCCCATCTCGATCGCCTGCTCGAAGAGCAGCGGCTGCTTGCGGCCTATGGCGAGATTCGGGAAAGCGAAGAGCAAGTCGCTCATCTGCGCCACCTGTCGCAGATCGGCAAGCGCACCGCCGAATTGCACCTGGCATTGACTGGCGCAAGCGGAATGCCTGATTTTGCGCCCGAGCCGATCCAGCCGTCGGACGTCGGAGGCTGGACTGCGGCTATTGTCCAGAACGGCGCCCGCGTCTTCCACGCCTTGAGGCAACGCCGCGGCTCGTTCACTGATGCGGATCGAGCTGTTATCGACGCGTTGCTGGCGCAGCAGGACAGCTTGCACAGCCGTCTGAATGCCCTGATGCCGCCGCGGGTACGAGCTCTCAATTTGCGCCTGCACGGTGATTTCCATCTGGGACGGGTGCTGATCGTCAAGGACGACGTCTTCATCACCGGCTTCGAAGGCGATGTCCGCCGGCCGATCGAGGAACGCCGTCGCAAGGCGCCGGCGGCGCGGGACGTCGCCAGCGTGATCTGGTCGATCGAGGCCTCAAGCCTCGCCGCGCGCGAGCATGCCCTTCATTTTGCGCCGGATGAGCACGGCCGGCTCGACGCGGCACTGACCGAGTGGGTCGACCGAGCCACCACGGCATTCCTTGCCGCGTACCGCGAACTCATGGCCGATTCCCCGATCTGGCCCGAAGATCCGTTAACCGCGCAACGAATGGTGGATTTCTTCCTGCTCGAAAAGGCTTTCGACGTGCTCGAAACCGAACTACACCAACGAGTGGAAGCCGCGCCGGTGGCGCTCGCCCGCATCTTGCGGATTTTGTCTCAGCCTGCCCGCGAGGCCGCATGACCGACTTGACTGCCGAAGCCTATGCGATCCTGGAAGGCCGCCACTCCGATCCGTTTCAGTATCTCGGCCCCCATGCCGAAGGCGGCAGAACGGTCGTACGCGCCTTCCTGCCCGACGCCGAGAGGGTGGATGCGATCGCCCAGCATGGCGAGGCGGCGGCGCTGACACGTATTCACAACGACGGTCTGTTTGCCGGATTTCTCCCTAACGGCTCGACCGCATATCAGCTACGCGCCCGCTTCGGCGAGAAGGTCGTCGATCTCGACGACCCCTATCGCTTTCCACCTGTACTGACCGACTACGACCTTTATCTGCTCGGTGAAGGGACCCACCAGCGGCTTTACGAGAAGCTTGGCGCGCACCCGATGGTGCTGGAGGGCGTGCCGGGCGTGGCGTTCGTCGTGCTGGCACCCAACGCGCAGCGCGTCAGCGTTGTCGGCGACTTCAATTTCTGGAATCCAAAGCGCCATCCAATGCGCGTGCGCGGCCTCGGCTATTGGGAGCTGTTCATTCCCCATGCCTCGGCCGGCGATCGTTATAAATTCGATATCTTCAGCCGTCAGGGCGAGCGCCTGCTGAAGTCCGATCCGCTCGCCTTTGCCGCCGAGATCCGCCCGAGCACGGCCTCGGTCGTGTTCGACGAAGAGAAATTGCCACGCCCGCGCCCCTCCCCCGCAGACATCAATTCGTTGAATGCGCCGGTATCGATCTACGAGGTCCATCTCGGATCGTGGCGGCGCAAGGGCCATAACGAGTGGCTGACCTATCGTGAACTGGCCGAGCAGTTGCCGGCCTATGCCCACGACATGGGCTTTACCCACATCGAGTTTCTCCCCGTCAGCGAACATCCGTTCGATGGTTCGTGGGGCTACCAGCCGACCGGGCTCTTTGCGCCCACAAGTCGTTTCGGCAGCCCGGAAGATTTCGCGGCACTGGTCGACGCCTGCCACGCGCACGGATTAGGCGTGTGGCTCGACTGGGTGCCCGGCCATTTTCCCGATGATCCGCACGGGCTCGGCCGTTTCGACGGCACCGCGCTCTACGAACACGCCAACCCGCTGCAGGGTCGGCACCTCGACTGGGGCACGCTGATCTACAATTACGGACGCACCGAAACCGTCAACTTCCTGGTCTCCAACGCGCTGTTCTGGCTCGATCGCTACGCCATCGACGGCCTGCGCGTCGATGCGGTCGCCTCGATGCTTTACCTGGACTACAGCCGGCCCGCCGGCGAATGGGTCCCCAACCGATTTGGCGGCCGGGAAAATCTCGACGCCATCGCCTTCCTGCGCCGTTTCAATACCGAGGTGTTCGGTCAATTCCCACACGCCACGACTGCGGCCGAAGAATCGACCGCATGGCCGCAGGTGTCACGCCCGGTGGAATATGGCGGGCTCGGCTTCGGCTACAAATGGAACATGGGCTGGATGCACGACACGCTGGAATACGTCAGCAAGGAGCCGATCCATCGCCAATACCATCACGGCGACATCCTGTTCGGTTTGCATTATGCGTTTTCGGAAAATTTCATCCTGCCGCTGTCGCATGACGAGGTCGTTCACGGCAAACGTTCGATTCTCGGGCGAATGCCGGGTGACGACTGGCAGCGCTTTGCAAACTTGCGCGCCTATTATGGCTTCATGTTCGGCCATCCCGGCAAGAAACTGCTGTTCATGGGCTGTGAGTTTGCGCAAGCGCGAGAATGGGATCACGACCACTCGCTCGATTGGCATCTGCTTAAGGAAACCCGTCACGCCGGCGTCCAATCGCTGGTCCGCGATCTGAACTGGCTCTACCGCGACACGCCGGCCCTCCATGAACTTGACTGCGACCCTTCCGGTTTCGAATGGCTGGTGATGGACGACGCCAGCGGCAATGTGTTCGCCTGGCTTCGCAAAGGCAGGGACGAGCGCGCGCGTTGCCTGATCGTTTCGAATTTTTCCCCCAACGTCTATCACAATTACATCGTTTCGGTGCCGCTCGCAGGCACATGGCGCGAGGTTCTCAATACGGATTCATTGCATTACGGCGGCAGCAATGTCGGCAATGTCGGCGAAGTCCGCACGCTCGAAGGCATCGGGCCGGAACTGAGACTGACCATTCCGCCTTTGGCGACCATTTTTCTCGTACCGGAAAATTAAATCATGCGACTCTCGGCCGGATCGCCATCTCGCCTCGGTGCAAGCTGGGACGGACGGGGCACCAATTTCGCGCTGTTCTCCGCCAACGCGCAAAAGGTCGAGCTTTGCCTGTTCGACGGCCAGGGCCGGCGCGAGATTGAACGCGTCGAACTGCCTGAGCGCACCGAAGACGTCTGGCATGGCTATCTGAACGATGTCTCTCCCGGACAGCTCTATGGCTATCGCGTTCACGGCCCCTATGCGCCGGAGCAAGGCCACCGTTTCAATCCCAACAAGCTTTTGCTGGATCCCTATGCACGGCGGCTGGCCGGGCGGCTGGTGTGGAGCGATGCGCATTTCGGCTACCGCACCGGGAGTGCGCGCGAGGATCTTTCGTTCGACCGGCGCGACAATGCGCGCGGCATGCCGAAGGCCATCGTGGTCGATGAGGCTTTTAACTGGGGCCGGCGCGAACTGAGGCCCAGCATTCCCTGGGAAGACACCGTTATCTATGAAGCCCACGTCAAGGGCCTGACGCAAAAGCGCAATGATGTACCACCCAATCTGCGCGGCACCTATGGCGGCCTCGCCTCGCCCGCGATGATCGAACACTTCAAGCGGCTCGGCGTCACCACGATCGAATTGCTGCCGATCCATGGCCTGGTCGACGACCGCATGCTGGTCGAGAAAAAGCTCTCGAACTACTGGGGCTACAACACGCTGGCGTTCTTTGCCCCGGAAGCGCGCTATGCGCAGGACAACGCGCTCGATTCCTTCCGCACGGCCGTGGCGCGATTGCACGACGCCGGCATCGAGGTGATGCTCGACGTCGTCTACAATCACACCGCCGAGGGCAACCACATGGGCCCGACGCTGTCGTTCCGCGGCATCGACAACGCCTCCTATTACTGGCTCAAGCCGGATAACCCCCGTTTCTACGATGACTTCACCGGTTGCGGCAATTCGGTCAACCTCACCCATCCGCGCGTGTTGCAGATGGTGATGGATTCGCTGCGCTACTGGGTCGAGGTCTGCCATGTCGACGGTTTCCGCTTCGATCTCGCCACCGAACTCGGCCGCGGCCCGAACGGCTTCGACCGCAACGCCGCCTTCCTCACCGCCGTCCGGCAAGATCCCGTGCTCGCCTCCGTCAAACTGGTCGCCGAGCCCTGGGATCTGGGCATGGGCGGCTACCAGGTCGGCGGCTTTCCCTCGCAATGGTCGGAGTGGAACGACCGCTATCGCAGCGCCATGCGCCGGTACTGGAGCGGCGAAGGCAGCCTGATCGGCGAGATATCCAGCCGCATGACCGGCTCCTCCGACCTCTTCAATCATGACGGCCGGGTCCAGCGCGCCAGCATCAACCACATCACCGTGCATGACGGCTTCACGCTCAACGATCTCTTCAGCTACAACGCCAAGCACAATGAAGCTAACGGCGAAGACAATCGCGACGGCTCCAGCGACAACCACAGCAACAATTGCGGGCACGAGGGCCCAAGCGACGATCCCGCGATCACTGCGCTGCGCAGCCAGTTGCGGAAAAATCAGCTCGCCTGTCTCTTCCTCGCCCAGGGCGTGCCGCTGATGTTGGCGGGCGACGAGGTCGGCAACACGCAGAACGGCAACAACAACGCCTATTGCCAGGATAACGAGACCGGCTGGATCGGCTGGGATGGCATCGGCCGCGAGGGCAGCGACCTCATCGATTTCGTCAGTCACGTGGCCGAAATCCGCCGCCGCTTTCCGCAAATCCGATCCCATCGCTGGCTCGACGGGCGACGCGCCGACGGCTCCTATGGCGTATTGTGGCTGACGCCGGCCGCCGAGGACATGAAAGAGCAGGACTGGAATTTTCCGGAAGGCCGCTTTCTCGCCTATGTGCTCGGCCCGGTCGAACATGGAGAGCCGCCGGTCTTCATCGTGCTTAATGCCGCGCCCGAGGAGATCAAGTTCAAGCTGCCGAAGATGCCCGAATACAAGAACTGGCGGCAACTATTGAACACCGCCGACGTTAAGCAGACGGCTGCGGACTTCCCCTCGGGAAGCGAGACCACCGCGCCGCCCCGCTCGGTACTGGTCTTTTCAGGTTCGGCATGAATGAACGGCATTTCGGCGCAAGGCTGACGTCTGAAGGCACCACGTTCCGGCTGTGGGCGCCATCGGCACAACGCGTCGATCTGCTGCTGGAACGGCCCTACCCGCTCACGCCTGGCAAGCACGGCTGGTTTGAAACCAGCGTACCGGGCGCCAAGGCCGGCACGCGCTACCGGTTTCGGATCGACGACGAGATCGACGTGCCCGATCCGGCTTCCGCCTTTCAGCCCGAAGACGTGTTCGGCCCTAGCGAAGTGATCGACCACGCGAGTTATGCCTGGCGCGCCAAGGATTGGCGCGGGCGGCCCTGGCACGAAACAGTCCTGCTGGAATCTCATGTCGGCGCCTTTACACCGCAAGGCACCTATCGCGCCATGATCGAGCACCTCGACCATCTCGTCGAGACCGGCATCACCGCGCTGGAATTGCTGCCGCTGGCGGATTTCGCCGGGCACCGCAACTGGGGCTATGACGGCGTCTTGTGGTACGCCCCCGACAGCGCCTATGGCCGGCCCGAGGACTTGAAGCGTCTCATCGACGAAGCGCATCTGCGCGGGCTCATGGTGTTCCTCGACGTGGTCTATAATCACTTCGGCCCCGAGGGTAATTATCTCGGCCGCTACGCGCCTTCCTTCTTCACCGACGCGCAAACGCCATGGGGCAGCGCGATCGATTACCGCGTACCGCAGGTGCGTGCCTTTGCGATCGAGAACGCGCTTTATTGGCTCGACGAATATCGCTTCGACGGGTTGCGGCTGGATGCCGTGCATACGATTGCCGAACTCGGCGAAATCTCGATGCTGCATGATCTGAGCCTGGCGGCAGGCCAACTCGCCGCCGAGACCGGCCGCCATATCCATCTCGTGCTTGAAAACGATGACAACCGCGTCAGCGTCCTCGATCCCACACAAGATCCGCCGCGCGGGAAATATCGCGCGCAGTGGAACGACGACTATCATCACGCCTGGCATGTCAAGCTGACCGGCGAAAAGCAGGGCTATTACCGCGACTTTCAACGCACGCCGCTTTCCGACATCGCCCGTGCGCTCTGCTCGGGCTTTATCTATCAGGGCGAGGCTTCCGAACATCGCGACGGCCAGTTGCGCGGCGAGCCAAGCGGCGGGCTTCCGCCCACCGCGTTCGTCAATTTTCTGCAGAACCACGACCAGATCGGCAACCGCGCCTTCGGCGACCGGCTCGAGAACCACGTCAAACCAGAGGCGATCGAAGCCGCACTCGCGATCACTCTGCTCGCGCCTACGATTCCCATGCTGTTCATGGGCGAGGAATGGGGATCGAAAGCCCCCTTCCCGTTCTTCTGCGACTTCAAGGGCGACCTTGCAGAAGCCGTACGCAACGGCCGCCGCCATGAATATGCCTGGGCCTATGCAACCTATGGCGATGACGTCCCCGATCCCTTGAGCGAAGCAACTTTTCATTCCGCCATCCTGGATTGGGAGAATGCAGACGGCAGCGGACGCAATCGGCTGGCGCTGGTGCGCGAGCTCCTGGCGATACGCCGGCGTCTCATCACGCCGCGCCTTGCGGATGCGCGCTTCGGAGAGGCACGCGCGGCCGACGACGGATTATTGAACGCGAACTGGCGTCTCGGCACCGATGCAAGGCTGGCACTCACCGCAAATCTGTCGGACCGCACGATCCCCGCTCGATGGAGCGAAACTCGCGGCAGTGCGATCTGGGGCGAGCCCGGCGACGCGATGAAGCCGTGGTCGGTGTGCTGGTGTCTGGAGGACCGCTGATGCCGGTCTCGGTCCCCACCGCAACCTATCGTTTGCAGCTCACCGCCAGCTTCGACTTCGATGCGGCCGCCGCTATCGTTCCTTACCTGAAGGAACTCGGCGTCAGCCATGTCTATGCCTCGCCCTTTACGAAAGCGCGCAAGGGTTCGACCCACGGCTACGACGTCGTCAATCACACCCTCATCAACCCCGAACTCGGCGGCGACGAGGGTTTTGAACGGCTGAGCGATGCTCTCAGGAAACACGACCTCGGCCTGATCCTCGACTTCGTGCCCAACCATGTCGGCGTACATTTTGCCGACAATCCGTGGTGGCTCGACGTGCTGGAATGGGGCGAGGCTTCGCCGCATGCAGTCTCCTTCGATATCGACTGGGAGCTGTTGCCATATCGCGCACGCGGTGGCGTGCTGCTGCCGATCCTCGGCTCCGCCTACGGCAAGGCGCTGGAGAGTGGCGAGATCGAGTTGCGTTATGACGCGAGTGAAGGCAGTTTCTCGGCCTGGTACTTCGAACACCGTCTGCCGATCGCGCCGGAACGCTACGGCGAAATCCTGCAAACGATCGTCAAGGAGGCTGGCGCCGAAGACACCTCCGACGGCAAACGCATTCTCGACCTCACCTCGCGCCACCATGGCCTGCGCCATCCCAACCGCAAGGAGGCGCCGGCATTCAAGGCCGAATTGAAGAGCATCGAAGGAGGCCGAGAAATCATCGATCGCGGACTTGCCGCCTACCGCGCCGGACAGGATCGCTCTGCACAGATACTGGCGCTGCATCACCTGCTCGAGCGCCAGCACTACAAGCTCGGACATTGGCGGCTGGCCTCCAGCGACATCAACTATCGCCGATTCTTCGACGTCAATTCGCTCGCCGGCTTGCGGGTGGAGGATGCCACGACCTTCAACGTCGCGCACCGGCTGGTCAGGCGGTTGATCGCGGAAGGCAAGCTTCAGGGGCTGAGGCTCGACCATATCGACGGCCTGTACGACCCCGCGCAATATTTTCACCGCCTGAGCCGCCTGATCCGGCAGGCGGGCGGAAAAGCTGCCAGATCGTTTTATGTCGTGGTCGAGAAGATTCTCGGCGAGCACGAAGGCTTGCGTCCGTTCGCCGGCGTTCAGGGCACGACCGGCTACGAGACGCTCAACGACATCACGCGGGTGCTGACCAATCCAAGCGGACTTGAAGCGCTCGATGAGACCTGGCGCCAGATCAGCAACATGCCGCCGGTGCTCGCCCCCGTGCTCAAGGCCGCCAAACGGCGCGTGCTGGAAACGCTGCTCACCAGTGAATTCACCGTGCTGGCCCGCCTGCTCGCGCGCATCGCGGCGGGGCATTATTCGACGCGCGATTTCTCCGCCGACAGCTTGCTCCAGGCACTCGAACTTTATGTGCTGAATTTTCCGATCTACCGGACTTACCTGACCGCCGCCGGCGCGGCGCCCGAGGACCGCGCTCTGATCTCGGACACGATTGAGAAAGCGCGGGACGAATGGTTCGCGGCCGACGAAGGCATCTTCGATTTCCTGCGCGATGCGCTGACCATGGATCTCGCCAAACCCGGAACTGCGCTGCACAGCGCGCCAAGGGTGCGGCGGTTTGCGTTGAAGGTGCAGCAATTCACCGGTCCTTTGATGGCGAAATCGCTGGAGGACACCACGTTCTACCGCACCCACCGCCTGCTCGCGCTGAACGAAATCGGCGGCGAACCCTTTGCCTCGGCGTTGTCGCCCGGCATCTTTCACCAGATGATGAAAACCCGCAGCCGCGACTGGCCGCACGCCATGACCACGACCGCCACCCACGATACCAAGCGAGCCGAGGACGCGCGCGCGCGCCTGATCGCGCTCAGCGAGCTCGCGGGCGAATGGACCGCCGTTGTCGCCCGCTGGAAAGTACTGAACGCGCCGCACATCGTCACGGACAGTGCCTTGCGCACGCCATCGGCGACCTTCGAATATATGCTGTACCAGACCCTGCTCGGGGTCTGGCCGCTCACGCCGCCCGACCGCTCGCTGACCGAGCGCTTGCAGGCCTATGCGGTGAAGGCCGCGCGCGAGGGCAAGCAGGAAACGAGCTGGCTCAACCCAAATGAAGGCTATGAGGCCGCGCTCTGTACGTTTATCGAGCGGATTCTCGATCGATCGGTCTCCGCCGAATTCCTGGATTCGCTGGAAAATTTTTCCCGCCGGGTCGCATTGCTGGGCGCGTTGAATTCGCTGAGCCAGATTACGCTGAAAGCGATGATGCCGGGCGTACCGGATTTTTATCAGGGAACGGAGTTTTGGGATTTGTCCATGGTCGATCCCGACAATCGCCGTCCAGTCGATTTCGCCGAGCGCGCTGACGTTCTCAAACTGGTCGAGCGGCCCGATTGGCAAAACCTCGCCGGCCATTGGCGAGACGGCCACGTCAAGCTCGCCTGGACGCGACATCTTCTGAGGCTTCGCAACGAACTTTCGGACGTTTTCGCTGGCGGCGATTACGAACCGCTCGAAGTCAGCGGGCGCGATAGTGACCACGTCATCGCGTTCGCTCGCCGCCGTGGCCGCCATGCGGTGATCGCGGCCGTGGCGCGGTGGTGTGCACCACTCTCCGAGGGGGGCCGTGCATGGCCGGGCGGCGAGGTTTTCGAGGGCGAGCTTCATATCGATGGCTATTCGCTTCAAGGCGCCGGCAGGACCGACAAGTCCAGCGTGCCGTTGGCCGACTTGTTCAAGCATCTTCCGGTGGCGGCGCTGAAAGCCGGATATATCGGCGCTGCGAAGCCAATCGCGAAAACAAGCCGGCAGTTCGCCTGAAGGGCGAACGCTATTCTCCAAATAAACAGCCCCGCGTGCGCTGCAAGAAACGGGAACTTTCGGGATTCCCGTTTGTTGGCTGGCTGGAACATGCATTAACGATCGGCTGGAGGAATAACGATGTCCATTGGTACAATCATTCTGATTATTTTGGTGATCGCGCTGCTCGGCGGCTTTAGCGGCATCGGCGGCGGCCCGTTCTATGGCACCGGCTATTATGGCGGCGGCGGCCTGGGGCTCATCGTCGTGATCTTGCTGATCTTGCTTCTGCTCGGGCGGCTCTGAGTCCGGCATTCACGACTTTAATTTTCCGTCCAACTTCTTGATCGCGCTTTTGATCGATGACGCCGCATCATCGTAGCCGTCCCACGCCTTGCTCTTCGCGAGCAACGCCGGGACGGTGCGAATGGTGTAGCGCTTGGGATCGAGATCGTCGCGCACCTGCGACCAGGTGAGCGGCGTCGAAACCGTGGCGCCATCGCGCGCCCGCGGCGAAAGCACCGCAACCGCGGTGGCCATGCGGTCATTGCGCAGATAGTCGAGGAAGATTTTTCCCTTGCGCAATTTCTTCGACATGTTGAGCAGGTATTGCCCGGGATTGTCGTTCGCCATCCACTGACAAACACCTTGCGCAAAAGCCTTGGCTTCCTTCCATGTCACCTTGTCCTTCGCGCCATAGCGAAGCGGCGTCACGACATGCAGCCCCTTGCCGCCGGTGGTCTTGCAGAAGCTTTCAAGACCGAGCGCCTCGAGCCGCTGCTTCATCTCCTTCGCCGCCTCGATGACGTCGGCAAAGTCGACGTTCGGCGCGGGATCGAGATCGAACACCAGCCGGCCGGGGATATCGATGGCGTCGGGCGCACAATTCCACGGATGCAGTTCGAGGCCGCCGGACTGCGCCACCGCCGCCAACCCCTCGATGCGGTCGATCTGCAAATAAGGTTTGCGATCGCCGGAGACCTTGACGAGCTCCAACAGCTTCGAGGTGCTCGGCATCGCATGGCGCTGAAAGAATTGCTCCCCCTTGATTCCATCGGGCGCACGCAACACCGAGCAAGGCCGTCCCTTCACATGCGGTATTAGCCAACCGCCGACCGTTTCGAAATAACGCGCCAAGTCGAGCTTGGTGACACCCTCACCGTCGCTCGTCTCTGGCCACAGCTCCTTGTCCGGCTTCGAAATCACCACGCCCATGACCTCAGCCGATTTGCGCGAGGCTTTGGGTACTGACTTGATGACATTCACCATGGCCGGTTTCTCCGCAACGACCTCGCTCGCCGGCTTGTCCTGACGCAGGCCCTTGAACGCCGCCTGCCGGATGTTGCCGCCCTCGGTAAACCCCGCAAATTCGATTTCGGCGACCAGTTCGGGTTTTAGCCAGTGGATATCGCGGGTCTTGCGCGGCGCGTCCTTGCCGCCGAACGGGCTTTTATCGGCCTCGGCCTTCTTGAGCGCCGGCATAATGCGGCGAACCGTGTCCTGTCCGAAGCCGGTTCCAATGATGCCAACGAAAGCCAGATCACCGTCACGATAGAGGCCGGCCATCAACGAACGGAATTTGCCTTGCGTCGTCTTCCAGCCGCCGAGCACGACTTCCTGCCCCTCGCGGGATTTGGTCTTGGTCCAGTTGTCGGAACGCCCGGAGCGGTAAAGCGAGCTGAGCTTCTTGGAAACAATGCCTTCGAGCTTCAGTTTCTTCGCGGATTCGAGAACGTCCGCGCCATCGGCCTCGAAATGCTCGACATAGCGGATCGGCTCCGCCTTCTTTTGCCGCACGTCGAGCAGTCGTTTCAACCGCGCTTTTCGCTGTTCCAGCGGCAGGCGGCGAAGATCTTCGCCTTCAGCGAACAGAAGATCGAAGGCATAGAAGATCAGACCATCCGTCTTGCCGTCGGAAATCGCGGCCTGCAATGCGGAGAAATCCGGGTGATCCTTATGATCGAGCGCAACGATCTCGCCATCGATCATCGCATCACGCAATGCAGAGCCCGCCTCTGTGATCGCCTTGAACTTGCCGGTCCAGTCCAGGCCCTTGCGTGTTCTTAAAATCGCCTTGCCGTCCTCCACCCGCATCTGCACGCGATAGCCGTCGAACTTGATCTCGTGGCCCCAGCCCGGCCCGTTCGGCGGTTGATCCACCGCCGTACACAGTTCGAATGCGACGAACTCCGGCATCTCGTCGACCTTTGTTATCTTCTCAGGCGCCGACGCCTTCCTGGTCTGCGCGCGGGCTTCAGCCGCCTCGCCCCGGTTCGAATGCCAGACCGCATCGGCCTTGGCGTTACCCCGCGCCGTCATGAACGGCTTCGGCGCCTTGCCCTTGCCGGCAGCAATCTGGTCCATGCCGCGGCCTGATGCGACCGAACGATCCTCTTCGAGAATGCTGTTCTCGTCGCCCTCGCGGGCATATTCGTCGCGATGCTTGATGAGCAGCCAGTTGGTGCGCTTGCCGCCGCCGCGGTCATGCCGCATCCGCACCAACACCCAGCTTCCGTGCAGCTTGTCGCCGTGCAGGGTGAATTTCAGATCGCCCTTCTTGAAGCCTTTGTCCGGATCATCCGACTCCCAGGTGCCGCGATCCCAGAGCTGCACGGTGCC
Organism: Bradyrhizobium sp.; assembly: GCA_049509335.1. Taxonomy (GTDB): domain Bacteria; phylum Pseudomonadota; class Alphaproteobacteria; order Rhizobiales; family Xanthobacteraceae; genus Bradyrhizobium. The sequence goes on along the minus strand of JBEKZZ010000013.1, from coordinate 46,823 downwards.
GCCGCCATACTGTCCTTTGGGGATCGTGCCTTCGAAATCGCCATAGTCAAGCGGATGGTCCTCGACCTCGACCGCCAGGCGCTTGTCGTGCGGATCGAGCGACGGACCGCGCGTGACCGCCCATGATTTGAAGACGCCGTCGAATTCAAGCCTGAAATCATAATGCAGCCGTGTCGCATCGTGCTTCTGGATCACAAAGCGCCGCTGTTTGGACGGCTCCACCGGCGCCTCGCCGCGCGGCTCGGTGGTCTTGTCGAAATCCCGCTTCTTCCGGTAGGTGGAAAGGTTCTTCAGGGACAAGGTACAATCTCGAAAAACAGGGATCAGGGCTAATGTACGAAGGAAGGGGGCATTGTAATGCCCCCTCCTTTCGGATTGAAAGACGGGTAAACGTCGCGGGCGGCAGCTTTATTTGCGGCCACTTCGCTTGGCTTTCTTGGCCTTTCGTCCTCGCTTCGCAGTCTTCTTCGGGACCTTCGCTCCCGCGGCCCTCGCCTCGGAAAGGCCGATCGCAATCGCCTGTTTGCGGCTCTTGACCGTGCGGCCCGAACGGCCGCTCTTCAAGGTGCCGGCGTTGCGCTTCTTCATCGCGCGTTTGACGGAGGAGGATGCTTTCTTCGAATATTTCCGTGCCATGATTGTTCTCCCTTTGGCGTGGAACCAATCAACGCGCAAGAGGATAGTTCCCGTCTGCCTTCCCGCCCTCTCTTTACCTCCTGGGCTTCAGACACGTCTTCGCATTCTCGCGGCTTGATGCGCCCGAGTTGTGCGTAAATCATTCGCCCCGAGAGGGCGCAGGGAAAGCCGGGCGTCTGATGCACCCGCAGCCTCGTATGTAAAAATGGAAAACATACGAGTTAGTCACTACAGGTTCACCGGATCGATCCGGCCTTCCCTGCGCAATGGTTTTAACGGTTTCCTTCGCGCTCTCCCTGGTGATCGGGCTATTTTGTCACCATCATCGGCGGAAATCTCTTCCGTCGATTTGATGCCAGCGTCGAGGCATCAGGACCACACGACTTCGCCGTACGCGAGTCAACGTCATTCGTCGTTTGACGTAACCCGCGTCCACCGCATCCCGCACCCAACGTTCGTGACGATCGCGAAGCGCCCCTCTTATCGGGTGCCGGACGGCGCGAGGTTATAGAGATGATTTGCCCGACGGGCAGAGCAAATTATTTTCCCGGCGAGGACTGGACACGCCTGAATCGGCAAGCCTGGTGATTTGCTCGTCGGGCAAATCGCCCGGCTTGGCTCGGCAGTTCTGAGAGCAGATTAGCCTGGCTCAGGCGGATTTGCGCCACGGCAGCACCATGGATACGCGCTCCCGATAGCGGCGATATTCGTCGCCGAAGAGGTCGATCAGATCGCGTTCCTCGAGCCAGATGCCGACGAAAATGTATGCCGTGGTCACCGCCGCGAACAGCAAATGGCCGATGGTCATGGTGGATGCCGCCCAGAAAGCGATCATGAAGCCGAGATAAATCGGATGCCGTACGAAACGGTAGAACAGCGGCGTGCGGAAGCGCGGCGCCGGCATCTCGCGGCCGACCAGATTATTCGCCACCTGATGCAGCCCAAACAGCTCGAAGTGATTGATCAGAAAAGTCGAGGTCAGCACGATCAGCCAGCCGACGAGCGACAGGCAAGTCAACGCCATGGCGAGGCGCGTATCGGCGATCCGCCACACCACTTCGGGCATCGGCTGCCACTGCCAGAGCAGAAGCGCGAGTGCCAGGCTGGCCAGCAGGACGTAAGTGGCGCGTTCGACCGAAGGCGGGACGAATTTCGTCCACCATCGCTTGAACTGCGGGCGCGCCATCACGCTGTGCTGAATGGCGAAGATGGACATCAACACCAGATTGACGATGAGCGCTTGCGCTGTCGGTCCGACCGGTCCGCTGTCGATGGTCTTTGGCACGATCAGGTTTTCAACGAAGCCGATGGCGTAGAGGAAGCTGACGAAGAATATGCCGTAGGCCACCATACCATAAAGCAACGCGATAATCCGTCCGATGACATTGCCTTGGCCGCGCGTGTCCGCATTCTGGATAATCTGGGTCATGCTCTTCTCCGTTGGAAGCAAGGGGATTGCGACCGGAAAACGCAGCATGACGAGGACGACGCCGAAAAGCCTTGTGCGGCCCTTGATTTTCCCGTGAGATAGGCCTGATTATTTCTTGAGGCCGGCCCACCCGGCGGCAGCAGGGCGGCGACGTGCTATTCATTTTTTCGGAGCATAGCCTTGATACCGACCGTCGGGAGTTGCACCGCGGCAGCGAGGCTGTTGCCCTGGAGCCCCAGGTATTCGACCTGCTGGTCTACCTGGTGGAGAACCGCGATCGCGTCGTCAACAAGGACGATCTCCTCGGCTCGATCTGGGGCGGCCGCATCGTGTCGGATTCCACTTTGACCAGCCGCATCAACGCCGCGCGCAAGGCGGTTGGCGACAGCGGCGAGGAGCAAAAACTGATCCGCACCATAGCGCGCAAGGGCTTTCGTTTCGTCGGCGAGGTGCGCAGTCCGACGACGGGTGAGCCGGCACACGCCGAACCGGCGGAGAAGAGCCACGAGCCGTCGCGTGCGGCTTTGTCGCTGCCGGACCGGCCTGCTATCGCGGTGCTTCCGTTCACAAACATGAGTGGCGATCCGGAGCAGGAGTATTTTTCCGACGGCATCAGCGAAGATATCATTACCGCGCTCTCCAAGTTGCGCTGGTTCTTCGTGATCGCGCGAAACTCTTCGTTCACCTACAAGGGCAAGGCCGTCCATCTGAAGCAGATCGCCGATGAACTCGGCGTCGGCTATGTGGTCGAAGGCAGCGTGCGCAAAGGCGGCGACCGCGTGCGCATTACCGTGCAGCTCAACGACGCCGCCACCGGCAGCCACATCTGGGCCGAGCGGTATGACCGCGGCCTTGCCGATGTCTTTGCGGTCCAGGACGAGATCACCGAGGCTATCGTCGCCGCGATCGAACCGCAGCTCTACGCCGCGGAAAGCTTCCGCGCCCGGCGCAAGCCGCCCGATAGCCTGGACGCCTGGGATCTGGTGATGCGGGCGTTATCGCACTATTGGCGAGTGACACGGCAGGACAATCTGGTCGCTCAGGCGCTGCTTGAGAAGGCGATTACCATCGACCCCAACTATGGACAGGCGCTCGGCGTGCTCGCCACCAGCCATACCTTCAGCGCCCACATGGGCTGGGCGGACATGGCCGCGTCCGCCCCCATCGCGGAGCGCTCGGCGCTGGCGGCGATCCTGGTCGACAGCGAGGACCCCTGGGCGCACCATGCGTTGGGCTGCGCTTATCTGTTTACGCGGCGCTTCGACGACTCGTTGGCCGAGTTCGAACTGGCGCTGCGGCTCAATCCGAATTTCTCGATGGCGCAGGGCTATTACGGCCTCGCACTTTCCTATTGTGGGCGCTGGGAAGAAGGCGTCGTGGCCGCACACCGTGCGCTGCGGCTGAGCCCGCGGGATCCGTTCTCGGCGGTGTATTGCGGAATTGCTGCCTACGCCCATTTTATCGGGCGCGACTATGATGAGGCGATGCGTTTTTCTCGCCAGGCGATCCGGCAACGCAGCGATTTTGTCGGTGCTCACCGGGTCATGACGGCCGCCGCTGGCATGGCCGGACAGGACGACGTCGCCAAGGCTGCTTTGCAAGAGCTTCGCCGCGCGCAACCAAATATCTCGCTGGCCTGGATCGCAGACCAAATGCCGATCAAGCTCGACCGCGACCGAGAGCACTATTTGGAAGGCTTCCGCCGCGCAGGATTGAACTAACCTTGGCGTCGGCAGCGGCACGCGGGGCCGGTAGGAAGGCGCGCCGCCTCGGGATGAGGGTCTAATCCGATCCCTTCAGGCGATAGCCGATGCCGGTTTCGGTCAGCACGAATTGCGGACGTTCCGGGTCGATCTCGATCTTCTGGCGGAGCTGGCGCACATAGACCCGCAGATATTGCGCATCCGTCATTTCGTCCCAGAGTTCCTTGAGCAGAAACCGGTGGGTGAGCACCTTGCCGGCATGCTGCACCAGGACCCGCAGCAGGTCGTATTCCTTCGGCGACAATTTGACCTCGCGATCGCCGACCTTGACGATGCGGCGCACGAGATCGACGGAAAGATCGCCGGCGCGAAACACCGGCCGCTCGCCATGGACCTGCAATTGATGCCGAAGCGCGGCGCGCATGCGCGCCAGCAATTCGTCCATGCCGAACGGTTTGGTGAGGTAATCGTCGGCGCCGAGATCGAGCGCCTGAACCTTGCCGGCCTCGTCGCCGCGGCTCGACAGCACCACGATCGGAACGCTGTCGTTGCGGCCGCGGATCATCCTCAAGAGATCATGTCCCTGGATGTCGGGCAGGCCGAGGTCGAGAATGATCAACGCCGGGTCCTCGGCGAGCAATTCCAGGCCGGCCTTGCCGCTCGGCGCCTCCAGGATTTCGTAGCCCTGTGTGCTCAGCCCCATCCGCAGCAATTTTCGGATCGGCGGCTCGTCGTCGATGACAAGAACCTTGATCGGGATCGGACTCATGCGGCGGTATCCAGTGTGCTGGAGGCAGCGGGCGGAATCGGCAGACGGATGGTCAGTACCGCGCCGGAGCGGTCGCTGCGATTGTCCGCGGCAATCGTGCCGCCCATCGCTTCGACAAAGCCGCGGGAAATCGCCAATCCCAGTCCGGTGCCGGGTCGAACGTGGTCGCCCTTCTGGGCGCGGTAGAACTTGTCGAATACGCTTTCCAGTTCGGAATGCGGAATACCCTCGCCTTCGTCGATGATTTGCAAACTGACAAAATCCTTGTCCCGCCAGCCACGGATCGAGATCGTGGTCTCTGCCGGTGCGTATTTGGCGGCATTGTCGAGCAGGTTGAACAGCGCCTGTTCGAACAATACGGCATCCAGTTCGAGCATCGGCAAATCGGCCTCGAGCTCCAGCGACACCTTGTGATGGACGAGAATCTTGCCGGCCCGGCGCAGCGCGCTGCCGACGATCTCGCCAATGTCGTGCCGCGCGGTATTGGGCTTGATGGCGCCGGATTCGAGCTTGGTCATGTCGAGCAGATTGGCGATGAAACGATTAAGCCGCTCGGACTCGTCGATCACGGTAGCCAGGAGATCGCGCTTTTCCGCGTCGTTCAGCCCGCCGGCGAGGTCGCGCATGGTGGAAGCGGCCCCCAGCACCGAGGCGAGCGGCGTCTTGAGATCGTGCGAGATCGACGTCAGCAGCGCCGAACGCAGGCGATCGGACTCGACCGTGCGCTTGACGCGGTCCATATCCTCCACCAGCAGCACGCGTTCGATGGCGAGCGCGCCCTGATCGACCAGCGCGTCGAGCAGGCGGCGCTGATCCGGAGTCAACAGCGGGCCGTTCTTGTCGTCGTCGATGCCGATGACGCCGATCAGGCCGCGCCCGGTTCGCATCGGCAGAAACAGCCGCTTGGCGCCGGGCAGCGTATCGGAGCCGCGCCCCGCCGGGCGGTCATTGCCCCAGGCCCAGTTGGCGGCGGCGAGATCAGCCTTGTCGAGCTGATCCTCCGGCGGGTAACCCGCTTTCACGGTGAGCACGCCGCTCTCCGGCAACAGCAGCACCACGCGTACCTTCAGCATCAGCGCGGTCTGATAGGCGGTGGCCCACAGCACGTCGTCGAGCGTCGCGGTGCCGGCCAATTTGCGGCTGAATGCGTACAGCAGTTCAGTGGTTCTGATACGGCCGATCGCCGAGTCGGCCTGCGTGCGCACCCGCGCGGCGACATTCGAAACCAGAATGGCGATCAGCATGAAGAAGAAGAACGCCGCGACGTTGGTGGGATCGGTGATCGTGAAGGTATAGATCGGCGGCAGGAAGAAGAAGTTATAGCAGAGCGAGGCCGCGACGCTGGCAAGCAAAGACGGCCATAGCCCGAAGCGAACCGCAACGCCGACCACCGCGGTCAAGAACACCAGATCGACATTCTCGATTCCGAACGGCCGCTGAATCAGTTCGGCCGCGCCGAGGCCGACCGCCACGATCAGGAGCGCCATCAGGTAGGGTCGGGGATGGAACGGCTCACGGCGCTCGGCTGTGCGCACTGTCTTTTTCGGGACCGGATCGGCCGCGAGCTCCTCGCCCGCAATCACATTGACGCTGATATTGCCGGCGCGGCGCACGAGGTCGTGCACCACACTTCCCCTTGTGAGCTCGAACCAGAAGCTCCGCGCGGATTTCCCGATGATGACCTGCGTAACGTTGTTGGTTTGAGCAAAGCCGATGATGTCGTCGGCAATCCGGCGTCCAACGGCAGGAATGGTGATGGCCTCGCCGCCGAGGGCTTCGGCCAGCCGCAACGTATCGGCAAGACGATCCCGTTCCACATCGCTCAAACGCAGCGAACGCCGCGTCTCGATGCTGACGGCGGTCCATGGCGCGTGCAGCCGGTCGGCGAGCCGCTTGGTGTAGCGCACGAGACCTGCCGAGCGCGGGTCTTCGCTGATGCAGACGAGAATGCGCTCGCCGGCGGCCCAGGGGCCGGCGATGGCATTGGCCTGCATATGGGTGAGCAATTGCTCGTCGACGCGTTCGGCGGTCCGCCGCAGCGCCAGCTCACGCAACGCGGTCAGGTTGCCCGGCGAAAAGTAATGCTCCAGCGCCCGCTCGGCCTGCCGGGGAACATAGACCTTGCCTTCCTTCAGACGCTGGATCAGGTCGTCGGGCGTGAGATCAATCAGCTCGATGCCGTCGGCGCGGTCGAACACCGAATCGGGCACGGTTTCGCGCACGCGCACATGCGTGATCTGCGCGACCACGTCGTTGAGGCTTTCGATGTGCTGGATATTGACGGCGGTGTAGACATCGATGCCGCGCGACAGCAGTTCCTCGACATCGAGATAACGCTTGGGGTGGCGGCTGCCGGGCGCATTGGTGTGGGCGAGTTCATCGACCAGCGCGAGCCGGGGCCGGCGCGCGATCAGCGCATCGAGGTCCATCTCCTCGATGATCTGGTCCTTGTAGGCGACGCGTTTGCGCGGGATGACCTCAAGCCCATGCAGCAACGCTTCCGTCTCGGCGCGGCCATGGGTCTCGACCACGCCGACCACGACATCAATGCCGGCCTTCTGCCGGGCATGGGCGCTTTGCAGCATTTCGTAGGTCTTGCCGACGCCGGGAGCGGCGCCGACGAAGATCTTCAGCCGCCCGGCCTCGCTGTGTTCGCGCCGGGCCGCCTCCAGCAGGGCCTCGGGCGAAGGACGTTGTTCGGAATCGCGGCGCGGCTGCTGGACCATAGGGATAATATAGCCCTCATGCCGCACCTAGCCTAGTGCGCGGCAGCATCCAGCGCCAGGTTGAGCGCCAGCACGTTAACACTGGGCTCGCCGAAGATCCCGATCAGGCGGCCGGAGGTATTCTCGGCTACGAGTTGCCGCACCTTGTCCTCCGGCATCCCTCTCACCTTCGCGATACGCGGCACCTGAAACAGCGCGCCTTCCGGCGAGATGTCAGGGTCCAGTCCGCTGCCCGATGTCGTCACGAGATCGATCGGAACGCTCGCGGACGGATTTTCCGCTTTCAGCTTGTCTGCGTCTTCCTTGAGCCGGTCACTCAGCGCCTTGCTGGTCGGGCCGAGATTCGAGGCCCCGGAGTTGGCGGCGTTATAGGGCGCTCCCACCGTCTTGCTGGCATCGGCCGGATCCGGCGCAGTCGTCGCCGAGAGGCGGCCGTGGAAATATTTGTCGTCCTTGAACTCCTGCCCGATCAGCGCGGAGCCTATGACCTTGCCATCACGCTCGATCAGGCTGCCCTGCGCTTGCCTTGGAAAGATCGCGCCTGCGATTTTTGTCATGGCGAGCGGATAGGCCAGACCCGTGATCAGCGTCAGCAGCAGCAGGACCAGAATTGCCGGGCGAATTTCTTTGAGCATGTTTTATCTCCACTAGTCATTCCGGGATGGTGCGTCAGCACGAGACCCGGAATCTCGAGATTCCGGGTTCTATGCTTCGCATAGCCCCGGAATGACAGTCACGGTTAAGCCAGGTGCAGCGCGGCGACGACAAGGTCGATCGCCTTGATGCCGACAAACGGAATGAGAATGCCGCCCAGGCCGTAAACCAACAGGTTACGCCCCAGCAGCGCGCCGGCGCCGATGGCGCGATAGGCCACGCCTTTCAGAGCCAGCGGAATCAGCGCAATGATGATCAATGCGTTGAAGATGATCGCCGACAGGATCGCGCTTTGCGGGCTCGCCAGGTGCATGACATTGAGCACCGCCAGCTGCGGGTAAAACGCCAGGAACATCGCGGGGATGATCGCAAAATATTTGGCGACGTCGTTGGCGATCGAGAACGTCGTGAGCGCACCGCGCGTCATCAACAGCTGCTTGCCGATCTCGACAACCTCGATCAGCTTGGTCGGGTTGGAATCGAGGTCCACCATGTTGCCGGCCTCGCGCGCCGCCTGCGTGCCGGTGTTCATGGCGACGCCAACGTCGGCCTGCGCCAGCGCCGGTGCGTCATTGGTGCCGTCGCCGCACATCGCCACCAGCTTACCGTTGGCCTGCTCATCGCGGATCAGCTTCAGTTTGTCTTCCGGCGTTGCCTGCGCGAGGAAATCATCGACGCCGGCTTCCGCCGCGATGGCGGCGGCCGTCATCGGGTTATCGCCCGTGATCATCACGGTGCGGATGCCCATGCGGCGCAATTCCGCAAAGCGCTCGCGGATACCGCCCTTGACGATGTCCTTCAGGTGAATGACGCCGAGCAGGCGGCCATCCCTGGCGACCGCAAGCGGCGTGCCACCGGCCTTGGCGATTTCGTCCGATATCGCGGTAATTTCCCGCGCGGCGTCGGACGCAAGCGACGGCTGCAAGGCCCGGACCGTGTTTCCGCTCGCCATCGTCTGGGCCGTCGCGCCGCCGACATAGTTGAGGATCGCCTCCACCGCGCCCTTGCGCACCGAGGAGCCGCCGGCATCGATGCCGCTCATGCGGGTTTGCGCCGTGAAGGGAATGAAGGTCGCGGCCAGTTCGCCCATGTCGCGGCCGCGGATGCCGTATTTTTCCTTGGCCAGCACCACGATCGAGCGCCCCTCCGGCGTCTCATCGGCGAGTGACGCAAGCTGCGCCGCATCCGCCAATTCCTGTTCACTGATGCCGCGAACGGGACGGAAAGCGGTCGCCTGGCGGTTGCCGAGCGTGATGGTGCCGGTCTTGTCGAGCAGCAACGTGTCGACGTCGCCGGCGGCTTCCACCGCCCGGCCCGACATCGCCAATACGTTGAAACGCACCAGCCGGTCCATGCCGGCAATACCGATCGCCGACAACAACGCGCCGATGGTGGTCGGAATCAGCGTCACGAACAGCGCCACCAGGATGACCACCGAGATCTGCCCGCCGGCATAGGCGGCGTAGCTCGGGATGGTGACGGTCGCAAACACGAAAATGATGGTGAGACCCGCCAGCAAGATATTGAGGGCGATCTCGTTCGGCGTCTTTTGCCGCTCGGCACCCTCGACCAGCTTGATCATGCGGTCGATGAAGGTCGAGCCTTGCGCCGCGGTGATGCGCACGCGAATCCAGTCCGACTGCACCTGCGTGCCACCGGTCACGGCCGAGCGGTCACCGCCGGACTCGCGGATCACGGGGGCTGATTCGCCGGTGATCGCGGCTTCGTTGACGGAAGCAATACCTTCAATCACTTCGCCATCGGAGGGGATGTTGTCGCCGGCCTCGACCAGCACGATGTCGCCGACCTTCAGGCTCGTGCCAGCCACCAGGCGATAGTCCTTGCCCGAACCTGTCAGGAGCTTGGCCTGACTCTCGGTGCGGGTCTTGCGCAACGATTCGGCCTGCGCCTTGCCGCGGCCTTCGGCGACCGCTTCCGCGAAATTGGCGAACAGCACCGTGAACCAGAGCCAGAGGATGATCTGGAAGGTAAAGCCGAGGTTTTCGCCGCCGGTTGCGAGGTCGCGCAGGAAGATCACGGTCGTGAGGGTGGCTACGACTTCGACCACGAACATCACGGGATTCTTGGCCATCAGCCGCGGGTCGAGCTTGACGAAGGCGGAAGCAATGGCGGGCATCACGATTTTCGGGTCGAGCATCGTGGCGGCCGGCGTTTGCCTTTTTGTTTTCTGGACGACTTCCATGGAAGGAACTCCGAATGACCGATCAGAACAGGGTGTTGGCGCTCATCGCCAGATGCTCGGCTACCGGACCGAGCGCGAGCGCCGGGAAAAAGGTGAGACCGCCGATGATGAGAATCACGCCGACGACGAGGCCGACGAACAGACCGCCGGTCGTGGGGAATGTACCGGCCGAGGGCGGAATCGATTTCTTGCCCGCGAGCGAACCCGCCATCGCCATCGCCGGAACGATCATGAAGAAGCGGCCGACAAACATCGAGCTGGCGAGCGTGAGGTTGTAGAAGAAGCTGTTGCCGGAAAGCCCGCCAAAGGCCGAGCCGTTGTTGCCGGTTGCCGAGGTGAAGGCGTACAGCACTTCGGTAAAGCCGTGCGGACCGGAATTGCTCATGGCAGCGACCGTCGAAGGCAATACCACCGCGACGGCGGTCCAGCCGAGATACATCAGCGGCAATACCAGAATGGCGAGCATCGCCATCTTGACCTCGCGCGCCTCGATCTTCTTGCCGACATATTCCGGCGTGCGCCCGACCATCAGGCCGGCGACGAAAATCGCCAGCACGACGAACAGCAGCATGCCGTAGAGACCGGCGCCGACGCCGCCGACGATGATTTCGCCGAGCTGCATATTGATCAGCGGAATCATGCCGCCGAGCGCGGTGAAGCTGTCATGCATCGCATTGACCGCGCCGCAGGACGCCGCCGTGGTGACGACCGCAAACAGGCTCGAGGCCACGATGCCGAAACGGACTTCCTTGCCTTCCATGTTGCCGCCGGTCAGCCCGAGCGCGTCGAGCGTTGCGGTGCCGTTGGCCTCGGCCCAGTAGGTGACCGCGATACCCGCCAAGAACAGCACGCCCATGACGGAGAGGATCGCCCAGCCCTGCCGCTGATTGCCGACCATGCGGCCGAATACGTTGGTCAATGCAGCGCCGATCGCGAAGATCGACAGCATCTGCACGAAGTTGGACAGCGCGGTCGGATTTTCAAAAGGATGGGCGGCGTTGGCATTGAAGAAGCCGCCGCCATTGGTGCCGAGCATCTTGATCGCGACCTGGGAAGCCACGGGGCCGACGGCGATCGTCTGTTTGGCTCCTTCGAGCGTGGTGGCCTCGATATATGGCCCTAATGTCTGCGGGATGCCCTGCCAGACCAGAAACAGCGTGTAGACGATACAGAGCGGCAACAGCACATAGAGCGTCACACGAGTCACATCGACCCAGAAATTGCCGACCGTGCGCGCCGAGGCGCGGGAGAAGCCGCGAATGAGCGCGATCGCGAGCGCAATACCGGTGGCCGCCGACAGGAAGTTCTGGTGCGTGAGGCCAAGCATCTGCACGAGATACGACATCGTGCTTTCACCACCATAGTTCTGCCAGTTGGTGTTGGTGATGAAGCTGATCGCGGTGTTGAAGGAGAGATCCTCGGCAACGGCGGTTTGCTCCGCCGGATTGAACGGAAGGCCCGCCTGCAATCGCATCAGCGCATAAAGGATGAGGAATCCGCCGACGTGAAACAACAGCATGGCGACCGTATAGGTGACCCAATGCTGCTCGCGCTTTTCGTCGACGCCGCCGACCCAGTAGATCGCGGCCTCGATCGGCCGGAGCAACGGCGACAGGAACGTTCGCTCGCCGTTGAACACGCGCGTCATGTACCAGCCAAGCGGCTTGGTGAGCGCGACAATGATGGCGCAGAACAGGAAAATTTGGATCCATCCGACGGCAGTCATGGCGGGTAGCCTTTGAATCAGGTTTGGGAATCGTGAGAGGCGCGGACACCAAGGCCCGCGCCGGGATCAGAAGCGCTCCGGCCGCAGCAACGCGTAGGTCAGATAAAACAGCAGGCCCGCGGAGACGAGGCCGGCCAGGGCATAGTCGAACATCATGGCTGTGTTCCCTTCAAAGCCGCTCGCACGCGTAGGTGTAGCCGACGGCGGCGGCGAAGAAGGCGAGCCCGAGAGCAAGCATCAAGAGATCAAGCATGGAATTCTCCAGGTCGCACGCACGACATCATGTCGCGTGGGCCGGGAAGCCGTTCATAAGTGCGCTTCCCGAAGCGTGGTCCTGAAGTGCCATCGGCCGCGTAGGTTTTCGAGGCGGGGGAAGTCGCGACCTTATAAGAATCTCATAAAAGCGAGCGCGCCCTGCTGCCCGCGCCAGCCCACCCACAACAACCCTATAACAACGCGCCTTGCTCCATCCCGATATCCTATCCAGCGATCGCTATGCTGATGGCAGATCGCGATGGCCGATCGAATACGACCGAGCCGCGCGCACGAAGCGGTATGAGTCTTGCTTGGAAATCCGAGCTAAGTATCTGAAAGTAAAAGATATTATTTTTTAACCCCGGGCGCCACAAACAGATATGCCGATCGATATCTCCAGCGTGTTTTCGTCCGCAGGACGCGTCGTCGCAAGGATGCCGCGCATCCTGACGGCCTCGGTTTTGGTCATGGCGTTGACCGGCTTGAGCAGTGTTCCCGTGCGTGCGGAAAACCCCGAAATCGCCAGCCGCCGCGCGGCCGAGCGTACCGATTTCACCAACGACGAAATCAAGGATGGGTTTTTCAAGATCGCGTTTGGTGCCGAACTGCAGCTCGACAAGCCGGCGGGGCGCGTGCGCAAGTTCGACGAGCCGGTGAGGATCTTCGTGGAGACGGCGAGCGGACCCGACCGCCGTAGCGAAATCGCCAACGTCGTGGCCGACATCCGCGCCCGCATCAATCATCTCGATATTGCGATCACCAACGATCGCCGCGCTGCGAATTTCGTCGTCCGCCTGGTTTCCGATCGCAAGCTGAATTCGACCATCCGCGCGCTCTACGGCAACGACAAGGCCAGGCAGATCCAGAAGGCGCTGAACCCGCAATGCCTGTCGGGCATCGGCAAGGACGAGCGCTTCCGGATTCGCCGCGCAGAGGTCATCCTCCCGGTGGATGCCGGAGACTTCACCTTCTACGATTGTGCCTATGAGGAGATGCTGCAGGCGCTGGGAGCTATCAACGACGACGCTTCGGTGCCGTGGACGATGTTCAATGACGACGTCCAGATGGGCTTCTTCGACGTCTACGACCAGTACCTGCTCAACATCCTTTACGACCCGCGTATCAACGCCGGCATGACCAAGGACGAGGTTGATGCCATCCTGCCGGAGATCTTGTCGAGCACCCGGGAGTGGGTACACGACATCAATCCCCCGCAACGGGCTGAATCCGACGATCGCTCAATCAACCGCAACTAGTGAGTGGACCCACTAGCGCGGTCGTCGCTCGCGCATCAGTGAGAGCGACGCGACGACGACGAATATTCGGTGATCGCGGTGCTGTTGCCCGTCTGCGAAGCGACCTGGCTTGAACGCTGGTGCTTCGACGGTGCACTGGCCGAGGCACCAGCCTGAGCCTGACTGACGACCGACATCACGGCGAACAGGGCGGCGAATGTTGCGACAATTGCAGCGGAGCGTTTCATCGTCATTTCCTCCATTTGATCCTGGTGTCCCGTTTCCGAAGCTTGTTGAGCGTTTCCCGCTCGACAATCAGGCTCGCCTTGACGGCGTCTTGTTGTCTCTTTCGAACAACATGATACCGACCCAAGCCAAGCGCAAGAAATAAACAGCAGATGCATAAAAGATCAGCATGGAAGGTTGTCGCCGAAAGACGCGGCATCCTCAGGTTAATGCGGATCGCGCCTGCGTTTGAGGAAGGGTCGCCAAGCATCGACATCACGGGGCCGTCGCTGCTGATGAAGATCCAGGCAGCCAAAAGCTGCGCACGGAGTCTTGCTCCGGTTGATTCGGCCGACGAATAACCGAAGCCCTTGAGCGAAGCGGAAAGCCGGTTCGCATGGCAATCGAGTTTACCCAGATTGCGCGGCCTTATCCGCGGTAGAAAACGCGTCAAACGAAGGGTTAGTTTGATTTGCCGGATGATTTCGGCGCTGGCTCGGCATCGTGGACCTGGCCCCAGGGATCATACGGCTTCTTTGGTGTCGGAATTCGATCGAGCGCGGCCTTGTAGGCCTTCTCATCCACCCGCGGCTTTTCCTCATTGCTGGGCGCCGCATGGCTGCCCTTCTTGCCTGCCTGGGCATAGGCCGATGAGGCGGGAAGCAACAGCGCTGCCGCAACCACCAGTGCCGCCGTCCCAACCGATTTCAACCTGTCTGCCATGCGTCCTCTCCTCCCTTGCACCAGTGCATTCAACTCCAATTTCTTCGATGAAGACACCCCAATCTGGCCGGCTTGAAGGCCCTGAAGGGTGGTGTGAAGCCCGAAAGGGCCTCACGAAGCAGTGCAACATGTGTAAGCACTATTGTCCTTTGTTTTCTTTATATAAAAAAAATAACGACTTGTCGCTGCAACGCGATAAGCGATATCGTTTTAGGCGGACTGATGCAGGAATGTGCTATGGTCACAGACACGGAACTTCGAATAAATCAGAGGCGTGAGGCGGAAAATGTGGCAGCAAAGCCGTCATCCCCGGTTTGGGCTGGCGGTGTAGCGGTTCGCACGATTTTTCTGCTCGTACTCGTCGTGCTGACGGCACGGGTGGCGAGCCCGCAAATGGAACGACTCACCTCACTCTATGAGACGCCCGGAGATCTGATTCGCGTCTTGATGGGCGTCGCCGTTTGCGCCTGGTTCCTCGTCAACGTTTTCAGACTGCCCAAGGATTCAGGCGCCTACCGCACCTGGATGTATCTCGGCGTTGCGCTGTTGCCGCTGGCAGCACTTTGCGCCTACGTCGTCTGGTGAACTGCTTCAAAGCCTGTTTTTGACGGCGTGCGACGTGCTGGTCGCATATGACTTGCGGCGCATCGTGTTTGGCATGCCCTCATTCGCTCATTCCCAGAACGTAACGATCAGTCCGCCTGTGACGATCAACGCGCCACCGAACCAGACCGGCATTCCGGGCGGAGCGCGAAACACGATCAGATTCACCAACTGCCACATGATGAAGAGAGTCGCGATGTAGAGTCCGGCCACGCGGCCGAATTCGATGGGCGCGAGGTTGAGCGATAGGCCGTAGCCAAAGAGAAGAAGCGCTCCGGCAAGAAATAACGCACTGCGCGGCAGCCAGGCTGTTTGGCCAATCCCCACGCGCACAATCGCGTCACCGAACGCTTCCAGCGTCGTTGCGGCGATCAAAAACAGAAAAATTCTGTAGTCCATGTCACTCCTGCCCTCACGCTTCGCCGCGCATTTGCGCCCTCCTGAAGGCCATAGCCACGGTGGGCGTCATCTCGAAGCTGTTTGTTGCGGGAGGATCATATTCATTTCTCTCGGCGCAGAGTCACGCTGTCGGGGAACCGGCAGTCTAAATAGACCCTCGCGTCTGATGGAAGTCGGTTGAGGGTTTCCTGAACAATCTGAGTTGCCAACGGCCACGCCGCATCGCGAGTGACCCATCCAATGGGCGCGCGACGTCGCTCCAGGAATATTGTGAGTGTCCAGTCGCTACCGTCAGCGCGCTGCTTGGTATCTTTTAGCTCGACTGGGGCGGGGGGCTTCTTCTTGGTCATCGGCGCGATACAGGCCACCAGCGTGGCGGCCCGACCATCGCTTAACCTGTCACTGCACCAGGCAGCGAGCACCCGAAAATGGTTCTACATGATAGTGGCGAGAAGGCAAGGCACGAACATTGCTCGCGCTGGAATGAATCATATCGCGTCGAGCATTCCTGATTGAGGACAACAATTATCGGCCCATCTGCGCTCAGCTTCGCCACATTGGAGATTTTGGCCCACCATGGTAACGCATCTGACTGAAGCTCTTTTTCAGCGACGCACTTTGAAAGCTGCCGACATATCCCGCCGCCGCGGCACAAAGTGTCGCGGCGGCGATGATGAATACAAATTTTCGAATCCAAAGAGACGTCAGGATTTTCACCTAGTGACGGAACTCAGTACTTGGCGACGACCGGACCGCCGAACTTGAAATCAAGTCCGACCGATACGACCGAGAAGGTGGAAACGGTCGAATAGGGCAACTGGCCGTTCCCCGTGAGTCCGCCGTTAGCCAAGCTGCCGGGCCGGTTGTAGCCGTTGAAGCTGTAATAGCGGTACTCGAACTTGGCGCTGATGTTGTTGGTGAGCGCATAAGCGAAGCCGGCACCCGCGGTGAGACCATTGGCTGTGACGTTGAACTTGTCGACGGGGAGCCCTGATCCGGCGGCCGGAGTATTGGTGTGCTGAATGTCGCCGAAGGCATAGCCGCCGGTGAAGAACATCAGCCAGCGGTCGACCGTGAAGCCGCCCCGCACGCGCAGCGTACCGCCCCAGCGCCAATTGTCCGCATCGACCGCACCGACGCCGGGAAAGTTGCCGTTGTTGAATTGAACAGAATCGTTGCCCGAGATGCCCGTCCAAAACAGATCGCTCTCAACACCGACAACGTAGTTGCCGCTCTGCCAGTTGTAACCGACTTCGCCGCCCCCAAGACCGCCCTGCGAGCCGTAGTTGGCGGAGAAGTCCGCGAACGGCACAGCCTGGCCAGTGGCGTTGCTGATGTTGTGGTTGCCGAAGCCGCCGCCGCCGAACGCACCGACGTAGACGCCGGTCCAGTCATAGACCGATGGTGTGGCCGATGGCGCCTTCGCGTAAGGAAGGTCCGCAGCGAGCGCCGGTGAAAGCACCCCCAGCAACCCCAGCGAGACGGCGGTAAAAAGAATTCGCTTCATTGTTAGCCCCTGTCGAATTGTTCCTGGTGAAACGTGTGACGGCCTCGGCCGTCACGCCCCTTTTCACGCCTCAAAAGTGAAAGATGAGGTCGGCTGAGCCGATCAAAGCGGTGTTCTTGTTCGGCGCAATGCCCAAGTTGGAATTGCCGTTGAAAGCGAACCCGTTCAGAGATTTGTAGAATGAAACCTCCGGCCGGATCTCGATCTGTGGCGAGAACCAGTGCTGCCAGCCAATGCCCGTCTCGAGGTATGCAGT
Source organism: Bradyrhizobium sp. (assembly GCA_049509335.1). Taxonomy (GTDB): domain Bacteria; phylum Pseudomonadota; class Alphaproteobacteria; order Rhizobiales; family Xanthobacteraceae; genus Bradyrhizobium. The sequence continues at coordinate 29,774 of JBEKZZ010000013.1, read as the reverse complement.
CTTGACGCCGGTGCGCTGGCCTTCCATGTCGTCGAAATACTCAAGACGATAGGAGATGTTATCCAGCGGGCCCGGCTTGTAGTTCAGATAGGTCACGGCCGCACGAACTTCCGCGGTACAGGAAATAAGCGCCGCATTCGCGCACTGCGCAAGGAACGGCGAGTTGAACGGCATGTATTGCGGCGAGAACGGTGTGCCACCGAGCTGGAAGAAGCCGGTCCCCTGCGCGTTGGTCACGAGCGGATTGAGCGCATTAGCGACGTTGTTCTGGTGCTCGTCATACATTTCGAACGAGATGTGCCACTGGTCGTTCCACTTGTGATAGTAGGTCAGGCCGTACCACTGGAGGTTATTGTAACCCCAGGTACCGCTGTTGATGCCGTTGGCAACGAGGTTGATATTGTCTTTGCCGTCGTCGGTGGTGTAGCGCATGCCAACGCTGACGCTCGGGAATTGCGCGCCGGGATCCTGCTTGAATGTGCTGTTCGGGAACAGCGCGTTGGGATCCATATTCGGGAGCGTCGTTCCGACGTGCCAAGGCAGCGCCTCGGTGCCGACCGTCAGGCCCAACTGGAACAGCAGGTTCTTGGTGGTTGCGAGCGTGAACTCGACGCCCGTGTTCGTATAGTTATCGAACGTATACGTCATCGAGTGCGTATACATGTAGTTGTTCGGCGCAAGCTGCGCTTCGATGTCCGGGATCGAGATATAACGACCGACCCGGATCATCAAACCTTGCATCACTTGCGGAATGAAGATCTCGCCGTAGGCCATCGGGATGTCGAAGCCGTTGTTCTGGTTCTGGTTCAACAACTGGCTTGAGAACAGGCCGTACGCCGTGGTGTAGCGATAGTTCTCGCCGTAGATCGGTGCGATGCGGAAGCCCCAATCGATGTGGTCTTTCTGCACCGTGTCGGGAAGCCGCTCGATATAGACGACCGCCTGGTCGAGCTGCACCGTGTTGGGGTTATAGTCATAAGCCGCCGGCGCATTGCCGCCCTTGACGGTGTTGTTCGAGAGGTTGCCGCCGGCGTTGACCCACCCGTAGACCTGGATGTGGTTGTCGTTCATCCAGCTTCCGACATTGGTATTGCCGATCGCGGCCATCAGCGGACTGTCGACCGAAGAGGGCCGCGTCACGCCAAGGTTTGTCGTTCCGCCATAGGGCCACTCGGTGAACGGATAGGGCGGAATTGCCTCAGGCGTCGTCGGCCACTCGGCGCGCCGTCCCGCGGGCGCCTTCGGATCGGCGGGCGGCGCTTCATGGCCCCACTCAAGCCGATAGTAATTGAACAGACGTTCCCAGTACGTCGTGCCAAGATAGGCATCAAGGCAGGCGTAATTCTTGTAGGGATCAATGACGCCCCTGCACGCCGGCACTTTCGTCGGCATCGTCGCATCCGCCGCTTGTGCGCCATTAAACAGGCCCATCGCTGCGAAAGCGACACCTGCCAGAAGACCTCTTTTCATCGATATCGCCCCAACTGTGGCAGGACAGCACGCCCCCGCGCGCCACTCCCGCGTTTGTTAACGAATGATATCTGTCACGAGGGCGCCGCAAAGATCGATTGGAGGAACCGCGACATTTAATTGGGATAAAATAGGATAAATGATACTTTTGAGAAGATATGCCTATAGTTACATCACTTGCTTATCGCTGTGCTCAACATATCGGCGCGACGGACCCTATTTTAGCTAAAGTCGGCGATTCGTTGCGTTAGTTTTCCCGGCAGTGAGACTTTTTTGCAATACTTCGTCGAAGTATCCGACTTGTTCGGGCGCACTGTAAGCCGCGAGTAAGATTCATCCTATTTTTTTCCTATGAAAAAGGCTCCGGCTATCCATCGAAGATATATGCCTTCGCTCGCTATGCTGCGTCGCATTGAGCAGAATTGGTTGCCGGGCGCGGGGCAAAGCGATGGACGGGGCGACACAGGCGGCGAGCGATGCAACCGACGAATCGCTTTCGAGCGGCAGCAGTCCTGACTTCGCTTTCCTGCCTCAAAGTCTGACCGGTCAATGCCGAAGCCTGATCGAGAGCTACCATGGCCTGCACGGCTATGGCTGTCTGCCGGATATATTGTGGAAGGCAGGCCTCGGCCCTTTCATCGAAACCCATCGCGAGTTTCGCCTGCTTCTCAGAAAAGCCTCGACAACCCGGAGTTCCAAGAAGTCCAACGACGGGTTCGCGCAAATCGCAACCACGCTGCTCTCGCTCGAAATTCTGGCGAGCAACTTTGCCGGCTGGAGCATGCTTTATCCGCACGCCGCATCCACGGCCAAGTCGATCCTGAAGCGGCATACGCGCATCTCCCACACGCCGCTGATGGAATCCTATCTCTATCCGCCAAGGTATATCAGTCAGGCTGCGATCGCGACGCTGGCGACACCCACCATGCGTGAACCCGTCGAAGCGGATGCTTTCAGCAGGCCGCTGTCACCGGACGCAGCCGGCCGGCAAGTCAGCGACATACCGCCAATGGCCACTTCGCCATTGCCGACTTGAGAACCAGATTTGAGAAAGCGTGCAACCGGCCGCGATCCGCATGCGCTTGCCTAATATATTTATCGGGCTGCAAACGGATATTGATTTCCTATGAACGGCCGCGCACCATTTCCATAGCGTCCGAAAGCGTAATGCGGCGAGCGGAAACATACGCATCGGCATGAAGGCGATTTGATGCCTTTTGGCATGGAAGGAAAGTTCTGCAAACTGCCGTGGCTCCCGCCCCGACTGACTGAGGCGAGCGCTGCTCCCGGCCGTCGCGATGCACCGTCGGACAATGCATGGCTCTGGCGGCGCCTGATTATCGCCGGCGGATTGCCGCTCGTGACGTCGTTGTTGCTGGTTGGCGCTGCGACCGCAGGCCTGCTGTTGGTGGGCCGCTTCTTTCAGGCCAATCTCGTGACGATTGTCTATTTGATCCCGGTGATGCTTGCCGCCACCTGGTGGGGCACATGGCCCGCTGTCGCCGCGGCCATCGCCGGCGCCGCGGCGGCGGATTTCTTTTTCTATCCACCGTATTACAGCTTCAGGCTCGACGACACGCAGGCAGCCATTGATCTGTTGCTGTTCCTGCTGGTGGCGCTGGTCAGCGGCGACCTCGCTTCAAGGCTGCGCCGCGAGACCGAAACGCTGCGACACCGCGAAGATGAGCTGCAATATCTATATGGCTTCTCGCGGCGGCTGGCGGCCTGCCACACGGTATCGGACCTGGTTGAAGCCATTCAGGACTACCTGTCCGAAAGCCTCGGCCGGCATACCGCCTTTTTTATCCCGGCCCCGGTCACGGCTTCTCAGTCGACCGTTGCCAACGGCGCGCCTGCCTTTATCCAGAACCAAGCGGCCGCCATGATGAAGCCGGACGCCGAGCCGTCGCGCATCATCAGGGACGAAACGGGAAAGAGCCTTTGGCTGCTGCGGAACGTCGTTTCCGCCGAGACGGTATATGGGGTGATTGCCGTCGATATCGGCGGGGAGCCGGATGCGGCTGTCGATGAGCGGACCGGCCGCGTCGAGGCGATCCTTCTCGAGGCTTCGCAAACGCTTCAGCGCCTCGATATCGGCGGCGCCATGGAGGAAGCCTCACATCGTTTGAAAGACCAGCTTCTGCGCGACGCGTTTCACGGCAACCTGTCGCATGAGTTGCGTTCGCCGCTTGCAGCCATCAAGGGATCGGCGAGCGTGCTGGAGACGATAGCTTCGATCAGGGATGAAAATCAGGCTTTGCCGCTGGTCTCGACCATTACCGGCGAGGCCGAGCGGCTCGACAGCTTTATCGGCAATCTGCTGCACGCCATGCGCGTGAGCGCAAGCGACGTCCGGCCGCATCTTTCCTGCGCCGATCCGCGAGACATCGTCAATGCCGCCCTTCACCGGCGATCTCGCCAACTGGCGGCGCATGAGGTCACGTCCGGCTTCGACCGCGATCTGCCCATGGTCGACGTGGATTCCGCCCTTGTGGAGGAAGCATGCGGTCAGCTCCTCGACAACGCCGCCAAATATTCGCCGGCAGGTTCGACGATTTCGGTGGCGGTCAAGGCCGCATCCGGATACGTGAATATTTCGATCTCCGATCGAGGCGCCGGCATCACCGGGGAAGAACGCGCGCAACTCGGCCAGAGGTCGTTCAGGGGTGAGCGTCACCGCGATGTCGTTCCCGGGGCCGGCCTTGGCCTCTGGATCGCCTCCACGTTCATCAGCGCCAACCACGGGTCGATCGAGATCATGAGTGAAGGCCTTGGCTGCGGAACCACGGCCTCTATTATTTTGCCCGAGGCCATCATCGACGAAGATACCGGTCCCAACGATGAGTAAACCAACCAACCTCGTATTGCTGATCGACGACGAACCCAAGATCCGGAGATTCATTCGCGCCGGATTCGAACTTCACGGCGGCTTCACCGTCCAGGAGGCCGAGGACGCCGCGGAAGGTCTGCAAGCGGCCACGTTCAACGCACCCGACCTCATCATTCTGGACCTGGCGCTGCCCGACCGGCGCGGCAACGAAGTCCTCGACCTGGTCCGCTCCTGGTCCAACGTGCCGATCATCATTCTCTCGGTCGAGGCGAATGAGGAAGAAAAGGTCCGCCTGCTCGAGGCAGGTGCCGACGACTATGTGGTCAAGCCGTTCGGGATTGCCGAATTGATCGCCCGCAGTCATGCCGCGCTGCGGCGATATTTCAAGACGGCAAACGAAAATCCGGTGGTGGTCGCAGGACCGCTCTCGATCGATCTCGTCAACCGGACGGTGCTGTTGAACAACAACCAGATCAAGCTGACCCGAAAGCAGTATCGCCTGTTGCACGTGCTTGCGACCCATCTGGGTCTCGTGGTCACCCACGATCAATTGCTCGACGATATCTGGAGCACCAGCGTCAGAAAAAACATCCAGTACTTGCGCATTCTCGTCCGCGATCTCAGGCAAATCATCGAGCCGGATCCCAATCGTCCGCGGCTTCTGGTCACGGAGTCAGGCGTCGGCTATCGCCTGCAATCGAAGATCGAGGATATCACGCTCAGCTAGAGCGGGACGGAGATAGATCGAGTTTATAGCGACGAATGCCGAGGTGCCGTTCCCTCTCCCGCTTGCGGGAGAGGCGAAGTCTGCGATCGGTGGTCTATTTGGCTTCCGCAGCCGCAACGACCGCGGGCTGGGGCGGATCGCCCAGCGCACATTCGCGCCAGTCCGGCACGGTACAGTTCGAGGGCCAGTTGCCGCCGAGCGCCATGAACAAGGCGGCCGTATCTGCCATGCGGTTGGCCTCGGTCTGCACCCGCACCACGGCCGCTGTCAGATAGGTCTGCTGCGCGTTGAGCACGGCCAGTTGGTTGGCCTGGCCTTGCTGGAGTTGCTTCTCGACAATGTCGAGGCTCGCCTTCGCGGTGTCTTCGGAACGCCGCGCCGCCCGCATCGCCTTTGCGTCCGACTGCAAGGCGCGAAGTGCATCCGCCACGTTCTGGAAGGCAGTGATAACGGTGGCACGATATTGCGCCTCGGCCTCCTCCAGTGCGGCCTCAGCCGCCTTCTGCTTGTGATAGAGGGTCAAGCCATCGAAGATCGGCGCGGTGGCCGCGGCCCCGAGCGTGAAAAAGCCGGTGCCCGGCGCGAAAGTCTGCGGCCAGTTGAACGCGGCCGAGCCGCCGTTGGCGGATAGCGTGATATTGGGCAAGCGGGCCGCGACCGCGACGCCGATCTGGGCAGCCGCCGAGTGCACATTGGCTTCCGCCGCCCGCACGTCGGGCCGCTGATCGACCAGCTTGCCCGGCAGGCTGATCGGCAGATTGGCCGGCAGCTTCAGATGCGCCAGATCGAACTTCTGCCGGATCTCGTCGGCCGCGTATCGGCCGGCGAGCGAGGTCAAGAGGTCGCGCTGCTGGTCCAGCTGCTTTTCGAGCGGGGGCAACAATTGCTCGGCCTGCGCCAGTGCGGCGTCCTGCGCCAGCACGTCGGCCTGTGCCGCCTGACCCGCATTGAGCTGTTGCTTCAGGATGTCCAGAAGGTGCCGTTCGATCGTGATGATGCGCTGGGTCGCGTCGATCTGCCCACGCAACGAGGCTTCTTGTATCGCCGCCGTCACCACACTGCTGGTCAGCGTCAGATAGGCGGCCTCGAGCTGGAACAATTGCTGCTCGGCAGTGGCGTCCAGGCTTTCGACGGCGCGGAAGTTGCCGCCCCAGATATCCGGCACGAACGATACGGTGAGCTGGTTGGTGACCAGCGAGAATTCGGATTGCGGCCCCGCGGTCGGGATCGGCGGCACTTGTTGCGGGTTGGCAACCAGTATCTGCTGGGTTGTCGAGTTGCCCCCGATTTGCGGGAAGAACAGGCCGCGCTGGGCCAGCGCATTGTAGCGGGCGACCTTGATCGCGGCTTCCGCGGCTTGCAGGTTGGGATTGTGGTTGACCGATTCCCTGACCAGTTCATTCAACGGTTCGGACTTGAACGCCGCCCACCAGCGCGTCGACACGTCCGCGCCGCTGAGGAAGCGTTGGCCGGGGATGTCGGGCGGGCCCTTGCCGGGATCGGCCGACGCGAGGTTGCCCTTGACGTAACCGTTCACGTCCGGCTTGTCCGCCGGGCTGAAATTCGGTCCCACCGCGCAGCCGGAGATGGCCAGCGACATCGCAGCCAAGACGAACGCGCTGGAGGCGGATCGCAGTTTGTGCATGCGGCGGAGGTGCCGCGAGGCGACCGGTTGTTGAGAATCATTGCGCAACATCCGGCCCAACCCCTCACAACATTCTGTCACGCGCTCGCCGCTAACCATCGGGATTGCCTTCGGTGACGGCGGCCGGCTCGCCGGCGATCACGACGCTTTCGGCATCTCTTGAGAGGAATATCTTTCGAAGCGCCGGCGCCACGATCAGCAAAAGCAACGGCCCGATGAACATACCACCTACCACGACGGTAGCCAGAGGACGCTGCACCTGGCTTCCGATACCGTGGGAAATCGCAGCCGGGAACAGGCCGACGCCGGCCGAGAGCGCGGTCATCAGCATCGGCCGCATACGCTGTTCCGCACCGTGGAATACCGCTTCCGCAATATCCATGCCCTGGGCCCGAAGCTCCCGGAAATAGGTGATATTGAGAATGCCGTCCATCACGGCGACACCGAACAGCGAGATGAAACCGATCGCCGCGGAGACGGAAAAATCAAGCCCGGCGAAATAGAGCGCAATCAGGCCGCCGCCGATCGCAAAGGGAATGCCGGCCACCGACAACAGGCTGTCCCGCAGCGAATTGAACAGCCCGTACAGCAGCACAAGGATCAACAGCAGCGTAATCGGAACCACGACGACCAGCCGCTGCTTGGCCGCCTGAAGGCTGTCGAATTCTCCGGCCCAGACGAGCCGGTATCCGTTCGGAAGATTGACGGCCTTCGCGACCCGCTCCTGCGCTTCGGCCACCGTGCTGCCGAGATCGCGGCCGCGAACGCTGAACTTGATCGGGATAAAGCGCTGGCTGCGCTCGCGATAAATGAATGAAGCTCCGGTATCGAGCGTGATATCGGCCAATTCGCTGAGCGGAATATAGCCGTTGTTGCCTGCCGGCGTCGTATAGGCAACCTTGACGGCCTTGATCGTATCGATGCTACCGCGGTATTTGGCATCGAGCCTGACGGCCAGGTTGAACTGCCGGTCGCCCTCAAGGACGGTTGTCGCGGTGGTGCCGCCGAGCGCGGCCTGGACGACAGTATTGACGTCGCCGGTGTTGAGCCCGTAGCGGGCGGCCTTGTCGCGGTCGATCTTGATATTGAGGTTAGGCTGCCCGAGCAGGTGGAAGATTCCGAGATCGGCCACGCCCCGGATCTTCGCCATCTCGGCCATCACCTGGGTCGCCAAGCCTTCCAGAATTTCCAAATTCTGCCCGATGACTTTCACCGAATTGGCGCCCTTCACGCCCGAGAGCGCCTCTTCGACGTTGTCCTGGATGTATTGCGAGAAGTTAAAGCCGATCCCGGGCAATTCCTCGGCGAACTCCTGCTGAAGTTCTTCCGTCAGTTTTTCCTTGGTCAGGTTGGGCGGCCATTCGTCGAAGGGCTTGAGCGGCGCGAACAGTTCCACGTTTGAGAATGGCGAGGCGTCGCTGCCGTTGTCGGGACGTCCGTGCTGCGACACCACGGTGATAATTTCCGGATGTCTCAACAGGATCTCGCGCATTTTTCCGGTGACGACTGTGCCGGCATCGAGCGACATCGTCGACGGCATCGCGGCCCTGATCCAGAAGTTGCCTTCCTCCAGCGCCGGCAGGAACTCGCTGCCGAGCCGGGAGGCTGCCAGAAAGCTCAAGCCAAGGAAGACTATTCCGACGGCCACGGCGACCTTCAGATTGCCGAGCGCCCAGCGCAGCACCGGCGTATAGCTCTTGCGCAGCGCCCGCACGATGATCGTCTCGGTTTCCTCGATGTGCTTGGGCAACAGCAGCGAGGCCAGAACCGGCGTGACCGTAAAGGTCGCGAGCAGCGCGCCGGCAAGCGCGTAGCCGTAGGTTCGCGCCATCGGCCCGAAAATCTGGCCCTCGACGCCCTGCATCGTGAACAGCGGCACGAAGGCCGTGACGGTGATCGCCGCGGTGAAGAAGACGGCCTTGTCGACCTGGAGCGCGCTGACGAAAATCATGCGCAGCCGCTCGTTCCACCTCGGAGCCGCACTGCTGTGCCCGTGCGCCGAGGTGGGATCCGATCCCCAATAGCCTTCCGACAGATGCTGAAGCAGGGTCTGCCGGCTTTCATGCGAGGACTGAAAATTCCGGTAGATATTCTCCATCATGATCACGGCGGAATCGACGATGATGCCAAAATCGACCGCGCCGAGCGACAGCAGGTTGGCGTCTTCGCCCTGCAAGACCAGGATGATGATGGCGAAAAACAACGCGAATGGGATGTTGGCGCTGACGATGATGGCGCTGCGGAGATCGCCGAGAAAAACCCATTGAATGATGAAAACCAGCAGGCAGCCGAAGATCAGGTTATGCAGCACCGTGTGCGTGGTGATCCCGACCAGCGAACTTCGGTCGTAGTAGGGAACGATCTTCACGCCCGGCGGCAGGCTGCCGTCGGAGTTCAGCCTCTCAACCTCGGCCTGGACTTTCGGAATGATGTCGTTGGTGTGCTGGGTCCGCCCCATCACCACGATCGCGGTAGCGACGTCGTCGTCGTGATCCCTGCCGCCGATTCCAAGCCGCGGCACATAACCGACCGAAACGGTCGCGACCTGTTTGACCTGGATCGGCAAGCCGTTCGACTGGGTCAGCACCACATTCTCGATGTCCTGAACCTTGTAGCCCTTGGTAACGTCGTCGGCGCCGCCGCTGTCGACCAGGCCGACACCGCGGATATTGACCGATTGCTGCCCTATCGTGATCTCTCGCCCACCGACGTTGATGTTCGCGTTGCCGAGCGCGGTAACGAGCTGAGGAATCGTGATGTTATAGGCTTCCAGCTTCTCCAGGTCGGCATCGACATTGAACTGCTTGGTCGTGCCGCCCCAGGCATTGATCTGCACCACACCAGGAATCGTCAGGAAACGCCGGGTGACGACGTAATCCTGAAGCGTGCGCAAGTTGGTCAACCCGAAATGCGGAGGACCGACGAGCTGGTAACGGTAGATTTCGCCGACGAGGCTGGATTGCTGGATTTGCGCGACCTGGTTGCCTGGCAGGTTGACGTTTTGCTGCAAACTGACTGCGGCCTGCGACAGCGCAAAGTAGAAGTCGGTGCCGTATCTGAAGGTGACGCGGACAAACGACAGGCCGTAGAACGAGGTCGAGCGGATATTGACGACACCCGGCGTGGGGTAGAGGCCGACCTCCATCGGGATCGTATAGTATTTCTCCATCTCTTCGGCGGAGAGCCCGGCCGCCTGCGCGGTGATCTCCAGAATGACCGGGGCCGGGTTGGGATAGGCTTCGATGTTCAGCTTTGAAAAGGCAACGAGCCCGGCTGCACAAAACACCACAAGACCCAGCACGATGATCGCGCTGCGCGTCAAGCCGAACACAAGTAGAGACTTAATCAAGTGACCCCGCAACTCGTATCTGGATTAAGGCGTGCCGGGCGCTTAGCCCGCATCGCCCAACAAGAGCTTATTGCTCAGGAAAACCGCACCATCCATCACGACGGTCTCGTTCTGCGCCAGTCCTGACACAATCTGCGTCCAGCCATCCTGCGCGATCCCTGTCGTCACGGTCCGCTTGGTGAAGTGGCGGCTGTCACTCGTAACCCATACCGTCATCGTACCGTCGCCTTCCCTGACGACTCCGTTCGCCGGCACCGCCAGCGAACGAACGGCATCTCCGACACGGATAACGAAGCTTGCATACATGCCGGATCGCAGCAGATGCTCGGGATCGTCGATCTGAGAGCGGACCAGCTGGCGGTGACTATTCGGGTCGATCATCGCCCCCAACGCCGTCACGTGTCCCTTGAAGACCTTGTCCGGATAGGCCGGGACCCGGACGTCAACATCCTGGCCGAGCTTGTAGGCCGGCGCATCGGTCTCGACCACATTCGCCAGCATCCACATCGTCGATATATCCGCGACCGAATAGGGTGCCGGCGCATTGCCCGGCTGGACCAGGAGCCCGGGGGCTGCGCTACGAGCCACGATCCTTCCCGAAATCGGGCTTGGGACGAGCAAGGTGGAATCAACCTTGCGCATCTCCACAACCTGATCGATCTCGGCGTCGGTCTTGCCGAAAATGCGCACTGCATCCCGTGCCGCCTTGAAGTTGCCTTCGGCGGTCTGCTCATCCGAGGTGGATTGATCGACATCCTTTTGCGCGCTGCCGCCCGACTTCAGGAGGTTGACCAGGCGCGCCAGTGTCTTCTTTTGCAGCTCGAGCACGCCGGCAGCTCCCAGCAGCGTCGATTCCGCCTGAAGCAGATCCGGGCTATCGATCGTAAAGAGGACGTCGCCAACCTTGACGTCGTCGCCGATATTGTAATTCGCCTTCAGAATTTTGCCGGGGTACTGCGAGAAGACCTGGACCAGCAAATCTTCGTCGAAGTCGATGGTACCGACGGCCGTCTTCAGAACAGCAAAATCGCGAGACGCCACCGCCCCGATCTTGAGCGAAGCCGCCTGCTTTTCCGACAAATCGACACTCTGATCATCAGAAGCCGGCTTCACGGGTTCGGTCGAGGCGACCTGTTCCTTCTTCCCGGATTGCCCGTCGGCCAATCCGATGAAACCTCTGCCCCAAAACAGCGCGACGCCGCCGATCACGATCACGGCGAGCCAAATCGCGCGGGATTTCGACAAAGCACTCACTCTAAAGTCCCCAAGATCGCCACCCATCTTCTTGTCATGCTGCATTACAGCATCGTGCTTACACTAGCCTTACGCGTTGTTCGAATTGAACAATTGTTTCGGGGCAAATTCATATAATAAAAATAATCAAAACAACGACATAACGGCATATTTGCTCAGATATTCTTCGCTTGCCCGCACCTTGGGCAAGCAGTTGCCGAAGATATCAACAATAGCGGGCCAGAAAATCTCGACTCTACTTGCCTGAACGCTGCGCTTGAATTCGCCGTACTGGTTTTTGCACAGCCTCGTGGCCGACCGCTGGTCCGGGGCCGCCCACGAAAAGCCGGTTCCACGAGTCAGAAGTGAATGATCATATCGGCGGAGCCGATAACCGCGAAGTTTTTGTTGGGCGCTATACCCAGATTAGCGTTGCCGTTGAAGGCAAAAGCATCCAGCGACCTGTAATAGGAAACCTCCGGCCGGATCTCGATCTGCGGCGAGAACCAGTGCTGCCAACCAGTGCCGAGCTCAAGGTAGCGCGTTTTGGTGCCGGTGCGCTGACCCTCATAGTCGTCGACGAATTCGGCGCGCCAGGTCAGATTGTCGAGCGGGGCGATCTTGTCGTTCAGATACACCAGGAAGGTTTGAAACGAGGCCGTACAGCTCAACACCTGGGCGGAACTGCACTGCGCCAGGTTCGGCGCGTTGAACGGCAGGTATTGCGGCGAGAACGGCGTGCCGCCCAGATTGAAAAAGCCCGTTCCTTGCGCGTTGGTCACGGCCGGATTGAGCGCATTCGGCACGTTGTTCTGATGTTCGTTGTAGCTTTCGAACGCGAGGTGCCACTGGTCGTTGAATTTGTGATAGTAGGTCAGCCCATACCATTGCAGGTTGTTGTAACCCCAATTGCCGGCATTGATGCCGTTGGCCACGATATTGATATCGTCATTGCCGGAGTCGGTGGTGTAGCGCACGCCGGCCGTCACGCTCGGCGTAGCGCCGGGGTCTTTCAGCATCGTCGTGCCGGGATAAAGCGGATTCGGGTCGGGATTGGCGATGCTGACGCCGACATGCCAGGGCAACGCTTCCGTTCCGGTTGAGACGCCAAGCTGCAGGATCCAGTTTTTGCTGGCGGCCAGCGTAAACCCGACGCCGGTGTTGGTGTAGTTGTCGTACACATACGTCATCGAGTGCGAGTACATGTAATTGTTCGGCGCCAGCTGGGCCTCGATGTCGGGAATCGAAATGTAGCGCCCGAACCGGACCATCAGGCCGTCCAGCATCTGCGGAATGAACACCTCGCCATAGGCCATCGGAATGTCGAAGCCGTTGTTGAGGTTTTGATTCAGGAACTGGCTCGAGAACAGGCCGTAAGCCGTCGTATAGCGGTAGTTCTCGCCGTAGATCGGTGCGAAGCGGAAGCCCCAGTCCACATATTCTTTCTGAACGGTGTCGGGCAGCCGCTCGATATAGATCACCGCCTGATCGAGCTGCACGCCGTTCGGATTGTAGCTGTAGGCCGCCGGGTTGTTGCCGCCCTTCACGGTAGAGGTGGAGAGGTTGCCGCCGGGATCAATCCACCCGTAAAGCTGGATGTGGTTGTCGTTCATCCAGCTGCCGACATTGGTATTGCTGATCGCCGACATCAGCGGGCTGTCGACTGAACTCGCCCGCGTCACGCCAAGATTGGTGGTGCCGCCATAGGGCCATTCGGTGAACGGATAGGGCGGAATGGACTGCGGCGTCGGCGGGACCTCGGTCTCCGGGCGGCGGGAGGGAGGCGCCTTGGGATCGACCGGTGCCGCGTCATGTCCCCATTCGAGCCGGTAGTAATTGAAGAGACGTTCCCAGTACGTCGTGCCGAGATAGGCATCGAGACAGGCGTAGTTCTTGTAGGGATCGATGACGCCCTTACAGGCCGGCGTCCTGGTCTTGGTCGGCAGGGACGTATCCGCCGCGAGTGCAGGGTCGGCCGCCCCGGCGACGATCAGAAAAAGGCCGGCAAGGCGTATCCTTTTCATCGGCTTCCAAACTCGGGTTACGAGCGTTCTCGATCGCTTTGGCGCGCCGCCAAAGCCAAGTTGTCGTTCTAGGGATTGCGAGATAGCGCCTGCTAGTCTGCCGAGGGCCCGCGCCACATCGCAGACTTGGGTCCGCCGTAGTAACGCATCGATCCAAGCTTGGCCTGCTGCCCGGATGAAGCGACCGGCGCCGACGGTCCTTGGCCGCGGGTTGCGTTCTCGCGCGATTGACTTGAATTTTGTTCAACGGCCTGCGCAGTACCTTCACCGCAAACTCCGCAGACGAGGACGGTAGCGAGCAGCGCGATAGCTCCGTTTCTCATTACTCTTGCCGCGACGTGATCCATATCAATCCCCTTATCTTGCGCTGACGCCGGAAGAGTTCGACGATGCGAACCTCCCGGCGTTCAACTCAGCCGCGACGTCAGTACTTCGCAACGACCGGACCGCCGAACTTGTAATCGAGTCCAAGCGTGACGACCGAGTAGGTGGAAACGGTCGAATAGGGCAACTGGCCGTTCACCGTGAGCCCTCCGGTCGCCGAGCTGCCAGGCCGGTTGTAGCCATTGAAGCTGGTGTAGCGAAAATCGAACTTGGCGATCACGTTGTTCGTAACCGCGTAAGCGATACCGGCGCCGCCGGTCAGGCCGTTCGCCGACACATTGAACGTATCGACGGGTCCGACGAGCGGAGTGTTGGTATGCTGGATGCTGCCGAAGGCATAACCGCCTTCGAAGAACAACATCCAGCGGTCGACGGTGTAGCCGGCCTTCGCAAGGAGCGCGCCGGTCCAGCGAAGGTTGTCCGCATCGACCGCCGTGACGCCCGGAAACGCGCCGGCTGCGAATTGCGAGGCATCGTTGCCCTTGATGCCGGTCCAGGCCAGATCGCCTTCGACGCCGACGACCAGGCTGCCGCTTTGCCATTGATAGCCGATGTCACCGCCACCAATGCCGCCGGTGGACGAGTAGTTGGCGGAGAAGTCCGCAAACGGCACGGCCGATCCGGTTGAGTTGTTGACGTTGTGGTTGCCGTAACCGCCGCCGCCGAACACACCGACATAGACGCCGGACCAGTCATAGACGGAAGCCGTAGCCGACGGTGCCTTCAAGGGAAGGTCCGCAGCCATTGCCGGCGAGGCCAGAGCCAGGACGCCGAGCGAGGCGGTGGAAAGAAGAATTCGCTTCATTTGTAACCCCTGTCGAATTGTTCCGATGAAATGCCGGGCGGCGTTGCGTCGCCTCAGCCTTCCACGCCTCAGAAGTGAATGATGATGTCGGAGAGCGCGATGATCGCGTAGTTCTTGTTGAACGGTATCCCGAGATTCGGGTTGCCGTTGAACGCGAACGCATCGAGCGACTTGTAGTAGGAGACCTCGGGCCGGAACTCGATCTGCGGCGAGAACCAGTGCTGCCAGCCGATGCCGGTTTCGACATAGCGCGTCTTGGTGCCGGTACGCTGACCCTGCAAGTCGTCGACGAATTCCGCGCGATACGAAATGTTGTCGAGCGGCGTGACCCTGTAGTTCAGGTAGGTCAGGAAGGTCTCATACGATGCGGTACAAGTTAGTACCTGCTTGCTTCCGCATTGCGCCAGGAACGGCGAGTTGAACGGCATGTATTGCGGCGAGAACGGCGTGCCTCCACCCAGGAAGATAGCATTCGCGGTCGGGTTGTTTACGTTCAGCACATTGTTCTGATGCTCGCTGTAGGACTCGAACGAGATGTGCCACTGGTCGTTGAACTTGTGGTAATAGGTGCCGCCGATCCACTGGAGGTTGTTGTAACCCCAGGTGCCGTTGTTGATGCCGTTGTAAACGACCTGGAAGTCGTCGTTGCCGGAGTCGCTGGTGAGCCGCAAGCCCAACGTACCGCTCGGCTGCGCGCCGGGATCCTGCTTGAACGTGGTGCCGCCGAAGATCGGGTTATTGGGGAGGAGGTTCGGCAGCGTCGTTCCGACGTGCCAGGGCATCGCTTCGGTACCGACCGTGATGCCGGCCTGGACAATCACGTTCTTGTTGACCGCCAGCGAACCGATGATGCCGGTATTGGTATAGTTGTCGAACGTATATGTCATCGAGTGCGACGACATGTAGTTGTTCGGCGCCAATTGCGCTTCGATGTCCGGGATCGAGATGTAGCGGCCGGCCCGGATCATCAAGCCTTCCATGACACCCGGAATGAAGACTTCGCCGTAGGCCATCGGAATGTCGAAGCCGTTGTTCTGGTTCTGGTTCAACAACTGGCTCGAGAACAATCCGTACGCCGTGGTGTAGCGATAGTTTTCACCGTAGATCGGCGCGAAGCGGAAGCCCCAGTCGATGTGGTCTTTCTGAACCGTGTCAGGCAGACGCTCGATATAGATGACGGCCTGGTCGAGCTGCACCGTGTTCGGGTTGTAGGCGTAGGCCGCCGGCGAGTTGCCGCCCTTCACCGTAGAGGTCGAGAGGTTACCGCTCGGATCGACCCAGCCGTAAACCTGAAGGTGGTTGTCGCTCATCCATTGACCGACGGCCGTATTGCTGATCGCCGTCATCAACGGGCTGTCGATCGAAGCCGGGCGCGTCACGCCGATGCTGGTGGTGCCGCCGTAGGGCCATTCGGTGAACGGATAGGGCGGCGTGGATTCAGGCGTAGCCGGCCAGTAAGCGCGGCGTCCGGGAGGAGCCTTGGGATCGGCGGGCGGCGCTTCATGGCCCCACTCAAGCCGATAGTAATTCAAGAGACGTTCCCAGTAGGTCGTGCCGAGATACGCATCAAGACAGGCGTAATTCTTGTACGGATCGATAACGCCCCGGCAGGCCGGCGTCTTCGTCGGCATGGACGCATCCGCCGCATAAGCACCGCTGACCAAACCCATGGCGGCCAACGACACGCCCGCCAAAAGAAGTCTTTTCATAATTCTTGCCCCAAGCTGTTGGTTAAGATCGTCGTGAAACGACCTTGCGAGACCATTCGCGCTCGGGTTGATCTTTCGTTGCAGGAACCAGCAAAATCGATACGGTTTTCTGCGTCGTTCAATTAAAAAATAATATCCAAAATTTCACTTAGAGCTAAAAATGCTCAGAAATGTTTCGTTTGCTTCTGGTTTTGCTGAACTGATCGGCAGATTTCGTAGGTTTTTGGATAGGATTTCGAATATTCAATCATAGTTTTTAATAGTTTTCGGCCGGCTGTTGCTTTTTCGCCATATATGTCGATCGACAGCCTTCGTTTTTATATTTTTTATTTATGAAGAACGATGAATTTCCGTATCGAAGCTATACGTCGTGCCTCGTTATGCTGCACCGCATTGAGCAAAGCCCATTCGCTCACGGTGAGGCGAGGCAATGGACGTTGAGGCAGAGGGTACAGACGACACAGGCTCGCCACGTGATAGCGAGTCGGAAAATGTCGATTTCGGCTTCTTGCCGAAGAGCCTGATTTCTCAGTGCCAGGTGCTGATTGAGAGTTTCCACGAACTGCACGGCTATCCATGCCTTCCGGACATCCTATGGAAAGCAGGGCTCGGCCCCTTTATCGAGACGCAATCGCAGTTCCGGCAACTGCTCCGTAAAGCCTCGACCACCCGGAGCGCCAAGAAGGCGAACGAGGGTTTCGTTCGAATCGCCACCACAATTCTGTCGCTTGAAATTCTGGCGAGCCGCTTTGCCGGCTGGAGCAACGTCTACCCAAAAGAGGCGTCAAGATCGCGGGCGATTCTCAAGGCCAGTGCGCGGGGACCGCACGCGCCGTTGATCGAATTCTACCTGTACCCGCCAAAATATCTGAATTCGGCTGTGATCGCCGCGCTTTCGCCGCCTCGAAATGCGGGCGATACGGACATTTACAGCATTCCGACGGAGGAGACCGCCCGCAACCAGACGGCGATCGGCTATCTTGAGACGATCTAACGCGTTCCATCTCGCGGACCGGAGCCCCCAAAGTATATAATTTTTATATCTCTATGGCTACAAAACGACATAGATTTTATACGTCGATTTGGAGAATGCTGCACCTGCTGGGTAGTCGGTGATATTGGAGCGCGCTTGATTTAAGGGCGATTGGGAAAGTTTTCGCGAGGTTCGGACATCTCCGGGTTGTTTGAACAGGTGGGCTGACACGTCGTCATTACGATCATTCGCTCTCGGGGCACGATTTTTGCTGCGGGCATTTCGCCCAAGGCGGGGATCGAGCGATATCCTCCTCTACGAAAGCGTGTCCTTTGCATTTACCTTTGCCGATAGCATCAAAGCTCGCCAAGCCCGGACTCGCAAACGGCAAATATCAGGACGTTGCAGCCGCACTGGACATCGCCGGGGCGCCGCGCAGCTTCGTGCAAACCGATATCGTGCCGATGTTGTTGTCGCTCGGCAGCGTCAGCGTGGTCACCGCGCTGTTGCTGCTGCTGGAGCAGACGGTCGCCGTCAGTCTCGTCCCGATCGCTTATCTCGTCCCCGTCGTCGTCGCTGCGACCCGATGGGGAATCTGGCCAGCGACGCTTGCCTCGATCGCAAGCCTGGCGGAAGCGGATTTCTTTTTCTTCCCGCCCTTTTTCAGTTTCCAGATTGAGGATCCGCAGGAGGTCGTCGATCTCCTGCTGTTTCTGGTGGTCGCGCTTGTCAGCAGCAATCTCGCCTCCCGCCTGCGCCAGGAGACCGAGACGTTGCGTCTGCGCGAAAGAGACATTCAAAACCTCTATGATTTCTCACGGCGCCTGGCTGCGTGCTTCACGGTTTCGGAACTGATCTCCGCGATCGAGAACTACCTGTCGCAAACCCTCGCCCAGCCGTCGGTTTTCTTCGGAGCGAAAACCGACGGACAACTTGAGCCGCCGAGGTCCGGCTCGGTACCGAAGGCGGTGAGAGAACATGCCTGCTCGGCCATCACGGCCGCCGCCCCCTCGGTGCGCTCCGTGATCGACGGGGCGACGCAGAACGTCTGGCTGCTAAGGATGGTAAGTTCGGAAACCGCGATTCTCGGGCTCGTTGCCGTCAATATCGGAACAGGTCCGGCAGAGACGCTTGAAATCCGCACCCGCCGTGTCGAAGCGATCCTCGAAGAAGTATCGCTGACGTTGCAGCGAATCGACATCGAAAAGGCGATGGAGGACGCAAGGTTGCGCTTGCAAGGCCAGCTCTTGAGGGATGCGTTTCACGGCACGTTATCGCATGAGCTGCGCACGCCGCTCGCAACCATCCGCGGCTCGGCAAGCGTCCTGGATTCCATTCCGCTCGTGCAAAAGGACGATCGCATCCGCTCGCTGGTGGAAGCCATATCGGACGAGGTCGCGGAGCTCGACGGCTTTATCCAGTCACTTCTGAACGCCACGCGCGTCACCGCGGGCGGCATTACCCCGCATCTCGAATGGACCGATCCGAGGGACATCGCCAACGCCGCGATCAAGGCGCGCTCGCGCCGGCTGGTGGCGCACAAGGTCGAAACCGAATTCGCCGACGAACTGCCGCTGGTCAATGTCGATTCCGGGCTGATCGAAGAATCATGCGGCCAGCTTCTCGAAAACGCCGCCAAATATTCTCCGTCCGGCTCGACGATCAGGGTCAGCCTCAAGCACAGGCAGAATGATGTCGTGCTGTCGATTTCCGATCAGGGAGTCGGCATCACCGCGGATGAGCGGCCCAATCTTGGCCGCAGGCTGTTCCGCAGCCAGCGCCATCAAGCATCCATTCCAGGGTCCGGCCTCGGCTTCTGGATCGCATCCATCTTCGTCGGAGCCAACGGCGGCAATATCGACATCACCAGTCCGGGACAGGGCCTGGGCGCGACTGCCTCCATCATTTTGCCCGGCTCCCCGATGAAGCCATCCGAGATGACGGGCGCATCCGATGAATAGGCCTGCCAACAACGTGCTGCTGATCGAGGACGAGTCCAAGATAAGGCGCTTCCTGCGCGCCGGTTTCGAACTGCAAGGCTACGCGGTCATCGAGGCGGAAAACGCCGCGGATGGCCTGAAGGCTGCAACCTTCAGCGCGCCTGATCTCATCATCCTCGATCTGAACCTTCCCGACCTCCACGGCTCGGAGGTGCTTGAAAGGATCAGATCATGGTCGAACGTTCCGGTCATCATTTTGTCGATCGTGTCGAGCGAGGACGAGAAGGTCCGTTTGCTTCAAGCCGGTGCCGACGACTATGTGGTCAAACCATTCGGCATGGCGGAACTTCTGGCGCGCAGCGAGGCCGCGCTTCGGCGATACTTCAAGAGCGCCACTGAAAATCCGGTCGTGGTGGCGGGTCCTCTGTCGGTCGATCTCGTGACCCGGACAGTTGCGCTGAACAAGCAGCCGATCCGGTTGACCCGGAAGGAATATCGTCTCCTCCACATCCTTGCGACCCATATCGGCCTTGTGGTGACGCATGACCAGTTGTTGAAGGATATCTGGAGCGGCAATCAGCGGGACAACATCCAGTACCTGCGTATCCTCGTTCGCAAGTTGCGTCAGAAAATCGAAAACGATCCCAATCACCCGCGTCTTTTGGTGACTGAATCGGGCGTCGGCTATCGCCTTCAGGCCCGCTTCGAAGACATCGCCGCGGACTGACGCCCCGCTTGTGCGGCTTTCGAGATCGGCACGACAAACAACCGTCTGACCCGGCGATAAGCCATCAAGTCGGCTTGGCTCGCGAATATTGCGCTGAGGCGGCAGAACTCATGATCCAAGCCATAATTCCTTCGACCAAAGAAATATAAAAATAATATATTTTTGGCGTCAAAATGCTTATGTTGCCCCAAAAATAGGGGCGCGGGGCGTTGCACTTTCTGGTCGAACACTTTTCCTTACTGGGCTTCGACGGCCAGTATTGGATGCTCATTGTCGTTGCCGTCGTCGCGGGTTTTGTTGTTCTCGCTCTGGCTACGCGCAGGCGAACTTGATTTTTCGGAAATTCAGTTTCGTGTAAGCAACCAGTGGTCCTTTGATTCTAACATTTGCAAAGTGTGCCTGCCTCACAGTGATGAAATGTTGGAATCGGACCACTCGTGCCGATGACTTTTCGAAGTTCGTGAAAGTGGGCGCTGAGGCGGTGCACGAACTTCGAAAAGTGGGCATTGGTAACTTGATTTCATCGTGCACCGCACGCAATCTCGCTTTCGGGGTCACTGCCGACTCAGCATCAGAACGGGAATGGTCATGAAGTCTGTTTTTTCCGCGGCGATCATCCTGGCCGGTGCAACGTTGGCAGGTACGGCCGCGAACGCTCAGGGGAGCGGGAATCCTTTGCGCCCCTGTACGGCGCGCGTCGTTTATTCAGAAGAGTTGCCGTTTGCGCCGATCGACAGCTGGCTCGTCAAGGTGACGCTCGAGATCACGCCGCGAAACGGAGCCCCCTACTACACGACCTTGAGCGAGCGGATGCCGTGGCAGGGTCCGCCGCCGCGTCGCGGTCAGGCCTTTCGCCTGTGGTGTGATCCCGCCAATCCGAACGATCTGCGTCTCGCGTCCGGTCCCCTTCACACATCCTCGTTCTGATCGCAACAAACCGTTTGGTTAAAGCCGGTTCGTGTTGAGCACGCGCCGTATATGAATAATTTATATTTCTGGCCGCCGGCCACCCTCGTTTTCCAATGACCTTTTGCGCAGATTGTGCCTGTGGCGAAGTCGTTTTGGCTTTCTTCGGCCACACCTTTCTGGCCCAAGCCTTGCAAGCGAAAACAGCTCACAGACCGCCAACTTCACGCTGGAAATCGAATCATGCTCTCGTTTGTCGCAAGCCGCGTCCGCAACCTGACGCAAACGTCGAAATCGACGGAGGTGATCGTTCGCTTCGGTCTGAGAATGGCCGCTGTGGCCGCATTCGCGGTGTTCGGGGGTATCGGCTTTCAGCGAGGTCTCACCGTGATGCTGTGGATGTCCGCCATCCTGGGCGCGGTGATTGCGACCTTCGATCGTGAGGAACCGCTCGCCTCCGTTCTTAACCATTGGGACGAGGCCATGGCCTATGCGGCGCTGTGCTGCCTCGCCTGCGCCTTTGAACATCAGGTGTAGTTCAGCCGCCTATGCCAAGGTCAATTCCCCGCTCCCGGCGACGACGCCGGGCTGAGCGGTTTCACGCCGCTTTATGAGGCTCATATAAGATTGCGGGCTTGCCGCACTCGAATTCATATCTGCCGCCGCAGATATTGGGAGCATGAGTCAAGCGTCGTGCCACCGCCAACACTTGCAAGCAGAGCCGCGCCTTCGCGAGCTTGCGGACAGGATTCGCGAGGCGGACGCCGTTACGCCGGAGCTGTTGTCCGACATCATGCGCGGGGCTTGCTGGCGGCTTCCCAACATCCCGCGGACCGAATATCCCCTCCAGATACGACGGTTGATTCAAGCCGGCGCCTGGACCGACGCTGCGCTGGCCTTGGTCGAACTGGAATTGCCGCAATGGCAGATTCGCCGCATCTCTTACGACGCAGGCGAATGGCATTGCGCCCTGTCGCGCCAGCGTGAGCTTCCCGACTGGCTCGATCAGTCGATCGAAGCCTGCCATGCAGACCTCTCGCTTGCGATCTTGTGCGCGTTCGTCGACGTGCAGCGCATCAGCACTCGACCCGCCAAAACCAGCGTGCCGAGCGCTTCCCGCGCAGACGAGGCACTCTACGTGCGGCTCTGCTGCGACAACTTCGCGTAGTTGGTAAGCGGCGTGTCTCGGCATCCAAACGGGAATTTGACGCACGAGGCGCAAACGATCCGGGCCATCGTCCGCTTCTGGCTGCGAATGGCCATTCTCCTCATTTTCGCGGCATTCAGCAGCATCAGGTTTGACCAAACCCTGACGCTGTTGCTTTTGATGTCCACTCTCCTGAGCGCGGTGCTGGCGATCCTCAAGCGCGAACAACCGCTCGCGCCCGTCGTCAATCACTGGGACGAAGCGATAACTTACGCCGCGCTGTGCTGCCTGATCATCTCATTCAACACCCATGTCCCAGGTTGAGACACTTCTTCAGGCTTATACGCCTCCTATGAGATCACAGGCCGGACGCTCTCGAATTCATATCCGTCCCGCAAGATATTCGGCGCGTGAGCAACGCCACGCCCGTGGAGCTGACTCTTCATTAAAAGGAATACTCACGTGAAACTCGTCGAACCTCCCTCGTGCAGTTCTGCATCGACCATCACCCTTATCGGCAAGAACAGCCGCGGCAACTGGGTAGCCCAGGAACAAAACGGCCTTTATGGAGGGCTATTCGTCAATCGCGCCCAGGCCTTCAAATACGCCCTGTTTGAAAACGGGCACCATCCCGAAACAATCGTCGAACTGCCGCGCGAAATCGAGCTTGACCTGAACGGGTCGCCGCGCGCCGCCACTTCCCCCTCGGCCGGCAGCACGCGCCAAGTGGCCTGACAAGCGGCCTGAAATGGCCTGACAGTATCTCCACGCACAGAAAGCCCGTCATCCAGGAGAGCAATATGGTTCAGTCTCGTTCCGTACAGGGCTGGGGACAGATCCTCGACACAATGATCGGGCTCACGCGTCTGACAAACCAGCAACGCGTGATGACGGCGGGCGATAACGGCATGGAGCTGTATCTCGAATTGAAGCGGCGCGGCTTCCTGCGCGTGACAAGTATTGCGCCGTCCTGGATTCCGCGAAAGTCGCATACGATCGGGCTGATCGCCGGCCGGGAATCGACAGCAACAATCGAAAGCGCGCTGAGCGGAATATCTCCGTTTCTGTGCGCCAACGCGACCCTGGCCGTTCTGATCGATTCGAAGGCCAGCTGTTCCAGCCTGCAGATCCGCGGCAAACTTCAACAAATGGGATTTCAGATCGAGGCGGGCGTGAGATGCCCGCAAGGGCTTGTGCTGTCCGCTTACCGCCAAGGATTCAGCCACATGGAAAAAGCCGCGTGAATAACCATGGTGTCGTCCGCAAATTCAACGGTCTGGCTCTCGGGCTACATTCCGGATATCCCTACGCCGTTCGATGAGGCAGGCGAAATTGATCTGAAGGCCTTCGCCGGGCTTTGCGAACGACAGATACAGGCTGGCGTCTCAGCCATCGTTGTCGGAGAAACGACAGGCGAATTCAGCACTCTGACAACGGCCGAGTTCGACACGCTCATTCGGACCGCAGCCGGCACCGCGGATGGCCGCGTTCGCGTGATCGCGGGCGCTGGATCGAATTCGACCAGCGAGGCCGTCGAGCGAACCCGACGCGCTGAACTGGCGGGCGCCGACGCCGTGCTGTCGGTCGTGCCCTACTATAACAAGCCGATGCAGGCCGGCATTGAGGCCCACTTTCGAATGGTCGCCGATTCGACGGTGCTGCCCGTCGTGCTGCATGATATTTTTGCTCGCACGATCCGGGGGCTGACGAACGAAACGCTTTTGAAACTTTCGGAGTCGCCGCAATTCATCGGCCTTAGGGATTCGACGGGTGATCTCTCGCGCCCGGGGCGTCTGCGGCAGACGCTGCCCACGAGCTTCCGCCTGTTGTCCGGGGATGACACGACCGCGCTTGCTTTTCTCGCCAGCGGTGGCGACGGATGCATCTCCATACTATCGAATGTCGTACCCACGATGTGTCGAGCGATTTTTTCAGATTGCAGACAGGGCCGGATGCCGTCCGCACAACATCTGCAACAGCGGCTCTGGATGCTGGCTACCGCTGTCGACAAAGAGAATCCAGCGGCGGTCAAATATGCGCTGAGCCTGCTCGGCTTGATGCGACCCGATCCTCGCCTGCCTCTCGTCGCATTGCCGGATCAAGCGAAGGCCGAAGTCGCGGCCGCGATCGAAATCGTCATGCCGGATGAGAGGAATGCTTCTCGCGCCATTTCGGTCCGGGACCGCGCATGTAATGCCGTTCCGGGCGGTACTCCCTGACGTCCCAGAACGGGCCCAGCGCCTCGGCCGTTTGGCGGATGTGGGATATCAGAACGGATACGAAAAACCGGAATGACCGCATGCGATGCTCCAGGCCCAGGTACGGGCATGGGTGCAACATGCATGGGAGCACATAGGAATTCGAGACCAGCCACAGACCGCTTTCATAGACGCGCAATAAATGCCGGCAACGGCGGGTCCCGCCCGGTGTAATCTTATTTTTTTCTTATGATATACCGCGCCGGCCGCTCTCGCATTCCTACGGAGATCATAGGCAAATGAGGCCAGAATCCGCCAGTTCCTGATCGCGGTCCGCGTTCATGAATATTCAGGTCGTCTGGTCACACCATGATCGCCATGCCGCTCACTTTTCCCGGATTTTCACAGGCGCAGGCCCGTGAGCCTTCAGGCTCGCCGGCGTGCTTCGAACCGCTCGATCCCGGCATCATCAGCGCATCGATTCCGGCTTTCTTTGTCGGACGCGACCGCGATGGCTTTTGGCTTGTCCGGGAGGCCAGGGGCGAGTCCGGCGGCATCTTTCTGCTTAAAAGCTCGGCGCTCGCCTTTGCGCGACGGGCTTCCCGGCCTCTCGGCTGCGCGACCATTTTTCCGTCGGAGCGGTTTGAACTCGACGTGGAAAATCAGGGAAATCCGCTCGTCGGCTACCTCAAGCCGCTCATTCAGCTGGCGATGGCCGGCTGGCGACAAACGGTTGCCTTGGCTGGCCGGACCGTAAAGGCCGTCGAACACCGATCGAAGGCTCTTTGATGTTCGCTGGTTTGACGTAGCCGCCGAGCATCAATGGTGATGAGTGTCCCTTACGAGCTTGCGATGGCGTCGTTGCTGGGCTTCGGGACAACATCGTCCTCTCTTCTGGGAGCCGCCATAGGTCTGTACTTTCCGTTCTCAAAGCGTCCCCTTGCGTGCCTGCTGGCTTTTGCGGCCGGCGCCCTCATTTCGGCGTTGGCGATCGAACTCGCGTATGAAGGGGCATTGTCGCTCCATCGGCAAGGCTTCGATGCACGCTCGGCCTGGGTGTTTGTCAGCACAGGTTTTGCGGCAGGCGCGGTCATGTACTACTCGGCGTCGCTCGCTCTGGAGAAAAAGGGAGCAGCCGTTCGCTACGTCACCCAGTTTCGCGAATATGCGCTGGCACGCAAACAGGCGGATGCGCAGGAACGGATCAAGCTCCTGGCGAAAAGCGATCTGATGCGCCACTTGCCGGCGGAGCAAATCGAGCACATCCTGCCGCGTATTCATGAACTGAAGCTCACGGCGGGTGACATTCTGTTCAGGGCCGGAGATGCAGGTGATGCCCTCTATATTGTCGCGCGTGGGAAAGTCGAGGTTCTGACAGGTAATACCAGCGGAGACAAAGCCGCGAACAGCCCCATCGCAGTGCTCGGCGAGGGTCACGCGTTCGGGGAGATGTCTCTGCTGAGCGGCGATCCGCGCACTGCGACAATTCGAGCCGCTGAAAATTCAGATCTGCTGCGGATCGGAAAGCAGGACTTCGAAGAGCTCGTCGCGGCGGACGGCGAATTGGCCGATGCCGTGAAACGCATCAGCCATCAGCGGGCGATCAGCAATCTCAGCGCGGGAGGAGCCGATGCCGCCCTGTGGGCCAAAGTCGCGGGCGGAAGTCTCGAACACCTCAACCGGCGCGAAACCGGCAAAATGCTGGTGGAGGCCGCCAACGGCGCCGGAATGGCGATCGTCTTCGGAAATATTCTCGACACCATTCCGGGCTGCCTCGTCATCGGCGCGAAGTTCACGGCAATCGGAAATCTGTCGCTGACCCTTATGCTGGGAATGTTTCTTGGAGGAATCCCGGAAGCAGCCGCGAGCGCATCGATGCTGACCAAGGCCGGCTATCGCCCTTCGGCGATCTTCGGTCTTTGGTCAACAGTATTGATTGCAGGCGTGGTGGCTGCAGCAGCGGGAAAAGCCCTGATAAGCAGCAGCGACGCGCTTTTGGCAATTTTCGCCCAGGCCGTCGCGGGCGGGGCCGTGCTCGCGCTCGTCGCCCATGCGATGATTCCCGTCGCGCTGGAAGAAGGCGGTTCGCTCGTCGTGCTCCCGACGGTCGGGGGGTTTCTGTTTGCGCTCTATCTGGCACTCGCTGAATCGTTCGTCTGACGACAGCGCAACCGCCAATTGCCTGGATCGAGCGCCGGAATGATCACGTAGCTCCAACTGCCGTGCCCCTCGGCCTCAGCTAGATTCGCAATCAATGCCGGTGAAGTAGTCCAGGGGCATTCTGAATGTTTCGATCCCCGCGTTCTATATCGGACGCGACGCCGACGGCTTTGGCTGGCGCGCGACGCCAGGGGAGAGAGTGGCGGCGCCTTCTTGCTGAAAAGCTCCGCACCGGCATTTGCAAAAGGGATGTCACGGCCCGCGGGTTGCGCGACGATCTTTCTGTACGAGCGATTCGAGCTGGACCTCGAAAATCAGGGCAATCCCCTTTTGCCGTATCTGAGGGGAATCAAGCGCCGCATGGCGTTCCTCTCGCGCTGCATCACCAAATTGGCTGCCGTTGCGCGCGCACCGTCAGATACAGTTTGATGCTTGCGATGTGCTGCTCGCGCCTCAAGTCCTGTCCATGCAGTCTGCGATGTAGAACCAGCGGTCGTCGCCAGCGAGCCCCTTCGCCCTCACCTCGGCGTGGCAAGCTTTGAGCTTGGGCCTGTTCGCTATCCATTTTGCTTTCATCTCTTTCAGCTTTTGAACCGTGAGCTTCATCCTCGAAGGCTTGGCGTCCGTGGTCTGCGCCGAGGCGTGGTGGACGCTGCCGGCGAGCAGAAACGCGGCGACGAGGCAGGCTGAAATACGAAGCATCGGAAATCCCCCTTGGATTAATTCCTTGATTGTTGGTTGAGGAGAAGTGTCGCGAAACGCCGACGGCGTTCCGCGACATTAAAAGACCTGCCGCCATCAAAAGATCTTGGCTGCGCTCGCAAGTGTCTTCCAGACTCCCCAGGCGAGCGGAATGCTGACGAACAGCCAGAACAGCGCCGCGCTCACATCGAGGCCGCCCTTGCCGATGCCGAACGAACCGCTTTGCACGTTTCCTGCGCTCCTCAAGGTCACCGCCTGCAATTTGGCAACTTCGTCTCCGCTCATATTCCACTTGGGATCGACGGGCTTGATGAAGAAATTGCAGACAAGGCCGATGATAAGCAGGCCGGACAGGATATACATCGTGTTGTCGTAAGCGAGTGCGCGCTCAATCCCCGCCTGAAGCTGAGCGTCACGGATATAGCCGACAAGCAACGGTCCGACGACACCCGCGACCGACCACGCCGTCAACAGCCGCCCGTGAATAGCTCCCACGAACTGCGTTCCGAAGATGTCGGCAAGATAGGCCGGGATCGTCGCGAAGCCGCCGCCGTACATCGTTAGGATGATGCAGAACGCGCCGACAAACAGCGCCTTTGATCCCATGTGGGCGAAAGACGGTGCCAGCGCATAGAGCACGATACCGAGAAGGAAGAAACAGTAGTAGGTGTTCTTGCGGCCAATATAGTCCGACAGCGACGCCCAGAAGAAACGGCCACCGATGTTGAACAACGACAGCAGACCGACAAAACCGGCTGCAATCGTCGCAATCGTGGCTTTCTGTTCAGTGTTGAGCGCGTTGAACTTCACGCCGGGAAGGCCAATCAAGTTGCCGGCGAAAATTTCCTGGAGCAGTGGCGAAGCCATCACCAGCACGCCAATGCCCGCGGACACGTTCATGCACAGCACAAACCAGATCAGCCAGAATTGCGGGGTTTTGTGCGCGTTGTCGAGATGGACATGGTGCTGCGAAATCATCGTCTTGTTTTCGCTGGGCGGTGTCCAGCCATCGGGCTTCCAGCCGTCCGGCGTCACGCGATAGGCAAAGGCGCCGATCATCATGAAGACGAGGTATATCGCACCCAGAGTTAGAAACGCTTGCCAGACCCCGACCTCGGTAGGAGTCTTGAAGGTGTTGATCAGCAGGTTCGCAAGTGGCGCGCCGATCATGGCGCCGCCGCCGAATCCCATGATCGCCATGCCCGTCGCCATGCCGCGGCGGTCGGGAAACCACTTCACCAGGGTCGAGACCGGGGAGATGTAGCCCAGTCCCAGACCGACGCCACCAATCAGGCCGAGGCCGAGCCAGATCAGCCAGAGTTGGTGGACATAGGCGCCCAATGCCGAGATCGCGAAACCGCCCGACCAGCAAAGGGCGGCGACGACGCCGGCTTTACGTGGACCAGCGCGCTCCAGCCATCCGCCGAAAGCTGCGGCGGACAAACCCAGGACGACGATAGCAATCGTGAAGACAAAGATGAGATTGGTAACCTGCCAGTCGCAAGTGGTGGCGAATAGTTGCCCGAACAGAGATGGATTCTCGCAAGCCACCGGCTTGTTGATTCCGATCGACAGCGACAGCGGCAACCAGAAAACGCTCAAGCCGTACGCCATGCCGATGCACAGATGAATGCAAAGCGCGGCCGGCGGCACCAGCCAGCGGTTGAAGCCGGCCTTTGCGATCGTATGCTCGCGATCGAGAATTCCCGCTTCCGCGCCAGGCACAGCACCCGCGCTGCTAATTGTCGTCATTCAGTCCTCCCCTACAGCTGCCCTTTGCCGGACAGGTCTGTGTCGCAATAATTCTATAACCAGATTTTCCGGCACAGCGCTAAGGCTTCTGTTTGTGCTCTGCACAATTTGCCGGTGTGCCAGCATGCGCGGCACGTCGCTGACAAGAATTGGTGCAGAAGCACGCGCCTATGTCGATAGGCAAAAGGTAGCGATGGCCCACGCTCGCTCTCAGTTCCACCGCGAGCAAGATACAACTAGTTGCCCCGATTGTTTCGCGGGCCATCAGATGAAGATGCATTGATATTTCCAATCGGGTGATTTGTTTTTTCGATCAAAAAAACAATCCGCTGTTCGGTGCGCTCGGTGATTTCCAGCTTGTCGCCGGTCTCGCGAACCAGGTTTGGAATGTCGATCACCGCAAGCGGGTCGGTGCAGTGGACTTCCAGCACGTCGCCCGGCGAGAGCACTTTTAATGCCTTCGCTGTCCGCAGCGCAGGCAGCGGACATTTCAGCCCGGTCAGATCAAGCCTGGTCGGGATCATTGCGCATACTTCTGCATCATCGCGGCGACCGCCGGGATATCGTCGAGATGCGCCACGGGAAGCCTGGTTTCAATCGCTACATCCGTCACAATGCCGGCAATGGCGGGATCACCGGGAAACAACGGCGGCTTGCCGTTGGCCTTGCGATGCACCTCGATCTTGCGAATGGGCGCCGACTTGAAGCCTTCGATCACCACCAGATCGACCGGCGACATCTTCTTCAACAACTCCGGCAGTTCCGGTTCCGCCACGCCACGCAGTTCGTGCATCAGCGCCCAGCGGTTGGCCGACGACACCAATACCTCCTCGGCACCCGACTGCCGATGCACCCAGGAATCCTTGCCCGGAACATCGACGTCGAAATCGTGGTGTGCATGTTTGATCACCGAAACACGCAGCCCCTGCTGACGCAGATACGGAATGACGCGCGATATCAGGGTCGTCTTCCCCGCGCCGCTCCATCCGGCAATCCCGATCACCTTCATTCTATTTCCACTCCGGGCCGTTCCTCTCCTTGGGAAAGCCTTATATCGGCTGTTCTCGATTGTCATGCTAACCTCGACCCATGA
>JBEKZZ010000129.1:0-5403 GCA_049509335.1 Bradyrhizobium sp. | reverse complement strand
CTTCGGGAAGCCGGAATCCGCGGCCTGCTCTACGCAGGATCGGCGCGCGGAATGGTCGATGAACGCAGCCTCGAAGCGCTGCGGCAGCTCCGTCGCAACGACACGGGCGCTCGGATGACGCTGCCGCGGTTCAAGATGCTGGTGCGTGAGCAGTTCTTCATGCTGCTCCTGGACCAGGAAGCGGCATTGGCGGCTATTCCGAAGCTGTTACCTGAAAACGCCAGTGAGCGTCGCGCAGTCTTCGCCGCGATCCGCGAGGTGTTGTCGGCAAGCGCCGAAATCTCTGGGGAAGTCGCCAGACGGCTAAAGCTCGTCGCCGAGCTCTTTGGAGTCGAGGCTACCGGACTTTCGGAGCAGCGGTCGAACGTGGCGCCTTTTGATCCTCACGCGAAGGCGTCGTAACAAAGCGTCACCTAGGCGTTCTCGGCTCAAGGGCGCGGCTGGTCCGCTCTCTTCCGCAGGTACACAAACCAATAGGCGGCGGCGACCATGAGAGAGCCGCCGAGGATGTTTCCGGCCGTAACCGGAACGAGGTTGCAGATGAAATTGCTCCAGGTCAGGTCCGGAAAATCCGCCGCGGTCCTGTTTACCGATTTCCAGAACGAGTCCGGCGCACCGGCCTTGATGAACAGCCCCATCGGAATGAAGTAGACGTTCGCGATGCAGTGCTCGAACCCGGCCGCGGCGAAGGCGGCGACCGGTGGCACGGCCGTCAACACGCGATCGACGTTCGTCCTGGCGCTGTAGCACATCCAGACCGCGAGGCAGACCAGCGCGTTGCACATGATGCCCAGCGTGAATGCCGGCACCAGCGGCAATGCGGCCTTGGCATTTGCCGTATTCAAGGCAACCAGGCCGACGGCGCCCCCGCCGAACGTGTACTGTGTGGTGAGGAACATCAGGCCAGCCGTGAGAATAGCTCCGACGCAGTTTCCGGTGAAAACCAGAACCCAGTTGAACATGAGCGCAGACGTCGTCACTTTGCCGCTTGCCCAGGCCATGACGATCAGGTTGTTGCCTGTGAAGAGTTCTGCGCCCGCGATGATGACGGCAATGATGCCGACGCAGAAGGCAAGGCCGGCCAGTAGCCGGCCGATGCCATAAGGAAGTACAGCCGACGACGCCAGGGTGCCGTCCGCGGTAAACGTCGTCATCGTGCCTGCCAAGACGGTGGTGGCAAAGATTGCACCGAAGGCGACGAACGCACCCGCGAGGACGCTGAGCACAAAGGACACCATCGGGTCCAGTGAGGCCCGCTTGATCCCGCCCTCTTCAGCCAGAACGGCCATCGCCGCGGGCATCACCGCCTCAAACGTCACAGTCAGAGGCGAGGGAGTTTCGAGGCGGGACACAGGCGGCTTCATCGCGCGGTCATCCCGAAGGGCTGCCGATGGTCAAAAGGCCGACAATTTGCACCGCGATCACTTTCACCAGCGTCATCGACGGGAAGATCATCGCGTAGCCAATATCCGGGCGTTCGGTCGGCGCCATCTTGGTCGAGTAGACAAGAATGGCCGGATTTCCCGTCGCGCCGGACGCCACGCCGACGAGATCGTCGTAGGGAATTTTGAGCACATAATGACCGACGACAAGAACGATGAAAACGGTGGTCAGGAGAACGGCGGCGCCGATGAACAGCATCGTGAAGCCGGATTCTGCGATGGTGCGAACGAACGGTTGTCCGGCATTGACGCCGACGGTGGCGAGGAAAATCGCAAGACCAAAGTTTCGCAGAACGATATTGGCCGGCAATGGCATCGTCCAAAGCATCGGGCCGGTACGCCGCAGCTTGCCCAGAATAAGGGCTACGATCAGCGGGCCGCCGCCGATGCCGAGCGTGACGACACCAACGCCCGGAATGGGAATTGGGATGAGACCGAGAAGGATGCCGAGAACCATTCCGACCCCGAGCGACACATAGCTGAACTCGGCGGCCGCTTTTACGGTGTCGCCGAAGTGGCGGCGGATCTCTTCCTTCCGGTCGGGCGGCGTCAGCACACCGACACGATCACCGAATTCGAGCATCAGGTCAGGCGAGGGTACCAGGTCGGCGTCGTAGCGGCGGACATGCAACAGGTGGGTGGGGTAACCGGCCGGCATCGGCAGGCTGGCAAGCGGTACGCCGACAACGTTGGCTTTTCCGACGAAGACGCGGATGTAATCGAGATCGGCGCGGTCGCTCGCCAACCGACCCGGCTCGAGTTTGCCGAGCTGAGCGGCCGCCTCTGCGATCGCTTGTTCGCTCTCGGCCACGACCAGGAGAGCGTCGCCGGCGGAAAGGACGGTATCCGGCGCAGGGACGAGATTGTGGTCGCCCTTGCGAACCATGGTGACCCGCAGATCGACAAGCGTATCCGCTGACAGATCGCCAAGGCGTTGGCCGGAAAAGTTTTGCCCGATCGAAATCTCACCCATGTGGAAGCGCTGCGATTTCGGCGGAAACTTCGGCTTCACGACGCGTGCCATGAAGTAGATACACAGGATCGGGCCGATAACGCCGAACGGGTAGGCGATGGAATAACCGATCGAGGGTTCCTTGTTCTTGACGACATCGAGCGCTGCCTGGAGTGTCGCAGTGCTTGTCATTGATCCGGCGTAGATGCCGAGCGTATGCCCGACCTTGATACCGTAGATATGGCCGAGGCCGAGAGCCACAAGAAGGCCCGCCAGGCAAGCGACCAACGCCAGCAGATTGTATTTCTGCCCGACACCCACCATCCCCTCGAAGAACTGGCGGCCGTAAAGAATGCCGATTCCGTAGAGGAACATGATCAGACCGGTCAGACCGATCGGCCCTGTGATCTGGGCTTTCGGCGCGAATGCGCCAATGGCGAGGCCGACGAACAGCACAGCACCGACTCCGAGAGAAAATCCGCCGATGCTGATCTGGCCAACGAGGTAACCTAATCCGATTGCGAGGAAGGCCGTCAATATCGGTTGGTTACCGATGATCTCGCGAGTCAGATCCAGCATGTCCGTTTCCCCCGTTTTGACTGCGAGCCGGTCAGCGCACCTGACAGCCAGCGGTTCGGAATTGCCCTATGACCCTGTTGATCAGATCGCGGCTTGGTGTCGGGGTGTCGAGGAGCTTGTACTCGAGTCCCATTGCCTTCCATTTGAACAAGCCCATCTGATGGAACGGCTGCACCTCGACCCATTCGACGTTTTTCATGGGCGCAACGAACCGAGCTATGCCTTCGACATTCGCCGGATCGTCGGTCTCGCCCGGAACAAGCGTGAAGCGGACCCAGGTCCGTTTCGATAGCGAGGCCAGGCGCTCCGCGAAGCGTAGCGTCGGCGCGAGATCGCGGCCGGTCACTGCGCGGTAGGTCGCGGGATCGGAGCTCTTGATGTCGAGCAAAACAAGGTCGACGTTGGACAAATAGGCATCGTCCACGCGGTCGCCGAGAAATCCGGATGTCTGGATCGCCGTATGCAGGCCCATCGCCTTCGCACCGGAAAATATGCGTCGCGTGAAGGCGACCTGCACCATTGGTTCACCGCCCGATATCGTCAGGCCGCCACCTAGATCGCGAATCACGGGCGCGAAGTCGCCCAGACGGCTGAGAACCTGATCCACCGAGACGTAGGTGCCGTCCTTGAGATGCCATGTGTCCGGGTTGTGGCAGTAAGTGCATCGAAGCAGGCAGCCCGACACGAACAGGACGACACGCAGGCCCGGTCCGTCGAATCGCGACGACGTTTCGTATGAGTGGCAATAGCCAAACGAGCCTTCCTCGTCCTTGACCTTGTCCTCATCAGGAGCGTTGGGCGAAAGTCCGACCCGGAGGTCGTGGCGACTCCCGGGCTCAAGTGGCTGCACGGTCGACATTTTTCGAACCCCGACTAGATCTGACCGTGGAACGTTCGGCTGATCACATCCCTCTGTTGTTCCGGCGTCAGTCGAACAAAGTTGACGGCATAACCGGACACGCGGATCGTGAGCTGCGGATATTTGTCGGGGTTTTTCATCGCGTCCTCGAGCGTCTCCCGGTCGATCACGTTCAGGTTCATGTGGAAACCGCCGCGGTTGAAGTAGACGTCGAATGCTTTCACCGCTTCGTCGACAAGCTGGTCGTCGGATAGATGCGCCTTCTGGGGGGCAACCGACACCGTATAGCTGATGCCGTCCTGCGCATCCCGGTAGGGAAGCTTGGCGACCGAAAGACAGGACGCAAGCCAGCCGTGGCTGTCTCGTCCATGCATCGGGTTCGCGCCGGGGCCGAACGGCTCGCCCTTCCGGCGGCCGTCGGGGGTATTGCCCGTCGCCTTCCCGTACACCACGTTCGACGTGATCGTGAGAACGCTTTGCGTGTGCGTTGCGTTGCGATAGGTCGGATGCTTGCGAATCTTCTCCATGAAGCTGGTCACGATTTGCGATGCGATCTGATCGACCCGATCGTCGTTGTTGCCGAACTGTGGCGTGGCCTTGTTTCCTTCGTTCTGATAATCGACGATCAGTCCGTTCGCGTCGCGGATCACGCGAATCTTGCCGTACTTGATAGCGCTCAGACTGTCGGCGACCACGGACAATCCGGCTATTCCGAACGCCATCGTTCGGAGGATGTCGCGGTCGTGAAGCGCCATTTCCAGGCGTTCGTAAAAGTACTTGTCGTGCATGTAGTGGATGCAGTTCATGGCGTGCACGTAGGTACGCGCCAGCCATTCCATCGTGGTGTCGAACTTTGCCATCACGTCGTCGAAGTCGAGGACATCGCCGACGACAGGCTGTGCCTGGGGTGCGATCTGGTCACCCGATACTTCGTCGCGCCCGCCGTTGATCGCGTAGAGCAGGGCCTTGGCGAGGTTGACGCGGGCGCCGAAGAACTGCATCTGCTTGCCGAGCCGCATGGCCGAGACGCAGCAGGCGATGCCGTAATCATCGCCCCAGAAGGGGCGCATCAGGTCGTCGTTCTCGTACTGGAGCGAGGAGGTGTCGCGGCTGACCTTGACGCAGTAACGCTTGAAGGTCGCGGGCATGTGATTGGACCAGAGAACCGTGATGTTCGGCTCGGGCGCCGGACCGAGATTGTAGAGGGTGTGGAGCATGCGATAGCTGCTCTTGGTCACCAGCGCTCGGCCGTCCAGATCCATGCCGCCGACGCATTCGGTTGCCCAGTAGGGGTCACCGCTGAACAGCGCATCATAATCAGGGGTGCGCAGGAAGCGGACGATGCGGAGCTTCTGCACCAGTTGATCCCAGAGTTCTTGCGCGCGGGCTTCGTCGAGGACTCCGCCCTTCAGGTCGCGTTCGACATAGATGTCCAGAAAGGTCGAGATGCGGCCAATTGACATCGCAGCGCCGTTGGCTTCCTTGATGGCGCCGAGATAGGCGAAATAAGTCCACTGAAACGCTTCTTGTGCATCCGTGGCTGGCTTCGATATGTCACGATCGTAAAGCTT
>JBEKZZ010000128.1:0-5408 GCA_049509335.1 Bradyrhizobium sp. | reverse complement strand
AGAGAGCACATCGATGCATTCATTAATGACTACAACGCCGACGCCAAACCGTTCGTCTGGACCAAGTCCCAAGTCCACCAAAAACGTCTCAAAGCACGTTTCGCGGATCAATGATTCCGGGTACTAGGCCCTAGGCGGGATTTCGGGATCACGGAGGCAAATCGGAAAGAACTTGCCCGTTTTTGGAAACACCTTTCCATTTAGAACGCACCATGAACGGCCCGCAATACCCTAGGCTTAGAACGATGCCGGATAATGGTCCACAACAGGCAGCGCCCAAAACTAGTTCATCCCCCCGGAACAGTTTGTGGCAGATTTTGATTGAGTTCTCGGTTCTGTGGATTTCGCCATTGGGGGCAGAACTGTAGTCGCCACCAGTTGGGGCGGTTCTCGCAGAGCCTTTCTCGCGACGTGGCCATTCAAAGGCATCTCGGAAGAGTTGCCAACTAAGCTACATCACAACGTGTGGAACCCGAGTGCGCATTTATCAAAACTGGAATGGAGTGACCGATACGGATAATTTGCCATCCGACAACTGTTGAACGGTGAAGTCGATCTGTTTTGAGGCTTTCGTGTCGCCGACGGTCACAGACATCGAGCCGCTACATGTCAGCGTTCGCTTGTCCTTGCTCGTTGACGTCGTGACTATGGTTTCGCCGAGAAGATATAACGGCTGCTGTCTCGCTTTTTCACTTTCAGAACTGGCGTCATTCGGTTTCGCCGTGGCCGAATTTTCGGCAGCGTATCTGCCTAGTGAATTATTGTGGTCGTTCGAAACGGCTTTGAGGACGGCATCCCGCGTTTCGAAAGACTCGCATTCAGGCTTTGCACTGCAGCCGCTGAGAAAAATTAGGAAAGAACAACTCCAGAATGCGATTGATCGCTTGAAAAAATGCGGCATCGGAGTCCAGTATCCTTGCGTGCCCTTTTTCGCCCGACGACAACTCACCGTTGGTCGAACGAAATCCGAGCCGGCCTTTGGGGCGTCAGATAGCTCCCGACGGTATGTTCGGATAGCCCCGCTTAGGCGGCGCATTGCTTGCCACGCGCCGGTTTTTTCAAGCCAACTCTTGATTTGGCGATATTGCCGATAAACCCAAATAAATGCCGAGAAAGACATAAGCTTATCGCAGCTTACAGCGAAGATGCGTTCAAACGACGTTCCATCGGACCGACACCCAATCTGGGTGCTCCCTTTACCGTCAATCCGCTCCATCAGCGTTAGTTCCGTGCCAGCCATCTTTCCACGAGACACAGTGATATGACTTTCCCGAATCCCAAGCCGTAGCGGCTTTCCCGAATCGCAAATCAGCGGGATTATGGGCGATGAGCGGATGGGAATATCACCTAGAGCGGCTCGGGACATTGCGAGAGTGATGCTAGACTATGCCGATCAAGGTGCACAGCAATGCGGGCAATCCTTTTCAAAAGCCTCAAGCCCTTCAATCGTAGCACAGCCGTACGGGACGTTTTTGCGGGTGTAACCCTTGCATCCATGAACATTCCGCAGGTGCTTGGCTATGCGCGCATCGCTAGCATGCCTCTGGTCACCGGGCTCTACACCGTGCTCCTGCCGCTGGTAGCGTTCGCGGTCTTCGGCTCCTCGCGGCATCTTGTCGTAGCCGCCGATTCGGCGACTGCCGTTATCTTTGCAAGTTCGTTATCGCAAATGGCCGCGCCTGGCGGTGAACAATACGTTGAACTGGTTGGCATGGTGGCGCTCCTGACCGCCGGCCTCTTGTTCCTGGCGTGGATATTCAGGTTGGGATTCCTGGCCGACTTCCTGTCCCGCACGGTTCTGGTCGGGTTTCTCACCGGTGTCGGAGTTCAGGTCGGAAC
The DNA here is from genome assembly GCA_049509335.1 of Bradyrhizobium sp. Classification (GTDB taxonomy): domain Bacteria; phylum Pseudomonadota; class Alphaproteobacteria; order Rhizobiales; family Xanthobacteraceae; genus Bradyrhizobium. The sequence continues at coordinate 3,569 of JBEKZZ010000128.1, read as the reverse complement.
GGCGATGCTGGGTGACATGTTGGGCGTGTCAGTAAGCTCACACAACACGCTTGCTCAGGCATGGGAGATATTACAGGGTCTTCCGAATGCCAGTCTCCCAACCTTGGCGTTGTCAACGCTTGTGGCGGGCAGTGTCCTGCTCGGCCAGCGCGTCGCCCCGCTCCTTCCTGTTTCGTTATTCGCGGTAATAGGGACGATTGCGGCGAGCGCGGCGTTCCATTTCGCAGACCGGGGCATTGCGGTCATCGGTCCGATTCCCGGAGGGTTGCCTGCGATCGGGCTGCCCGACGTGACCTGGAGCGAGGCGCTGAAACTGCTGCCGGTGGCCGCTTCCTGCTTTGCAATGATAATAGCGCAAAGCGCGGCCACGGCTCGTGCATTCGCCTCGCAATACCATGAGCGCGTAGATGAGGACGCGGACATCCTCGGACTGTCGGCCGCAAATGCTGTCGCCGCGGTAACCGGAGCGTTCGTGGTCAACGGGAGCCCGACCCAGACTGCGATGGCGGATCGCGCGGGCGCCCGCAGCCAGATCGCCCAACTGGCTTTTGCTAGCGTCGTGCTGCTGGTCCTGTTGTTCCTGACGGGGCCGCTTCAGTATCTGCCGCGCTGCGTTCTGGCCGGCATCGTATTCACGATCGCAATCGGGATGATCGACGTGGCGAGGCTGCTTGATATTCGCCGCGAAAGCCCGGGCGAATTTTACATTGCCGTTTTCACCGCGGCGGCTGTTGTCGCGATCGGCGTCGAGCAAGGTATCCTACTGGCCATCGCGCTATCTCTCTTCAGACATGTACGCCACAGCTACAACCCGCACACCGTTGTTCTCGCACCAAACGCCAGCGGCCGATGGGTTCCTGTTCCCGCTGCGCCGGGCAAGGAGACCGAGCCGGGTCTTATCATATATCGTTTCAATTCGGATTTATTCTACGCGAACGCTCATCGCTTCACGGACGAAGTGCGCAGCCTCGTCAAGCACGCACCGACACCAACCCGGTGGTTTATTGTCGACGCAGGTGCGATAACGGATATCGACTATTCCGCCGCAAAATCCGTCCGCGATCTCCTTGATGATCTGGCTCGCCAAAAGGTCGGAATCGTCTTCGCGCGTGTCAGCCCCTACCTTCGATCCGACATGGATCGGCACCAAATCACGACGACTATCGGAGAAGCTCAAATCTTTACGACGCTCCACGAAGCCATCGTGGCGGTACGGAATGACCAGCTCGGAATATCCTTAAACCGATGATCGTCCGATATCGTTGCGCACCGCCTGGTGTTGTATCAGAACCATCAGCGCCTGCTGGGCAATGACGGTCTCGCTCACTGCGAGAGACAGGAGCGTGGGACCGAAGCCCCGCGCATGTCTGCTGGCTGAAAAATCGGGAAACATACTGTCAAAGATTCAACTCAGAGTCGGCGCGCGATCTAGTATTCTGCTTCTACCCGCTTCATCATTCGCCCCCCAAAGCCTCCTGCGGGTAACGGCTCCGGTCAAACAGACTGGCCCTTTTATTTGACTGCGCACAAAAAAGCCCGACGCTCTTTAAAGCGGCTACCCGACCGGTTCGCTGGCGGCATCGTACCTCAAAAAGGACCACTCCTAAAATCTAAAGGGACCATTCACCCAAACGGGTGATGGAAACGGGCCGGTACCCGGTTAGCTTTGTGCATTGCATTTCGGATATTCATATTTGCGATCAGCCCGGCCTCGCGCGCCGGGCTTTTCGTTGTAGCAGCTGCAAGGAACCAAAACGCTTCGCCAGACTTTTTAATGGGCCATGTCGCTCAACGCCACGAGATACCGATATTACCTCGAAGATGCCCGACAACACGCGGACCGGGCTGTAGATCCTGCCGAAAAGCAAGCTTGGCTCCAGATGGCCCAACGCTGGTTACGGCTGCTAGTTCTGGCGGACCCACAGACGGTCGCTGTCTCGACAACCAATCGTGGCATGGAACGCTTGACCCAAGACTAGCCCTAGCGGCTTCCCTCCTCCGCAAATCACCGGAATCATTGGGGATGCCTACCCTCACCCGATGCCGCGGCGACAACCCACACCGGGAGACCTGCGTTTATTACGGTGACGTGCGCGTCGGCTCCATTGGCCAGCGCGCTGGAGTTCCGATCGACGTCGATCAATGGCAATGGCAATGGTCTTGTGGGTTCCAGCCCGGCTTGAATCCGGGACAACATCGCCAGGGAACGGCGGCCAGCTTCGAGGAAGCCCGCGTCGGCTTTGAGGTGGACTGGAGGGACCTATTGCCCCGGATCCCCGACGGTGCGTTTGACGAGTGGCGCCATCAGCGGGATTTCACAGAAGAGAAATATGCAGCTTGGGCCCGCGGTGAAAAATTGCCGTCGCAAATTCCGTCATCGATAATGCGCTGCGTCTGCGGTGTCCGATTCGATAGCTGGAAGCCAGCCGAGCCTGATCTATTTTTTAGGAACCCCGCCGCGCCGTTTGCTTGTTCCTCGGGTCGCTACGACCGCCAGCACCGCCGCGGCCCGGCACGGCCGACCGCTGCTCCCTACCCCCAGAATGGCCGGCCGTGTCCTTTTGCGTCTCCACAGCATGCACATTGCAGAGAAACAAACGCCCGCGATCCCAACCGCGGGCTGCTTTGAAGGGCAGGCCCGTCGCGTTCTCCAGCGCGGCGGGCCGTTTCTTGAACGTCGCACCATTTTCCCGGGCGAGTTGAACATTTCCAACTCTCGGGGGTTTTCCTACCTTAACAGGAGAGGAAACCATGCAACTCAAAACAATTGCTCTGGCGACAGCGTTCGCCCTTACAAGCTCCCTCGCATTCGCACAAGCGGGCAACGGCAACGCCACTGGCACCCAAGTCCCTGGAACGTCGGGTACGGTCAAAGGCTCCGGGGGAACCGTCGGTACTACTCTAGACACCCACGGTCGAAACGAACCCGGTACAAACGGAATGGCCAAGTCCGGTCCAGGTCGCGAGCCAGGCGCCCGCGATAGATCACGCCCTGGTGGTGAAGGTGTCAACGACCGGCCCGGCGACTAAGGCAGACTGGAAAGCCAAAACGTGAGGCCCCGCTCCAAGACCTCCGGAGCGGGGCTTTTTGGTCCGCTCATGAAGCGGCCCTTTCGATTCTGGTCCTAGGCCAGTGCGCCCGCCTTTTTCACCTACCATCCGCGTCCGTAATACGGGTCGGGCAGCGCCATCCTCAAGGGACTGGCCGCAGCGCCTCTGTAAGGCGTTTTTGCATCCATCTCTTCTTTCCAATATGCTGCCACGACTGCGGGCAAACTAGCACTACTTTGGCAGATTTTAGCGATTGATTGGCGAAACTGGATTCCCGAATCAGATTTTCAATGATTCATGGGTGGTCGGCTTTTGGAGGGCCGACCATGGTGGACACGAAGTCGAGGTGGGAAGACGAGCTTGGACGCTGGCTCAAGCCATTCCTGGATCGTTTAGCAGGCTGTTGAAGAAGTCGGTAGCGAAGCGTTTCGTATCATGATTCTCTGGGACCCGGATTTGACTTGGGGGTCGCGATGCGGGGGAGTGACGAACGGTCCGGCTCGCTTTTCAGTTACGTG
>JBEKZZ010000127.1:0-5439 GCA_049509335.1 Bradyrhizobium sp. | reverse complement strand
ACCCCGCGCATCTGGACCGGCGACGAGCAACCCGCCGCGCTGGCAGGCTCCGGCGACCCGATCCTTCGGGTCGACGATGTCGCCAAAATCTACAAGGTCGCAACCCGAGAAAGCTTCTTCGGCCACAAACTCGTTCAAGCGGTGCGCGGCGTCAGCTTCGACGTTTTTGCCGGGGAAAATTTTGGTCTTGTCGGGGAATCCGGGTGCGGGAAGTCGACCCTGTCGCGGCTGCTATCGTGGATAGAAACGCCTGACAGTGGGCGCATTCTGTTCGAGGGCGCCAGCATCGGGGACATGACGAACCGCGAGCGCTTCAACATGCGGCGACGATTTCAGCTCGTGCTCCAGGATCCCTACAATTGCATTCCCCCACATATGCCCGTCGGCAAGAGCATCGGGGTGGGACTCGCCGTGCATGGCGAGAGCCGCCGGACGATTGCCGACCGGACGCGTGAGGTAATGGCGGAGGTCGGCCTTTCTCCGGATGACGCGGGACGTCTGCCGGTAGGGCTGAGCGCGGGCCAGCGGCAGCGCGTCAACATCGCACGGGCGCTGATCCTCGAACCCCGCCTGATGATCCTCGATGAGACCCTTTCTTCCCTCGACCCCGTCGAGCAGGGACGTCTGCTGGATTTGTTCGAACGTCTGCAAGCCCGCCATGGCCTGACCTACCTCTTCATCTCGCACGATCTTGCGATGGTGCGTCGCGCCTGCACCCGCATCGCTGTCATGTATCTGGGCAAATTGGTCGAGATCGCGGACACCGCGGGCCTCTTTTACGACCCGGGTCATCCCTACACGATGGCGTTGCTCTCCGCGGTCCCCACCCTGGACGCCAAACCCTATCGCGCCGAGGACTGCCTGCTGGAAGGCGAACCGCCCAATCCAATCGATTTGCCGCCGGGTTGCAGTTTCGCTGCTCGTTGCCCCAAGGCCGTCGCGGTCTGTCGACGGATCGAACCCCCGCTCGTCGAGCGGGAGCCCGGTCGGTTCGCGGCATGCCACGTCACGGCTCCGGCAGCGTCCCTGTCGTTGGTGGCGGCGTGAACCGGAGGCGCGACGAGATCGCGGGCAGCAAGCCCGTTCATTCAACACCGCCGTCGAGGAGACATTGGCTTCACGATGACACGACTGAACAAGCGACGAAGACACGAACCGGGTTCGTCGGCAAGAGATTCGCAGGCTCATAGACAGCAAGAAAAGGACATTGGCAAATGATCAACACTTCACGTCGATCGCTAATAAAGGGGATCGCTGCGGGGTCCGCATCGCTCGCGCTGCCGACGCCGTTCGTCACGCGCGCCTCGGCTGCAGCCCGCGACACGATGGTCCAGGCTCACAGCGAGCCCGTCACAGGCAACTGGGACCCGACCAGCCACACCATACTGCCTCAGCACTACATGGAATTGCATGTGATGGGTCAGCTTTTCCGCATGCCGCTGCGGCGGGAAAATCCTGGCGAAGTGGTTTGGGAACTCGCCACAGGCCAGAAGCTGATCGATTTCTATACAATCGAATATAGCCTTCGGGACGGCATCAAATTTCACGACGGAAAGCCGTTTTCCGCGGAAGACGTCAAGGCGACATTCGAGTATGCGTCGCAGCGCAATAAGACGGCGCCATGGTATCCGGGGGTTTGCGAAGTCGAGGTCGTCGATCGGCTGACGGCGAGAGTCCATACCAAGGCCGGCGGATTTCCAGCGTCGTCCTTTTTTCTGCTCGCATCCTTCCTCCCTATTATGAGCAAATCCGACGTCGACGACCCCGCCCGCCTCAAGCAGCGCCTCAACGGAACCGGACCGTTCAAGTTTGTTGAACAAAAGGGCGACGTCACGGTGCTCACGGCGAACGACGACCATTTCAACGGCCGGCCGATCCTCAATCACATTCGCTTTCCCTGGATTGCGGACGCCAGCACGCGCATGCTCGGGCTATTATCGGGAGAGATCGACATCACGGAGAAGCTCGAGCCCGAGCAATACGAGACGCTGGTGAACAATCCTCGAATCAAAGTCTCCAGCACGATGGCCGGCGAGAACATGATTCTGGCGTTTAGAAACGCGAAGGCGCCAACCGACAATCCGTTGGTGCGACTCGCAATTGCCCATGCGATCGACCGGTCGCAGATACTTCAGTTGATGGGACCGGCCGGTTCGAAGAGCGACACCTTCTTGCCGGCGGTGAAGTTCGGCAGCGAGGCGGTCCCGAACTACCCTCAATACGACCCCGCGAAATGCCAGGAGCTTCTGGCAAAGGCCGGCTTCCCAGGCGGTCAGGGAATGCCGGAATTGCAATATGCAACGTCGACGGGCCTGTGGGCGAAGACGAAGGAATATGCCGAACTGATCGTGGCGCAATTGCAGGCGCAGGGGATCCCCTGCAAACTGACCGTCATGGAAACGTCGGCGTTCCTGACCGCGGCCTTCCTCAAGCCGGGGCAGGAACCCTATTCCCATATGATTGATCACGGATTCAACACCGGCTCCGCCGAACCCAACCTGTTTCTGCGGACCATGTTTTATTCGAAAGTGGGTCCCGTTGGCGGTATATTCAACGGATGCAAGGATCCGGAAATCGACGCGGTCATAGATGCCGAAACCAATGAAACCGACCTGGAAAAGCGCCGCGCGCTGGTCCACGCCGCCTGCATGAAAGTCGCCGAAAAGGTTCCGTCCTATTCCCTGTTCACCGCCATGCTGTTGCACGGGCGCAAAGCCGAACTTGAAGGTCTGTATATCTATCCGAACGGATCGATCGACGCCTCCAAGGCGCACTTTACCGCGTAACCTCTTGACCCGACGGGCGGCGGACGTATTGCCGCCCCAACGGTCGAGTGTGCGGTTCATGATCGTGCGGGTCTGACGACGACTCTCCATTCACTCGCCAGATGAATGGAGAGTCAACGTCGTCAAATCTTCGTATCCAAATCGACAACTCGCCAGTTCTCATCAATAAACGGATAACCGCAAACATAAGGAGCAGATTGTGGATTGGGCAACTAAGACTGGTCGGTTCGCGCTCGGCGAACTCGCGCTGCAATCAGGCGGGACATTGCCCGCGGCGGAGCTGAGCTGGAAGACATACGGCGCTCTGGCGCCGGCCCGTGACAATGTGATTGTCTATCCGACCAGCTATTCGGCGCAACACACCGATCTCGAATGGTTGATCGGGCCCGACGGCATCCTGGATCCGACGCGGTGGTTCATCGTCATTCCCGATATGTTTGGCAACGGGTTGTCGTCCAGTCCCTCCACAACCACTTCATATCCGTCGCTGATCACCTCGGCCGACAATGTTCGCGCACAGCAGAGGCTGCTGCGCGAAGCCTTCGGCGTCGAGCGGATTGCTTGCGTGTATGGCTTCTCAATGGGAGCTCAGCAGGCCTATCACTGGGCCGCTCTGTACCCGGATCAAGTGGAGCGGGCTGTTATCCTCTGTGGAAGCGCTCGCACCTCCGTCCACAACAAAGTCTTCCTCGGCTCGTTGTTGGCCACGCTGGAGGCCGCTCCGGAGCACATCGGTCGCGGGCGGTTCTCCAGCCCGCCGGTCGCGGCGATGCGCGCGTTCGCGCGAGTCTACGCTGGCTGGGCGATGAGCCAGGACTGGTACCGAGCCGGCTTGCATCTGAGCAGCGCGGGAGCCGCAACGCTCGACGACTTTCTGGACAAGCATTGGGAGCCGGGCTTTACCCGTCGCGCCGCCGAAGATCTTTACGCCCAGGTCTGCACCTGGATGGCCTCCGACATTAGCGCCAACGAGTTGTACGACGGCGATTTGGTCCGCGCGTTGCAAGCCATTCGCGCGCACGTGCTGCTGATGCCTTCCCGGACCGACCTGTATTTTCCGGTCGCTGACAACGCCGACGAGATCGCTCATCTCGCGAACGCCGAGCTGCGGCCGATCCCGTCCATCTGGGGACATATAGCCGGTGCGCCCGAGTCAAACCCAGTCGACTTTGCCTTCGTTCGCAACGCTGTTCGGGCCTGGTTAGATTGATGCGGCGTAACCAGCAGACGCGCCGGCAACGCGCCTTCCGTCGAACCGTGGCCCCACGAGATCACTCGCCAGAGCAATTGAACGATGCTCCATCCGGATCAAATATTGCCGTCGAATTTCACTCCTCAAGCCCCTGGAATCTCCCATGACGATCCGAGTCAGCAAGGCCGGCAACATCAAATACGCGCTCTCCGGCGACGAGACGTTCGTGGCCAGCGTTTCTCCCGGCGACGTCTTCGAAGTCGAATGCGCGATCAATGTCAATGACGGCGTGATCCGACATGTCGGCCAGCAGCTTACGCCGGCTGACGTGACCTTTCCCTATGTTAACGGCGCAACCGGTCCGATCGAAGTCGTCGGCGCGACGAAGGGCGACGCGCTCAAGGTCGAGATCCTCGGCATGGAACTCGACAAGCTTGGTTTCACCGCCTTGTGGCCGGGGATCGGCATGTTCCCGGATTGGGTGCGGCGCAAGGAATTCGGAATTCAAACCAGAGTCATGGCGGTCTCGGACGGCGTCGTCCACTGGAACGAAAATCTCAAGCTTCCGGTGCGCCCGATGATCGGCGTGATTGGCGTCGCGCCCGTTCATGGCGCCGTGCTCACGGTTGATAACGGGCCGCATGGCGGCAACCTCGACATTCAGGAAGTTACGACCGGCAGCGCCATCACGCTGCGTGTGGAGAAAGAGGGTGCTCACCTCTTCCTGGGCGACTGCCACGCCATTCAGGGCGATGGCGAGGCCAACGGCATGGGCGCCACAGAGATCGCGGCGACGCTCACCGTCCGCGCTTCCTTCTCCAACGCGCCAGCCCGCTTGAACCATCCGCGCATCGAAACTGCTACCCACATTTGTACGACCGGATGCGCCAGACCGCTTGAAGACGCGATGCGCATCGCCTTCGAAGAGATGGTCTACTGGATGAACGACGATTGGGGCATTCCCGAAACGGAGGGGTATATGCTGCTCGGCCAGATCGCCGAGGCGCGCTGCACGCAGGTCGTGAATCCCAAATACACCTATATCTGCAAGGTATCGAAATCAATCCTCGCCGCATGGAAGGGCCAAGGACGCTGAGCGAGATATAGGTACGCATCCGGTGAGCCCCGCCGAATGACTCCGGTTCATGGCGGGCTTGCGATTTGTAATCTTGGAGGTTCCCTCTGATCTCAATGAACGCGGCGCCACGGCATGAGAAATCGCTCAATTCTGCCCACGACAGAAGTTAGAAGCAGAGCCAACGCGATCGTCGCGACCAACGCGGCAAAGACCTTGGGAATGATGTAGAGTGAGCCGGCCTTGAAGATTGCGTGTCCCAAGCCCTCGGATGACGACATGAATTCGCCGACGATTGCGCCGATCAACGCAAAACCGACGGTGAGCTTCAACCCGGCGAAGATATCGGTAAGCGAGGCCGGCACGATAAGCTTGCGAAAGATCTG
>JBEKZZ010000126.1:0-5441 GCA_049509335.1 Bradyrhizobium sp. | reverse complement strand
ACGCAAGACCTTGCACACCTCCCGCGGTTTCCTCCCTTGGAGGTTTGCGGACGCCACCCCCGGTGTCCGCCGCGCCTCCGTCATGGGGCCGGCATCCGAAAACCTTCACATTCTCGGAAGTCGGCGGTCGAAATCGTGAGGTTCGGTTTAGCCCTGAAAGCTGACTCAAGTTGGACATCGCGGCATGTCGGTTTCGTGCCGATTTTGTTGTGAAAGTAGTTGGTTGGCTTGGCGAGGATTGCGATTGAGGTTTTTGACGGGGCGGTTGATGCCGCTCAATCCTGAGCGGCTGCCACGCACCCTGATGTTTACGCAACTCTGACGCTACGCGATGCACCGAAGCGCATATGGCGGCGGCCGGGCAACCAATTTGGCGAGCCGTCGCAGGTTCTGGGCGATGGCGGCCAGAACAAATTCATCTTGGGCCCCTCGTGGGCCACGCAGTCGAAGCCGGTCGAGCCTCAGAATACGTTTGAGGTGTGCAAAGCGCATCTCGATCTTCTTGCGCTCACGCCGCGACTGCTCAAAGCCCTCGGAGCCAACGAAAGACCGGGCAACGTCGCGGGCGCGCTCATGGATGTCGCGCGGGATCTTGCGTGATGGCTCCTTTGGGCAGCACTGGGGTTTGAGCGGGCATATCCTGCAGTCCCGCCTGCTGGCACGATACAGAAGCGTCTTGTCATTGTGCACCGTGCCGCTCGTCCTGAGCTGCTTTCCACCCGGGCAGAGGTAGATGTCGCTTGCCCGATCATATCGAAAGTCGCTGCGTGAGAAGGTGCCATCGTCTCGCTGCGACTTGTCGTTCAAGCTTCTCGGATATTCGCACGTTCCGGCGATTCAGCTGGATCATCTCGATCCGAACCAGGCCAGGGCCCACATGTTGGCCGATAATAAGCTGACGGATCGCTCGTCCTGGGACGAGAGAAAGCTTGCGCTCGTATTAAAGGACCTCTCAGAACTAGCAATCGAATTCGAGATCGAGGCGACGGGATTTGCAACGTCGGAAATCGACATAAAGATTCAGTCGCTAACACCATCGGACATCGGCGAGGCTGACGATTTCGAAACTGTCTCTGGACCGGCTACCTCCCAGCTAGGCGATCTATGGATACTTGGCGGCCATCGCCTTTACTGCGGCAGCTCTTTGGATCCTATTACGTATGAGAAGTTACTTGAAGGGAGAAAAGCCGCCGCCGTTTTCACAGATCCTCCATATAACGTGAGGATCGCCGGGCACGTTAGCGGCAACGGTGCCGTTCGGCATCGCGAATTTACTATGGCGTCCGGTGAAATGGACGAACAAGAGTTCGCCGATTTCTTGACCAAGGCCATGACGATTGTCGGTCAGAACTGCGAACGAGGTGCGGTCGCTTTCGTCTGTATGGACTGGCGGCATATGGTGGAGCTCCACCAAGCCGGGACCACCGCTAACTTCACCTTACTCAACCTATGCGTATGGATCAAGTCGAACGGCGGAATGGGGTCTTTCTACAGATCAAGACACGAGTTAATTTTTGTCTTCCGCAACGGTGGCGACTCGCACCGAAATAACGTGCAGCTGGGGACGCACGGCCGAAACCGGACCAACTGCTGGCATTACGATGGAGCCAACAGCTTTGCTCGCAAGGGCAAGGAGAATCGTCTGCACGAGCATCCCACCATAAAGCCCACGGCTCTTGTCGCTGACGCCATTTTAGACTGCACGGCACAGGACGAAATCGTTCTCGACGCTTTTGTTGGTAGCGGCACCACATTACTTGCAGCTGAGCATACAGGAAGACGGTGCGCCTATGGGGCGCTGTCGCGAGAGCACCAGAAATTGCTGGACCAACTGGTGAAGGCTGCCAGAGCCAAGCCGAATGGCCGGCTCGAACTACCCAGGCGGATCAAGCCCGGGTCGGAATTGGTTCGGACCTGGAACAGGCACACCTATCGGGTCGTGGTGCTGGAAGGCGGCTTTGCCTATGAGGGACGAACCTACAAGAGCCTCTCCGAGATCGCCTCCGAGATTACGGGCACAAAGTGGAACGGGCCCCGGTTCTTCGGGCTCGTACCACAGCAATACTATGCGTTCCATCCAAGCATTCTGGCGCCTTGCGACATGTATCGCGTAGCTCTGATAGGCGATAAACATCAGCGTCCCAACGCGCAGATGGATGAATACGCAACGTTGCAAGTGCACCAGCAAGGGTAGCAATTACGCGCGGCTCTCGAATCCGAATTGACACTTCTGTCGACTTAAAGAGCGACGAAAGCCAGTTACACGACCCAACATATGCTTCATAGCTATTCTCCGGCCCGGAATCCGAAAGAACCACCTTCGCATGCGACCCCGTTTCGCGTTCCGAAAAGCGTATGCGCGCTTTGAGATCGGCTGATAATTTGTCGAAGATCGACTTAGTTATCAGAAAGTCCTTCCGCGAGCTCTCGTTGAGCTTTTCAGTGCGCTGGCCCCACAGTAGGTCAATGTAAATACCTTTAGCCGCCGCCTCTTCCATGAACGGTAGTAACCGACTAACACCCGCAGAGCTGACAAAACAGGTATGAATGAGAACAAATTTCTTCGCCTTTGCGAAAACATTTTTCAGTAGTTCGAAGTGGGCAGGTCCACCAATAACGAAGTCGTCAGGCGATACGCAAGCGGAGCAATATCCGTCCGCGGTCTCAAGACGCCGTTCAACTCCACCTTCAACAATGCCCGTCGATGTCCTTTGCCCACTGCCATCTGCTTCCATTTCATTTTGGATCGCGTAGCGCAGCGCCGGGGCGGTGTAAGCTGGAAGACCTTCGAGAGCATGGCCATTGACAACAACCGCAGCAAAATATTTCATTGAAGTCACCCGACAATCAACCCACTCCTCGAAGGCTTCATCTTCCTTCATGTAAAGTCTGTCGATGGCGCCTTCTGGGGAAGCTACGAGTTTCGATATCCGTGGACTTAGAGTAATAGCATCCGGTGCAATGCTATCCCGGTGAACGAGAGTTAGAGCCGGTGGCTCAAAAAAGCTGCCAGTTAGCCTAGCCAAGAAACTCCAACTTCCTACAAGCACTAGTTTATGTCTCGCCCGACTGAGAAGGACATTGACGCGCCTGTCATCCGCTAAAAATCCTAATCCCTTGCCGATCTTCTCATCGTTGTTTCGAACCAGAGAAGCAACGACGATATCAGCCTCGCTGCCCTGAAACTCATCGACGGTCGCTCCCAGACGTTTCGCCCTGCCCATGTCAAATTCTGAAGCCGACAAGTTGGACAACCGATCGGCATCCATATGATCGGAGAAGCGGCGTTCGAGCTAGCGGATTTACGAAAAGTCTCCGCCTTGAGCTGGCAAAGCCAATACATTGAGCTGCGTAGGGCGAGATATTCGCGGAGGTGGCCGGAGACTTTCGGCAATTGGCGCCCGAAGAACGGCGAATTGGGAGTCTGGAGACGACGCCGAGTGCGTAAAAAGCCGCTATTTCCGGCCCAATCTGGCGCTTCCGATCGGGCTTGGCCCGACGCGGGAATGCCTGGCTGGCGACGCAGTGCATATCGCACCTATCTCCAGCTAAATTCCCTGCAAACAGGGAATTTTACAGGGAAAATCACGATTTCGGGTCTCATGGCGACGATGTTAGAGCAGGAAACCGCTGTGCCGCAGGGACTTTTCAGCGAATTCCCTAAGCAAACAATCAGGGAAATTTATCCGAAGAACAGGGAATTCCAAGCGGATAACAGGGAATTTTCACGGCTGTAAACGCCAATTTCTTATACGCTTGTTGGGCGGTTTAGTTGAGGTTCGAACAGCCCTGTCCTCGTCCGCTTCACCCCCCAAAGCGGACCTTCACCGACAGACCGAAGACGTCGGCTTGTGCCAGAAGCGACCGTTGCTCTTCTGCTAACCGCTCAAGTTATCAAACCAGTTTTGTAACGTCGGCAGAAAAACGTTGTCGACGAGATAGCCCCAAAGCCAGAGTAGGGCGAGAAGACCGCACATCTGAAGTGAGTTTCTATCGCCCGGATCGGTTGACTTTGTTAGCGCATTCCGACGTGACTGTACCGATGGAAAATAGCGTCGCTCACCACTGATAGCGCACGACGCCCTCGCAACCGAAAGATAGTTCGCCACACGCCAATAGGCGTGCATCTTGTTGAGCAGATCGGGCGATAAGGGATTGGGCATGGTCGATTCCAAACATTCCAGGGTGTTGCTGGTCGACCGCTCCATCGGCGTTCTAGATCGCCCTTTGGTCCAAGCCGACAATCCGCCGGAACACCTCGAAAGTCAGGAGTCCTGCCGGCAGATGAAGGAATGGCTGGATGCCGGCATCGCGCCACCGCTAATTGGTATCAATCTCTCCGCTCTGCAATTCAAAACGCCACGCGAACTGGAGAATGACATCGCGGCGATTCTTCAGGAAACCGGCGTGCCGCCACAGAAGGTGGAGTTCGAGTTGACCGAAAGTGTCCTGATGGACGCGTCCCGCGAGCACAGTGACGTTCTGCTGCGGCTGCGCCAAGCCGGCTTCCGGATCGCCATCGACGATTTCGGGACCGGCTATTCGTCGCTCGATTACCTCCGCCGTTTCCCGGTGGACCGCATCAAGATCGCACAACAATTCATGATCGATCTGACGGAAGGGTCCGGGGACGCGATCTTGAGATCGGCTGTTGCGCTGGCTAAGGAGCTCAAGCTCGAGGTAATCGTGGAAGGCGTGGAAACCGCCAAGCAGCAGCAGCGGGTCAAATCCTGTGGTGGTCGCGACGTACAGGGCTATTATTTTTCGAAGCCGGTTCGGGCCGACGCGATGAAGGCGCTTCTCACGAAAGGCAATTTTTCGGTGCGTCCCGCCATCGTGCTCGAAATCCTCACCGGCTAGTGACCCGAAATTTGTCTCACGTTGCGAGATTTGTCCTCGTCGGATTCGCTCTCGCGGTAGACGCTGCAATACGGAAAAATGACCTTAGCTCTCGGGTAGTTTGCGTGCTAGTTGGGCCGCTGGTCTAGTGCTGATCGACACCGTCGGGATGGAATCCGGTTTGCCCCGCCATAAACGGAAGTCTGTGGACCTTTATTCGATCACTCCCGCGGCGTAGGCAGGAAACGCGGGCGGAGCGGCAAGCAACCGCTCGGTAACTCCGGGGCTGATGCGTTGAATAGTCGTGATCTCCCCACAGCTTCGTTAACTGTTCGGCCCCCAAGCGAACCTTGGTGCCGTAAGCCGGTTCAGATGTTAACTTCGAGGGAGTTCGCGGGCATCGTTGCTTCCTGAACGGTCCCCTTTCTAGTCACGTTCTTTGAGCAGGGGCTTCTCGTGTAAAACCGTACTTAGCAGCGAAATGTTGACCTCGATATGGCCGTTGTAGTTGATGAGCCCGAGCTTGCGAAACTTGTTCATGAAATGGCTGACCCGGGATCGGGTGGTGCCGATCATCTCCGCCAGCGTTTCCTGACTGATGT
>JBEKZZ010000125.1:0-5452 GCA_049509335.1 Bradyrhizobium sp. | reverse complement strand
CGGCAAGCAACTCAGCGTCGACAGCAACGATTACGGCTATCAGGTGCCGCGCGCGATTGCGCTCTACAAGAAATGGTCGGCGCCCGATGCGAAGGTTGCGGCGATCATGGGCTGGGGCACCGCGGACACCGAGGCGCTGAGCCCCTTCGTGGCGCAGGACAAGATCCCGGACATGTCCGGCTCTTATGCCGCTGCATTGAGCGATCCAGAAGGAACGAGCGGCAAGGCCAAGGCCGCGCCGTATAATTTCTTCTATGGCCCCACTTACTCGGATGCGCTACGCGCCGAACTCACCTGGGCCGCCGAAGACTGGAAAGCCAAAGGCAAGCCGGGCAAGCCGAAATTCGTTCATATGGGCGCCAACCACCCCTACCCCAACGCGCCGAAGGCGGCTGGCGAAGCGCTCGCGGCCGAACTCGGCTTCGAGGTGCTGCCGCCGCTCGTGTTCGCGCTCTCGCCCGGCGATTACAGCGCGCAATGCTTAAGCCTGAAGAACGCCGGCGCCAACTACGCTTATCTGGGCAACACGGCCGCTTCCAATATCTCGGTCATGAAGGCCTGCAAGACCGTGGGCGTCGAGGTCCAGTTCCTCTCCAACGTCTGGGGCATGGACGAGAATGGCGCCAAGACCGCGGGCGATGCCGCCGACGGCGTGATCTTCCCGCTGCGCACGGCCGTCGGCTGGGGTGGCGATGCGCCCGGCATGAAGACGGTGATCGAAATTTCCAAGATGAGCGATCCGACCGGCAAGATCTATCGCCCCGTGCATTACATCGCGGGCGTCTGCTCGGCGCTTTACATGAAGGAGGCGCTGGACTGGGCCGCGAAGAACGGCGGCGCGACCGGCGAGAACGTCGCGAAGGGATTCTATCAGAAAGCCAACTGGGTTCCGGCGGGCACGGAGGGTGTCTGCAATCCCTCGACCTGGACCGAAAAAGACCACCGCGCCACACTCAAGGTCGATCTCTATCGCTCGAAGATCTCAGGCTCGACCGACGGCGATATCAACGACCTGATGGCCAAGGGAACGATCAAGCTCGAGAAGGTCAAGACGGTCGAGCTGCCGCGCAAGGCGGATTGGTTCGGGTGGTGAGCCGCCTGGCGGCAGACCGCACACAACACTTGTCATCCCCGCGCAAGCGGGGGATCCAGTACGCCGCAGCTACTCGGTAAATCTCCGGCGTCTCACGAATACTGGGTCCCCCGCATTCGCGGGGGACGACAGTGGAAAATGATCAACCATGACCCACGCTCTCGACAAACCCTCCCGCATGAAGTCCATATTGGAGGCATTGATAGCTTTACGAACCGAAATTGAGGGCGATTGAACCCGATGGCGACTCTCGCTTCACCGCGCGATCCTTTTCTGGACTGTTTGAAGGGCTTCGCCATCGTAACGGTCGTGCTCGGGCATACGTTCCAGGGCGCAACGCCGGATTTTGATCATTATCTGCCGTTTCGACTCGTCTACTCGTTCCACATGCCGATGTTCATGTTCGTATCCGGCATGACGGCGTCGTTCAGCGTTTCACGGCGGCTGAACACGGAACTGGATTTCTCATCGTATGCCGATGAAATACGATCGAAAGCGTTGAGACTGCTATTGCCGTTCGCCACCTGGGCTATCATTCAATATTACATGGCACATCCGGAAGGATATGATGCAGCAACATGGCTCGCACACGTAATCCAATTTCCGGATAACGGCCTTTGGTTTCTTTTGGAGCTGTTTCAATGCAGCTGCCTCATGGTCCTGGTGAGCATCGCGGTCCAGTACGCTTTGGGCCGTCGGGCAGCCAGGCGGCCGGGCGAAACAAGCAATCCGACAACCCTTCACGTCATGCTGATCCTGGTGGGCCTCCTCGCCTACGTCGTAATGCGATTGATACCTCTTTCAGCAACTTTTCTGCCCAAGCTTCATTTCATCTACTTTTTTGCCGGCGTCGTTTTTCAGGTGCTGCGGCCTGCCGGTCTTCCGAATAGCACTCGCTGGATTCCCTATGTGATATTCGTCACGCTTGTGCCTTTCTGGTATCGAACCGAAACCTCGCCAGTGGCGTTGCTTTTCCGATATCCCGGATTGGCCGATTCCTTATATCGGTACCTCGTGGCGTTCGCGGGTACGCTTGCCTTTATCGATCTCGTGCGTTTTTTTGCGGATCAGACGACGGCTTTTCTTACGCGACCGGTTGCTTTTGTCGGCAAGCGGTCATTGGACATTTACGCGATACATTTCTATTTTCTCGCGTACTTTCCGCCGGTGATAGCTCCGATTGCCATCAGTCTTGGCGTGTCTTTCCTCCTGCGGACCAATTTCGTGACCTCTTGGCTTTGTCTGGGCCAGAAGCCGCTGAATATCCGGCGAATTGGTCGGAAGCGATTGTCCGAAGACTCACCGGCACGTTCCGGAATGAGGGATGAGGCCATAATGATATCGAGAGAGTGACGGAGCATGAGCGAAGTGAGTCACACCGAACACTCAATGTCTGCTGTTGCTTCTTCTCCCCTGCTCGCCGTGCGCAACATCGAGGTGGTCTATGACGACGTCATTCTGGTGCTGCGCGGCCTGAGCCTGGATGTGCCGAGGGGATCGATCGTAGCGCTGCTGGGCGCCAACGGCGCTGGCAAGTCGACCACGCTGAAAGCGATCTCCGGCCTGCTCAAGACCGAAGACGGCGAAGTGACCCGCGGCGAAATCCTGTTCAACGGCGAGCGCATCGACGGCATCGATCCCGAAAAGATTGTCCGCCGCGGCATCTTTCAGGTGATGGAGGGCCGCCGCATCATCGCCGACATGACGTCGATCGAGAATTTGAAACTCGGGGCCTTCACCCGCAGCGATAACGAGATCGCCTCCGACATCGACATGGTGTTCGATTATTTTCCACGCCTGAAGGAGCGCACGGGCTTGGCCGGTTATCTCTCCGGCGGCGAACAGCAGATGCTGGCGATCGGACGCGCGCTGATGGCGCGGCCGAAGATGATCCTGATGGACGAACCGTCGATGGGCCTGTCGCCGCTTCTGGTGAAGGAAGTGTTCGCCATCATCAAGGAAATCAACCGCGACCTCGGCGTTACCATTTTGCTGGTCGAACAAAATGCGCGCGCCGCGCTCTCGGTCGCAAGCCACGGCTACATCATGGAGCAAGGCAAGGTGGTGCTTGACGGCTCAGCCTCCGAATTGCGCGACAACGAGGACGTCAAGGAATTCTATCTCGGCGGCGCCGGCGATCAGCGCAAGAGTTTCAAGAACCTGAAGAGTTTTAAACGGCGGAAGCGATGGTTGTAGCAGCCGTCATTCCGGGATGGTCCGAAAGACCAGACCCGGAATCTCGAGATTCTCTGATGTGCAATTGCACATCAGAGCTCGATGCTGCGCATCGCCCCGGAATGACGCACTGGGGCAAGACAACATGACCGATCACTACGACTGGAAAGAAACCCGCGACCACGCGATGCGCGAGGCCGACCTGCTTTCGCAGCTGCCGGATGTGTTGCGGCGGGCGATGGAAACACCGGCCTATGCCGGGCACCTCAAGGGCATCGATCCCGCCGGGATTACAAGCCGCGCGGCGCTTGCCACGCTGCCGGTCTTGCGCAAATCCGACCTGCCTGCGCTCCACAAGGCCGGGCCGCCCTTCGGCGGATTCGTGAACAAGCCGGCGAGCGCCTTTGCGCGACTCTATACATCGCCGGGACCGATCTTCGAGCCGGAGGCCGCGCAGGACGACCCCTGGCGCGGCGCGCGGACGCTGTTCGCCGCGGGCTTTCGCCCCGGCGACGTGGTGCTGAATACTTTCAGCTATCATCTGACCCCCGGCGGCTTCATGTTCGACACCGCGGCGCGCGCGCTTGGCTGCGCCGTGATCCCGGCGGGGCCCGGCAATACCGAAGCGCAGCTTGAGTTGATCGAGGCTTATTGCCCGACCGGCTATTGCGGCACGCCGGACTTTCTGAAGATTTTGATCGATGCGGCGGTCGCCGCCGACCGCGATATCTCCTCGATCACGCGCGCGGTGGTTTCCGGCGCGGCCTTCCCGCCGTCGTTGCAAAAGGAGATCAAGTCGCACGGCATCGAGGCCTATCAGGCCTTCGGTACCGCCGATCTCGGCCTGATCGCGTATGAAACTTCCGCGCGCGACGGCATGGTGGTGAACGAGGACATCATTCTGGAAATCGTGCGGCCGGGCACCGGCGAACCCGTCGCCGGTGGCGACGTCGGCGAGATCGTCGTCACCACGCTCGATCCCGATCATGCATGGATACGGCTTGCGATCGGCGACCTCACCGCGGCGCTGCCCGGCAATAGCCCATGCGGACGCACCAACCTGCGCATCAAGGGATGGATGGGCCGGGCCGACCAAACGACCAAGATCAAGGGCATGTTCGTTCGGCCCGAACAGATCGCCGAAATCGGCAAACGCCATCCCGAGCTCGGGCGGCTGCGTCTCGCCGTCGCCCGCGACAACGAGCAGGATGTGATGGTGCTTCGGTGCGAATGTGCCTCACCCGGCGAGGCGCTGCGCGAGGTGGTCACGTCCAGCTTGCGGGCCGTGACGAAGCTTGGCGGCAACGTGGAACTCGTCGCACCGGGAAGCCTGCCGAATGACGGCAAGGTGATCGCGGACGAGCGGGGCTAGCGCGGGCCAATCGGACCTGAGCCGCTGAATCCTACAAACCTCCCAGACTTGCTCAATCTTTATCCCTTTGAATATCGCAATAAAAATTGGGTTCGTTTTGCAAAAGCAGCAATTTTTTCAACTTTAAGTTGCTATAGAACGCATAACATTTTTATCGAAGGCAAACGGTGAGTTCGAACTTACATGAGCTTTGGTTGTTGAACGTTCATGAGATGCCAGAAACGTTTTCATCTGCGTTTGCTGAGCAGGCGTCACGCCGACCCGCAAGCCTCGCTTGGTCGGAACTTCAGGAAGACGAACTATTTGTACAGGTTATGTTGACCTTAGCGATTCGGCGCGTAATGACGAAACCTATTTTAAAAATAACGCCCCCGTTGGAGCCCTATGGCGACTGCATCGCTGATGCCGTTCTTGCGGCTGCCGTGCATCTCGGCAGCGATGGAAGAGGAAGAGGAGGACTCCGTGGCTATATGATCTCGCTAGGAAGAGAACATCCCGAAGCACTTCTGAAGTTGCTCAACAAGGTGCTCAAGGCCGAGTTGCTTTCGTTTCGGAGGACAGTGAGCAGCAGCATGACGAGACATCGGCAAGCCTCGAGAATTGGTCTCCGTTGAACTCAAAGACCGCATTTCAACCCGACGACTTAACGCGTTCCTTTGTTCGTCTCACCAACTTACCCACCTATCCTCTAGCAGGCTGTTGAAGAAGTCTATGCTCGACACGCGATGAATGGGATGTCGTCTCCGTTGAGGAGGCAGATTTCACCTTCGAGTATGCCGTTATTCTGTAGTTCAGCCCAGCCATTGCCGTTT
>JBEKZZ010000124.1:0-5524 GCA_049509335.1 Bradyrhizobium sp. | reverse complement strand
TGCACAGTGGTGCGGCACCACTCGGACCGCCGATTGGCACGTCCGATTCCGGGCCCAGGTAGCCGTCTACGGCCATTTGCACATTCGGCGTACGACCCTGTATGACGGCGTCCGCTTCGAGGAGGTATCGCTCGGCTACCCGCGCGAGTGGAGTAGGCGCGGCAAGCCGCCCATGCCGAAAAAGGTGCTTCCCGGATGATCGAACAGCTGCTGCCCGGCGGCGTGGTGGTCGTCGAGGCTTTCGAGGACTTGCCCGGCGAAATGGTATTCCCGGGCGAAGAGGACCTGGTCGCGAACGCGGTCGAAGGGCGCCGCCGCGAGTTCGTGACGGCCCGCCGCTGCGCACGCGAAGCGCTCGCCGAGCTGGGACATGCGCCCGCCGCTATTCGCTCTGGCCCGAAGCGCGAGCCGCAGTGGCCGGCGGGCGTCGTCGGCAGCATCACGCACACCGCCGGTTTTCGGGCGGCCGCGGTCGCGCCCCGGAGCATCTTCGCAAGCCTTGGTATCGACTCAGAGCAAAATGGACCGCTGCCCAACGGCATCGAAGAGTCTATCACCGTCGCAGGCGAGCCTGAGATGTTGGCCGCTCTGGACAGCGCGTTCCCGGAGACACAGTGGAGCCGGCTGTTGTTCAGTGCGAAGGAGTCGATCTACAAGGCTTGGTACCCGCTGACTAGCCGTTGGCTGGGCTTCGAAGACGCCCGCCTCACGATCGACCCGGCGGGCACGTTCGCCGCGCAGCTGCTGATCGATGGCGCCCGCACGGACGGGGGCCCGCCGCTTACCGAGCTACGTGGCCGTTTCCTGGTGGCGCAGGGCCTAATCGCGACCGCGGTCGCGGTGCCCAGACCGGCGCCGGTGCGTTTCTGAACCGGCGGATGGCCCGCTGAATGAGCCGTCCGGCGGCCGCCTGCCTGCAACAGGAACCGTCGTCCATCATTGCAGTTGCTCGCCCCGTCCGGGCCGCTGGGCTACGGCTCAGCCGGGGCAGGGTGGGACCGCGGTCATCTCCTTGGTGCCCGCCGGCGCGAGCCGCGCCTGTAGCTTGCGGCGGCAATACGGTGAGCGAGATCGGTCCCTTTGAAAGCGATCCGCAAATCTTCGCGCGATAACAGGCCTCGATCGTCGCTCGGGGGGAAGATCAACTCCCGGTGTCAAGGTGTTGTATATTGCGAGCGTCTTTAATGAGGGGTAAGTTGTGGACGAGAGCAGTTTAAAGGGGATGCGATGTTCGGGAAATTGAGCGTTCGGATTTCTGTGTCGGTCGTAGCGGCGGTGCTTGGTCTGGGTAGTAACGCGGGGGCCAACACCTTGTCGAAAGTTTCGACGCGCATTATTCCTAATTGGAATAATACCAGGTCGGATGTTTGCTTCATACATAATTCGAACAACGTGCAGGTCTCGGCCGTTGTTTCAGTGTTCCCCATGGGCACCGCCGCTTTTGGAATCGATAGCTGGACCTTCCCGGTTTTTCTGGATGCTTTTGGCAGTGCCAGGTTATTTAGCTGGACGCCACCGCGTCGTGGCGGCTCGTGCAAGGTCTTGTCCGTTCAGTAAACGAAAATCCATAGTTCACGACGCCACGGTGCGAGGCATGCTGCGATCTTACGCTCCGATGTGACTACGCCAGATCCGGCCCTCGTTGCGTCAATGCCAACTCGGCGGCTGCCTCGGCCTCAGCCATCTTGATTTCCTGCGACATACGTTTCCGTCTGCTGACCCAACGCATTCGGCGAGCCCCGTGCTGCTGGGACTTCACCCGGTGGCGCTGCTCGCGCGTTTTCGACCAGGCTTCACCGGCGGCCTTCCGGAGTCCGCGCGCCACCGGCGACGGTATCGGGAAACACGAACGATTCCGCCCGGTAACATCTTCATCTGGCGCGGATTGTCGAGATTGGTAGATTTCTGAAATTGGCGTGGAGCTTCGGGCCATGAATCTTCTGGGTATTTGAGAACTGCACTTCATAAGCCCTTTTTTGGCCATCCGGCAGCCAAATTTGGAACCGATCAAGCGGCGTATGGTTATCTCGAAGTTCTTAGCCTGAGGAGTGGTGGATGGGAGATTATCGAGCCTATATCCTCGGAATCGACGGTCACCGTTTTGTTAGAGTCGATGAT
This sequence comes from Bradyrhizobium sp., assembly GCA_049509335.1. Taxonomy (GTDB): domain Bacteria; phylum Pseudomonadota; class Alphaproteobacteria; order Rhizobiales; family Xanthobacteraceae; genus Bradyrhizobium. The sequence continues at coordinate 3,406 of JBEKZZ010000124.1, read as the reverse complement.
TTTTTGAGTGATCATCCGGATGATGCTGCCGCGCTGAACGCGGCTAAAAAGCTTTCCGATAAACACGAAGTCGAGGTCTGGGACGGCGGCAGATTGGTCGCTCGATTGTCAGCGGATGGCGAAGCGATATCGCCAGGGTTGGTGCCGAGCTTGACGTCGGCCCTGCCATCGATGAGCCAGGCGAATGCGATCAAGTCCGAGAACCCGATCCCGCTAAGCCCGGAACAGCCCTCGTTGGCAGAAGAAGATTTGCCGAATGTTTGCGGCGGACGTTAGGTCTTATTCCAATAATTAGTCCGTCCAAAGGCAGGCGGGTTTGAGAAGCCGCTATAACGGGGCAGGGAGCTTCCTATAAGTTCTCCCTTTTAAACGTTCTCAGCACGGGGATTTGACTTGGAGTTGCGGCCTATCCCCGGCGAGCGCTCGGATCACTACAAGCGGCGGCGCAGGTCCTCCGAGCGAATGCATTCCGCAATACACGCCAAGGAACACCGGCGGGGCCAAGGCGACGACGATCCCTGCTGCGAACCGAAGGTGGTGTTGCAGCGGAGCGCAAGGGAGTTTAAGCCATATTTTTATCAATTGCCAAAAACGGCATCAAAAATGTCGCCGATTAACTATCGACATCGGAATTCCGAGGGTTTAGAATTATTAGTATTATTAAATAATTAAATACGGGTTTGAATTATTAACCAGGGCGATCATCGATGCTCGCGCCGCCGACGGGACCACTAAAAAATTCGTTCGCGATCCTTTTTCCTTCCCGCGACGAACGGATCGCGACCTCCGCCTACCGCAGAGGACCGTCGACACGGCCCGTCAACAGAGGCTGCGCGGCGTTCACGCCCGGCAGCCGTTTGGCGGAGTGGAGCGCATTGATCTTGGACATCACCGAAATCGGCTACGCGCTCAAACTGGCCTGCTCCTCCACGGCGATGATCTTCGCGCTGTATCAGACAAACGTCGTCAGTCTGATCCGCCAAGGCGCCGGCGGTGCCTTCACGAGACGTTGATGCGCTGCGTGGCTTTCAAACAAATGCTTCTGGCTTCCTCCTCGACGGAGGGAGAGAACGGCGGCAACATCCGCTTCTCGGCCGCCCCGGTGGAAGGCCCGGACGTGCTTTCCGCGCCGATCCTGATCCACCGCGACCGCCTCCCGACCAACATCGCTTCTGTATGCCTGATGAGCGACGTGCCGACCTTCGTGCGCGACCGGGCATCAGACATTCGACGCAGCCCAAGGGAAGGCCGAGCATGAATGTCGTCGCCCGAACCGCTTTGCCTGAGACTGCTTCGCAGCCGGCCGACCCGCTGGATCATCTTGCCGGTGTGTTGTTTCATAATATGGGCACCGACGGCATCTACGCCCGAACCGCGCTTTACGAGGAAATGATCGAACGACTTGCCGCGCTGATCACACGCTATCGCGAACCCAACACCGAAGTGATGCGTTTTCCGCCGGTGATGAATCGCGGGCAACTGGAGAAATCCGGTTACCTGAAGAGTTTCCCGAATCTGCTCGGCTGTGTCTGTGCCCTGCATGGAACGGAACGCGAGATTAATTCCGCGGTCAGCCGCTTCGATGCCGGCGGCGAATGGACCACCTCGCTCTCGCCGGCCGATCTCGTGCTTTCGCCGGCGGCCTGTTATCCGGTTTATCCGATCGCGGCCGCGCGAGGCCCGCTGCCGTCAGGCGGCCTGCGCTTCGACGTCGCGGCCGACTGCTTCCGCCACGAACCTTCCCGCCATCTCGACCGGCTGCAATCGTTCCGGATGCGCGAATACGTTTGCATCGGCGCCCCGGATGAGGTGTCCGAATTTCGCGAGCGTTGGATTGTGCGGGCGCAGGCGATTGCGGGCGACCTCGGCCTGACCTTCAGGGTGGACTATGCCAGCGACCCGTTCTTCGGCCGCGTCGGCCAGATGAAGGCGGTCAGCCAGAAGCAGCAATCGCTGAAATTCGAACTGCTGGTCCCGCTGCGCTCGGAGCAGCATCCGACGGCGTGCATGAGCTTCAACTATCACCGCGACCATTTCGGCACGACCTGGGACATCAAGGACGCCAATGGCCAGCCAGCCCATACCGGCTGCGTGGCATTCGGAATGGACCGCCTGGCAGTCGCGATGTTCCATACCCACGGTACCGATCTTACGAAGTGGCCGGACGGGGTGCGGCAACTGCTCGACCTCCACTATCAGTCCGATCGGTAAGTCATCCGAATGCCTGTTTTTATCGATTTGGATTCCCAGGACCACCATCTCTTTAGGAGAGCGAGTAGCAATGGCAACAACGCGCTATCGGCAAACCACGCGGTACTTGCCAATTGCGTCAATATCGGACTCATCAACAATATGCCGGATTCGGCTCTGATAGCTACCGAGCGCCAATTGTTTGATTTACTCAGTGGTGCAGCTGGGAATCTTAATGTCAGACTGCATCTGTACACGATGGAAGCAACTCCGCGTACCGACTGGGGACGCGACTATGTGCGCCGCTTCTATTCGGGAATCCCTAATCTGTTGAACAGCAATCTTGACGGGCTAATCGTAACTGGCGCCGAACCGAAGGCCGCCAGGCTGACGGAAGAGCCGTATTGGGGTTCGTTCCAGCAAGTTATGGATTGGGCCAAAGAGAATACCCTATCATCCGTTTGTTCTTGTCTGGCGGTTCATGGGGCCGTCCTGCACTTCGACCAAATTGAGCGCCATCCCCTGCCTCGAAAATGCATCGGGATCTTTACTCAAACGAAAATAACAGACCACCCCTTGATGGTGGGCGTTCCATCGAACTTAACAATCCCGCATTCCCGGTGGAATGACGTGTATGAAGGTTCACTTGTAGAAAGCGGATATAGAATTCTTACGAAATCGGCCAAAGCCGGCGTTGACAGCTTTGTCAAGCGACACCAGAAGAGCCTTTTCGTTTATTTTCATGGTCATCCGGAGTATGAGGCGCAAACCCTGCTGGGAGAATATAGGCGGGACATTGGCCGTTTTCTCCGTAGAGAGTCTGAAAACTATCCCGCCATGCCGAAGAACTATTTCGATGGAGATGCTGTGAAAACGTTGGTCGCTTTTGAGCGGGAAGCACTTTCGGACAGGCAGCCAGACCTCTTTGCCAGTTTTCCCGTCGATCGACTGGCGCGGGATTTGAGGAATACCTGGCATTCGGCGGCCGAGCAAATATACCGAAATTGGATCCTTTACCTGTCGTCGCAGAAGAATCGTCAATCCAAGTTATCGGCCGTCGACGATTTAGTATGATTTTACTTTAACGGGTGAACCCGCCCGGACCTTCGTACTTCCGTCGGGAAATTGCGAGTGCGCGCGGTCAAGCGCCTGATCGATATCCTCGATAATATCGTCGATGTGCTCGATGCCGATCGACAATCGAATCGTCTCTGGA
>JBEKZZ010000123.1:0-5555 GCA_049509335.1 Bradyrhizobium sp. | reverse complement strand
CAGACTTTCAACACCTGAGGCGTTGGCGCAAGAGCGTCGAGCAGGCGCAGAGTTTTACCTTCAAGGCCGTGATCACAATTATCGTCACGGGTTTCGTCGGGGCGGTTTGGCTCGGCGTCAAGGTCACGCTCGGAAAATGATTCCGCGTCATTTTGATCTGCCATGATTCTAGCATTGTTTCTCTAACCCCCTGCTGGGCGGCGAGAAGAGCTTTCACTCAATAAGGCGAAGCGGCTGCGCAATCTTGGGCGCGCGCCAAGGGCATTTCCGATAAGGATATCGAGCGAGCGATGCGATGCCTCAGATGGGCTGGCGCTTTGAAACCGTGGTTCAGGCTGTACCCGATCAGGCTGCGGTGTTAGCTTCTGCCCGATCACCCTAGGGACGGCATGACTTTCACATCGTGGCAATTCGGCGCATTCGTTGCGATCGTGTTTGCGGCATATTATCTCCCGCCGTTCAAACCTCTTCAAGTCCAGTTACTGGTCGTCGCAAGCTTGTTCTTTTACGGTTACGGCCAGCCCGAACTTCTGCCGCTGCTGGCTGTCGCGGTTTTGGGAACCTATCTGTTTCTGATTTTAGCGTTGCGGAATCGCCCGTTATGGTTGCCGATCGGGATCACCTTTAATCTGGTACTGCTGGCGTTTTTCAAATACAAGTTTCTGTTCATTGAGTCGGTATCACCTGGCGCGGCTGGTCTCGCACCGATCGATTTTTTCTTGCAGTTGCCGCTGCCGATCGGGATTTCGTTTTTCGTATTCCATAACATTAGCTTGCTCGTTGATCTAACCAGCAGGCGGAATGAGTCACCCGACCTAAAGAGCGTCTTTCTCTACATCATATTCTTTCCGCAGCTCGTTTCGGGGCCGATTACACGCGCCGAAATGTTCATGCCACAGATCCGGCCGAAATATTTCGGGGATATTCCGTTCGTCGATGCCGCGAAATGGATACTGACGGGATTTTTTTTCAAGCTCTACGTCGCGAACAACCTCAACGAGATGACATCCTATATGGATTTCCCGCTCTACGAGACGCTGCAGACCCAGGACCGATGGCTGCTCGTGTTCCTGTACAGTTACCAGATCTACGCGGACTTCTTTGGCTACTCGGCGATCGCAATCGGTCTTGCGTTGCTGTTTGGCTATCGGTTGCCGGTAAATTTCAATCTCCCATATATTTCCCTGTCGTTTTCCGAATTCTGGACACGCTGGCACATCTCGCTTTCAAGTTGGTTGCGGACCTATCTTTACGTCCCGCTTGGCGGTAATCGCCGTGGAGCAGGCAGAACATATCTGAATTTAATGATCGTGATGGGACTTGGCGGTCTTTGGCATGGCGCGGGCCTTGGCTATCTTTTGTGGGGGCTATTGCACGGCATTCTGCTCGTGATCGAGCGGCCGTTCCTGACGCGCTTGGCGACGATCGACTCGGCTATCTTTCGTACAGCGCGGAGCGGGTTTGTCTTCATCTGCGTCACCATGCTGTGGATTTTCTTCAAGCTGCCGAACTTCGATCATGCTGTCAGCTATCTGTCCGGCATGTTCACGTCCAGCACGAATCCCAATCCGCCGAAGCTGTTTTATAACCTGGCATTGCTCTATTCGCTGCCGGTCGTGATCCAGCATCTTGTTCCACGCCCACGGTTCGAGCAAACGATGCGCGGCGCGGAACCATATCTGTACGGTTTGATGGCCGCGCTGATGTATCTAGAAGCCGGGCCGGAAACCTCATTCATCTATTTTCAGTTTTGAGTGCGAGCATGCAACCGACGTCCGCCCTTCACTGGTTCGCAAAGTGTGGCTTTGGCGCCGGGTTGCTGCTGCTTGTTTGTGGAGTTGCAACCGCCTGGTTCGGCAACGGGCTGCAACTGCCGTCGACCACTACCCGCGACGGTACGCTGATAACATTGAACCGCTATGTCCGACAACCGATTCCCGATGTGGTTCTGGTGGGTAGTTCGCTTACTTTCCGGCTCAAGGAGGAATATTTCACGGCACCTTGGTTACGAAATCTGGCGCTCGCGGGCGGCTCCCCCGTCACGGGGCTCGAGATCGTCGCCAATCAGCCGCGGCTTCCCAAGGTTATTCTGGTTGAAGCGAACGTGCTGTCGAGATCGACGGATGTTGCTTTGGTCGCGAAATATTCGAGAGCCGACAACCCCAGACCGCTGTTTTTTCGTCCAATCAGGACCGCCGTCGCCGCCTACGAAAATCTGCTTCATGCACCGCTCAATCATGCACAGGCTTTCAGCTCGTTGCACCAATTGCTCAGGGGGCCGCCCAGTGATTTCGATAATCACGTCTATGCGGATCGCGCACTGAATCAATGGAATGCGGAAGATCCGACGGCTGCAGTTCAGACGAGCGTCTTGAGAATCGAGCAGTTGATCCCGGCGATCGAGCGGAGGGGCGCGCGCGTGCTGCTTTTCGAGTTGCCTTGTTCGACGCAGCTTGAAGGATCACGGTCGGCGGAAATCACTCACAAGATCATTCACGCGGCATTTCCCGGTCCTAGTCAATGGCTGCGCGTTGATTATCCCAGGGATGAGCTGCGCTGGGCGGACGGTGTTCATCTGGACGAGCGCTCCGCGGTGATCGTGGCCGAATCGATTGATAAAGCGCTTTCGTCCCTGCCGAGATTACCGTAATCGTGCGGCCTTCAGGCAGTGCGTCGCCCGGCCTGATTCACGATTTGAATATTTCGGCCGTCTTGTCGCCAAGCCATCGCTGGAGAATAGCCGGGTCATTGCGGTGATCAGCGGCGCAAAGCTTCGCCACTGAGCACCGCATAACGTGACAGGGGCCTGAGCATCTTCCGGAACAGCATCTCGAACGTTCGTCGCGATGTTATTCATCAAGCCTGATCGGCCGACAACGGCTGCCGGACCCCAAATATCAGTTCGACTCTTCAGTGTAGGTTAGAGCGTTTTCGATCGGATGCCTGCGCCGGATTTGATCCGAGGCGGATACCGGTCCGCGTAAGCAAAACGCGCCCAAATAAACAGATAGAGCCTCCGTTCCGGTCAAACGCAACGGAACAGGCTCTGGAAGGCGCCGGCCGATGTACCGGATTCGCGAGGTCGATGGGCAGGACGACGACGTTGCGGACACTCTGACAGACCTGCACCGCCTGACCTTCTTTGACGGCGCGCCGATTCCCGAATTCGATCAGGGGCATTGGTGGCTCGCTTTGGCTGGTGCTATCCCAGTTGCCTTTGCCGGTCTCGTTGCATCGACGCGCGCCCGTAATGCCGGATATTTCTCCCGCGTCGGCGTGATGAAAAAGCACTGCGGAAACGGCATTCAGCTACGGTTGATGCGCGCGGCGGAAATGCGTGCCAAACGCAATGGATGGAATAGCATGATGTCGGACACCACCGACAACCTCGTCTCTGCGAACAACTTTATTCGTGCCGGCTACAGGTTGTACCGGCCGCAATACCCCTGGGGCTGGTCGAATACGCTGTATTGGCGAAAATTTATCAGGTTTTCAAAACCACGTTGAGAAACCGCTTGAGATTCGCGGCGCTTCAGAACGCGCTTGAGTAGCTCTGCTCCTGCCTGATGATCTGAACTCTCGAACCGGCTTCTGCCGGTGGTCCGCAGCATAGCCCAACTACCAACTCGCCCGGTGGCCGAATGGCCATCGGGCTTTTTTGTTTTTGGCGGCAGGTTTCTTCGGACACCGTCTGAAGTGCGCCGTTAGGGAGACAGCGTCAAGACTCCGATTGTATCGGGCGTTCCGATACCCTATACGACCGCAACGGAGCATCACATGACGCTGTTGAACAAGGTTTTCACGACCAGAACCTTGGTGAAGATCGTCCTTGTGCTGACTGCCGTCTTGGCGATGAAGGCGGCAAGCCTCCACTATCATTTTAGCTGGGCCACAGCTTTGACGGTGGAATAGTAAGCTTCTAGCGACACGCAGTGAAGGCGGATTTGAGCTATATTTGCTGTATCCGGCGTTGCCGCGCAGGCAACCGAACTCGACAAATCCCCAGAGACGGCGAGGAGTTCAAGTGCGGGTGGTCGGGCTTTCGGCGGGACATTTGCATCGAGCCTCGGTGGGCTGGGAGCGCGGGCCGTACATCCTTTGGATGTATTTCTATCGATCGACTACCCGGTCTTGAGTGGACTTGTCTAAAACTGTCATCCAATCGTTGTGATCGCCAAAAACGCCTTGGCTTGCCTGGGCCTTCGGCGGCTGCCATAGACGGCTCCAAACGCTTGTTCGGTCACGATCTTTCGCTAATCTGAACCGGGCGGATGGAGGAAGTCGAGAGTGTCTTGTCAGGTGTGTCTGTCGGCTCTGAAGGCGGGCGATCTGTATTGCTCGTCCTGCGGAGCGGTCGTCCCGGAACATCTCGCCAAGCCGCAAGTCGCCGAAGCTCGCGACCGTATTGCCGGAGAGCGCAAATACCTCACCGTCCTTTGTGCCGATCTGCAACGTTCAACCGATTTGATCTCCGAACTGGACCCCGAGGCGGCAATTTCGCGGCTGGAGCCGGCGTTGATTGCCATGCGAACGGCGGTTCGTCGCAACTGTGGAATTGTCAGCAAGGAAGGTGGCGATGGGCTTATCGCGCTTTTTGGCGCCCCCCATGCCGACGACAACCATGCCGTCATGGCGTGTCACGCGGCGGTCGAACTGGTTCGCCGGGTCAAGCTGTTGAACGATCCGGCAATACAGGTTCGGGTTGGCGTTCATTCCGGGTATGTCGTCGCCCATGTCATTGAGGCCGACTTCTCCTCCATCTATGAGGCCGGGGGCCCGGCGGTCCATCTGGTCAAGCGGATCGAGGGCGCCGCGCAGGCCGGCCAAATCCTGGTGTCGGAGTCCTGCCAAAGCCTGGCCGCGGGACTCTTGACCTTCAACGCTCTGCCCCCCAGGCGACTGGAGGGATTTTCTGCGCCGGTTCCTTGCTACGAACTGCTCGAAATTAGCGGACTTACGCGCTGGCGGGCACGCTCGACCAAGGGGCTTTCCGGGTTTGTTGGCCGCGCGGAAGAGATGGCCCAGCTGCAGCGGGCGGCACGGGACGCCGGTTCTTCCGGACAGATGATCGCGCTGGTGGGTACGGCGGGGATCGGGAAATCCCGAATGGCGCACGAATTCGTCGGCGCGTTGCGGGACAAAGACTGGCTGGTTCTGGAAGCGGAGGGTAATCCGCTGGAGCAGGCCGTCCCGTTTGCCTTACTAAAGAAGTTGCTTCAGCGCGCTCTGCAGGTGGGCAGCGTGGCACCCTCGGGCCGATCCGAGTTCCCTGAAGGTGTTTCGCCCGCGCATTTCGAACTTTGGCCCGCCGCCCTTTGCTCCGTCCTCGACCAACCCGTCAGCGACTCCCGATGGAACGAGCTTGAGCCGTTGCTGCGGCGGAGAACCATCATCGCTGCCGTGCGCCATACGATCGAGCAGGTTATCACGACCCGGCCGACGATCTTGCTGCTGGAGGATCTTCACTGGATCGATGGACAGAGCGAGACCGCGGTCGAGGCTTTGATGTCGCTAGCGGTGCGCCATCCACTGCTGGTACTGTTGACATGGCGGAC
>JBEKZZ010000122.1:0-5717 GCA_049509335.1 Bradyrhizobium sp. | reverse complement strand
TCGGTTCAACTCGCGGGCCGGCAAAAACTCATCAGCGACTGGTGGCAGAAGGCGCCGGCTCGGCTCAGCGCTTAGCCTGCAGCAAGGATTCGCGGCTTCACGCAAAGGGTCATGTCGTCGATGGCTGGCGCGATCGAAGGCGCGTGGTCCAGTTGGGCGAGGCCCTCAATCTCCAATTGGGCCAGTTTATCGACAAGGGCGAGCAACCGTGGCGGAATTTCCGCGCATTCTCGCGCCAGGACGTCACGAAGCCGGTCTCCGATCTCATCGCAGATCGCGCGGCAATGCGTATGGTCGAGCAGTAGAGTTGCTGGATCGTCGCGGATTGGCATGGCGCGCCTTGATCGTTCGATCTTAATTCAATATTGCTCCTGTCTAGGAAGAGTAAATCTTCCATGCCAATGAGGGGCTTGGTGAAAATTTGGTAAAAACGACAGCCCCGTCACAAGAAAAATCGTCCTGCTCAAAAACATTTGACCAAGCGAATATCGCTTCAGCAGCCGAAATCACATCTGCATGCGGCTGGTCGGACCCCATTTGCGAGGCTCGCATTTGGCCGAGGGAGCGATGTGCGCTGGCACCCGCCGTGGCAGGGGAACTCTGGCGCGACGCTTTAATTGCTTCTTTGTTTGTTGTTGATCAAGGCGCCTTCCGGGATGCTCTGCAAGAACGTAGCTATTTTCGGAAGCGCTTGAGAAGGTGCTGGAAGCCGGAGCCCGAAGCGGCGTGCACCATTATTTGCAGCGACCGAGTTGCATTGACCGGATGCCAAAACGAAGAACGCAGGACCAATTTCGACTTTACGGCGAAGACGACGATCGCACCTGCCAAAACCTTAGCAGGCGACGGGCGTTGTGATTTGTTATTTGAGCGAACTGACCTTGGATTTTCTCCAGTTCGTGCGCGCCCATCGAGCCGGTGGCAAAGCGGCTCTCCAGGATTGCGCTTACGGTCTCCCAGCTGAGCCCTGCCGCCTTACACGGGATGAGCACTCCGTCGTCGCGAAGGCTTTGCATCAATGGACGAACGACCTCGACGGTGGATTGAGACAGCACGGCAAGTGCAGCGACGGTCTCTTCATATTTTCGCTGCTTGGCGAAACCGAATAATGTTGCTTCATTGAGTTCGCCATTGACGTTGAGCAGCGATATGAAGCGCTTGGCTGCGGTTAAGTCGCCAGCCTTGGACATTTCGCGGCTTACACCCGCTGCGACGGTTGCAATCGCACTTCGGATTTCCTCGAAAATGTGGGGTGGCGCACGTGCCAGCAGCCGCGATCGGACTGCTTCCGTCGCACTGCTCAATAACTGATGACGGAGTCCTGAAGGCAGATCGACTCGGATGCCGGTTTCGACGGCAAGTTCAGGATCGGATTCAGCCTGGGCTACGACAATCGCAAACCCGGCAGCGGAAACGCGCGCCCCGGGGTTGTTGACGATCCGGCGGCTAACAGACGGGTAGCGTCGAGCCAATATCACATCGGTGACAACTTCGTTCAGCCACCAGCGTCCCGAAATGGCCAACAGGTGCTGCTCACCTTTTGTTTCCGCGATTTCGATTAGATCTTCGGTACCCAGGCGAGCGGATTCCGCCAAGATAGGCCCCGCAATGGCGATTTCGTCGTTCTTTGCAAGACGGCGGACAACCGAGGGCGGCGATTGGGCAATGGGAGCGAGTTGACCGCTCATTTCCGCAAGAGCAATGCGGGCGCTAATATCCGCGATCGCCCGAATCTCTATCGTTCTTACGAGGCGTTCGAGTACACCGTCAAACAGCTCGATTTGCTCGCTGTCGAAGCTGCCCGCGGACGCCAGAAAAAGATCTGTAACGCGCTTGATGGTTTCCAAGCGCATTTTCGCTGAACCGCCATTTATCGCCGTCTCGACTTCGTCGATAATTGATGCTGCCGCCGGCATCGCTCATCCTGAGCATTGGAGTGCCATTCTAGCTAACAAGCGCTGATAGCGGACATACGTGAATGTTCCGTAAAATCGGACTTTGGTCTGAAGCGGACAAGTCCGGCATAGCTGCCGTCGCGCGGGACGGTTGCAGGCACAGGATTGTATCCGTTGGTCCTGTTGCGGGGCCTGGAATGTCGGGAGTCTATCGACCAGGCGAGGTGCCCGTTCGGCGGGTCGATACCGCTCCAATGTAAAACGTGCTGGCGCAACCGAACGTCCATCGCAGATCACGATCATCGGCGGGGCAAAAATCGCGACGGCTGGAAGCGACACGCCGAGAGCCTGACATTTTCGAATAGCGTACACGCTCCGATGATGTTCAGAGAATTCGTGGGCATGGTTTCGCAGCATGTTGCGTGCCCCCTTGGAGAATGTTCAGAGTTTCTTAACCAAGATAGAGTGACTTGAAGTAACATCGTTCCCAATGGCTGCGGGTCATCCTGATGTTTCAGCTTTTTCCATGGGCGCGCGCGGATAATTCCAGGAGTCGGCCAAGCGAGCGGGATTTTAGGGCGCGCTCGACCGGTCGAGACGCCGAAACCGACCGGTCGCGCGTAGCCTCCATTTTGCAAGCAATCGAAAACGCACTCCATGACGCCGAGCGGGAACAATCGGGCCTTGGCCGGCGGGTCGAAGATGTGTTGGCGCGTGCGGCGATAACCGTCGGAAATGGAACCGACGAATATTTGGAGCGGGAGCCGCTTGACACTTATCATCAGGATCTGTTCGGCGTCGAGATTTCCAACGGTCAACGCCGACTCAAAGAACTCTCCGCCAGTGTCAAGCATTTCAAGTTCTTGAAGATTGCACTGATCAGCAGATTTCCTGACAGTAAAGGTTCAGGGACCTGATGGAGCGCTTGGTCCGCTCCAGGATGGTGAGCTGAGCAGATTGCGATGATCCCAGAGGCTACCGCGAGCGGTGAGACGGGCCCGGGCTGTTCGCGCCAGCAGACATTTCCGATTACTTGATTGAGTCGGTTCTGTCCCCGTCCGCCAGCGGAAAGCATCCACGACAGATTACCAAGACTCGGGCAAGCTTCGCGTCGTCCCTGACCCGCATCGTCTCGTAAAGGGCCACCCACTCTTTGGAATATTTGGGAACTGCGGCGAGCATGACTTCGTCATCCGGTATCGATGAAGCCGCATCGGTCGGGTTTTTAGTGGCCGGTGTCCGGCGCGCCCGCGCGGGTTCATTGGGATCGCGACCAAGGCCGTCCCAAGCGGCTAATTTTCTGGGCAGGCCTTCGCGACAATTGTGATCGGCGGTCGCACATCCAGGAAGCGCGAGCGCAGCTAAAATGATGGCGACCGACTTGAGCATGGCGGACCCGTTTGCGTTGACTGAATCACGCACGCCCGTACGACCCAAAGTGCACCGTTTATGGTTAATAATTCCTTGACGCGCGTCGGCACGACGGCTGGTATCGCTCTCGGGATGGGCGTCGCGAATGCGTCAACGCGGCACTGAAATTGCTGCGATCGATGCGAAATACGCAATGGATGAGAGGGCTCGCATTTTTGCTTCTAATTGAAGCTTGCGCTCGATGCCGAGCAAGTAGCCAAATCAGGAGAAACTGGCGGCGATCTCGAAAGCCTTGCGTGAGCCGGACAATGCCATGCTCGGCAATCGTTGCTGTGTGTGGCGCGTTTGGAGGAGTTCCTCAAAGGACGAGATCCTCGCCGGAATCCGGGCCGCATTGCTGAGGCAGGATGAACGCCAATCCTTGGTGCTCACCTTGTCCAGGGCTTTCTGACTACCGTGGCGAACGCGATCGTCGGGTCGATTCACCCTAAGGCAATGCCGGTGATCCTGACGACCGAAAGAGAAGGTGAGGACGCGCGCGCCTCATGAGGCGAAAGGCCGGCTGCGATTCAAAAGGTCATGCTGTTTCCCAAAGACCAACACTTGAAGGTGCTACGATTCTGAGCTTTGCCCGCCGCCTCTCAGGGGATTCCGCCGGTGGCACTTCGAAAACGATTCCAGCAACGAAGTCGTCGCGCCAGATGGTTTTGCAGACCTGAAACGTTCGGAAATTGTCCAAACTAAATTCGAATTCATCGGGCAACTGCTGGGCTTCGAATGCCAACTCGATACAAACACCTTTGCTTGTAAAGTTGTGGACCGTGCAATGGTGAATGGTCGAGCCATGAAGCGATATCTTGGCCGGGTGGTAAGTCCTGGTACGCTTTGATCGCCGTTTTTCCATCTAATGGCCTATTTGTTGAGGGTGCGGTCTTGGAATCCATCAATTAGTCTTGAAGACGTTGCATCCGGAAGCTGTGGGATTAGCAAAGATGTCCTCGAAAATCCGCTAACAGAGCGGGCGCTTTTGGCCGCGTTATTTCGAATTCGCGACCAAGGTCGTTAGAATCCTATGTATGGGCCGATTTTTTGCGAAACTCCGCGGCTTCCCGTTTGGCGACCAAAGGTTCGTTGTTCGCTTGGCGCGCGGTGGAAACGATGTGCCGGGCAGGGGTCGCCGCCAGGAAAGCGATCTGATTAACTCAATCACTCCCGCGAAGGATGATGGATTGACAGGTGGGAAGGTGGCGGTCGACGGGGCGTATGCGCCGACCGGCCCCTGCCGGGCACGATCAACGGCCAATTAGGGGTCGAACGAAGGCCTTGCGCGACGGTTCGACGATAGGGGGCGGCAAATTTGGAGCAACGCAATCCGCGGCTTGGCCTAACTGGTCAACGTTACTCACAACTGACATCGACGGTATCGTGCTGGTGCGGTCGCGCGAGAGTGCGCAAATCTCCGAGCGTTCCCCGCAAACCGCCGCATCCTCGACATTCGATCTGCGTCGATGACGGCGCGCCCTCGGTGTAATCAAGAACGATCCCGAGCGCGCCGCACTTAATGCAGATGAGTTGAAAGGCTGCAACGTCGCTCATTTTTCGCTCGCTTAAAGCGAAGCTGATGGGCGGAGTATAATCGCCCGACGGCTTCGCCATGCCGGTCCGGTATAATTTCCGATGCCGATTACGCTATTGCTTATCGATTTCCTCTGCAACGAAACTCGCTCGTTAAGCTGAATGCCGGAGCTGCGGGTTAATTCCGGAGTTCAGTCGCCTGATCTCCTCGCGCAATTTAAGTAATTCAGTTAGCGTTCGCGAAGAGATCCGGGCTTGTTGGGACGTCTGCCGAGAACCTCGTTCGGCTTGGCTGATTTCTTCATATTAAAAAAGAGCCTCCGCCTTCAGTTCGCCTCGAGCAACTGTCGGCGATAGAGCCCGTTCGGTCCCAATAGTTCCCAGGCTCCACGGCAGAACTCAACCGGGTCTTTTCTCATTTGCTCCAAGGGGCCGAGTGTTGAAAAAGTCATGGCGTTCTTGAATTTGGGCCTGTCAACGAAAATGTGGGCTTCGTACCATTCCTCGGATAGGGCAGTGGCGATGACGTGAAAGTTCGGGCAGTTGCCGTGGCTGCCGGCGAGCATTGCGAGCGACGTCATCTGGATCGCTTTGACCTGGGCGTCGGTCATGTCGCCGTATTCACTCGGCTGCGCGTGCGTCGGCTTGGCGGCGAGACAGATCAGGGCGGCGAGTATGATCGGACGCTTCATTGTTTTAGCCATGCAATTCTCCAGTGGCGCATTGAACCGCGCCGTAGTTGCACGGGCGATACCTAAGGGGGCGACTGGTCTTGCCGTAGCCGCTGGGGCCTTTCGGACAGACCGCCGCCGTCCGCAGGCTTCAGGGGCGGGCCAAAGCCAGGGCAGAGGGTCTCTACAAGGGCCGCCCAGAGGA
>JBEKZZ010000121.1:0-6021 GCA_049509335.1 Bradyrhizobium sp. | reverse complement strand
CACTGGGACCGCGCAGGACAAGAAATGTCACGGCTGATCACGGGAATATCGGGCGCCCTTGCGCTCTCACTGATTTCAGGTGCGGCAGTATTCGCATCAGGCCGGGACTTCGGTCAGAACTTGGGTCGCGGCCTGTCCGCGGTTGCGGGTGACCATACGACGTCAGCTCAATCGCCATCCTTGTCTTTGCCGTCCGATTTCCCAGATGGAAGCCCTTCCTCCGTCAACCGCGGGTCAAAGTCGGACCGGGCGATGGGGCCAACGGGCTCCCCGGCTTCGGCGCGAACCGTTTCGCTTCAACTGACCGGCGTTTTGGAAACGACCTTTCTCGTTCGCATTCCTGTGGCCGCCGCAAAGCCTTCGACCGCATCCTCTCCGGCCAAGCCTGTCGTCCGCAGGCCGATGGTGGCTTGCGAGCCGGCCGTCAGTGTCTTGACGGAAGGCGCCAAACAACTTCCGCTCGGAAGCTGTATTACCTGATGGCTTGATTACTCGGCTGGCGCTTCATGCGAGGACGGGCGGCTGGCGAGCAGTCCCAAAGCCAAACCGCCGACCGCCAAGAGCGGGATCAGCTTTTTGACGCCAATCGCACGGACGACCTGAAGGCCGGCGGCGACGACCATCGGATCGGCAAGCGCCGTGTGCATCGCGGATTTTGTCGTCTCTGCGGCATGTCGCCGGGCCTGCTGTTTCCGCAACGCGAAAACAACGATTCCAATCAGCGCCATCAGAAAGAAAATCCCCGCGCCGGTCAGGCAGGCTGCGATCAGGCCATCGTTTTGCAGGACGTAGATGAAAGCGGCGGCGCAGAGAAATGAAATCGTGACGAACAAGGCAAGCGCGATTGCCGCCGCCAGCGACGTCATCCGCACGGCCACGCCCGTCGATTCCTTGATGTCGTCGATCATGCGCATAAACATCTGTCCGCCTTGCGGTTACGCTTCCATGGGCGCGTGTCCTATCGACGCCAATTCTTACCCACGCCAATTCTTACCTGCGCCAGGTCACACCGATCAGGAAGCCCAGCCCAAGCGCGAGGCCCACGGTGGCCAGCGGACGCTCGGTGATGACATTCTCCAGCGTTTCCTCGACCGAGGCGGCTGCGTCCTGAGCGGCGCCCATCATCGCGCCGCTGCGTTCGGAAAGATCATCGACGACTGAATCGACATTGGCGCGGGCATTCTTGTAGCCGCGGTGCGCCTGCTTGCGCGCGGTGCCTGCGAAAGTATTGAGCGCGTCGGTGATTTGATCGGCGAGGGCGCTGATATCGTTTTTCACGTTGGTCACATCTTTCTCGAGGCGTTCATAGGTTGCTTTGTCTGTCATGTCCTGCATCCCATTTCACCGTTGATACTCGACATCGAAAGCTCCCGGCATACCCGACTGGTCAGGTGACAAACGCCCCGGGCACAGGGAAGTTCCCGAAACGAAACCGGCGGGTTGTGTGATTTACGGTATCTGGGGCGAACTCGACGGCGACAGGTGTTCTCTGAGAATCAGCCCAACGATCAACAGCGGCGAAGAGAGAAAGCCACCCATCGGTCCCCACAGCCAGGTCCAGAACGCCAGCGAAATGAAAACGGCGAGCGCGTTGAGTTCGAGCCTGCGGCCGATAATGGTGGGCGTGATGAAATGTCCCTCAAGAAAAGTGAGTCCGACAAAGGCGAGCGGTGCGATCAAGGCCGCGCCAATGGTTGAGAATGCGACCAGTCCGATCAGCATCAGGATCGCAAACATCGCGACCGGTCCGATAATGGGGAGGTAGTTCAGCGTGGCGGCGAGTGCGCCGAGCCCGGCCGGATTAGGCATCCCGGTCGCCAGGCAAATCAGCCCGGTCGCTGTACCGACGCCCATGTTGATTGTCGTAACCATCAGCAGGTAAGCGCCGAGCTGTTCCTCGATCGTGTTGAGGGTCCGCAACGCCCGCAGCCGCGACTCGCGGCCGGTGAAGTTCATGATCAGCGCACGGCGCAGGTCGCGCCAGCTTGCGATGAACAGAACAAGGGTCGCAAAGAACAGCAGGAATTCGGTGAAGGTCGGCGACAGGAATTCCAGCATCGGCTGCACCCACTCGATCTTCGGTACCTGGAACGGGGCGACGGGGAAGCTGTCGGAAGAGCCCAGCATATTCTGAAGTTCGCGCCAGAGTGCGAGCGGGCGATCGAATATGTACAGTTTGTCCCTTAGCCGTTCGCCGAGTTCGGGCAGCCGCGTACTCCATTCCATCAGCGGCGATGAAATAAGACCGATGATGAAGGTAACGCCTGCGCCGACCGCACTCACGATCAGAACCGCCGAAAGCGCGCGCGGAATCCGGTGACGTTCGAGAAGGCCGGCCGCCGGCGACAACATGGTTCCGACCACGAACGCCGCCACGATCGGCAAAAAGAACGCCTTGGCGACGTAAAGAACCGCGACGATGCAGATCACCAACAGCGAGATCAGCGTAAAGGCAACAATATCGGGGCGGTGAATGATCGGTGGCAGGTCAGCGTTGCTGTCAGACACGGGCGTCGCGTCGGTGTCTCGCGCAAGTGGACGTTCGTTGGGCAGCACACGCAACAGGCTCTCCCCGCGCTAACGACCAATATGGATGGCAAGCCGCGACGCCGCAGCGGAAGGCTCGGTTGGACAAAGCCGCGAACAGGTCCGGAGTTCCATCGCGCAGATGTGAATCTTTGAATTCTTGACAGCGACAAATTGGCCGCTGGCGGCGCGGGAACCGGGCCTGCTCACCCGCGTTGATTGGCGAGAAGGGCATCCGCGCGATGCATCACACCGGGGTAGGTCATGACACAGATATCTAGGCAGACGGGCCAGCCGATGCGCAAGCGCCGGCTCGGCGCTCTCAATGCGCTCGTTGCAGCAAGCCTCCTTTCATTGGCGCCATTCGCTGTTGTGACCGGAGCCAGTGCCCAGGCGCTGAGCTATGCGCCGCTGACGCCATCCGCGTTTCCGTCGGACGACGTCGCGGTCGAGCCGGCTGATTCCGCTGGCACGGCGGGCAGCTCCTATGTTCTTCCCGAACGGCTGCGCCGAACCACGGTCGCTCTCAACACCAACGAGGCACCCGGTACGGTCATCATCGATACCGGCAGCACCGTGCTTTATTATGTGCTCGGGCAGGGCCGCGCGATCCGCTATGGTGTCGGCGTCGGCCGCGAGGGATTCACCTGGGCGGGTGTGCAAACCGTCACGAACAAGGCGGAATGGCCGGATTGGCACCCGCCGGCACAGATGATCGCCCGCCAGCCCTATCTGCCGCGCTTCATGGCCGGCGGCCCCGGCAATCCGCTCGGCGCGCGCGCGATGTATCTGGGCTCCAGCGATTATCGCATTCACGGCACCAACGATCCCACGACCATCGGGAAATTTGTCTCCAGCGGCTGCATTCGCCTGACCAATGAGGACGTGACCGATCTGTTTTCCCGGGTCAGCCTTGGGACCAGGGTGGTGGTGTTGCCGAAAAACGCTGCCCACCTCGCAGCGAGGCCGATTGGCGGAGGCGATGTGGCGTCCGTTGTGACGCAGCCTCGCGCCGACGTCACGACGCTTCCCTCAGGACGTCAGGCGCTGAGCCTTTCAACGTCCTCACTATACTGAGCATGAGAGCTTTGCCGGAGGCGAGCCGCATGGGCATGAGCAAAGGCAGGTTGGGATTGGGCGGCGCTGTCGCCTTGATCGCGGTGGTTATCGCGCCGGCGGCGCAGGCAGAGGATTTTCTCTCCACTCTTTTTGGCGCCTTTGGCGTTCACCGCCCGCAGGCACCAGTAACGCCGATGTCTTACTCTGGCGAGGGAAGCACTGTCTTTCCCCCCGAAAGTCCGGGCTCGCAGCCTCGCGTCTCCTATGGCGGCTCACAGGCCTATTGCGTGCGAACCTGCGACGGGCGTTATTTTCCGATTTCAAATGCGGGCAATCAGAGCCGCGCGGCATCATGCAACAGCTTTTGTCCTGCCAGCGAGACCAAGGTGGCCTATGGCAACAGCATCGACAATGCCGTCACCGAAGGCGGCAAGCGTTATTCCGAATTGCCCAATGCCTTTCGCTATCGCGATGAACTCGTCGCCGGATGCACTTGCAACGGCAAGGATCCGACAGGCCTTGCGGCCGTAAAAATCGAAGACGACCCGACGTTGCGCCGGGGCGATATCGTTGCCGGCACGGGTGGTTTGATGATCGCGGGCCGCGGCGCCGACCGCCGTGGCGCTTCGCTTGACCTTTCGCCTGCACCCGACTCGATACGATCGCATTATCGGCGCGTGCCGGTCGTCGCCTCACAGTAGAGCCGGCGCGGCGATAGCATTGTCATCGTGCAGTGTTCCCTGCATGGAACCGGCGGGGTGCTCCGCGCGTTGACACCCCATCGTCGACGCTCTTTCTCGCGTCTATTTGAGGGGGAACTCACATGCTCATCAGTGCGCTCGTGACCTTTCTGGTCGTCATTTTGATTTTGTATCTCGTCAACCTGTTGCCGCTCGATGGCCGCGCGAAGCAGATCGTCCGCGTCGTCGTGATCATTCTGGGCGTGATATCGCTGCTCAAATATATCGCGGTATTTTAGCAGCCTCGCCGGTGTCTGACGAAAAAGCCCCGGGTTGACCGGGGCTTTTTTGACTTGGATCGCTTGATTCGAAATTTTCAAATCATCTTACTTGAGCGTACTGAACCAATCATCCACGTCCTTGTGGATCTGATCCTTCGCGAAGCCGTAGCGTTGCTGCAATTTGCCTTCGAGCTGGTCGCGCCGGCCTTCGATGACGTTGAGGTCGTCATCGGTAAGCTTGCCCCACTTCTCCTTGGCCTTCCCCTTGATCTGCTTCCAATTACCTTCGACCCGGTTCCAATCCATCGTCGTCTCCCGTGTTGAGAAGACGAATCAACGGTTGCGATGTCTGATCGTTCCAGGAGGGCCGAGGCCGGTTCAGCCTGCCGCCTTGGCCTCGCGGCGGCGCGCGGTGAGGATGTATTCGGTGTAGCCGTTCGGCTGTTCGCGCCCCTTGAAAACGAGATCGCTGGCCGCCTTGAAGGCTGTGCCGTCGAAAGCGGGAGCCATCGGCCGGTACAAGGAATCGCCCTTGTTCTGGCCGTCGACCACCACGGCCATGCGCTTGAGCGAATCCATCACCTGCTCCTTGGTGATGACACCCTGGTGTAGCCAGTTCGCCAGATGCTGGCTCGAGATACGCAAGGTGGCGCGGTCTTCCATCAGGCCGACATCGTGAATATCCGGCACCTTCGAGCAGCCGACGCCCTGATCGATCCAGCGTACGACATAACCGAGAATGCCCTGGCAGTTGTTGTCGATCTCCTGCCGCACATCGTCAGGCGCCCAGTTCGATTTCGATACGGGGATGGTGAGGATGTCGGACAGCTTGGCGCGCGGACCGCCCTTGGCGAGTTCCTGCTGGCGCGCCTGCACGTTGACCTGATGATAGTGCAGGGCGTGTAGTGTCGCCGCTGTCGGCGACGGTACCCACGCCGTGGTGGCGCCGGCCTGCGGATGCGCGATCTTTTGCGTCAGCATATCCGCCATCATGTCGGGCGCCGCCCACATGCCTTTGCCGATCTGGGCGTGGCCGGGCAGGCCGTCGATCAACCCGTTATCGACGTTCCAGTCTTCATAGGCCTTGATCCATGGCTGCGCCTTCATGTCGTTCTTGCGGATCATGGGGCCGGCTTCCATCGAGGTATGGATTTCGTCGCCGGTGCGATCGAGGAAGCCGGTATTGATGAAGCAGATGCGCTTTAAGGCTTGCTGGATGCAGGCCTTCAGGTTGACCGTGGTACGGCGTTCCTCGTCCATGATGCCGACCTTCAGGGTATTTTCCGGCAAGGACAGCATCTTCTCGACGCGCGCGAACAGTTCGCAGGTCAGCGCGACCTCGTCGGGTCCGTGCATCTTCGGCTTGACGATATAGACCGAGCCGGTGCGGCTGTTGCGCAAGCCGGTATTGCCCTTGAGATCGTGGATCGCGAGCAGGCCGGTGACAGCGGCATCGAGCAAGCCTTCCGGAACTT
>JBEKZZ010000120.1:0-6115 GCA_049509335.1 Bradyrhizobium sp. | reverse complement strand
GCAATGACCGCATCGTCGATCATTACGCCCGGTCTTGAGGGAGAGCCGTTCGTCGCAAAATGCACCAGCTTCATGGTCTTTTCCTCTCGAATATCAGCCCATTGCGCGCGGGAAGGTCGACGCTTGAGCCGGCGATCGACAGCTTTCCGCCGTCACGCCTGTCCCAGGTTGAAAGCAAACTCGGAACCCCATGCGTTGAGCTCGGTCAGCTTCCACGTTCGTGGCTTCATCGGAAAGTGCTCGTGCCAAGGACGCGCCTCACACATGCCCAATTCCGGTATGAATACATCCATCTCGGTGTAGAGCTCGATCAAGACGCGTTCGGGGTCGTAGTGATAGGCCGCCAGATTGTGGCCCGCCGTATGACGAGAGGGTCCCCAGAGAGTTGGCGTTCCGGCGCGGCTAAGCTTGTCGCACGCGGACGGATGAGCCGCGTTATCTTTTAGCTGGAACGCGACATGGTGAACCCTCGACTCGGGGATATTCACAAGGTTGATCACGTGATGATCGCGATTGCATGTCAGAAACGACGCGATGCCCTCGAATTCGTCCGTGTACCAAAAGCCAAGGAAGTCCTCGTAGAACCGCCGCAGTTTGTCGGCCTCCGGGCTGATCACCGCGACGTGCCCGAGCCGCAAGGGAGCCACCCCGCCTTCCTTGAATCCGGGCGCTGGCGCCTCAATATGCGGATAAAATTGAAGGACGTGGCCGGAGACGACCGCGACCTCGATCAGAGATGCGATACCGGGCTGGCTGTCTGACTTTGTTTCGGGACGCAAGCCGAGATCGCGAAGGTCCTTCAGGAGGGTAGCGATATCGATATTCGGCTTGAGTTGGTAGCCAAGGCACAGCAGCGACTTTTGGTCGGTTTTTTTGAGGATGATGTTGTGATGCTCGTACCCGACCGACAGATAGATCTCCCCGTCATGGCCCTTGACGGTCTCTGACAGGCCGAGGCTACTGACGTAGTGCGCGGTCGTCCTTTCGAGATTCGTGCATCCAAGGCCTACATAGCCGAGTTGAAAAACCTTCGGATCAAAAGTTCTGGGCATCGTCTTCTCCGCTGACAGTCTCTCGTTGCTTCGTCGCCAATCGCGCTCATTCGGCAAGCACGGCGGGTTGGCGCCGCTCCAGCACCGACGCGCTTTCGTCTCCTTGACCTGTCAGGGTCGCAGGAGCCTCATGGGTGAACCAGGCAGGAATGGATGGAGAGTTTAATTGCCTTGAGCGAGCTAGTGAAGGAACGAAGCGCGCGCGCGCCTCGATCACCTTCTGGGCGATATAGTTCGCCGCCGCCCGGACTCTCGGCAGATCCCGAAGATCCGCGTGAACCACCATGTGATACGCTTGCGTCGCTTTTACGACGTCCGGGAGAACGGCCGTCAAGGACGTTTCCCGATCGGCGACGTAGCGGGGAAGCATGGCGACGCCTGCGCCGCTGACCGCTGCTGCCAATTGCCCCGCGAAGCTTGAACATGTGAATCGGAGTGTCGGCGTGCAGTCGAGCCCGGTCGTGGCGTTCAGTAGTGGGGCGGAGTTGAAGTCGCTGACGCTGCCGATCCACATTTGCCTGGCGAGGTCGGCCGCTCCATCGATCGGACCATGAGTATCGATGTAGTCTCTGCTCGCGTAGAGACGCATTTCGACGTCGGTCAGCTTTCGAACGAAAAGACGACCCTCGATCGGCCTTTCGGTGCCGATCGCGATGTCGACTTCCCGCTTTGATACGCTGGGCGTGTAGGGCAAGGTAATCAACTCGATTTTCAGACCCGGATGAAGGACCTGCAGTTCGCCAATACGTTTTGCCAGGAACACATTGCCGAAATCATCGGGCGCTCCTATGCGCACCAACCCTTCGACATGTTGCGTGCGCCCGGCAATGTTGCGCTGAATCTCCCAAACGGAGCTTTCTAATGCGTTCACATTTTCGTAGAGCCTCTGGCCTACCTCGGTGAGGTGATAGCCGTCGTGCCGGCGTTCGAAGAGCTTGCTCTGGAAAGCGCTTTCGAGGCTGGCGATACGCCGCCCGACCGTCGTGTGATCCTGGCCGAGGCGCCGTGCAGCGGCCGTCAGTTTCCCGGCGCGAGCGACCGCGAGGAAATAGCGCAAGTTGTCCCAATCGAGGTGTTCACTGGTCATCCGCCGGCCTCACATGGATCGCCTTGATCGGCGAGACTAGGAAGCGATCGCCGTGGGTTGTCTCGACGCGGCCACCGACGGCCATCCCAGCGCACGCGTGAACAGGTATTCGGCGTGGTCGGAATCGCTCTCGGCGTTGCCCCGCCAGCAAACGTGCTGGTCGGGCCGCACCAGGACCAGCTTTGCCTGGTAGATCTTCGCCAACTCGGGATCAGCGATCCGAAGAACCTCGAGCGGGATGCCCCTGCGAGCCGCGGCCGCTGCGATGTGATCAGTGGAGGCGTCATCGAACGCCAGCAGCGAGAACCAGGGTCCGAGTTTGTCATGCAGAGGCGTGCCGTCGGCAAAGTAAACATTGGGCAGTCGCGCGCCTGGCAGCGTCGTAGGCTCGTAGGCAACCGGGTCCCGCGGAACGTCGACGAAGGGCTCGGGCATGACGATGGGGGAATCGGCGTAACAATAGCCCATCTCGATGCCGTAGCTTTCGTTCTCCGCGTTTCCGAGCCCCTTGATGCGGATGCCGGCTTCGGCGAGGGCCGCCTCACTCCGGGCGTCCGCGGAACTGGCGAGGTCCTCGTAGGCTTTCCCGATCGCCAATCGTACGGCCATATGGCGCCAGGCCGCCTGACAATTGCGCAACCCGACGGGGCGACGTTCCCGATCATAGGACTCCAGAAGAGCCGGCCCCGCATAGCCTTTCAAGGTCGCGGCCAACTTCCAACCTACGTCGAACGCATCGCCGATACCCGTATTCATCCCGTAGCCACCCGTGGGAATGAATTGGTGGGCCGAGTCACCCGCGAGGAAGACCCGCCCACGATGATAGCTTTCAGCAACGAGCAAATGCGGATTCCAGGGATTCGCAACGAGGGTCTCGAATGCGAACGGACGCGCCGCGAAGCGTTGAACAAGCGCAGATGGATCGATTTCGTCCAATCGGACGTCGGGCGGGAGAAATGTGTGCAGAGTCCAGATGTCCTGATCGTTCTGTGCGATCATGGTCGCCTGCGAGGTCTGATAATGCCAGGCGACACCCCAAGGCTGCAGGACGTCGCGGGCGTCGGAGCGAAAATGCACCATATAGAGCTGAGCGACCCGGGCAATTCCGTCGTAACGGATGTCAAGGCAAGCACGAACCTGGCTGACGCCGCCGTCGCAGCCGACCAAATATTGGCACTTTATGTTTTCGGTCTCGCCGGTTTCGACATTCTTTACAGTCGCGATCACGGAGGCCGGATCTTGAACGAGGTCCTCGAAGGCGACGCCGAATCGCACGTCGACTTTCGGCTCCGCCTCGATCGCTCGCTTGAGAACAGGCTCGATCGCGACCTGGGACACCCGCATTGCGGGTTCGACCGGCTGCGAGCCGTCATTGCGTTCACGAATGATTGCCCTCGCCTGGTCGACGCTCGGATAGCGAAACCGATGCAATTCATGTCCGGAAAGAGACGTGATCCACGACACGTCGAAATTGTTCGTTTCCGGAACGGCAACGTCGCGCAGGTGTTTCGACAATCCAAGCTTCCGAAACAATTCCATGCTCCGTGAATTTGTAATATCCATCTTGGGATGGCGCGTCGTCGATGGGTTTTTCTCGACGAGCATGCATTCGATCCCGAATGACGCCAGCGTCTTCGCCAACGTCATGCCAACGGGGCCGCCCCCCGCAATCAGGACAGGAACTTCCCTCATGAGTTTCCTCCATATCCCCGGGCGAGGAGCCCATTCCGCGCCTCGGGCCTCCGAGTTGTGTTCAGGCTCTCGGAGACCGGAAGTCGGACGCCTTCCCTTTGGGGCTTCCGTATTTTACACTTGGCAAGTTATATAGGAGGAAAATTTGCCAACTGGCAAGTCTTTTTTTTCAACGGAACTGAAGCGACCGGGATCGGCGAAGCCGGCCCAGGAGCGGCAGGCCGCACGAGGGCGCGCTTCGACGCCGCCCAAGGGGGACTCACGTGCTCGGATCATCGAAGCGGCGCGCGAGGCTTTTTCTACGATGGGTTTCGAAGGGACGTCGCTGCGAGGCGTCGCCAAGGAAGCGAGCGTGCAGCACCAGCTCGCGACCTACTACTTCAAGACCAAGGAAGAGCTCTGGATGGCGGTTATGGACGAACTGGCCACCGGCTTTTTCGACCGACTGGGCGAGCGCATCCGCGGACTCGAGGGGGTCGATGCGGCGACCAAGCTGCGACTGGTCGTGCGTGAGTTCGTCAGGTATTCAGCGGAGCATCCGCAGCTTCATCGCTTGATGACCATGGAGGGCCGCAAGGAGAGCGAACGTCTGGTCTGGTTGGTCAAGCGTCACATCTCGCGATTCTTTGCGATCAGTACAAGGCTCATTCGTGAAGCGCAGGCGTTGGGCGTGGTCAGGCCGGGCGACGCCGGTCAATTGCATTATTGCGCCATCGGCATCGCGACCGCGGCGTTTTCGCTGGCGCCCGAATATAAGCTCGTCACCGGAAATGACCCCTTCATCCGCCCGCATATCGAGCAGATCGCAGACCTGGTGTGCGATTTCCTGTTTATTCGTTCCGGAAAGTAGTGGCGGAGGCGATCCGACTTCGCCTATCCGTCGGCTCGTGCATTTGCCGCCGGCAACCGAATGACGAACTTGCCCGTATTCTCGCCCTTGTAGAGGCGCCGCAGAGAACCGGGAGCATGCTCCAACCCTTCATGCATCTCTTCGCGGTAGTTGATGCGTCCTTCCTTGATCCATCGAGAGATCTGCGTCTCGGCTTCCGGAAAGCGGCTCAAGAAGTCAGTCGCCAGGAAGCCTTGCATTCGCGAACGCTTCACCAGCAGGTGACGCTCCGGTCGCGGCCCCGTGTTCCAGGGATTCCAGCTCGGATAAGACGCCGTGCCGCAGATCACGATGCGTGCGCCGATCGCGAGGTTTCGCAACACAGCGTCCGAAATTGATCCCGAAGTATTGTCAAAATAAACATGGACGCCGTCAGGGCATGCGCGACGCAACGCTTCGTCCAGATTGCTGTCGGCTTTGTAGTCGATGGCGGCGTCATAGCCGAATTCCTCCAGGCATTGGCGTGCTTTTTCGGCTCCGCCTGCAATGCCTACCGTGCGGCAACCCTTGATCTTGGCCAGTTGTCCCACGCAAGATCCGACCGCGCCCGCCGCGGTCGAAACGACTAGAGTGTCTCCCGGCCTGGGCTCGCCGACATCGAAGAGGCCGAAATAGGCCGTGAAGCCGTTTAGCCCCAGAACGCCGAGGTACAGTGAGAGCGGCAGGTCACTCGGCGCGATCTTGAGATTGACATGCTTGTCGGACGCGGCCGCGTATTCCTGCCAACCGAACAAACCCATCAGCTTCTCGCCTACCGCGTAGCGAGGGTTTCGGCTCTCGATGACCTCGCCGACCGCAAAGGCGCGCATCGTATCGCCAATCTCGATGCGGGGCCAATAGGTGCTGGCGTCGGCAATCCATCCGCGCGCCGCCGGGTCGCTGGAAAGATAGTGATTTTGAACAAGAAATTCGCCCTCGGCAATCGAGGGAACGTTGCTGTCTCTAATATCAAAATTTTCGGCTTGCGGAATTCCGTTCGGACGCGACTTGAGCCAGACTTGTCGGTTGCCTTTCATTGAATTCCCCTAAGCGTCGCCTCCGGTCCGATCGCTCCGAACGCTCGGAGCGGGGGGAAGCATCTCCCAAGGCAATATTAGGATCGGCGCATCGCGAACCAAACCAAAACGCTTGCACATGCGATGTGCGCATTTCCCCATTCCCTGAATCTCTTATGAGGAACAGGCGCTCGGTTCGGGAGAGACCGACAAAGAAACTTTCCTATCTTTCGGTAAACGCCGATTGCGATACCCGCGACCGCGACAGGTCGCCGCCAATCGCAAAGGTCAATCGACAAAATCTAGCATCAGGTGCCAGCATCGCGCGATTCTCCGGTCAACCGCCAGAACGATTGAATTTACGGCGGGGACAGGACTCATTCTAGAACGATACGGCGCG
>JBEKZZ010000012.1:0-90666 GCA_049509335.1 Bradyrhizobium sp. | reverse complement strand
CATCGACGTCTCGGAGGCGCTCGCCCACAAGCATCCGCTCTATGAGGCGGAGGAAATTCCCGGCAGTTCTATCACCACTTCCCCTGCGCGCCCTGATGACACCGTCGATACCGTGGGCGTCAGCCATCTGATCGTGGCGACGAAATCGCTGTCGGAACCGACGGCCGGCGCCTTCACCCGGGCATTGTTTAACGTGCGGCCGGCGCTGGTCAAAGAAGACCCGGCCGCTTCGAAGATCGAAAAGCCCGACACCGACAAGGACGCGGCGATCCCGGCGCATCCAGGCGCTGCGGCCTATATCGACGGCACCGAACGGACGTTCCTGGACAGATACAGCGACTATTTCTGGGGCGGCATCTTGCTGCTCTCGGTGTTCGGCTCGGGCGCGGCGTGGCTGCGCCATTACATGAAGCGCGACGAGCGCAACGTCACGAGTTTGCACCGGGACAAATTACTGGCGGCGATCGCGCAGGTACGCAAGACCGACTCGGTGGAGGAGATCGACGCCCTCCAGGAAGAGGCGGACGAATTCCTGCGCGAAACGCTGGAATGCTACGACGACGGCGCGATCGAGGAAGGCGACCTTTCGGCCTATGGCCTCGTGCTCGAACAATTTCACCACGCGGTGGCCGACCGCCGCGCAGTCATCGCCGCGAGTCCGGCCGGACTCCGCGTCCGCGCCTAACGCCGCAACTTCGCTGCCAACCCTCATGGTGAGAAGCGCATTCTTTTGCGCGTCTCGAACCATGAGGCCCCGATATCGGCTTCATCCTTCGAGACGCGGCTTGCGCGGCTCCTCGGGATGAGGGAGCTGCGCAGCAGTGTAAATTAAAACCCGATCAGCCGGCGGACGAGGCCGACGACACTGGCGTGATGACGGCGACGGCGGGACGCCGGAGCGGTGTCGTCCGAAGCCGACGTCTGGACGACATCGCGCGCGGGCCCGATCGATTCAAACTGCGCCTTCTGTTCGTCGTTCAGTTCCGCATAGACATCGTCGAGCGCGGACTTGACGGTTTCGACCGCCTGCAACATCGCATCCAGGCGTTTACCGGCGGCGGAGAGCCGTGCCGGCGGCGTCAAGGCCTCGTTAGGCTCGCAGGTGCCCTTGAGCATGTCGGCGGCCTTGGCGCTGGCGTCTTTCAAATTGTCGAGGCTCGCGCGCTGCGCATCGGTCGGGTGGAGGCGCTGATCGATTTCGGCCGCTGGCCAATCGGTCGCGCTGGCCTGATCCTGACCTTGGCCGCAACCCTGCGCCAGCACGCCTTCGTTTTGACGGCCTCGCCGTTGATCTTCGCCAAGGGCCGTCAACCGCGCCTTCTGTTCATCGTTGAGCAGGCCGTAGAAATGATCGAGCGGCGGCTGCACGGTGTTGACCGCCGAGATCATCGCTTCAAGCCGCGTTTGCATCGCCGCCAAACGGGCGGGCGCGGTCGAGACGACTTGTGCTGGACAGGCCGCCTTGATGGTCTGGGCCGCCTGCACCGACGCGTTGGCGAGATCATCGAGCGCCTTGCGCTGCTCGTCGTTCGGGTTGAGCGCCTGCTGGATCCGGTCGACCGGAAGGCCGGCGATTTCCTGGCTGTCCTCGCCGCACATCTGCGCCAGTGCGTTCGGTTGATTTGACGGCGCGGCGCCACTCGCGGACGTTGCGTTGCCCGACGGCAGATAGCCGGTCAGGTCGCCATAGCCGTAAGGCGCAAAGATGCCGGCATAGATATCGCCATAGCCGTAATCCCAGAGCGAGGGATCATAACCCCACATCGCATAGCCATAGAGATCGTAATAGGCGAACGGCCAGAACAGCGGACCGACCCAGCCATAGCCGCCATTGGCATGGCGCCACCATCCGCCGTGCCGGCCGTGACCCTGCCAACCGGCGGTCGCCGCCGCGGCCGAGATGTGCGCACGGGCAGCCGGGTTATTCAACGCATTATGGTTATGCAACGCACCGGCGACGGCGCCAGCGGCCAGCGCGTGGTGAATGGCGTTGGCGTGAACGCCGGCGTTTGCGTGGCTCAGATTGCCTGCGTTGTGCGCCGTTGTGTTGTGCTCCGTCGCGGCGTTGTTGCCGCGAACATGGCTGCCGCCAGCCGAGCGCGAGACTGCCGCCCGGCCGCTGAAATGCCGTCCGCCTCCGGCAAACCGTGCCCCGCCGCCGTGTCCACCGCCACCATGTCCGCCGCTGAAGTGAGCCCCGCCGCCGCGTCCGCCACCGCCATGTCCACCGCCGCCATGTCCACCTCCGCCATGACCACCACCGCCGCGTCCGGCCGCATAGGCAGCGGTTGACAGCGCGACCGACAACACGATCACCGACAACCATTTGACGTTGATGTTCGGCATGACATTTCCTCCAGCGGATGGGGTGCCGATATCATCGCACTGGCCAAGTCATGATCGAATGGCGTGCGGCGGCACAATTGGGATATTTCTGATGCCACAACGCCGGAGCGAGCTCTTGAGTTCCCTCAATGCGACCGCTCACGCGGAGGATAAAAAAACTTTAAATCGCTACTCGCCGTCGCGAAGCCGCCGATAGACCGCGCCGAGCACATTGCAATAGTCGTCGGTCCAGACCCGCTGGTTGGCGTTGACGGCGGTTTCTTCCCATTTATCTGATGAGGCAAGGTTGCCGACATCGGCCTCGTTGCGCGCCGACACCACGACATTGGTGGCGAAGATGTATTCGCCGTCGCGGCCGGAGTCTTCATTGTAGACCCAGCTCTTCAGGCCATTGGCGTCCGCGATGCCGACCACGACGCTCGCCAACTCCAGATGACGGTTCGAGACGTGCATCAACACCACGCCTTGCGGTGAGAGCTTGTCCTTGTAGATCTTCATCGCCTCCTGGGTGGCGAGATGAATCGGGATCGCGTCCGACGAATAGGCGTCGACAATGATCAGGTCGTAGATGCCCTCGGGCTCACGGGCAAAGGTCAGCCGCGCGTCGCCCATCACCGGCTTCAGGTCCGGCTGGCAGTTCTGGATATAGGTGAAATATTTCGGATCGCGCGCAGTATCGACCATCGTTTGGTCGATCTCGAAGAACTTCCAGGTCTCGCCCGGCTCCGCGGCGCAGGTCAGCGTGCCGGAGCCGACGCCAATCGCCGCCACCCGCAGCGG
Organism: Bradyrhizobium sp.; assembly: GCA_049509335.1. Taxonomy (GTDB): domain Bacteria; phylum Pseudomonadota; class Alphaproteobacteria; order Rhizobiales; family Xanthobacteraceae; genus Bradyrhizobium. Next base: position 87,540 of record JBEKZZ010000012.1, on the reverse strand, counting down.
CGCACCCTTGCGCTCGCGAACCGCTGATATCGCCTGCCCGATGCCGCCGTCCTTATGGTAGTAGGTGATCGGCTCGGGCCGGCCTCCGACCTTTGTGCCATCGTCGTTGGTGATTTTCTCCGCGCCGTGGATCGTGGTGCCGTGCATCAGCACATGATACTGGCCGTTCGGCGTGGTCAGGATCTTGTGGACGCCGAAGAAGCTGCGCACGGTGTCCACCCGACCGTCTTCGGCGGGATAGAAGCGGATCAGCACCAGCGCCAGCATCGCCACCGCGGCGAGCTTGACACGCGCGGTATTCAACACCAGCGCGAGCAGCATGCCGAAAACGGCGACGCCGCCCACGACATAGACCCGGTTTTCCTCGAACCAGTCGAACACCCAGCCTTTCATCTCCGAGGGCACGATCAAGACCAGCGCCAGCAGGGCTACGACCAGCCCGACCCAACGGCTGAGCCAAGGCCAGCACTCCTCAGCAGGCGGACGGCACAGCACCGCGAGCACCACCAGGATCGGATATTCCGCGACCCAGTTGAATACATTGGGTGCAATGAGACCGGCAAAGAGCCCGCCGATCATGCCGCCGAACGACAGCGCGACATAGAAGCCGGTGAGATATTTCGCGGGCGGACGCGTTCGCGCCAGTTCGCCGTGACAGGCCATGGCGATGACGAAGAAACAAAGCTGATGGCCGCCGAGCGTCAGCAGCAGGTTTTGTTCGCCGCCGATCGCCAACAACACGATGACACCCGCGATCGCCGCCGGCTGCGCCCATAGCACCCACTTGTGCGGCAGCAGAGGTCGGGACTGGAACACCAGCACCCAGGTCAACAGATAAAGCGAGAGCGGCAAGACCCACAGCAAGGGAGCAGCCGCGACGTCGGTTGAAATATGCGCGGTCACCGCGATCAGGAGCCCGGAAGGAACCGCGGCCAGGAAAATCCAGCGCAGGCGCGTTGCCCAGGAAGGGGCCGGCGCATCGCTTTCCGCCGCAAGCATCTCCGCCGCCGGCGCCGGCCCGCGCAACAGGAGAAAACCGCAAGCGGCGATCAGAACGATCAGCAGGCCATAGCCGCCGGTCCAGATCAGGTTTTGCGTGCGCAAAGTGAAGATCGGCTCAAGCGCCAGCGGATAGGATAGCAGCGCGAGAAAGCTGCCGATGTTGGACGAGGCATAGAGAAAATAGGGGTCGGCGCCGTCAGGATGTCCCGATCGAACGAACCAAGCTTGCAGCAGCGGATTGTTCGCCGCAAGCGCAAAGAACGGCAAGCCGATCGAGGCCACAAACAGGCCGAGCAGCCAGATCGCATAGCCCGAGGTCGGCGGGTCGCCCCATCGCGCCGCAATCGTGAGCGGCAGCGCGGCAAACGCGACCAGCAACAGCACCAGATGCACCACGATCGGAATCAGGCGGCTTTTGATCCGCATCAACAGATGCGCATAGACATAGCCTGCCAGCAGCAGCGACTGGAAAAACACCATCGCCACCGACCACACCGCCGGCGATCCGCCGAGCCGCGGCAGCACCATTTTCGCGAATAACGGCTGCACCGAAAACAGCAATAACGCGCTGACGAAGATCGCCGCCGTGTAAGTCAGAAGCACCAGCCGGTTGCGGCCCGCAAGGGATGCCTGCGCGGCGACGGGTGAATCAGAGGATGTCATGAAAGCTCCGGCAGGGTGTTTTTGGACGGCGGCGAGAGGCGGCAATGGAGCATATGGCGTGGACGCGGGCAATGTGGGCCCGATCAAACCGCTGTGCCGGAGCCTGCGGGTTCGCTATGTAGTTTCTCAGTCATTCCGGGACGCGCCTTGGCGCGGACTACGATGTACTATTGTACATTGGAGAATCTCGAGATTCCGGGTTCGATGCTTTGCATCGCCCCGGAATGACGTGGTCATTACGAAATCCTTCCTTGAAGCCCACATGAACGAAACAGACGTCGTCATCATCGGTGCCGGACATAACGGCCTCACCTGCGCGGCCTATCTCGCGGCCGCCGGCCTGCGGGTGAAAGTGGTCGACCGGCGCAAGGTGGTGGGCGGGGCAGCGGTCACGGAAGAGTTTGTTCCCGGCTTCCGCAATTCGGTCGCGGCCTATACCGTGAGCCTGCTCAATCCGAAAATTGTTTCTGACCTGAAACTTTCTGAACATGGCCTCAAGATCGTCGAGCGCCGCGCGCAGAATTTCCTGCCCGCGCCCGAAGGTCATTATCTCATCACGGGCGAAGGCCGCACGCGGGAGTCGCTCGCCAAACTCAGCCCACGCGACGCCGACAAGCTCGACGGTTTCAACCGCAAGCTTGAAGACATCGCCGACGTGCTGCGCGCCTTCGTGCTGCGCGCGCCGCCGAACCTTGTCGAAAGCTTTGGCGTGGGCGCGATCCGCGAGGGCTTCAACGCGCTCGGGTCAGCCAAACTCCTGCGGCAACTCTCGCTGGAGCAGCAGCGCACCTTGCTCGATCTGTTCACGCGCTCGGCCGGCGAGATGCTGGATGAAGTGTTCGAGAGCGACCTGATCAAGGCGCTGTTCGGCTTCGACGCCATCGTCGGCAATTATGCGAGCCCTTATGCCGCGGGTTCCGCCTATGTGATGCTGCATCATGCGTTTGGAGAAGTGAACGGCAAGAAGGGCGTCTGGGGCCACGCCATCGGCGGCATGGGCGCGATCGGTCAGGCCATCGCGAAGGCCGCGCAACAGGCTGGCGCCGAGATATCACTGGACGCCGGCGTCCGCGAGGTGATTGTCGAGCGCGACCGTGCCACGGGCGTCGCCCTCGACACCGGCGAGACCATCCGGGCCAAATATGTCGCTTCCAGCGTCAACCCGAAATTGCTCTACACGCGCCTCGTGCCGTCGGACGTCCTGCCCGGCGATTTTCTCGCCCGCATCAAAAACTGGCGCAACGGGTCCGGCACCTTCCGGATGAACGTGGCGCTGAGCGCCCTGCCCTCGTTCACCGCACTGCCGGGCGGCGGCGATCACCTCACCTCCGGCATCATCATCGCGCCGAGCCTGGCCTATATGGATCGCGCCTGGCAGAACGCCCGCGCGGGCGGTTGGAGCCGAGAGCCGATTGTCGAAATGCTGATCCCCTCGACGCTGGACGACAGCCTCGCGCCGCCGGGCCAGCATGTCGCGAGTCTGTTTTGCCAGCATGTTGCACCGGAGCTTCCCGATGGCCGCTCCTGGGACGATCACCGCGAGGAAGTCGCCGACCTCATGATCGCGACGGTGGACCGTTACGCGCCGGGCTTTGCCAACAGCGTAATCGGGCGGCAGGCTTTGTCGCCGCTCGACCTGGAGCGGCAGTTCGGCCTGCTCGGCGGCGACATCTTCCACGGCGCGCTGACGCTGAACCAATTGTTCTCGGCGCGGCCGATGCTGGGACACGCCGACTATCGCGGCCCGTTGAAGGGGCTTTATCACTGCGGTTCCGGCGCCCATCCCGGCGGCGGCGTCACCGGCGCGCCCGGCCACAACGCCGCGCAGGTGATCCTGCGCGATCACCGCGGATTGTTTGGATGATCGGTGGATAGCCTGTGGATTTGATGTGGACGACTTGGGGATGAAAGTCCTTTCAACCGCGATGAGAGCAAGCCCGCCCGCACCTCGTCCTGTTGTGAGGAAAACTTGGCAAGCCTTTGAAGCAACATAGCATGTCCTGTGTCAGCAACTGTGAACAAGCTTTGCGTGAGCGGTGAGCTGGTGTGAATAAGGGGTAGTGTCTCAGTTTGAAATTCGTGGACTGATTTGGACATTTGCCTCGGGCACCCATCGAGTATCGACTTGAACCATGCAGCCTGTCCAATGCGTATATCTGGCGGCCAACCCACTATCCTTCCATCGATGCAAACACCGCCCATTGAGTGCTTCTGGAACTACGGTTGTGGCGAAGGCTATAACTATCGCCGCTCCCAAAAGATATAATACCGCCTGCCACATAACGCCCCTCCCTTGCGAAGCTTACCGCTAAGCATTAGCCTAAATGGGGTCGTGTCTCAGTTTGGAATTTCATGCCTGGCTGATGTGCCGCAGCTGGCGCAAAAGAATTCACAGCCAAACTCGGTCACGGCGAACCTGAAGCTGCTTGGGGCAAGCTCAACGCGAACGTTTTGATCCTCCCCATCGTGATAAGCCAGACTGGCCGAACTTGCCTGTGACAGCACGGTGCTCCCGGCTGCTCCGCAAGTGTTGCACCGCAGATGTTCTACCCACCGGTCGGGCGATTATCCGGTTGACACCACAACACTCAAGGGCTAGTATTTAAGCCATCGGAGCGATGGCCATGCCCAAAAAATCCCTGTTTGCCGAACCCCATTTCCAGAATGACGAAGCCGCCAGAGCGATGCTGGAAAGCATCCTGTGGCCGGATGGCCCGGTTTGCCCGCACTGTGGCGTCGTCAATCATGCCTACAAGACCAGCCGCCCCGGCGTGTTCCGTTGCGCCGAGAAGGTGTGCCGCAAGGACTTCTCGGTCACCATGAAGACCGTAATGGAGCGGTCCAAAATCGCCCTGCACAAGTGGCTACAGGCGTTTCACCTCATGACGTCCAGCAAGAAGGGCGTTTCCGCCCATCAACTCCACAGGACGCTTAGCATTGGCTACGAGGCCGCATGGTTCATGGCTCACCGTATCCGCGAGTCAATGCGCGCTGGGGGCTTGAGCCCAATGGGCGGCCCGGGCAAAGTTGTGGAGTCCGATGAAACCTATATCGGCAGGCAGGATGGCGCTCCGAAGAAACGCCGTGGTTTTCAGAACATCGTTGTGACGCTGGTTGAGCGTGGCGGCTCCGCTCGCAGCTTCCACGTCGATAGCGTTTCGGTTGCCGATATAGGCAAAATCATCCGCGATAATGTTGACCGCGAGAGCCGTCTGCATACCGACGAAATGCCGTCCTACAAGGTGATCGGTCGCGATCTCGGTGTGGAGCATGAGACAGTCAATCATGGTCGCGAAGAATATGCGCGCGGCGATATCACAACGAACACGGTTGAGGGCTATTACAGCATCTTCAAGCGCGGCATGAAGGGCGTCTATCAGCATTGCTCTGAGAAACATCTGCATCGGTATCTGTCAGAATTTGACTTCCGTTATTCCAACCGCTCCGCACTCGGCATTGAAGATGGGGAACGGCGAACGCTTGCGATCAAAGGTGCATCAGGCAAGCGTTTGACGTATCGGGGGCGTCACTAAGCCCGACTTTTCAAGAAAGGCGCGCAGGTTCATTCGCTGGCGCGCAAAGAGGTAAGGTATGGTCGTTTCTTATCTCGGGCTTCTCACTAAGGACAATTACGAGTCCTTCCGGCGTATTCTCAAGGATGCGCCCGCTACCTTTGAGCAATGGAGTCATCTCCACATGCAAAAGACGACGGACCTCGTTGGCAAGCGGTGGGAAGTTATACAGGTTGAAATCGATCCTGACGATTTCAAAAGGCACTGCGACGCGACGCACTCCCCCTATAACCTCCACAGTCTTGATAACTTCGCGTTCGAAGTAGCCCAACGGGAAAAGGATTGAATGGCACCATTCCCTGCTCAGTTGAGTATTTAGGGCAAGCGCCGCTACGCCGTGCGCAATTGATCTAGCAATTTCTTCCGCCGAAAGTCGGTCATTATAAGCCATGGCAAAACCATCCGATTTGGTCTAGAGTTTTCCAAATCAGGACGCGTTTTGGATGACGTTATAGATGGATGCGGGGTGCCAGCCCCGCCCATCAATTCTATCTCTAGCACAAACTAGTTTTCTTGAGCACTACCCACTATCGCAGCGCCCGTGAAAACGGTTGCGATCCCAACAATTATTGAGCCGAATGACAGTGGTGCGTCTAGCAACCACACGATAACTTTTTGGATGCCCTGCCATTGAAGCGTGGGACTGGGGATCGGAGCGCCGCCGCTCAATATCGAAACCGCTTCGCGCATGGCAAACTGCGTCCAATAGCCGTGCTGGAGCCAAAGGATGCCTTGATAGCAAAGAACTAAACAGCCAACCAAAGCTATCAACACTCCAGCAATATAAACGACGATTCCAAGCAGCCTGCCAGCTTCATAATCGGTCATTTTTTGCTTGAGCCGCGCTTCTTCGGTTGCGCCTTTGGCTTCTTCCGAGTCAGACTTTCCATCGGCTTGTGACCGGCTACCCGCGCGCCGCGCAATGCTGCCGCGAGGCGGCGGGCGGCCTCTTCCGGGGAATAGTCCTCAGTGCTCTTTGTCATGCGAGTAGACTCTTATGCCGCAGTTTTTGCTCCCGCAAATCACTGATATCGGAACCTATAACAAAAACACCAAAGAACAATACGAGGCTATCGGGCGATTCGTCGCTTCCTTTGAAGCGATGGTGGGCGAAACGAGAGATTGCATTGCCGACCTATTGGTCGGCGAAAGCCCCAATACCCATCTTGTTCAAATCGCCCTTCATCATTCCGCGCTGACAGCTAAGCCTCTTTTCGAAATATTTCGAACCTTAATGGTAGAGTATCTAAGGCTTCCGGGCGTAACCGATTCAGAGCTGGAACGAAACTCGTTCAATGGTGTATTGGCGGTTATCGCAGGCGAATATATGAAGCTAGCGAATATCCGCAACACTCTGCTGCATGGAACCTGGTTTATTGGTTATCCTGACAGCGAAGATCCGAATTCAGAAAATTTCCTTCTGCATAAGCTCAAGCCCACTAAGTCTGGGCTCGAAAAAGAGGATGTACCGAAGCAGGCCGCCGAAATTTTAGAGCTCCAAGAACGATGCGAGGACACGCGCACGTGGATTGCGACGCTCCACTTTTGTGTCCCGCGCGCTCACCGACCCTTTGAATCGATCAAGGACAGGTTTGTGTTCGCTAATGGCCATTGGAGATGCCAATGGACGGATGCGATTCCCGAAACATTGCCTCGTAAATCTCCATCACCGCCTCAACAATCTGACGGTGGTTAGGATCATCTGTCAGGTTTGACATGAATGCCGCCACGCCCGCCTCGATCATGGCGGGCGTCACGTCGGGCGCGCCAGCTTCATCCGTTAGGACCGAAGCGGGAACATTTCTACCTGTGGTGTTTGTGGTGTCAACCATATATTCGCCCACCGGTCGCGTTTCGTCATGCGCCCCATACCTTGCGAAGCGCCCGGCCCGCTTACGCTAGCCGAATGCCGGAAGGTCCGATAGGCGAGAAACGGCGTTAGTCGTCCTTGCTGCCATGCGTCCTCACTTCCTGACGCATTCATATTGGCCCTTCGCGATCTGGATCTGGTTTTCGACGGTGAAGCGCAGGTTCGGCACGTAGCCGGCCGGGCAGGCGGTAAAAAGCCAGGTCGTGTCCTTGATGATTTTTTCGGGCACGCCGATATCGAAACGCTCGTCCGGATTGACCACGCGATCGAACCAGCGCTCGCCATTGAGCTGGATGAACAGGAGCGCCACCGGCTCGCCGCAGCCGTTGGTGAAGCCGAAACTGCCGTCTTGTTCGGTCCATTTGGTGCACGCTTCAAGATGAACCCTGGTATCGCCTGATCCCGGTTCAGTCGCCGCATGAAGCGGCGCCAACAATGCGGACGCCATTGAGCCTACGGCGACAAGGCCAAGCTGGGGCTTCACAAAATCTCTCCTGATGGGTTCGTCGATTAAGCCCGGCCGGCAGAAATCTGACAAGGAACGTGAAGCTGTTCAGAGTTCACACGTGGGCGAGACGTGGAAAGTTGACGTCGCACACGAAGCGGCTGTCACGACTGAACAGTCGACAGCATCGCAGGTGACGTCCAGCCACGCGCCTCATGCGTTCTTGCAGCCCGATCACTCAGCAAATTCAAAATGATGGAAAGTCAGCTTTAACCAACACTTAACCTGCTGGAAGATAGTGCCCTGAGAATTGAGGCGGCGCCGGCAACTTGAGGCAGCAGATGAAGTGCCTCAAAGGATGGTTTGAGAACCACCGCTATGCCCTTGTGTATTAATCTGTTTTTAACCAACAGACTCGCTGGCGCCAGATCAGCGCGAAAGCGCCTGCCGAGGAGTTCCGGCAACAGGAACCTAGAAGAAGAAGGTGAATGAAGCTTTAAACTGCGCCATAGGGAACAAGCCGGCCCGACCACATACGAGCGCACTTTCTTTTCCCTCCCCACCGCTGCGCCGGGGAAGAAACGATGCAACAACCTTGATACTGAACCCCGCAATGACCCCAACACTCACGCCCCTGACCCACCGCGCGACCCTTGCGATTGGCGACGAACAAGCCGCCCGTCGGATCGCGGATTTGCTGACCGAAGCCCTTGCTGACGGCGAAGCCGCGGTCGCCGCCTTCGCAGGCCCGACCGGCCGCTGGGACATCACCATGCATTTTGCAGATGCCCCCGACCAAGGCACGATTCGAGAGCTCGTGGGTCTCGCCGCCGGCGAGGAAGCCGCACGAGCGGTGCAGTTCGACACCGTGGAGGCCAGGGACTGGGTCAAGGCCACGCTCGACGAGCTGGTTCCGGTCCATGCCGGGCGCTTTATCGTCCATGGCGCGCACGACCGCGCCAAGGTCGCCCCCAACCGGCTCGGCATCGAGATCGAGGCGGCACTGGCCTTCGGCACCGGCCATCACGGCACTACCCGCGGCTGCCTGTTGCTGCTTGGCGAGGTCCTGAAAGCCCACCAGCCCCGGCGCGTGCTCGACCTCGGCACCGGCACCGGGGTGCTGGCAATCGCGGCCGCCAAGGCGCTGCACGGCAAGGTGCTGGCCAGCGATATCGATGCGCTGTCGGTCAAGGTCGCTGCCGAGAATGCGAAGGCCAACGGCGTCGGCCCCTTGGTGGAGGTGGCGTGGGGTAACGGCTTCTCCGCGCCACTCTTGAGGCAACGGCGGCCGTTCGACCTGGTGCTGGCCAATATTCTCGCCAATCCGCTGCGGCAGATGGCGACGCCAATGTCCCGGCATTTGGCCGGCGGGGCGCGCGTCATCCTCTCCGGACTGTTATCGCCGCAGGCGCCTTCCGTCGTCGCGGCCTATCGCGCCCGCGGACTCGTTGTGGAACGGCAGATCCGGATCGACGGCTGGAGCAGCCTGTTGCTGCAAAAGGTGCGGTAGGATTTTAGGTACGGTAGGATTTTGATCCCCATCCCTCATCCTGAGGAGCCGCGCAAGCGGCGTCTCGAAGGATGGGGCCGATATCGGGGCCTCATGGTTCGAGACGCGCGATACGCGCTCCTCACCATGAGGGGCTGGGCCTACTTCGCCGGTTTCCGCTGACGTGGTTGACCCGCTTTTTCGTCAATCACCGTGCGCTTGACGCGCGCCTCGACAAAACGATCCAGAATTTGAACGATCACGCCGCGCGGCTTCTCGGGAGCGGGCGCGGGCGGTGGTACGCGGAGCGGCGGCGTAATCTTCTCAAAGGTGAAGACGGGCATGGTTAATCCCTCGACGCTAGAGACGCCCTTGGAACTGCCTTGGAATTCCACCCGGAGATTTCTTCCCGAACCTTTCACAACAGTTGGCGTCATGAAATGTTCAAACCTGTCTAACGCAGGTGCAGCAATTCAATCACAATAAATTCGGAATCGGAAGCAAATTGAGTCGGTTGCCGACTTCTCCCTGGAAGACGATACTATCGAGCTATGTTCGAGGCGCACTTCCAGACATTCGAGGAACCCGAAACCGACGTTGCATTGACGGCGCGCCTGTCCGCGTTTCGCGAGGAGCTGACCAAGCGCAACCTGAGCGGGTTCGCGGTTCCCCGCGCCGACCAGCAACAGAACGAATATGTCCCGCCCTCCGAGGAGCGGCTGGCCTGGCTGACCGGTTTTACCGGCTCGGCCGGAATGGCCATCGTGCTCGCCCGCGAGGCTGCCGTGTTTGTCGACGGACGCTATACGCTGCAAGCGGCCAAGCAGGTCGATACCAAGGCCTGGGGCGTCGAGTCGCTGATCGATCCGCCGCCGGAGACCTGGCTCGCGCAACATCTCAGCCCCGGCGACCGCCTCGGCTTCGACCCCTGGCTGCATACGACGGCGGCTGCCGAAAGGCTCGCGGCCGCCTGCGCCAAGGCCGGCGCGGAACTGGTCGCGGTCGATAGCAACCCGGTCGATGCCGTCTGGACCGAGCGCCCGGCTTCGCCGCTTGCGCCGGTCACCCTGCACGGCCAACAATTTTCAGGGGAGCTTGAGGCCGACAAGCTGAAGCGGATCGAGGCCGAAATCGCCAAACTCAACGCCGACGCGCTGGTCTTGTCGGATAGCCACGCGGTGGCCTGGACCTTCAACATCCGCGGCGGCGACGTTGCTCACACGCCGCTGCCGCTGTCCTACGCTCTGGTGCCCAAGAGCGGCCGGCCGACGCTGTTCATCGATCACAGAAAACTCTCCAACAGCGTCCGCGATCATCTCGAACAGACCGCGACCATTGCCGAGCCCGGCGCGTTGACGGCGAAACTGACCGAGTTGTCGAAAAGCGGCGCGTCCATCGCGCTCGATAGCGCGACATCAGCCGACGCACTGACCCGCCTGATTGCATCCGCCGGCGGCAAGCCGCTCCGCGGCAACGATCCCGTCAGCCTTTTGAAGGCGGTCAAGAACGACACCGAGATTGCGGGCACCAGGACAGCTCACCGGCGCGACGCGGTCGCGCTCGCGCGCTTCCTCGCCTGGGTCGATCGCGAGGCGCCTTCGGGCGCGCTCACCGAGATCGACGCGGTCGAGGCGCTGGAAAGTTTCCGCCGCGATACCGGAGCGCTGAAAGATGTCTCGTTTCCTACCATCTCCGGTACCGGCCCGAACGGCGCCATCGTGCATTACCGCGTCACCCGCAAGAGTAACCGCCGCATCGTATCAGGCGATCTCTTGCTGATCGATTCCGGCGCGCAATATGAAGACGGCACCACCGACGTCACCCGCACGATCGCGATCGGCGAACCGACCTTCGAGATGCGCGACCGCTTCACCCGCGTGCTGCGCGGCCATATCGCAATTGCGCGGGCGTTGTTTCCGGACGGCACGTCGGGTGCGCAGCTCGACACGCTGGCGCGGCAATATCTGTGGCAGGCCGGCGTCGATTTCGAACACGGCACCGGCCACGGCGTCGGCAGCTATCTCTCGGTGCATGAAGGCCCGGCGCGCATTTCGAAACTCGGCGCTACGCCGCTGAAGCGCGGCATGATCCTTTCCAACGAGCCCGGCTATTACAAAACCGACGGCTTCGGCATCCGCATCGAAAATCTCGAGCTTGTCGTCGCCGCCAAGGTCGCGGGTGCCGAGAAGCCGGTCAACGCGTTCGAGACGCTCACGCTCGCGCCGATCGACCGCCGCCTGGTCGATCTGAACATGCTGACCGGCGACGAGCTGAGCTGGCTCAACGAATACCATGAGCGGGTCCGCCACGCCGTACGCGGCCATGTCGATGACGCCACCAAAGCCTGGCTCGACGAGGCCACCGCGCCGCTGTCGCTGTGATACAAGCGCCATACCCCGTCATCTCCGTCGTCATACCCCGCGAAGGCGGGGTATCCAGTGCGCCGCGGCTTGTCGGTTAATCACATCCGTCTCTGGAATACTGAATCACCCGCTGGAGCCTGTCACCGGGCGTCACGCGGTGACGACCCGATGGCGGGGTATGACGGAAAGTGCGACGCTGCCCAGCTAAACCATTCCTGAACCACAACCCCGATTGCGCCGAGCGCATCCCGGAAAACGAGTAGCCGCATGCCGAAACTCGCGTATTCGACGCGCGCCTGACAACGCTAGAGTTGTTTCCATGCATGGCATCGTCGGCAAGTCGGATGGAGTGGCGAACAGCACGGATGCCGCCAAGACGCGGATCATGCTGTTGCTGCTGGTGGCGATGACCGGCGTGGCGCCGATCTCGCTCTACATGCTGGTCCCTGCGCTGCCGCTTCTCGCCAGCAGTTTCGGCAGCGACATCTCGATCGCGCAGATGACCGTGTCACTCTACATGGTCGGCATCGCCTGCTCGCAGATTCTGATGGGGCCGCTCTCCGACCGCTTCGGACGCCGCCCGGTCTTGCTGGCGGGCCTCGGCCTGATGGTGGCGGCGAGCGCGGCCTGCATCTTCGCGCAGTCGCTGCCGGAACTGATCGCCGCACGTTTCTTCCAGGCGCTTGGCGGCGCCAGCGGCATGGTGGTGAGCCGCGCCATCATCCGCGACCTCTATCACCGCGAGCGCATCTCTTCCATGATCAGCCTGGTGATCGCTGTCATGATGATCGCGCAGATGTTGAGCCCGCTGACCGGCGGCCTGCTCGAGACCGCGTTCGGCTGGCGCGCGATTTTCTACGTCATCACGGCGATGTCCCTTGCCGTGGCGGTCGCGATCGCGCTCATATTACCCGAGACCCGCCGCGCTCGGCTTGAACCGAGCGGCTTTCGCGGCGATGTCGGCAGTCTTCTGACCAGCCGCGCCTTCATCGGCTATGCGCTGTGTCAGGTCTTGGCCTCGCAGATCATCTTTACCTTTGCCGGCGGTGGACCCTACATTGTCGTCACGCAAATGGGCCGCAGCAGCGCCGAATATGGCGCGTGGTTTGCGGCCACGGGCTTTGCCTACCTGATCGGCAATCTCTTTTGTGTGCGCTTTGCGCCACGCTATCAGCTCGAAAGGCTGATCTGGTTCGGGCTTGCGCTGCAGCTCGCCGGCAGTCTTTTGAATTTTGTCTGGGGCCTCGCGGGGCTCAACCAGACGCCGTCCTGGCTGTTCGGCACGCAGATGATCGTGATGTTCGCCAATGCGTTTGTGATGTCGAATTCGGCGGCGGGCGCCATCAGCGTCCGGCCCGAGGCCGCGGGCACCGCCTCAGGCGCGATGGGGTTCCTGCAGATGGGGCTCGGCTCGTTCCTGTCGCAGTTCGGCGCCTATCTCGGCGGCCATTTCACCACACCGGCGCCGCTCAACGCCGCCGTCTTCGCACTCTCACTCGCCTGCGCCTCGACGATGGTGTTTCTGATTCCGCGGCGGAAGATCTTCGTCAGTGAGGAACTGATCGAACAGGCGGAGGAAGAGACCGGGATTGTATGAGGGAATGTCATTCCGGGATGGTCCGGAGGACCAGACCCGGAATCTCGAGATTCCGGGCTCGATGCTTCGCATCGCCCCGGAATGACCGCGCCTCCTACTCCCCGATCAGCTTCAGCCACTCATCCTCAGTCAAAACCGCGACGCCGTGCTTCTTGGCTTCCGCCAGCTTCGAGCCCGCGCCGGGACCCGCGACCACATAATCGGTCTTCTTCGACACCGAGCCGGAGACCTTGGCCCCTAACCGCTCGGCCATCGCCTTGGCCTCGTCGCGCGTCATCTTCTCCAGCGAGCCCGTGAACACTACCGTTTTGCCGGCGACGGCCGAATTGCTCTTCGGCTTCTCGGCGTCGAGGATATCAACCTCACGCGTCAGCCGCTCGACAATGCCGCGGTTATGGCTTTCGCCGAAATAGGACTTGATGCTGGCGATCACGGTGTCGCCGATCTGGTCGAGCGCATCCATCTCGGCGATGGCGTCCTCGTCGTCTTTGACGACTTTCAGACAGGCGTCGTGGAAGGCATCCCACGAGCCGTAGCCGCGGGCGAGCGCCAGCGCCGTGGTCTCCCCGACATGGCGCATGCCGAGCGCATAGATGAAGCGCTCCAGCGAAATCTTTCGCCGCTCCTCGATCGCCGCAAAGAGATTGCGCACGGATGTTTCGCCATAGCCTTCGATCTCTTCGAGTTTGAGCTTGGCGTTGCGTTTTTGCAGCGTGAAGATATCGGCCGGTTCCTTCACCCAGCCTTCATCAAAGAAATATTGAAGCTGCTTCTCGCCGAGCCCTTCGATATCGAAGGCGCGGCGGGAAGAGAAAAGCTTCAAATGCTCGATCTTCTGGTAGGGGCAGGCGAACTCGCCGGTGCAACGGGCGCGCGAACCTTCTTCGCCGGTCGCGGTTTCCTCACGCACCACCTCGGTGTGCAGCGGACACGGGCACTTCTTCGGAAAGTGAAATTCTTTGGCGTCTTTGGGCCGCTTGTCGATCATGACATCGACGATTTGCGGAATCACGTCGCCGGCGCGCTGGATCACGACGGTGTCGCCGATCCGGATGTCGCGGCCTTCGCGCAACTGTTCGCCATCGCCACCAATGCCCTTGATGTAGTCCTCGTTGTGCAGCGTCACGTTCTGCACGATGACGCCGCCGACGCCGACCGGCTCGAGCTTGCCGACCGGCGTGAATGAGCCGGTGCGCCCGACTTGAATCTCGATATCGCGCAGCACCGTGACGGCACGCTCGGCCGGAAACTTGTGCGCGATGCCCCAGCGCGGCGTGCGCGAGACGAAACCCAGACGTTCCTGCCAATCCAGCCGATCGACCTTGTAGACAACGCCGTCGATGTCGTAGTCGAGGTGAGAGCGCTGCTCCTCGATCTTGCGATGAAACGCGATCAGCTGCTCGACCGAGTGGCAGATTTTGGTGAGCGGATTGGTCTGGAAACCGCAAGTCTCGAACCAGGCGATCATGCCGGACTGCGTCTCCGCCGGCATGTCGGCCATTTCGCCCCAGGCATAGGCGAAAAAGCCGAGCGGGCGCGAGGCAGTGATCGCAGGATCTTTCTGGCGCAGCGAACCGGCGGCCGAATTGCGCGGGTTGGCAAAGATCGTATCGCCGGCGGCCTTCTGCCGCTCGTTGAGCGCGAGAAACGCCTTCTTGGTCATGTAGACCTCGCCGCGCACCTCGCAGACCTGCGGCACCTTGCGGCCCTTCAGCTTCTTCGGCACATCTTCCAGCGTGCGGATGTTGGCGGTGACGTCTTCGCCTTCCGCGCCGTCGCCACGCGTGGCGGCAGTAACGAGTTCGCCGTCCTCGTAACGTAGCGACATCGAGAGCCCGTCGATCTTGGGCTCGGCGGAAAAGTCGATCCGCTCGTCCTCGGCGAGCTTCAAAAAGCGACGGATACGGCCGACGAAATCGACGACGTCTTCCTCGGCAAAGGCATTGTCGAGCGACAACATCGGCACCGCATGGCGGACCTTCTTGAACTTGCCTGAGGGCGCGGCGCCGACCTTCTGCGACGGCGAGGAGGCATCGACCAATTCCGGAAAGCGCTTCTCGATGGCGTTGAAGCGCTGACGCAGCGCGTCATACTCGGCATCGGTCACCTTTGGCGCGTCATCCTGGTAGTACGCCCGGTCATGACGCTCGATCTCGAGCACGAGCCGCATATGCTCGACCTTCGCCTGCGCCTTGGTGAGCTTGGCGACGTCGGGAAGTGGTTTGGTCTTTGCTGCCTTGGCCATGGCCAATGATTACGACGAAGTTCATCACGATAAAAGGTGGTCCGTTCCCCGGACGCTGCGCAGCGCGTCAGCGTTGCGCTGCATATCCGGGGTCCAGGCATTTTGAATAGGTCCCGGCTCTGCGGAGCAGCGCATAGCGCGTCGAAGACGCGCGTAAACGCGCTGATGCCGCTGCACCGCGTCTAGGACATCAGCACTTTACGCCGTCGCGGCCTTCAACAAGCGTTCCGCGGCCGCCCGCGCCTCGGCGGTGATTTCCGCGCCAGCCAGCATGCGGGCGATTTCCTCGCGGCGGTGATCGGCGGCGAGCGCATTGACGCGGGTGGCGACGCGCTTGCCCTTGTCGAGCGCATCCTTTGAGATGAGCAAATGCTGGTTGGCGCGGGCCGCGACCTGCGGCGCATGGGTCACCGCCATCACCTGCACCTGGGACGCGAGCCGCAACAGCCGCGCGCCGATCGCATCCGCCACCGCGCCGCCGACGCCCGTGTCGATTTCGTCGAACACCAGCGTCGGCGCCGAGCCACGGTCGGACAGCACGACCTTGAGCGCCAGCAAAAAGCGCGACAGTTCGCCGCCGGAGGCGACTTTCATCAGCGGGCCCGGCCTCGTACCCGGATTGGTCTGCACCCAGAACTCGACCCGGTCATAGCCTTGCGGACCCGGCGAAGCCGGATCGGATTCAACCTGCGTCGTGAACTTCGCGCGTTCGAGCTTGAGCGGCGCGAGTTCGGCGTTGACCGCCTTGTTGAGCTTCTCCGCCGACTTCACGCGTGCCGCCGAGAGTTTGGTTGCGGCAGCGGCGTAACGCTTGTCGGCGGCGCTCGCTGCGTCTTCCAGCTTCTTCAACTGATGGGCGCCGGCATCGATCAGCGCGACATCGGCGGCGTATTTCGCGGCCAATGCCGCGAGCCCATCGACCGGCGTCGAATATTTGCGCGAGGCGGCGCGCAACGCGAACAGCCGCTCCTCGATACGCTCAAGCTCGGCGGGATCGAAATCGGCGGCTGCGAGCGCAGCCGAGAGATGCTGATCGGCTTCCTCCAGCGCGTTGATGGCGATATCGATCGCCTTCACCGCGGGCTCGACGAGGGCCGGCGAATTCGCCGCCCGCCGTTCGAGCCGGCGCACCGCCGCCGAAAGGCTCGCGACCGGCGAATGATCGCCAGAGACGGCGTCCTGTGCCTCGCGCAGATCGGCTGCGATCTTCTCGCCCTGCATCATGGTGGTGCGGCGGGAGGCGAGGTTCGTCTCTTCGCCGTCCTTCGGCGCGAGTTGCTTCAATTCGTCGGAGGCATGCCGCAGATAATCCGCCTCGCGGGCGGCCCGCTCCATGCCGGCGCGATGTTCATCGAGCGCGTGATTGGCCTCGCGCCGCGCCTCCCAGAGCTTTTCAAGCGCGGCGACATCCTTCTCGAGGCCCGAAAACGCATCCAGCAGGCGGCGATGGGTCGAGGCATCGACCAGCGCGCGCTCGTCATGCTGGCCGTGGATTTCGACCAGCGTAGCGCCGAGCGCTTTCAGGGTTTGCACGCTGATCGCCTGATCGTTGATGAAGGCGCGGGTGCGGCCGTCGGCCAGTTGCACCCGGCGCAGGATCATTTCGCCGGTGTCTTCCAGGCCGTTCTCGGCAAGCAGCGCCGCGGCGGGATGGCCCTTCGGCACATCGAACACGGCCGTCACCTGACCCTGTTCGGCGCCGTGCCGGACCAGGGTGGCATCGCCACGGCCGCCGAGCGCCAGCGCAAAAGCATCGAGCAGGATGGATTTGCCGGCGCCGGTCTCGCCGGTCAAAACCGCCAGGCCGCGGGAAAATTCAATATCGAGCCGTTCGATCAGGACGATGTCGCGGATCGAAAGACGCGCCAGCATAAATCAATTCCTAGCAAGACCCAGCTTCCTGAAAGCCTTGGAAATGTAAGAGCCCGGATCCTCGGTCGGTTCGGAGCCACCGGACTTTACTAGATTATAGGCGTCCTGGTACCAGGGGCTGTCGGGAAAATTATGCCCGAGCACGGCGGCGGCGGTCTGGGCCTCGCTGACGATACCGATCGCCATATAGGCTTCGGTCAGGCGCGCCAGCGCTTCCTCGACATGCCGCGTGGTCTGGTACTGCGTCACCACGGTCTTGAAGCGGTTGATGGCGCCGGTGTAGTTGCGCTTCTGCAGGTTATAGCGGCCGACGGTCATCTCGCGGCCCGCCAATTGGTCGCGCGCGGCCTCGAGCTTCGCCTTGGCGCTGACGGCATATTCCGACGTCGGGTATTTGCGCACGACTTCTTCGAGCGCCGCGATCGCCTTCTCGGTGCGGCCCTGGTCGCGGGAAACGTCCGGGATCTGGTCGTAATGCGAGGCCGCAATCAGATATTGCGCGTAAGCCGCGTCCGAGCTTCCCGGATGCAGCGTGACGTATCGGGTCGCCGCGCCGATGCAGCTGTCATAGTCGCTGGCCTGATAATAGGCGTAAGCCGACATCAGAAGCGACTTGCGCGCGAGATCCGAATAAGGATGCTGGCGGTCCACTTCCTCGAACTTCTTCGCGCCGCCCTTCGGATCTTTCTTCTCGTTCGTCAGGAACAGGCCTTCATTGTAGAGCTTTTCCGCAGGCTCCTCGACGAAGGTTTCGTCCTTCTGGGTGACCTTGTCCCAGATTTCGGTGGCCGAACTGCACGCGCCCAAAACCGTGGCGGCCACGGCAAGCCCCGCGGCGACGCGCACCATCCGTGCGAGAGCAGCAAGGTCCCAACGGTTTGAAAGTCGCTGATGTGCGAGCGTCATACGCTTTGTCGGCATAAAGTACAGACGCCTTTCGAGCGGATCGGGCGCAACGAAAACCGGAGCCGGCGCGGATCTGCCTTGCCCCGGCCCTGTTTATCTAAAACAAGTCCCTTAACCAACCGGATACGCAGGTATTTCGCCCGGAATAAGGCGGGGTTTGAAGGGTCGTGACCGCCCGGTGATGACCGTCCACAGCCGGCGCTTGCGAGCCAAATTCGCCGATTCGGGCAGGAAAGCGGACTTTACCGCGGAAGCATCGATCGAGCGGACAAACAGAGCGGGAAAACGACGTTTCAGGAAACGTCGGGACCGTAGGCGGGAGCCACCATGCCACCGACCATGCCGCTGCCGACCTCGGCGTGGGTGCGGGAACGCCGAGCGGTTTCAGCCTCGACCACCCGATAGGCGGTGCGGTCGGCCAGAAGCGCGGTCAGCACGGCGTGATTGAGCTTGTGGCCGCCGCGGACCGAGCGGAAGGCGCCGAGCAGCGGTAGACCCGCAAGCGCGAGGTCGCCGATTACGTCCAGCACCTTGTGACGCACGCATTCGTCGCTGTAGCGCAGGCCCTCAGTGTTGAGCAGGCGGGTTTCGTCGAACACCACCGAATTCTCAAAGGAAGCGCCGAGCGCGAAACCGGCGCTCCAGAGCCGCGCGACATCGTTGACGCAGCCAAAGGTCCGGGCGCGGGAAATCTCGCGGCGGAACCGCTCAGGGTTCAGATCGAGCGAATAAACCTGCCGGCCGATCACGGGATTTGGGAAATCGATCTCGACATCGGCGCGGAAGCCGGAAGCGTGGGGCCGCAATTCGCCAAAGGAATCGCCGATCGCAACCTGCACCGGCTTCACCACCTGGATAAAGCGGCGCGCGGCCGATTGCGTGAGGATGCCCGCCTGATCGATCGCAGCGACAAAGGCCGCCGCGCTGCCGTCCATGATCGGCACTTCGGGGCCGTCGACTTCGATGGTGGCATTATCGACGCCCATGCCGCGCAGCGCCGCCAGTACATGCTCGGCGGTGGAGACAAGCGGCGCGTCACGGTCGCCGAGCACGGTGGCAAATTCGGTGGCAATCACGGACTCGGCCACGGCGCGAACCTCACGGTCGCAGCCATCAAGGCCGGTGCGGACAAAAATAAAACCCGCATCCACGGATGCGGGCCCAATTGTCAGATTGACCGGAAGTCCGGAATGGACACCGACACCCGTAACGGTAGCTTGCGAACGCAGCGTTGTCTGCCGGCTGAATTTCATACAGAAGTGCCCACACTGACTTACCGCGAGACCGGGCTGACTTCCCCTTTAGATGTCAGTCCGACTCGGAGGTTCCCCAAGTCACGGTCGAACAATAATCGCTGCCTTATTGCGCGCCAACTCACGCTTTTTTACCGATTGTTACCCAATCTCTGCCGCATTCGCGCCAATTCTTGTCCCCAATCCGCCGCCGATCGGTCCCGCAAGGCGGCTGGACGCTGCCTCAGACAGCTCAATTTAGCATCTTGATATCAATGACTTGTTATTTTTCCAGATTATCGACCACCGCCAAATAGCGAGGGTCCCGGCCGCGAGGCCAGGACCCTTTTGTATCGCCAGAATTGTAACAAACTTCAGTTGACCTGCCGGCGCAGGAAGGCCGGAATATCAAGATGGTCATCGCCCTGTGGCGTCGGTGCCACAGGTGCTTGGCGGCCGTGGGTGTCCAACCCCTGGGGCGCTTGCCGCGGAGCATACTCTGATACCGGACGACTCGCCATTTGTTCAGCGACAGAGCGCTGCGGCTTGCGCTCGGGCATTGGCGGCATGGCCGGCATCGCCGGTGCGGAAGAGCGCCCCGAGATCGGCGATTCATCCTCTTCGTCGCGCCGGCTGAGGCCATTGGCCAGACGCTGCAACAACGACATCCGGGTCTTTTGCGGATGCTCCTCGTCGGCTTCGCCGCGGGCCTGCCGGATTTCATTCTGGGCCGGCATCGGCAATTCCTCGAATTTCGGCATCCGCGGCGCACGGGACGGCGGACGCTCGGCCGCTTGCGGGATGAAGGTCTCCGGCGGCGCCGATTCGACGACGGGCGCGGGCTCACCTTCCGGATCGGGAAACAGCGACGGCTTCTGGGCGATCGGGCGAACCGTGACATCGCCATAAGCCGCGGACTGCAACGGCGCGGGCGCCTTTGCCCCCTCGGGCGCAACAGCCGCCGCAATCGCCGCCAGCGCTGCGCGTTCGATCGTGTTGCCGGGACGCTGGGCTGCGGCCTGCGCCGGTTGGGCCGTATTCGAGCTTTCGAGCTTCTGGGCGCGCTCCGCCAGCCGCGCATTGTCGGCGCGAAGCCGCGCGGTCAGTTCTGCGAGGCGGGTATCTGGAGACGGACTCGAAGTGGCGACGGCGGCCACGAGGGCCGGAGCGTTGCCGGCGTTGCGGGAAATCAACGCCTGTTCAATTCCGGTAGCAACCACCGAGACGCGGATGATGCCATCGAGTGTCTCGTCGAAGGTGGCGCCGACGATGATGTTGGCGTCCTGATCGACTTCTTCGCGAATTCGCGTGGCGGCTTCGTCGACTTCGAACAGCGTCAGATCCTTGCCACCGGTAATCGAAATCAGGAGGCCGCGCGCACCCTTCATCGAGGAGTCGTCGATCAAGGGGTTGGCGATCGCAGCTTCGGCCGCGGTCAACGCCCGCTTGTCGCCGGTGGCTTCGCCGGTGCCCATCATCGCCTTGCCCATCTCCCTCATCACCGCTCTTACGTCGGCGAAGTCGAGGTTGATAAGGCCTTCCTTGACCATCAGGTCGGTGATGCAGGCGACGCCCGAATACAGCACCTGGTCGGCCATCGCGAAAGCGTCGGCGAAGGTGGTCTTCTCGTTGGCAACCCGGAACAGGTTCTGGTTCGGAATAATCAGAAGTGTATCGACCACCTTGTGCAGTTCGGCGATCCCGGCTTCCGCCGTGCGCATGCGGCGCTGGCCTTCGAAGTGGAACGGCTTGGTCACCACACCGACGGTGAGGATGCCGAGGTCGCGTGCGATCTTGGCGATGACGGGCGCAGCACCCGTGCCGGTGCCGCCGCCCATGCCGGCGGTGACGAACACCATGTTGACGCCGGAGATGTGATCGCGGATCTCGTCAATGACTTCCTGCGCCGCGGCCGCGCCGACATCGGGCTGCGAACCGGCGCCCAGACCTTGCGTGACCTGCGTGCCCATCTGGATGATGCGGTGCGCCTTCGACATCGTCAGCGCCTGGGCGTCGGTATTGGCGACGACGAAGTCGACCCCCTGGAGCCCCGCGGTGATCATGTTGTTGACGGCATTGCCGCCAGCGCCGCCGACGCCGAAGACGGTGATCCGGGGCTTCAACTCATGAATGTCGGGGGGAGTGATATTGATGGGTGCCATGGTTGCCTCTCGATCACGCGCGCGTGGGTTCGCCCCGGCCGGTGGCCGCGGGTGTTGGTGAAATTGGCGAATTGCGGAAAAGATTCATCTCAGAAACCCTCTCGAAGCCATCGTCCGACTTTTCCGAAATAGCCATCGGTCCCTGTCCGGAGCTGCCGCGTATGCCGCGGTTCGACATGTTCAAGATGAGCGTATTGCGGATAGACCAGCAGACCGGAGGGAACCGCGAAGGAAGCCCCCTTGGCTTCGCTGGAGAGCCGGCTGAAACCGAGCGGACGGCCGATGCGAACCGGCCGGTTGAGAATCCGCGTGGCCAGTTCAAGCGTGCCGGTGAGCTGGCAGGCGCCGCCGCTCAAGACCACACGGGCTTTCGGTTCCGCCGCAAAGGGAGAATCCGCAAGCCGGTCCCTGACCATCTCAAAAATCTCCTCGGCACGGGGCCGGACAATGTTCGCGATCGTGGCGTGTGACACGACCTGCGGAACATCCAGCTCGTCGTCGCCGGCAGACGGCACGGACATCAACTCGTGTGCGTCAGACCCGCCGGTCAGCACCGTGCCATATAACGTCTTGATTCGCTCGGCATCCGCAATGCACGCCGAGAGCCCCCGCGCCAGATCCATGGTGATGTGGTGGCCACCGAGCGCAAACCCGGATGCGTGCATGAACCGCCCGGCAGAATAGGTCGCAATCGTGGTGGTCCCCGCCCCCATTTCGACCACCGCCGCCCCCAGATCGGCCTCGTCGTCGGTCAGGACCGAAAGACCGGCCACATAGGGGCTGGCCGCTATCGCCTCGACATTAAGGTGGCAGCGTTCGACCACCAGCATCAGATTCTTGACAGCCGTCGTATCGGCCGTGACGACATGCATGTCGACGCCGAACTGCCGCGCCACCATGCCCTTGGCGTCGCGAACGCCCTTCACGCCGTCGATCGAATAGCTGATGGGCAGCGCATGCAGCACGGTACGGCCCTCGCCGGTCGCATGGTGCATTCCCGCGGAGGCGATGCGTGCCACGTCGGCGGAGGTCACGGCGCCACCCCTGACGTCGGCGGCCGCCTCGACCAACTGGCCCTGCAGACGGCCGGCCGACACCGACAGCAAAACCGATTCAACCCGGACCTTGGCCATGTCCTCGGCAGCCGCAACCGCCTGGCGAACGGCCTGTTCGCATTCAACGAGATCGACGACGGCACCCGCCTTGACGCCGCGCGACTGGATCTGGCCGTAGCCGATCAGTTCCACCGCGTGGCTGCGGCCGCGCAAGGCTTCGCTCGGCGGGCACGGTGTCAGCCGCGCGATCATGCACGCGATCTTGCTGGTGCCGACATCGAGTGAAGCGACCAAAGCGGTGCGCTTGCCCGACATCGGACGCGTCTTCGGCGCCTGGCTGCGATCGGAGCGGCTCATGCGTCGCCGACTTTCTTTTTCGGCTCTTTCTTCTTGAGCGCTTCTTCGCGGGCCTTGGCCGCGTCATCCGACAACTGCACGACCAGCCGGTCAGGCAGCCGCAGATCGATCGCGACGATGTCCTTGGAGAACAGGTGCTCGTCCTTGTCGAGCTTGCTCAAGGTGGCAAGCGCATTGCCGACGTCGTTTTCCGGCAGGCGGACGTCGAGGCCGTCATTGAGCCTGAGATTCCAACGCCGTTCGCCGATGAGGGTCGCAGCCTTGGTGACGGCGTTGACCTGCGGATAACGGGCCAGCAGCGCCAAAAAGTCCCTGGCGCGGGCCTCGGCCCCCTTGCCCACCACCAGCGGCAGCTTGAGGAAACGGTCTGGAGCGTAGCGTTCCAGCACCGCGCCATCCTCCGAAATCACCGACAGCCGGCCTTCCCGTTGCCAAAGCGCAAACGGTGTCCGCTCGACGATATCGATGCGCAACTGGCCGGGATAAAGCTTCAGCACGGTGACTTCGCTGATCCAGGCGTCAGCTTTCAGCTTCTCGCGGACCGAGGCGGCATCAAGGAACAAGAGTGAGGAGCGTCCGTTGACGCCGCCGGTCGTGAGCACCTCATCCTGGGAGAGCTGCTTGCGGCCGTTGATGGCCACGGAAGTAATCCGGAATCCGGCCGAATTGGCCAGCGCATTGCGCGTGTCGCTGACGCCAGCGATGAACGCTTCGAGATGGCCGCCCTTGACGATGCCAAGGCCTGCGCTTGCGGTCAGCAGCAACGCCGTTGCGATGATGCCGGAGCGTCGCGGCAGGCGGCGTTCCATGAAGGCGATCAGACGGGGCGGCGCTTCGTCGCGATGGAGGCGGCGTGATTTGGCGGGAGAGGGAACAGAACGCAGCCGGGGGCGCAACGCGGCGACCGCGCCAGTGACGGCGTCCATCAGATCGGTCTGTTGCCTCGACGATCGCGGCGACCGGGCGAGACGTCCTCCACCATCCATTACTCGAGCTCGTCACCTGTTGTGCCCGCAAACAATTGCGGGACGCGAGCGCATCTGACGGCTCGGCCGTGCCGGGCTAGAGAAAGGTCACCATCCCCACGCTCGCAAAAAGCGGAAAAGCCCGCCAATAGCTCGCGCCCGGCAGCCCGAGCACATACGCGCCGCCAGCGTTAACCTTCGGACTTCCTGGTAAACAAAGGGTAAATTTGCTCCGACCAGGCTCCGATTTGACGTGCTAGGTGAAGGATTTGGCCGGTAACGTTAGGATTTCGGTAACGCTTGAACCGGTTCCCGCCGGGCCAGCGCCGGAATCAAGCCCGATCAGCTTCGCGTGTGCCCGTCAGCCAATACAATCGGACGAAGAACACATCTGCCCGAACACGCTGGTTTTCATGAACCCTGGACCCCGTCGCTTCATCCTCCAGGCCCTTGACCCCAATCACGGCGGTCCGGTGCTTGAGGCCTTGTTCTCCGTCAGCGAGGTCGAGGACCTTCGCGCCCTGCTCTCCGATGCTGGTGACGACCCGACGCTAATGCGCGGCTACTTCCTCGACGTGGCCGAACTCGCCGCGATCAACAAAAGCTTTGGCATGGCGTTTGATCCCGAGGGACGCGAAGTCTTGCTTGATCCATGGCGCTCGATCCGCGACATCCCCTACCTGGTGCATACGTGCCACGAATTGCCGTTGCTGCTCGAAGGCAGGAAGCAACTGGCGCGCTTCAGCGAAGCATACCCGCCGGGCTTGCATTGGAACGAGGAGAAGTTTGATCGGTACGTGGCTGAGGGCACGCTTCACAGGGAGGTTGTCATCGAGCCGTTTGAGCAGCCCGCCCATCTTGGGGATGGCAAAGTCGCCGAGGGCACACGCACCGTTTACTACACCCGCAAGGGCGAGGAGTGGCGAATCCCGGCATCAAAGCTGATCTGGGCTGCGGCTGCGAAGTCCAAATGGAGCGAAGATTTCGAGCGCATGGAAGGCATGCTGTTCGGATACGAGGATTGGCAAAACGACTGGTGGATCGCCGATCTTCGCAACCGTGGTCGCAAATTCAGGATTGTCGCTCGCGGCGCGACACAAGACGCCTGAACCTCCAGCAGGGCTACCCCCGCGCGCGCCGTTCGGCGATAGCGATTTGGTCCCGCAGAAAATCGACAAAATCGATGCCTTGGGCCTTCAGCGCCTTCGGATAGAGCGAGGCTTTGGTCAGGCCGGGCAACGTGTTGGTTTCCAGGTAGACCGGCCCCTTGTCCGAGACGATGAAATCAGTGCGCGAATAGCCGGTGCATGACAGCGCAAGATGAGCCCGCAAGGCCATGTCCATGATGGCGGCGCTGATCTCGGGCGGAAACCGGCCGGGACAGATTTCCTGGGTGGCTTTCGCAAGATATTTCGCGCGGTAATCAAAGCCAGCCCCGCCTTCGGCCGGAATGATCTCGATCGGGGGCAGCGCGATCACCGAGCCATCCGCCTGCTCCAGCACGCCGCAGGTCGCCTCGGTGCCGGCGACAAACGGCTCGATCACATAGTCCTCGCTCCGCGCGGCGTTGCGAACGGCCACGATATCCTGCTTGGAATGGACAAAGATGAGCCCGTAACTCGAACCATCGCGCGCGGGTTTCGCGATCAGTTTGCCGTGCTCGGCAAACGCCGCATCGATGTCGGAAAGCGCAATCCCAGTTGGCGAGTTAACGCCCGCGATCGCGGCAAAACGCTTGGCCGCAACCTTGTCGAAGGCGAGATTTGACGAGGCCGAACCCGAGCCGGTGAAAGCGACCCTGCGAAGTTCGCACATCGCCTGCAATTCGCCATTCTCGGCGCGGCCGCCATGTAATCCAAGCACCAAAAGACCGTCGTCGGCTCGCGCCTTATCCATCGCCTGCTCGATCGAGCGCGAGAGGCGCGCGCCATCGGGCTTGAACGCATCTTCGAACGGACGGGCGTGATCGAGCAGCGCCTTGCCGCTGGTCTCGTGCACGCTGTCGTCGGCATCCCAGAACCACAGACTGGCTTCGGGCAGCGCCGTGTGCAGCGCTTGCGCCGTCGCCACCGACACCAGCCGCTCCTTGTTCGTGCCGCCGAAAAGAATGGTGATCCGCATCAAGAAATCCCGATCCGCTTGATTTCCCAGTGTAGCTCGATTCCCGAATTTTCCTTAACCCGCGCGCGCACGGTCTCGCCGAGGGTTTCGATATCGCCGGCTGTTGCCTCGCCGGTGTTGATCAGGAAATTGCAGTGCATTTCCGAGACCTGCGCGCCGCCGACGCGCAAACCGCGACAACCGGCGGCATCGATCAGTTTCCACGCGCTGTTTCCCGGCGGGTTCTTGAAGGTTGAGCCGCCGGTCTTCTCGCGAATGGGCTGGGCCGCCTCGCGATGGGCCTGCACCTCGTTCATGCGGACGCGGATCGCCTCAGCCGTCGCAGGTCTACCCTGAAAGCGCGCCGAAGTGAAAATGATGGACGGATCGACGCCGGAATTGCGGTAGACGAATTTCATCTCCGCATTGGTGAAGACGTGCTTTTTGCCGTCGCGGCCGATACCAGACACCTCGATCAGGACATCCCTGGTCTCCGCGCCGTTGGCGCCGGCATTCATGCGCAGCGCGCCACCGATGGTGCCAGGAATGCCGAAGAAAAATTCGAGCCCACTGATGTTCGCGGCGGCCGCGACCTCCGCCACGCGCTTGTCGAGCGCCGCTGCGCCGGCGCTGACCACCTCGCCCTGCGCGCCCACCTCGCCGAAACCGCGCGGGGCGAGCCGGACGACCACGCCCGGCAAGCCGCCGTCGCGTACGATCAGGTTCGAGCCGACGCCGACGACGGTAACCGGAATCTCAGTGGGAAGTTGCCCGAGGAAATAAGCGAGATCGTCTTCATCCGCCGGCGTGAACAGCATTTGCGCAGGGCCGCCAACGCGAAACCAGGTCAGTTCAGAGAGCGACTGGTTCGCCGTCAGCCGCCCGCGCAACTGCGGCATCGCGGTTTTGAGTTCGGGCGTGATGTCGGGGAAGGCCACGCTCACCCCAGCGCCTTCAACTCGCCCGGCAGCGCGTAGGCCCATTGCGTGATGTTGCCGGCGCCAAGACAAACGACGAGATCGCCTTTGCCCGCGACGCCCTTGACGATGCCAGCGAGCGCCGCCGCATTCGGCAGCGCGATCACCTCGCGATGGCCGTGGGCGCGCAAGCCCAGCACGAAATGATCACGGTCGATGCCTTCGATCGGCGCTTCGCCGGCGGGATAGACCTCCGCGACGACAACGGCATCGGCGTCGTTGAAGCAGGTGCAGAATTCCTCAAACAGCGATTGCAGCCGCGTGAAGCGATGCGGCTGCACCACGGCGATGACCTTTCCGTCGGTCGACTCGCGCGCGGCCCTCAGCACGGCTGCGATTTCAACGGGGTGATGGCCGTAGTCATCAATAATGGTGACGCCATTCCATTCGCCGGTCTTGGTGAAGCGCCGCTTCACGCCGCCGAAACCTGCAAGCGCCTCCCGGATCGCATCGTCCGAAAGGCCCAGCGCATGCGCCACCGCGATCGCCGCCGTGGCGTTCGAGGCATTGTGGCGGCCGGGCATCGGTAGCGTAATATCGGCGATCTCATGCGCGGCGTCACGCTTGCGATCCCGGATCACGACCTTGAATTTCGAGCCGCCCCCGGTCGGCGTGAGATCGACGAGCCGCGCATCGGCCTGAGGGTTTTCACCATAGGTGATGATGCGGCGGTCCTCGATCTTGCCGACGAGGGTTTGCACCACCGGATGATCGATGCACATCACGGCGAAACCGTAAAACGGCACGTTCTCGACGAAATCGTGGAAGGCCTCCTGGATCGCCTCGAACGTCTTGAAATGATCGAGATGTTCGGGATCGATATTGGTGACGATCACGACATCGGCCGGCAACTTCAGGAACGTGCCGTCGCTCTCATCGGCCTCCACGACCATCCAGTCACCCGCGCCGAGACGCGCATTGGAGCCATAGGCGTTGATGATGCCGCCATTGATCACGGTCGGATCGATCCCGCCGGCATCGAGCAGCGTTGCGACCATGGTTGTCGTCGTGGTCTTGCCGTGGGTGCCGGCGATCGCCACGCAACTTTTCAGCCGCATCAGTTCGGCGAGCATTTCGGCGCGCCGCACCACGGGAATGCGGCTCGCGCGCGCAGCCATCAATTCCGGATTGTCGCGCTTGATCGCGGTCGAGACCACGACGACGTCGGCGCCGGCGACATTCTCAGGCTTGTGGCCGACCGTGACCTTGATGCCCTTCTCGCGCAGGCGCGTGACATTGGCGCCCTCAGTGGCGTCCGAGCCCTGCACCGTGTAGCCGAGATTGCACAGCACCTCGGCGATACCGCTCATCCCGATACCGCCTATACCGACGAAGTGAATGGGTCCGATCTCGCGCGGCAGTCTCATGGCAAGTTCCCCGACGTCTCAACTTCACGGATGTCATCGCCCGCCACCGGGTCTGCGCAAAGCGCCGCCCGATGACAGGCTCCAGCGGACGATCCAGTACGCCGCGCCGCCTATGGTCAAATCAGCTGTCTGCGATTACTGGATGCCCCGCTTTCGCGTGGCATGACAAGGGGGCATTTTAACGCTTGTCGCCTAAATCCCGGCCACTTTCGCCACCAGATCGGCGAGCCGTTCGGCGGCGTCGAGTCGGCCGGCCTCCCCCGCGGCCAGAGCCATCCTTAAGAGTTTTGATGGGTCCGCCGCGAGCGCGGAGATCTCTTCAGCCAGGCGATGCGGCGTGAAGTCGCTTTGCACGATCCGCAACGCGCCTCCCGCCTCCGACAGCACGCCGGCATTGGCGAACTGGTCCTGATCGATCGAACCCGGCAGCGGCACCAGGATCGAGGGACGGCCTATTGCCGCGAGTTCGGACACGGTGCCGGCGCCCGAGCGCGAGATGATCAGATGGTTAGCCGCCAGCCGAGCCGGCAAATCGGTGAAGAACGGCGCCAATTCGGCATTGATCTTGAGCCGGTCATAGACCGCGCGAACCCGTGTCATGTCTTCCTCGCGCACCTGCTGGGTCAACATCAGCCGGCTCACGAGCGAGGGTTCGAGCTTCTCGATCGCGCCAGGTACGACGTCGGCCATCACGCGCGCACCCTGGCTGCCGCCGACCACCAGCAGTCGAAGCGGGCCGGCCGCATCGGGAGGAGCGTATTTCACGGCCGCGGCCGCGAGGATGGCGGGACGCATCGGGGTGCCGACGGTCGTGGTCTTCGAGGCGAGTTCAGGGTCGCGGTCGAGCACACCTGGCAACGAGGTCGCGATCGCGCTGACGCGGCCGGCAAGAAAACGGTTGGCGCGGCCGAGCACCGCATTGGCGTCGTGGATGACGGAGGGAATGCCGAGCAGGCGCGCGGCGACAAGCGGCGGCAATGTCGGGTAACCACCGAAGCCCACCACTGCCGCGGGCTTCAACTTGCGCAATAGATAAACCGCAACCGCCATGCCTGCGGCGAGCGTGAAGCCGGTGCGGGCGAGCGAAAGCGGATTGCGGCTGCGCACGGTTTCGCTTGGCACGACATCGATGGTGTCGCGGGTGAACAGGCCGGAGTAGCGCAGCGCGCGGGAGTCGGTGACGAGCCGCACACGAAAACCGCGCTTCATCAGCTCCACACCGAGCGCCTCGGCCGGAAACAGATGTCCGCCGGTGCCGCCCGCGGCAAGCAGGATGAGGGGAGCATTGGACATGGCCCAGTCCTTACAGCGAAAGCGCCGTCATTGCGAGGAGCGCCAGCGACGAAGCAATCCAGAATCTTTATGTAAATTAAACCTGGATTGCTTCGCTAACGCTCGCAATGACGGGGATGAACCAAACCGTCTTACGCATAGCTCGGCGCGACGCTACCGTTCATCGATTCCTGTTCCGTGCGCGGCCGCTGCCGTGTCAGCGCCAGCATCATGCCGACGCCATAGGCCAGCGACACCATCGAGGAACCGCCATAGGAGATGAACGGCAGCGTCATGCCTTTGGCTGGGATCAGTTGCAGGTTGACCGACATGTTGATCGCCGCCTGCACGCCAAAAAGAATGGCCAGACCTGATGCCGCGAAGCGTGCAAACATGTCTTCGCTTCGATAAGCCCGCGACAGCGCGCGGATCACGACAAAAGCGAACAGCGCCAGCAGCACCAGGCACAGAATGATGCCGAATTCCTCCGCCGCCACCGCGAAGACGAAGTCAGTATGGCTGTCGGGCAAACTTCGTTTGGCGATGCCTTCGCCCGGCCCAAGCCCGAACCAGCCGCCATTGCCAAACGCTTCCATCGCGGTGTCGACTTGAAAAGTGTCCCCGGAGGCGGGATTCATGAAACGCTTGATGCGCCCCGCGACATGCGGCACGAAAAGATAGGCGGTGAACAGCCCGACGCCTGCCGCGCCCGCAAGCCCCATCACCCAGATCATCCGCATGCCGGCGATGAAGAACAGCGAGCCCCATACCATCAGGATCAGCATGGTCTGGCCGAAATCAGGCTCCATCACCAGTAGCGAGACCAGCATCAACAGCAGCACCAGCGCCATCGAGGTCGCCGGCATCTCCGGACGCCGTGCCGACTCCGCAAACAGCCATGCGGCAAGCACCACGAAAGAGGGCTTGGCGATTTCGGAGGCCTGGATGTTCACCCCGATCAGGGTGATCCAGCGTCGCGATCCTTTCACTTCAGGCCCGATCAAAAGCGTGATGACGATCAGAACGATGCTGATTGCAAAAATGATCAGCGCGGTGCGCCGGATATGCCGCGGCGACAGGAACGACACACCGAGCAGCACGGTGAGGGACGGCAGCAGAAACATCACGTGATGATTGAAGAAGTGGAAGGCATCGAGATGGATCCGGGTCGCGACCTGCGGACTTGCCGCCAGCGACAGGATGACGCCAGCCAAAATCAGCGCGATGATCGCCGCCAGTTGCAGGCGATCGACCGTCCACCACCAGTCGCTGAAGGGGTTTCGCTGTTCACGGGAGAGCATGGGCGTTCCCACATAGCCAAATAGAGAGACCCGCCCATTGGTCGCCCATGGTGGTTTCCAAGAGGTTAATGGATTCTGTTCTTTCTTATCCCTCCCCCCTTGTGGGAGCCGTCATACCCCGCGCATGCGGGGTATCCAGTGCGCCGAGACTTCTCGGCTCAATCTCCGCTTTCGCTGGGATACTGGATCACCCGCCTTCGCGGGTGATGACAGACGGCGGAACTCACACCACCGGCTTGACGCCCGGCAGCGCCTGCACGAGGTCACGGAACCTGGTCCCGCGGATTTCGAAATTGCGGTACTGGTCGAACGACGCACAGGCCGGCGACAGCAGCACCACCGCCTCGCCGAGTCCTGATACTTCCGCGTCACGCGCCGCGTTGACCACCGCGACGTCGAGCGTTTGCGAAATCTCGTGTGGTACAGTTGTGCCCAGCGTGGCGGCGAATTCGGGCCCGGCTTCGCCGATCAGATAGGCTTTGCGGATACGCGGGAAGTAGCCGGCAAGACTCGTGATGCCGCCGGCCTTTGGCTTGCCTCCCGCGATCCAGAAAATATCGGCAAATGACGACAGCGCGTGCGCGGTGGCATCCGCATTGGTGCCCTTGGAATCGTTGACGAACAAAACATGGTTGCGGCGGCCGACCTGTTCCATGCGATGCGCGAGGCCGGGAAAACTGCGCAAGCCTTTCTGCAACACATCGCTGGCAACGCCGAGCGCAAGCGCGCAGGCCGAGGCGCAGGCTGCGTTCTGCGCGTTGTGCAGGCCGCGCAGCGAGCCGATGCCGCCGGTCTTCGCGACCTCGCTGCGTGCGCCGCCGGCCGCGCGCCAGATCGTCTCGTGATCGACATAAATGCCGTCCGGCAGCGGATTTTTCACGGAGACACGCACCACGCGCTTACCCGCCTGCTCGATCCGGTCGGCGGCCGCGCGGCACCAGATGTCGTCAACGCCGACGATCGCCGTGCCCTGTGATTGAACGCCTGCCACCAGACGCTCCTTCACCGCGGCATAATGTTCGAGCGTCCCGTGACGGTCGATATGGTCTTCGCTGACATTGATGAGGATGCCGACGGTCGGATCGAGAGAAGGCGTCAAATCAATCTGGTAGGACGACATCTCGATCATATGCACGCGACCCTTGCGCGGCGGCTCCAGCGACAGGATCGCCGTGCCGATATTGCCGCCCATCTGGGTGTCGTAACCGGCGACCCGCATCAGATGCGCGATCAAGGCGGTGGTGGTCGACTTGCCGTTGGTGCCGGTGATCGCCACGAACGGTGCATCCGGCGCGTGACGCTGCCGCTCGCGGCAGAACAGCTCGATGTCACCGATCACCTCGACGCCGGCGGCGCGTGCCATCAGCACGCTCCAATGCGGCGCGGGATGGGTGAGCGGCGCGCCGGGCGTCAATATCAGCGCGGCAAAGCGCGACCAATTGACCGTGCGCAGATCGGCGGTGATGAAGCCGGATTTCGCGGCTTCGGCGAGCCGGTCGGCGCCGTCGTCGCCTGCGATCACCTCAGCGCCGCCGGCCCTGAGCGCATGACAGCTTGCAAGGCCAGAGCCGCCGAGGCCGAACACCGCAACCGTCTTGCCCGCGAAGGAAGTGACGGGGATCATGGCTTAGAATGTCGTTCCGGGGCGTGCAAAGCACGAACCCGGAATCTCGAGATTCCGGATTGCCGCTTCGCGGCCTCCGGAATGACTGGTGGAAAACCGACGCACCACGATCACCGCAGCTTCAGCGTCGAGAGGCCGGCGAGCGCCAGCATCACCGAGATGATCCAGAAGCGGATCACGATCTGCGGCTCGGTCCAGCCTAATTGCTCGAAGTGATGATGGATCGGCGCCATCTTGAAGATGCGCTTTCCGGTCATCTTGAACGAAGCCACCTGCACAATCACCGAGACCGCCTCCAGCACGAACAGGCCGCCGATCACGGCCAGCACGATCTCGTGCTTCACCGCGACCGCGATCGAACCAAGCATGCCGCCAAGCGCCAGCGATCCGGTATCGCCCATGAAGATCGAGGCCGGCGGCGCGTTGAACCAGAGAAATCCGAGACCTGCGCCCAACAGTGCGCCACAGACGACGGCGAGCTCGCCGGTGCCGGGCACGTAATTGATCTGCAAGTAGTCCGCGAACACCGCGTTGCCGGCGAGATAGGCGATCAGGCCGAAACTCGCGGAAGCGATCATGACCGGCACGATGGCGAGCCCGTCGAGACCGTCGGTGAGATTGACGGCGTTGCCGGCGCCGACGATGACGAAGGCGCCGAAGATCACGAAGAACCAGCCGAAATTCAGGATCATATCCTTGAAGAAAGGGATCGCGAGCGACGTCGAGGAGACGTCGCGGCCAAGCCGCACCAGTGCGTAGCAGGCCACAAGCGCGATGATCGCCTCGAGCAGAAGACGGATGCGGCCAGCAAAGCCGCTGTGGGTCTGCTTGGTGACCTTCAGGTAGTCGTCATAGAAGCCGACAAAGCCAAAGCCGAGCGTCACCGCCAGCACGATCCAGACGTAGGGGTTGACCGGATTGGCCCAGAGCAGGGTCGACACCACCAGACCGGAAAGAATCATCAGCCCGCCCATGGTTGGCGTGCCCTTCTTGGCGACGATGTGCGATTGCGGGCCGTCGGTGCGGATCGGCTGACCCTTGCCCTGGCGCAGCCGCAGGTGATCGATGATCCAGGGGCCGAACAGAAACACGAACAGCGCGCCAGTCACCATCGCGCCGCCGGTACGGAACGTGATGTAGCGGAACACGTTCAGCAGGCTGTGCAGGAAGGCAAGCGCCGGAACCGTGTTGGAGAGATCGATCAGCCAGTAGAACATTTAGGTCCGCCTATACCGCGGCTTCGTCGAGCGCGGCCTTGCCGGGAAAGCGCTTTTCGAGCGCGGTGACGATGGTTTTCATCTTCGAGCCGAACGAACCCTTGATCATAATGGCATCGCCGGCGCGAACGGCGGCGAGAACCTGCGCTTCCAGACTCGCCGCGCTATCGGCATAGCCGCCCCGCTTGCCGGTGGAAAGAGCATCCCACAGGTTACGCATCAGCGGGCCACAACAATATACGAGATCGACACGATGGGTCTTGATGGCGTCATTCAGGCCGGCATGCAAGGCGGCCGTGGTCGCGCCCAGTTCCAGCATATCACCCAATACCGCAATCCGCCTGCCGTGCGGGCCGATCTTGGCCTGGCCGAGAACGCTGAAGCCTGCCGCCATCGATGCCGGGTTGGCATTATAACTCTCGTCGATCAAAGTGACCTCGCCGCCGGGCAACACCAGCGTGTGCCGGACGCCACGGCCAGCCGCAGGCTCGAGTTGCGACAGCGACAGCGAGGCCAGCGCCAGATCGGCACCTGCGAGCAAGGCCGCCGAAAGCACCGCAAGCGAATTCATCGCCATGTGGCGTCCGGGCATGCCGAGCTTGTAGGTGACTTCATGCCCGAGAATATCGGCATGCACCGCCGAGCAAGTCGCATGCAGCGAAATGTCGAGGAGCCGCGCTTCGGCCTTCTTGTTCACGCCGAATGAGACGATGCGAGCAATGCCGCATTTTTTGGCGCGGCGGCTGAGGCGCGCGAATTGCGAATTGTCGCGGTTCAGCACCACGGCGCCACCAGCCTCGACGCCTTCGAAGATTTCCGCTTTCGCGTCGGCAATCGCCTCGATGCCGGAAAAGAATTCGAGATGCACCGGCTCGACAGTGGTGACGATGGCCACATGCGGCCGTACCATTTTCGTGAGCGGCTCGATTTCGCCAGCGTGATTCATTCCGATCTCGAACACGGCAAAGCGCGCGTCGGCCGGACAACGCGCCAGCGACAAAGGTACGCCCCAATGATTGTTGAACGACGCGGCGGACGCATGGGTCTGCCCCTGCGCCGACAACACGTGCAACAGCGCTTCCTTGGTCGAGGTCTTGCCGACCGAACCCGTGACCGCGATCACCTGCGCTTGCAACCGCGCACGCGACGCATGCGCCAGATCGACCAGCGCAGCCAACACATCATCGACCACAAGCAGCGGCGCGTCGGACGGGAATTTGCCGGCCTGCGCCTTTTCAACGACCGCGAGCGCGGCGCCCGCCTTCAAGGCGGCAGCGACGAAATCATGCCCGTCATGCACCGCGCCGCGAATCGCAAAGTATGCCTCACCCGCGGCAAGCGTGCGGCTGTCGATCGAAATGCCTGATATAGCTTCCGGAAACGCGCCGCGCGCCTCGGCACGCATCGCCGAGCGCATCGCATCCGACGT
The DNA here is from genome assembly GCA_049509335.1 of Bradyrhizobium sp. GTDB lineage: Bacteria > Pseudomonadota > Alphaproteobacteria > Rhizobiales > Xanthobacteraceae > Bradyrhizobium. The sequence continues at coordinate 52,458 of JBEKZZ010000012.1, read as the reverse complement.
CCATAACGGCATCGCGCTCATGCAATTCTCTCCGCCAAAGCCTGTGCCACCGCGTCGTGATCGCTGAACGGCAGCACGCGTTCGCCGATGATCTGTCCGGTCTCGTGGCCCTTGCCGGCGATCAGGAGCACATCGCCGTCAGCGAGACCTGCAATGGCCTTGCCGATCGCTTCCGCGCGATCGCCGATTTCCACTGCGCCTTTGGCCGCGGCAAGAATCGCCGCACGGATCGTGGCCGGATTTTCGCTGCGCGGATTGTCGTCGGTGACGATGACCTCATCGGCGCTTTCGGCGGCAATCGCACCCATCAAGGGACGCTTGCCGGCGTCGCGGTCACCGCCCGCGCCGAATACGACGACGAGCTTTCGCTTCGCATAAGGCCGCAAGGCTTGCAGCGCCTTCGCCAAGGCATCGGGCTTGTGCGCGTAATCGACAAAGACCGGCGCGCCCTGATATTCACCGACCCGCTCCAGCCGTCCCTTGGCGCCTTCGAGCCGTTCGAGCGCCGCGAAGACCTTCTCGGGCGCACTGCCGGTACCGATCGCAAGGCCAGCTGCCACGACCGCGTTCTCAATCTGAAATTCGCCGACCAGCGGCAGGTGGACGGAATAGCGGCGTCCGCGATGTTCAAGCTCGAGCCGCTGCGCGAAACCGTCAATGGCAGTGGCCGCGACGCGAATCCCCTCGCCCGCGCCGTCGCCCTTGTGGCCGACCGTGATCGTCAGCAGATTCTTTTCACGCGTTGCCTCGATCACCTCGGCCGAACAATCGTGATCGGCCGAAATCACCGCCGCGCCGCCGTCAATGACAAGATCGCGGAACAGCCGAAGTTTCGCGGCGAGATAATGCGCGACATCCGGATGGTAATCCATGTGATCGCGAGAGAGATTGGTGAAGGCGCCCGCGCTAACGCGTACGCCGTCGAGCCGGTATTGATCGAGTCCGTGCGAGGACGCTTCAAACGCCAGATGGGTGACGCCCTCGCGCGCGATCTCATCGAGCTGCCGGTGCAACGCGATCGGATCGGGCGTGGTCAGCGAACCATAGACCGTGAGCTTTGGCGAAACGAGACCAATGGTGCCGATGCTGGCCGCTTCAAACCCGAGTTGCTGCCAGATCTGGCGCGTGAAAGCGGCCACGGATGTCTTGCCGCTGGTGCCGGTGACGGCCGCGACGGTCGGGGGCTGATTGGGAAAAAATTTTGCCGCGGCAAGCGCCAGCGCGCGGCGCGGATTCGGCGTCGTCACAAACGGCACGCGACATTCGCCTTCAGGGGAATGTTGGCCCGCGATCGCAACCGCGCCGGCGGCAATGGCTGCGTCGATGAATCGCGCGCCATCGGTCTTTGTTCCCGATAGCGCAAAGAACAGATCGCCCGGCTTGACGGCGCGGCTATCGACGGCGAGCCCCGAAATCTCGACGGCTTTCGCCTGCGGATCGACCGTGGCGTCTTCGCTGAAAAGGTCGGAAAGCTTCATGACATTCCAGTCAGGGTCGGCGCCCTAATCCTGCTGCGTCAAAGCTTGCCCTCTTCCCTCATCCAGAGGAGCCGCGCAAGCGGCGTCTCGAAGGATGAGGCCAATATCGGGGCCTCATGGTTCGAGATGCGCCAAAAGGCGCTCCTCACCATGAGGGTTTTGACGCAGCAGGGCCAAAGCCCGTTCCCGAATCCATGCGACGGTACGATGATTACGCCTTTACTGGCTTGTTCTCGATGCCGCAAGAATAAGGCGGTCGGACGGCGGCAGGTCGAAGCGCGGTTCGACGCCCAGGATCGGCGCGATCCGGGAAATCACATTGGCGGCGGTCGGCACCGCGTTCCAGCCCGAGGTGATGAAGCCATGGGTTTCCTTCAGCGGCTGGGGCTCATCGAGCATGATCAGAAGCTGGTAGCGCGGCTTGTCGACCGGCAGGATCGCGGTAAAGGCCGTGAGTACGCTTCTCTTGGCATAGTGGCCGTTGATGACCTTCTCGGCGGTGCCGGTCTTGCCGCCGATATAGTAACCATTGACGTCGGCCTTGCGCGCGGTGCCGATCTCGGCATTGAGCCGCATCAGGAACCGCATCTTTTCCGACGTCTCCGGCTTGATCACCCGCTTGGCGACTTCCATCGCCTCTTCCTCGGAACGCTTTAAGAAGGTCGGCGGGATCAGATAGCCGCCATTGACCAGCGCGCTGACGCCCATCACCGCCTGTAACGGCGCCACCGCCATGCCGTGGCCGAACGCGATGGTAATGGTATTCAAATCGCTCCAGTGATGCGGCACAATCGGCGAAGCACTTTCCGGCAATTCGGTGCGCAACCGCTCAAGCTGGCCCAATTTCCGCAGGAAGGCCTTGTGCGCTTCCACGCCTTGAGACAAGGCAATTCGGGCCGCGCCGACATTGGAGGAGAAAGTGAACACTTCCTTCATGTTCAGGAAGCGGCCCTTCGGCTCGTCGTCGTGGATCGCGAACTTCCCGTAATGCAACGGCCCGCGCGCATCCCACAACGAATTGAGATCGTATTTGCCGCTATCGAGCGCCATCGCCAGCGTGAACGCCTTGAACGTCGAACCCATTTCGTAGACGCCTGTGGTCAGGCGATTGATGCGATCGGGATCGCGCGCCTGCTTCGGATTGTTGGGATCGAAATCCGGCACCGAGACCATGGCGACGACCTCGCCGGTCCTGACGTTGGTAACGAGGCCGGAGGCCGCCTTGGCGTGAAATTTTTCCTTGGCCTTGAGCAGTTCATCGCGCAACGCGTGCTCGACCCGCAGATCGACCGACAACTCGACCGGACGCTGCAAGCGGTCGGTGGCAAAGCCGGCGCGATGCAGATCGGCGAGACCATTAGTGTCCAGCCATTTCTCCATCCCGGCGATGCCCTCGTTGTCGATATTGACGAGGCCGATCAGATGCGCGACCTCGTTGCCGGTCGGATAGACGCGCTTGTTCTCGCGCAGGAAACCGATGCCGGGAATGCCAAGACGGTGGATTTCCAGCTGCTGTTGCGGCGTGATCTCGCGCTTGAGCCAGACGAAACCTTTGCGCCCCGAAATACGTTCGCGGACCTCGGCCGTATCCAGATCCGGCAGGGTTGCGGTCAGCAATTCGATGGCCTCGTCCTTTTCGAGGATGCGGCGCGGCTCGGCGAACAGGCTTGGCGCCTTGACATCGGTGGCCAGAATCTCGCCGTTGCGGTCGACGATATCGGGCCGCGCGGTTGCAATCGCATCCTGGCTTGCGCCGCGGCGCGCGCCGTGGCTGTCGGTGCCGGTTGCAAACATCACGAGCCGGCCGCCGATCACGACGTAGACGGCGATAAAGGCCAGCATCACGAAGCCGACGCGGGCGCGCGCTTTTGCGGCACGATCGACGTTACGCCCGTACAGCAGGCTGCGGACCAGCCGCTGCCGCCAGGGTTCTTGCGGACGAACAGGCTGTTGCGGTTTTTGGCCGGAGGCCGCGCGATCGATCATCGCTGCCCCTCCGGTGCTGGAATCGAGCCCGTTACTGTTGGCGCGCCGGCCGTCGCCTCGATGGTCTCGAGCATCGCGCCAATCGGATCGCTCTCGCCGGGCCTTGCGAAGTTTGGCGGACGATCGGGCAGGTTCTTCAAGGAGTCGTATTGATTGGCGTTGAGCGGCTTGAGGGCGAGGTGCCGCTCGGTCAGGCCTTGCAGGCGGATCGGAGAATCGAGCCTGGCCCATTCGGCCCGCAAGACCGCAATCGCATCGCGCTCTTCGCGAATTTCAGCACGCAGCCGCAACACACGCTCGGTGCGCTCGGTCGATTCCATCTTGATCCGGTAGACATAGGCGGCCGCGAACACCAGGACGCCGATCACGAGGAGATGGATGATGCGCATGGCTCTAGCCTCCCCTCATGACCGTATCGAGGGTGGGCCATCCGGGCAGTGCGGCGGCGGCATGCGCCGGCGCATCGGTCCGCTCGCCTGCGCGCAGCTTGGCGGAACGTGCGCGCGGGTTGGCCGAGACCTCATCGTCTTCGGCCGTCACCGGGCGTTTGGTGAGGATGGCAAAACTGGGCGCGGCTTGCGCCGTCTCCGGCTGATGCCGCGAGCCGCCGCCCGCTTTGGCGCGCTCGTTGAAGAAATTCTTGACGATGCGGTCTTCCAGCGAATGAAACGACACCACAACCAGCCGGCCGCCGGGCTTCAGCACCTGTTCGGCGGCGGAAAGCGCCAGATGCAGTTCGTCGAGTTCGCCATTGACGAAAATTCGCAAACCCTGGAACGTCCGCGTTGCGGGATGAATTTCACCCGGCTTGGCGCGCACGATTTTGCCCACGAGATCGGCGAGCGCACGCGTTGTCGTAATCGGCGCTTCCTTGCGCGCAGCGACAATCGCCCGCGCCACGGCGCGCGAGTGACGCTCCTCGCCAAAGATATAGATGATATTGGCGAGATCCGCCTCCGACGCCTTCGCGATCACGTCCGCCGCGGTTGGACCGTCCTGCCCCATCCGCATGTCGAGCGGGCCGTCGGAACGAAACGAAAAGCCGCGGGCTGCCTCGTCCAGTTGCATCGAGGACACGCCGATATCCATCACGACGCCATCGACAGAAGACGCTCCTTGCGCCGAACAAACTTCCGCGAGGTTGGAGAAGCGATCCTCAACCAACGTGAGGCGGCCGTTGGAACGATCGACCAGTCCAAAGCCGCCCGAGATCGCGGTGCGATCGCGGTCGATGCCGATGACGCGGGTGTTGTTGATGTCGAGGATAGCGCGGCTATAGCCGCCGGCGCCGAAGGTGGCATCGACATAAATCTCGCCTTCGCGCGGCTTCAGCCAGGCAAGCACTTCCTTACCCAGCACTGGAATATGGCGCGGACGGGCGGCCGCCGGCTGGGTCATGCCGGCCCTCCGGGGGAGCGCCGCAAGACGATGCGAAACTTGGACGCGAAGGGGTCCATGGCGCCTCAAAAATAGACTTTTCGCCGGCCTTTCCGATGGTGACGGCCGGCCGGGGAGCGGAATTCGAGCTGGGTTTCGAAAGGACACGTCAAACCTATGCTTCCCGTGCGCCCATTGCCGCCGGAGGTTTCCGACCCGACCCGGAAAGCGCCCCCCTATGCATAAACCTCACGTCGGCGGCGCCAGCCAATCCCTAAAAATCAGGCATAGCTCTTCAGCACTTAGTAACTGCATTCAGCGTTAAGAAAGCGTTGACATTCCGCCGCGCCGGAGGCGGTCTGGAACAAAAGCAAAGCCGCTGCTTTTTTTACCAGCCACGGGCAGCAGGCCACGCCTGAGTGATGCTTTCCGCACACACCCGGCCAAAATGCTCAAGCCACGCCCGACATTCGATTGCGCGCGCCCCATCATGGGAGAATAGTGCAACAAAATGTCGCCGTTCTCTTGCCGGCTTTGAGTCCTCACATGTCGCTTGGTTCGTTCGCCTTCCCTGATATTGATTCGAAGCGGCGCGCCACCCCGCTACCCCGGCCAATCGCGAACATGCAGACCTTCACGCCAGATTCCTCGATCGCTTCCGACGTCATTCCCTCGGCGAATTTCGGCGAACGAAACAAGGGCCGCTTGCCCGATATGATCCTCCTGCACTACACGGGCATGCCCGACGTGCAGGGCGCGATCGCGCAACTCTGCACCGCCGGCACCGACGTGTCAGCGCATTACATCGTTCTGGAAGACGGACGCATCGTCCAATGCGTGCCGGAAGCCAAGCGCGCCTGGCACGCCGGCGTCGCCTCCTGGGCGGGCGAAGACGACATCAACTCCTGTTCGATCGGGATCGAGATCGTCAACCGCGGGCATGACTGGGGTTATCCGGAATATCCGCTGCGCCAGATCGCCGCCGTGATCGCGCTGTGCCGCGGCATCATGCTTCGCCGCAACGTGCCGGCCCATCGCGTGCTGGCGCATTCCGACGTGGCGCCCTCGCGCAAGAAGGATCCCGGCGAGAAGTTTCCCTGGCATTCGATGGCGAATTCCGGCGTCGGCCATTGGGTGCAGCCGGCGCCGATCATACGCAGCGAGGGGCTCAGGCTGGGCACGATCAGCGACGAGGTGCGCGACCTGCAACAGGCGCTCGCCCGATACGGCTACGGCCTCTCGATCACCGGGAAATACGACACCACGACGATGGAAGTGGTCACCGCCTTCCAGCGTCACTTCCGCCCCGTGCGCGTCGACGGCCTCGCCGATCATTCGACGCTTCTGACGCTGCAATCGCTGCTGGCGAGTTTACCGGCGCAGACGGCAGCGGTTGGGGCGAGTTAGTCAATCCTGGCTATCAAGCTCCGCCAATCGTCGCGCATAGAGCCGCCGCAGCGGTTCGAGTTGCGTGGCGGCGGTGGCGGCGAGATAGGCTTCGCGTGCCTCCTGATGCCGGCCGAGCCGGCGCAACAGATCAGCGCGAACGGCCGGCAACAACTCGTAACCGTCGAGGCCACCGCGGGCCTGCAAGGCATCGACAAGGTCGAGCGCACGCGCCGGTCCATCGACCATCGAAACCGCCGCTGCATGGTTGAGTTCGATCACCGGCGAGGGGCTGATCCGCAGCAGCACTTCGTAAAGGCCCGCAATCTGCTTCCAGTCGGTATCCCCGAAATTGGGTGATTGCGCGTGAAGTGCGGCGATCGCCGCCTGCACCGTGTAGGCCTCCGCGCGGCCCGGCAACAGCAACGCTTCTTCCACGAGGCTCAAGCCGTCGGCGATCTGTTTCTGGTCCCAGAGCGAGCGATCCTGCTCTTCAAGCAGCACGATGTCGCCACCTTCGGTCTGACGGCCGGCGCGGCGCGCATCGTGCAGCAGCATCAACGCAAGCAGACCCTTGACCTCGCGGCGTTGCGGCATCAAGGCATCGAGCAGGCGCGCCAGCCGGATCGCCTCGCGCGCGAGATCAGGCCGCATCAGTTCTTTGCCCGATGTTGCGACATATCCTTCGGTGAAGACGAGATAGATCACCGCCAGCACGCCGCGCAGCCTTAAGGAAAGCGCATCACGGTCGGGCACCTCATAGGGAATCCCGGCAAGGCGAATCTTCTGCTTGGCGCGAACCAGACGCTGGCCCATCGCCTCCTCGCTCACCACAAAGGCGCGCGCGACCTGCGCGGTGGAGAGCCCGCAAACCGTACGCAAGGTGAGCGCGACCTGAACCTCGGCCGCGAAGGACGGATGGCAGCAGGTGAAGATCAGCCGCAGCATGTCGTCGTCGAGCACGGCGTCGCTGTCGTCTTGCGAAGGCTCGGCGTTGAGCAGCGCTTCATGCGTCAACGCGGCCTCTTTGTCGCGAAACGAGACTTGCCGGCGAATGCGGTCGATCGCCTTGTTGCGTCCGACATTGACCAGCCACGCCCGCGGATTGGACGGGATTTCCGTGGAAGGCCAGCGTTCGAGCGCCACCGCGAAGGCTTCCTGCAAGACATCCTCGGCGAGATCGAAATCGCCGACGAGACGGATCAGCGTGGCCAGCGCCCGCCCCGTCTCGCCGCGAAATATTTTTTCGATTTCGGCCGGAGTCATTACTTGTCGATCACGCCCGGCCGGACCTCGATTGAACCATCTCTGGCGAATAGACCATGATCGGGCGAACCTCGATCGAACCATCCTTGGCGCCGGGAATCCGGGCCGCGATTCCGATCGCCGCATCGAGGTCCTTGGCTTCAACCAGATAATAACCGCCGAGTTGCTCGCGCGTTTCGGCAAACGGCCCGTCAGTGGTGAGGATTTTGCCCTCGCGCACGCGCACGGTGGTCGCGGTCGTCGTCGGCTGCAATCCGTCGCCGGCCTTGAAGTGGCCGCTCTGGATAATGGACTGCGTGAACGTGCCATAGTCCGCCCCCATTTTCTGGCGGTCGGCATCGCTCATCTTGAAGAGTTCGGCTTCGCTTCGATAGATCAGCAGCAGATACTGCATCGCGCTACTCCCTGTGAATCGGCATCATCGCCAGCCACCAGTCGAACCAGACAATCGCAAAACGACATCTTCACGATAATTATTTTTGGGCCATCCGCGCGATCGTTAACGGCTTGACGCGGGCCGCCATAAACCCCATGCCTTGGACGTCAGTCGGCCGGACGGCCGCTCCCGCAAGGGGGAGGAAAGTCCGGGCTCCATCGACATACGGTGCCGGATAACACCCGGCGGGGGCAACCCCAGGGAAAGTGCCACAGAGAACGAACCGCCCGCCTTCGCCCCTTCGGGGCTTCGGCGTGACAGGCCCCCGGGCCTGCTGCGCCATAGCAGCGTAAGCTGCGACGGCGAGGCAAGGGTGAAAAGGTGCGGTAAGAGCGCACCGCGGGTCCGGCAACGGAACCGGCATGGTAAACCCCACCGGGAGCAAGACCGAATAGGGATGGCAACGCGGGCCGTTCGCGAAAGCGATAACGCCTGCGGGAGCGATGTCAGGCTCGCTATCCGGGTAGGTTGCTCGAGGCCATGCGCAAGCATGGTCCCAGAGGAATGGCCGTCACGTCTCGGCTGCGCAAGCGGACGAGGCCCTACAGAACCCGGCTTACAGGCCGGCTGATGCTGATCAATGAGGGGTTCGGCGTGAACAGCGCCGGACCCCTCGCCATTGACGGCAGTCAAGGCCATCCCGAGCGGTACTCTTTGCCTTGCCTGCGCCATATCCAGTCTTTATTGCTGAGCCGTCGACCGGCCCGTCGGTCATGGGGAACATCTTGAACCGCGCTCTATCTTGCATCCGGACCGCCACCGCCTTGGCCGCGGTTGCGATTGCCGTTGCCGGCTGCGCGGCGGCGAACAATGCGACGTCGGCCCAGGCGTCCAGTCAGGGTGACCAGCCGTATCGGACCATGTACGGCATCTCCAGCGAGGGCACGACCACCGACCTCTACACCGAGATTTTTGGTCCGCGCCAACCTCCGCCCGCGCCCGCAACGAATGTTGCCGCGGCCCAACCTGTTCAACCCGTCACCGCCCAACCGATTGGCCCGGTTCAACAGAGCACAACCGCGGCACATCCGGGTCAGACCGCGCCCGCGACGAACCGGCAGACGACCACTGCGAACCGAGCGCCGCAGCCGGCCTATGGCCAACCGGCTCCCGTTCAGCCCGCGCCGGTGCAGGTCGCTCAGCAACCCGCCCCTCCACCACCGCCGCCAGAACCGGACGTGCCCGCTGCTTACGGCATCACCGCCAACGGGCCTACCACCGATCTCTACACCGAGATATTTGGGCCCAGGCGTAGCAACGGCCAATAGACTTACTCCGAGACTTACTACGCTCGACGGGTGAATTTGACATTCTGATATGAATGTCAGAACCACATCCGCATGAGCATGATTGCGATGACGGTGCTGTTGTTCGGCGCACTCGCCGGCGGTTTCGTGTCGGGGTTAGCGGGATTTGGCACCGCGTTGATGGCGCTCGGCATCTGGCTTTACGTGCTGCCGCCGGATGTTGTGGTGCAGTTGGTGATGATCTGCTCCGTCATCGCCCAGACCTGGACGCTGCCTTCGATCTGGCGCGCGATCGACTTCAAGCTGGTGTGGCCGTTTGTGGTTGGCGGCCTTGCCGGCGTGCCGCTCGGAACGTTGCTGGCCGCCTATGCCGATCCGCGCCTCTTCAAGCTCGGCGTCGGCATTTTGCTTTTGATATTTCCGGCCGCGCTGTATTTCCAGCGCGCACCCATGGCACTGAGCATTGGCGGCCGGGTTGCCGACACGGCGATCGGATTTGCTGGCGGCGTACTCGGCGGTCTCGCGGGCCTGTCGGGTCCACTTCCAATTCTGTGGGCGAGCGTGCGCGGCTGGGGCAAGGATGAGCGGCGTGGCCTGTTTCAGGTTTTCAACTGGACGATCCTGACCGCCGCATTTTTCGCGCAGGCGGGAAGCGGACTGGTCACACGCGAGACGATGTGGCTGGCGTTACTGGCGTTGCCCGCCACGATCGGCGGCGCCTGGCTGGGCGCGCGCACCTATCACGCGCTGAGCGACAGCAATTTCCGCGATGTCGTGCTTGGGCTTTTGTTTCTGTCAGGCATCACGCTGGTCTGGAGCAGCCTCGGTTGATCCTAACTAGTTTTTGTTTTGACGCGTTTTCTTCACGCGAACCGGTGCCCACTTCGCTCGAAAACGCTTTAGCCAGCCGCCGCATTCGACTCGAACTCGGTTGCCTGTCTTTCGAACAGTCCGCGATAGATTCCACCGCTCCGCATCGCAAGCGAGGCGTGCGTCCCCTGCTCGACGATCTCGCCGCGATCGAACACCAGAATCCGGTCGAGACCGCGCACGGTGGAAAGACGGTGCGCGATCACGATCGACGTCCGGCCCTTCATCAGCCGCTCCATCGCCTGCGCGATCAGCGCTTCAGATTCCGAATCAAGGCTCGAGGTCGCCTCGTCGAGGATCAGAACCGGCGCGTCCGCGAGAAATGCGCGCGCCAGCGCCACGCGCTGCCGTTCGCCGCCGGAAAGCTTGACGCCGCGTTCGCCGACCAGCGTTCCATACCCCTTGGGTAGACGCACAATGAAATCATGCGCATTGGCGAGCCGCGCCGCCTGCTCGATCGCGGCGTGGCCCGCGCCAGGCCGGCCGTAGGCGATGTTCTCCGCGAGCGAACGGTGAAACAGGATCGGCTCCTGCTGCACGATGGCGATCTGGCTGCGCAGCGAGTGCTGCGTCACCCCGGCGATATCCTGACCGTCGATCAGGATCCGTCCACCGGTGACGTCGTAAAGCCGCTGCACCAGTTTGACGAAGGTCGTCTTGCCCGAGCCGGAGCGGCCGACCAGTCCGACGCGTTCGCCGGCACGGAGTTCAACCGACAGACCGGCATAGAGCGGTGTGAGGTGACCTCCGTAGTGGAATGTCACGTCCTCGAACACGATACGGCCGCCCCCGATGCGGATCGGCTCCGCACCGGCCGCGTCGACAATGCCGATCGGCTCGGCGTGGATCGCGACAAGCTCCTCCATCTCGTTCACCGAACGCTGGAGATTGTTGATGTGCATGCCCACGTCACGCAAGTAGGCGTGGATGACGTAATAGCTGGTGAGCACGTAAGCGACTTCGCCAGGCGTAGCGCGGCCCTCGAGCCACAGCACTACGGCGCCGCCGATCACCGAACAGCGCAGGCACAGCAGCACCGCGAGTTGCGCTGCGTTGGTAGTGTTGTAACGCAGCCACGTCCGGCTCACGCGCCGGCGCCAGCGGCTGACGACCCGCGCAAACCGTGTGTCTTCGCGCGCCTCGGCGCCAAACGATTTCACCACCGCGTTGCAGGTCAGGGCGTCCGCGAGCGTGCCGCCGACTTTGGTGTCCCAGGCATTGGAGACACGCGCGGCCGGCGCGATATAGCGCGTCGAGAACGCAACCGTCATCGCGACATAGATCGTCCCGCCGAGCGCGACCACAAGGCCGAGCAAGGCCCAGTGCAGACCGAGCAAAATCATCGAGCCGAACAGCACCATCAGCGACGGCAACAGCGCCATCAGGATGGTGTCGTTGTAGAGATCGAGCGCCCACATGCCGCGGGTGATCTTGCGCACGGTCGAGCCGGCAAAGCTGTTGGCGTGCCAGTCCGTCGAGAAGCGCTGCACCCGCACGAAGGCATCGCGCGCGACATCGGACATGATCCGCAACGTGAACGGCACGATCGTCTGCAGCCCGATCATGCGCAGCACGATCGACAGAAAACCGAGCGCAACGATGCAACCGAACGCAACCAGCGCCGCATGACGCGCCGCCGGCTCTCCCGCGCCCGCTGTCAGCGCATCGATCAGATGCCCGGAGAAAATCGGCATGAACAGGTCGGCGACCGTTGCCCCCAAAAAGCCGAAGACGGCCGTCGCGACAAGCGCCGGCTGCTTGAGCCAATGGCGAAAGACGAACGGGACGACCACGCGGATAGCGGCGGGCCGTTGATGGGTCGTTACGGTCATGGCTCAGTTCCGGCTCGAATTTGGCGCGACACGCGACGGCAAAAGGCCGAACGCAGGCGTCAATCAAAAAAACTTGGTCACTTGACGGGAAATCGTGAGATCGGGAAATCGTAAGACCGGACGTCAGACCCGATCGATGCTTTCGGAGGCGGCCCACAAAGGGCCAGAAGTCATATTACGAAAGACTTCCATCCGGCACAGGCTTCGGACGCGGGAGCGCGATCTGCGAATAAGTCGAAATCATGCAATCCTCCCAAGTTCGAGCTACGATGCACTTCATATAGCGGCATTATGGGGGATTCGCAACACCCGCGGCGCGGCGCCCCGTCCGTCAAAATTGAAAATACAGGAATTCCAGATGTTGCCACATGCCGAACAGCGAGATCGCAAAAGCTAACGCCGACAGCAACGCCCATGCGAGGTTCGGCCGCCATCGCGGCCAGGCAGAGAGCTCCGCCACGCGGCGATATTCGCGATAGCCAAAGATTTGCGGAACGTTGGGTAGCCACAGGGCAATCGCTAGCGTCGCCACGACGGCGACGCTGCCAATCATGAGCAGGCGTTCCTCGCCGACCAGAACCGGCAAATCCAGCAACCGTAAAACACCCGGCGAGGCATAGGCGGAGCTGCCCGCTCCAACACCGAACAGACTTGCCAGCATCTGCCATGCCCCGGCCAGCGTTCTGGCTCGGAAAAACACCCAGGCGATCACCACTGCAAAAAACGTGATCGACCACGACAATATTGCTGCAAGCCGGCTTGCGGGCCCCGCGAGCCCGCGCCCTTCCTGCCAGAGACGGTTGACGCAGAGATAGAGGCCGTGGAGGCCGCCCCAGATCAGAAAATTCCAGCCTGCGCCATGCCAAAGCCCACCCAGCAACATCGTCAGCATCAGATTGAGATAACGGCGCTGTTCGCCGAGCCGGTTGCCGCCGAGCGGAATGTAGAGATAGTCGCGCAGGAAACGCGACAACGTAATGTGCCACCGCCGCCAGAAATCGGCGATCGAGGCCGCCTTGTAGGGCGAACGGAAATTCACCGGCAGGCGAATGCCGAACAACAGCGCAAGTCCGATCGCCATGTCGGAATAGCCGGAGAAATCGAAATAGATTTGCAACGTGTAAGAAAGCGTCGCCAGCCACGCCCATGACGTGGTGACGCCGCCGCCTGCATCAAGGTGTGTGAAGACCGGCGAGACGAACTGCGCGAGGTTGTCGGCAATGACCACCTTCTTGAACAGGCCCGCGGCGAGGATCGCTAGCCCCCGCGCCGCCAGCAGTGCCGAGCGCGAGGTGCGCGCGCGCTTGAACTGCGGGATCATCTCCGCGTGGTGGACCAGCGGACCCGCTATCAGATGCGGGATGAACGAGACGAACAGGCCATAGCTGAAAATGTCGCGCTCGACCGGCGCGCCGCGCATCACGTCGACCAGATAGGCGATCTGCTGGAAAGTGAAGAACGAGATGCCGAGCGGCAGCACAATATTCAAGAGCGGCGGTGGCGCGCCGGTCAGCATGTCGATGCTGCCTAGGATGAAGCCCGTATATTTGAAATAGCAGAGCAGCGCGAGATTGAGCGCGACCCCGGTCAGGCCGACGGCGCGGCGGCGACGCCGATCTTCCATCAGGAGGCCGAGCGAAAAGTTCGCCGCGATCGAAGCCATCAACAACAGAAGATAGATCGGCCGCCACGCGGCGTAAAAGAACAACGACGCGCCGACGAGCACGAGGATGCCGGCGCGCGGGGAATGTCGCCGCGCGGCCGCGAAAGCGAGCGCGACGGCGGGCAGAAACTGAAACAGGAATGTGTAGGAAGAGAACAGCATCTAGCGCTTCAGCCGCGACACGAGATAGCGGGTGTAGATCGGCACGCCGGAAGAATTGACGTGCATCTCGTCGGCGTAATTGGCCTGTTCAAGTCCGGGGATAGAGGCGATGTTCAACACGTCGAATCCGCAGGCGCGGCCGGCATCGGTTACCAGCGCCGCATATTGATCGTCTTTTTCTTTCCAGTCGGGATCACGAGCGCGGTCGTAGCGCGGCGCCCAGGGCGGGATCACCACCGTCACCCTTTTCGCCAACTTCACCATGTCGCACAACGCGCCGATCTCGAAACGCGCCTTGGGACCTCTGAGATTCCATTTGGCGTAATGCGGGTGGGAGCCGATGTCCGACGGCCACTGGTTTTCCGGCTGGGTGCGATCGATGATGCTGACGCCAAACGCTTGCGGCGGTGGCGCCTTGTCGGCCACGTCCTGTTCGGAAGCAAGGCGCGCGACGAAAGCTTCGCGAATAAAGCGGATCAGGGTGCCGACGCGAAGCGGCAGGAACGAAACCATTTGCTCGAACACACCGAGCCGTGGCAGGACGTCCTGCGGATAGACCGCCGCCGAACGAACGCCCTCGTTGAACAGGAACGGCGCGACGCTGATGACAACATGGGCGTTCCGGAACACGTCAGGCTCGCGGCGCATGGCGGCGAGCAGCGCCAGCGGCTCGCCGGCGTCATAGGCGATATTGACAACCGAGCCCGGTGGCTTGCCGATCAGTTGCGCGGCCAAGGCCGGATCGACCTGATAATAGGTGCGGCTCTCGCCGCCAAAGACAAATTCAGGATGCGATGCCAGCAGCGGGAGCTTGACCGCCAGCGACAAGGGAATGTCGTCGTGAACCCGATTGGCCACGGCCAGCAGGCCGGCCAGTGCGGCAAGCCACGCGCCAGCCGTCAGCGCCAGCAGGCCCAGGATCCACCGCGTGGACAAGACCTGCACGCGTTGGAACGGACTTCGAACGGAAACGGAAACGCCCTGCGCCATGCAGGGGGTTCAATCACGGATTCCCGAGCCACACAATATCCACGCCGCCATTGCGAGCGGCGGCGCTAATGCGCCCCGTCGGGCACAACATTCGGATTCGGCTTCTTCAGCAGCATGACCAGCACGCTGAGCGTGAAATAAAACAGCGCCAGCATGAAAAACGCATCGCCATAACCCATCACGACCGCCTGGCGGTGAACGATCTGCGACAACTGCTTCATCGCCATCAACGCGGCATCGCCCATGCCTTGCAGACGCTGGGTGAAATCGTTGAGCGTCTCGGTCGCGGTGATGTTGCCCCAGTTGACGCGATCCTGAAGCCGCGAGATATGCAGATCGGTGCGATCGTTCAGCACCTCGTTGATGACCGCGAGACCGACCGCGCCGCCGAGATTGCGCGTCAGGTTGAACAGGCCCGAGGCGTTCTTGACGCGCTCCGCATCCAGCGTGCCGAGCGCGATGGTGTTGGTCGGCACCATGGCACACATCATGCCGACGCCGCGCAGGACCTGCGGCAGCAGCAGCTCGTAGAAATCATAGTCACGGGTGATCCACGTCATCTCCCAGGAGCCGAGCGCAAAGATGACGAGGCCAAAGGCGATGATCAGCCGCATGTCGACCTTCTGCATCAGGCGGCCTACGATCGGCGCCATCAGGAACATGGTGGCGCCGGAGACGAACATGGTCTCGCCGATCATCAGCGCGCTGTAGCCGCGCACTTCGGCAAGATAGCGCGGGTAGATGTAGGTCAGTCCATAGAGGCCGATGCCGACACAGAACGAGATCAGGCAGCCAACACCGAAATTCCGGTTGTTGAACGCGGTGATATCGACGATCGGATCCTTCGCCGTCAGCACGCGGTAGAAAAAGGCGATTCCCGAGATGACGCAGACCGCGGCGCAAGTCGCCACGGACGTATCCTGCAGCCACTCATATTGCGGCCCTTCCTCCAGCACATATTCCAGCGCGCCGAGAAATCCCGCCATGGCGATCAGGCCGAACCAGTCGAAGTGATCGAGCAGCGCGAAATTGGGCTGGTCGAAATCGACCAGCGCCAGCACGCCGATGGTGATGATGATGCCCGGCACGACGTTGATGAAGAACAGCCAGTGCCAGGACATCAGGTCGGTGATGATGCCGCCGACGGTCGGACCGATGGTCGGCGCCAGCGTCGCGACCAGGCCGATGATCGGACCGACGATATAGAATTTCGAACGCGGAAATACCGTATAGGCGGAGGCAAACACCGTCGGGATCATGCCCGCGCCGAGGAAGCCCTGGATCGCGCGCCACAGGATCATCTGCTCGATGGAAGACGCAAATCCGCAAAAGAAACTCGAAATGGTGAAGCCGGCGGCTGAAATCGCAAACAGCAGCCGGGTGCCGAGCGCGCGCGACAGATAGCCGGACAAGGGTATCGCGATCACCTCGGCGATCAGATACGCGGTCTGCACCCAGGATACTTCGGTCGAACTCGCCGAGAGGCCGGCCTGGATGTCGGTAAGCGAGGCCGAGACCACCTGGATGTCCAGGATCGACATGAACATGCCGAACACCATGATCAGAAACGCCAGCAGCCGACGCGGTTCGATCCGCTCGCTTGGGGCGGCGCTGATCATTGCTGGGTCGGCGGTCGTGGCGTTCGCCATGTTCATTCACCCTGAGGCCTCATGGTTCGAGACGCCACGCGCAACGCGTGGCTCCTCACCATGAGGGTCTAAAAGTCGCGCCGAACTGAAGCCCTCATCCCGAGGAGGCGCGAAAGCGCCGTCTCGAGGGATGGGCAGAGTCCATTTTCTACTTCGCCTGCACCGCACCCGATGCATCGAGGTCGGCATCGCTGTCGGCATCGGCTGCGCCGTCGGTCGTGTCGATGGTGGCATAGACCGACATGCCCGCACGCAACAAGTTCTGCCGCGCCACATCCTTGGGCACGCGAATGCGCACCGGCAGGCGCTGCACGATCTTGGTGAAGTTGCCGGTGGCGTTATCCGGCGGCAGCAGCGTGAACACCGAACCCGCCGCCGGAGAGATGCTCTCGACGATGCCGGCAAACTTGCGATGGCCGTAAGCATCGACCGAGATCGTCACCGGCTGGCCGGGCCTGATCCGCTTCAGCTGCGTTTCCTTGAAATTGGCGTCGATAAAGACGTCGTCGAGCGGCACCACATTGCCGAGCCGTTGGCCGACGGCAATGAAGTCGCCGGCATTGACCATGCGGTTGGAGAAGGTGCCATCGACTGGCGCGCGCACCGA
Organism: Bradyrhizobium sp.; assembly: GCA_049509335.1. Lineage (GTDB taxonomy): Bacteria > Pseudomonadota > Alphaproteobacteria > Rhizobiales > Xanthobacteraceae > Bradyrhizobium. Next base: position 35,509 of record JBEKZZ010000012.1, on the reverse strand, counting down.
TGTAAAATCGAGGTCGCGTTCGGCTTTCGCCAGCGTGGTCTGCAATTCCATGAGTTGGGCGCGCGCTTCGACCTGCTGCGCCTTCGCCACTTCGACATTGCTTTGCGCGGTATCGGCTGCGGCACGTGCCGCCTTCACCGCGGCCGTGCCCTGATCGCGGCCGGCTTCGGACTGTTCGAAGGTCGCGTGCGTGGCGTAACCCTTTTCGCTCAATAGCTGCTGACGGTCGAAGTCGAGGCCAGCGCGCTTCAAGCCGGCTTCGGCGGAGGCGAGTTGGGCCTTGGACTGCTCGGCCGCGTTCTCCTGCGCCGCTACCTGCCGGCCCATCCGCTCGATCGTCGCCTGCTGGGTCGCAATCCGGGTGCGCGCGGCTTCCACCGCGATCCGATAGTCGCCATCGTCGATCTTGAAGACGATATCGCCGGCATGCACCAGCGCGTTGTCGCGCGGCAGGATCGCAGCGATGTGTCCGGACACCCGCGCACCCAGCGTGGTATTGTTCGCGCGTACATAGGCATCATCGGTCGAAACATGAAACCGTCCGACCAGGAACCAGTGCACGCCATAAGATGCCGCCGCCAGTGCAAGCACTGCGATCGCGCCGAAGAAAATGGTTTTGCGCTTTCCTGCTTTCGCCGCGGGCGCGGCGATAACCGCCGGCGCCACGGGCTTTGCGATCGCGGGACGATCCGGCGCCTCGTGAGGACGGCGGGCGATCTCGTCGGAAAGATGGGCGCGAATGGAATCGGCGATGTCAGTGGAAGTCTCGCGGGCCGCTTCGTGACCTGCCGTCTCCGGCCCGGTTCGTATGATGCGTGCGGCCTGATCTCTCGCAGCAGCCATAACGGCCCTCCCTATTCTCGTTCCAATATCGATAAAGAAACAAAGCCCCGGCGACCGCCTCGACCCGCATTCGACTCAAATAGCATTGACCGAACGGTTCGGTCAAGATATATCCTACTTCGGTAGTTATACGGACCATACCCTTCCGAGTTGTTGCCGGGTTCCCAAATCTGTCGAGAAGATAAACCAATGGTTGCAGAAAACTCATCCTCTCTCCATTTAATCGGTGACGCGGATTCCTCGAAGCGGCGGCAAATCATCGACGGCGCCCGCAAGGTCTTCATGGACTTGGGGTTTGACGGCGCCAGCATGGGCGAGATCGCGCGCGCGGCCGGCGTCTCCAAGGGCACCCTTTATGTCTACTTTGCCGACAAGAACGCCCTGTTCGAGGCCATCGTCGAGGAAGAGACCCTTCAACAGAGCAAGGTGACGTTCCATTTCGACAGGGATCGCGAAGCCGGCGCCATGCTGGCCGAATTCGGAGAGGCCTATATCGCGATGATCTGCCGGCCGGGCGGCGGATCGGCGATCCGCACCGTCATGGCGATTGCGGAACGCATGCCGGAGGTCGGCCGCCGTTACTACGACAACGTGCTGCAGCAGACCATCAATGGTCTCGCCGGCTATCTCGACCAACGGGTGAAACTCGATGAATTGGCCATCGAGGACTGCGAACTCGCGGCGTCGCAATTCCTGCTGATGTGCCAGGCCTCGCTGTTCCTGCCATTTATTTTCCAGGCGGCGCCGGCGCCCTCGCCCGCGCGCATCGAGGAAGTGATCGCGAGCGCGACGCGGATGTTTCTGGCGGCGTATCGGAAGAGAAATTGAGGGCATCGGGGTTACCACTGTCCGCCGTCATTGCGAGCGCAAGCGAAGCAATCCAGTTGTGCTACAGGAAAGATTCTGGATTGCTTCGTCGCTAACGCTCCTCGCAATGGACGCAAGTCTACATTCCCGCGAAGCAAATGCTTCCGAGTCATCACTAGAAAACCCTCCCTCCTGAAAACAGAGGGCGCAGGGAATGCCGGGCGCCCGGCTGGCGCCCGCAGCCTCGCGTGCAAAAAATAAAAAGCACGGCGAGTTAGTCACCACGGTCACACCGGATTCGTCCGGCATTCCCCGCGCGAATGGTTTTAACGGTTTCCTCCGCGCTCTCCTCGAAGACCGGCTTTATTGTCTCCGTCGCCTGAGAGATCATCATCTCGCAAGCTTGACATCAGCATCGGGATGTCAGGACCACACGACTTCGCCGTCCGCCTCACACGCGCTCGTCTGTCGCGCCAAGGCGTCCACCGCATCTCCTGCCCCACGTTTTGTGACGATCGCGAAACGCCCCCCATGCGGGCAGAAGACGCGCGGAGAAGTGCCCGTGATTTGCCCGTCGCCACAAGCAAGAGCTCTGCGGCGAATTGGCACGACGGGCAAATCACGGCGCCCGCGCGGAATCGTGTCAAGTGAAGAGCAATTGCTTCGAAAAGTCGCCGCTCGCCGGGCCGCCGCCGTGATGTCTTGATAGATGAAAAGACGACACCCTCACTGCGCCACAAATTCCATCATGGCCTCGGCACCCTTTCGGGCGGCTTGAGCGTTGGCCGCCTGCCGGTGGAGAAGCCAGATCTGTACCGTCGCTTGGACCCTCAAATGAAAGCAGGAGGCTAGGCGTTTCCCGAGGTAGCATGATCTCAAAATGGGCGTCATAATTCCAAAAAAGAAGAACGGGGAAGAGACATGACGGTTATCGGAGCGGGCGCGGCGCAGATTACGAGGGCGGCAAGCGCATCACCCAACAAGGTGTTCTGGGCCACCTGGTTCGGCTGGATGCTCGATGGCTTCGATTCGTCCATGTACGGCTATATCCTGGTGTCCGCATTGACCGAGCTGCTGCCGGCGAGCGGAATCGAGGCCAACCGCGCCAATATCGGCGTCTATGGCGGCTTGCTGTTTTCGATTTTCATGCTCGGCTGGGCTTGCTCGATGATCTGGGGATGGGCGGCCGACCGTTATGGGCGCGTCCGGATCATGTGCTGGACCGTGCTGGTCTATTCGGTGTTCACGGCGCTGTGCGGCCTGTCGACCGGCGTCGTCATGTTCGCCTTGTTTCGGTTCGTGGCCGGGTTCGGCATCGGCGGCGAATGGGCCGCCGGCACGCCCTTGCTCCAGGAGTCCGTGCCCGAAAGTACGCGCGTGCGTCTTGCCGGCTGGCTGCACACGGCCACCCCAACCGGACTGTTTCTGGCGGCACTCGTAACCCTGACCGCGGGAAGCTTCCTGGGCTGGCGCGGCATGTTCTTCCTCGGCATTCTGCCGGCGTTGTTGATCGTCTACGTGCGCAGCAATATTCCCGAGCCGGCTCACACCTCAGAGCCGGGAGAGCGAGCGTTTTCGGCGCTGTTCTCGAAAAGCCAGGCGCGCACCACCTGGTCGGCGGCGCTGATGATGGCCTGCATCATCTTCGGCCTGTGGTCCTCGAATTTCTGGGCGCCGACCGTCATCATCACCAAGCTTGTCGCGAGCGGCTCCACGCAAGCCGATGCGCTGCGGATGGGTGCGGTCGCTGGTCTCATCACCAATGTCGGCACGCTGACCGGTTGTCTGTTGATGCCATGGATCACGACATCACTCGGCAGCCGGCGCTGGTCCGCCGTGTTGTTTTTCGTCGGCTCATTGCTGTCGGTACTCGCAAGTTACGAGATCGCGATCGAGCACCTGGATAACCTCACGTTGTTCCTGATCCTGCTGCCGGTCCTTGGCTTCTTCACCAACGGTGTGTTTGGCCTCTTCACCATCTGGCTGCCCGAGATGTTTCCATCGGCTTTGCGCGGGGCCGGCTCCGGCTTCGCATTCAGCATGGGACGTGTTCTGGGAGCGGCGGGCCCGACCTTGATCGGCGGTCTCGCCGCGACGACCGGAAGCTACCCGCTGGCGATTTCGCTGTTGTCGGCGATCTACATCGTGGGCCTTCCGTTTATCGCGATGGCTCCCGAGACCGCCAATCAGCCGCTCGCGAAATAGCAGCACCAGGATTGATCGATGTGGACCGTTGAAACGCTAAAGCCGTGGCACGACTTCTACATGCTGGTCGGAACGGCCGGCGCGACCTTGCTCGCGCTGCTGTTCGTCGCCGCCTCGCTCGGCGCCGGCTTCCTGACCGACGAGCGCCGGGCGGCGACGCGCACCTTCTTGAGCCCGGTCGTTCTGCATTTCACCAGCGTGTTCTTTCTCTCCGCGCTTGCCTTGTTTCCCTGGCACCATGGCGAGATCTTCGCCGCGCTGGTCGGCGCCACCGCCGTTGTCGGCGCGCTTCTCTCGGCCTGGATCACGTTTCAAGTCATACGCACCGACATGACGAACCACATCGAGGACTACCTCGCCTACGGCCTGTTCCCCTGTCTCGGTTATCTCGCGCTGCTCGCGGCCGCCGTTTCGATCTATCTGGAACGGGATTTTGGGCCGGCTGCGCTGGCAGGCGCGCTTTTGCTGCTTGCCGTGGTCAGCATCCGAAACGCCTGGGATCTCACACTCACGATGGTCCGCAGGCGCGGCAAGGCGGAGTAGTAACGCGTAGGATGGGTAGAGCGAAGCGATACCCATCAGGGACATGATGGGTTTCGCTCATTGCTCAACCCATCCTGCTGTCCTGACCAGCTCAGCCCGCAACAGCGGCAGGACGAGACACGTTGCCTGCTGCAGCAGGCACTTCCTCAACCGGTCCGCCACGCAATTGCTCGCGATAGGCCGGATGCTCCGTTCCCATCATCCGGTCCCACCAGGTGAAATAGAGCCCGTAATTGTGACGGAAGCTCGAATGGTGCAGATCGTGATGGGTGGTCGCGTTGATCCATCCGAACCAGCGGCTGTCGGCGAGGGAACGCGGCATCAGTTCGACACCGGCATGGCCCATGACATTGCGCACGATCATGAAAGCCATGAACAGGAACAGGCCGAGCGCATGCATCGGAACGAACAACAGCCAGAGCGGCGTGAAGGCCGCCATCAGCAGTGCCTCGGGAATGTCGAAGGCGTAGGCCGCAAACGGCGTCGGCGTGACCGAGCGGTGATGGGTGCGGTGGAAATAAGGATAGAGCCGCGGATGGTGCATCAGCCGGTGCGTCCAGTAGAAGTAGGCGTCATGAGCGACGATGATCGCGACCACGCTGATCGCGAGATAGCCGATCCCCGCGCTGTCGAAATCCTTATAGATTGTGAAAAAGCCGGTGATGGCGCCGAACACAATGGCCACACCGTTCAGCGAGAAGATCACGCCGGTGCGCAGCGAGGTCAGGATTTCGCGGCGAACGTCGGCATTCGACGGAAATCTCGCCTGAATCTTGCGCCGGCCAAGGCCGATGTTCCAGAACAGTTTCAGGATCAGCGCCAATCCGCAGGCCGCGACCAGATAACGGCCGACATCGAGGACCAGCATGGGGGACCAGATTTGCCAGAAGCTGGCGAGTAGATCGAGGAAGGTTTGCATGGGGGATCTCCGCTTCAAGGACCGAAAACACGTTCGATCCTGAACGGAGAAACGGCGCTGCGCTCGCCGAACCTTGCGGGGAGAGTGGCCGATTTCGAAATCGGCTAGCCGATTCCGTTAACGAAACGCTTTATTCAGCCGCGAGGTCACCGCCCCGGCCGAGGTGTTCTCGCCTGAATTCGCTGGGCGTCATTCCGGTTTTCGACTTGAAGGCGCGATTGAACGGCCCAAGCGACTGGAATCCCGCGTCAAGCGCAATGGTCAGGATTGGAACCGGCTCCTGCGCGGGATCGGCGAGTGCCGTCATGGTGTCGTCAAGGCGATAGCCATTGAGAAAGGCGTTGAAGTTGCGATGGCCGAGCCGCTGGTTGATCAGGCGGCGCAGCACGTATTCGGCGATATCAAGCCTTGCCGCGAGACCGCCGATCGACAGCCCCTCCTCCCGGTAGACCTTGTCGTGCTCCATCAGCCGGCGCAAAGCCGACAACAGCCGGGCATCTTCATCGCGATCAGATAGTCCGACAACCGGGCCGGCAGCCGACACGCGGGCTGCGACGGGCAGCGGCTGCGGCTCGGCCAGACCGAACGGAATCACCGAGCCGCTCTGATTGACGGACAAAAGAACCACCGCAAACACCACGGTCAGGAGCAGAAGGCCGGCGCTGATACCAAGCGAAAGCGCCGCGCCGCCGCTGCCGTTCGGATAAGCGATCTCGGAGGTGATGATGACAGTCGAATAAAGCGCGACCGCGACGATCAGGACGCTGCGCAGCCGCCGGCGCTCTTCGACGAGATCGACCGACCGCTCGGCCAGCGCGTACCAGGCGGCCAGCGCATTGCAGGTGAGCCCGATCATGCAAAAGCCGATGCGCGCCGGCGCAGTACCGGCCCAGGTACACGAAGCGCCGATCGCCAGCACCGCAAGCCACGCCAGCGCGTGCCACCAGGACGGCTTGAAATCGTCGTCGAACAGCGCTGCCGCGAACAGGCAGAACACCACCGGATTGCCCATCGAAATGAACCGCGGCAGCAGCAGAGAGAGCGGCAACCCCGTTGCAAACGCCGAAGCCGAAACGACGACGTAGCAGGCAACACCCAACGCAAAGAGCGCGCCAAACAGACCGGCCGGAATACGCCGCGCATCGCGCAAGAGAAGCACGACGAGCAGAAGCAGCAGAAACACCGCTCCGCCGCGCATGGCTGCTTCGATGAGGGACACGTCGGGCTCCTTCAGGAAACGGGCGCCGCGGAATTTAACAAATTAGGGTGGAGGGGGATAGACCGCACATGGCCTGCGATAGGGTAGCGTGGCACGTGTCCCGGACGTGGCGCAGCGTGCAACGCTGCTCCGCGGAGCCAGGACCCATAGCTCCGAATGGACCCCGGATCAGCAGCGTACCACGCCGCTATCGCGGCGCATTGCGCAGCATCCGGGGAACGCCAGGCTCGCCATGACGCGACGCCGACAAACCCCTACTCGTCCTCGAACTCGTCTTCTTCGTTGATCTTCTCGCGCTTGCGGCTCGCAGCCTGCTTCTGGCCGACCGATCCCGTCACCGGCGTTTCGCGCGAAGCATAAGGGTTGCGCTGCATTGCGCGCGCGGCGACTTCCTCGCCGGAGACCGCGGCCGGCTGGCAGATCAGACGCCGCGAGGCGCGGCTCATCAGGTCCACATGGATGTGGTCGTAGTGATAGACGTTGGAGCCCGGCGCCAGCACCGTGGTGAATTGCTGGCACGCGCCCGCCTCGACGTCGCGCAGAAAGCCCTGCTCTTCCGGCAGACCATGCCAGCCGTCCTTCACCGTGACATGCCGCCCGTCGGCGAGCGTGAAGGCCGCGATATCGAGCGCGTTGCCGAAGGCGTGCTCGGAAATGTGCGCATTTGAATCGCCGTTCATGCCGCGGCAGGAATAGGCGGAGATCTGCTTGATCTCGACCACGCGCTGGCCGAACCAGTGTTGCGCCGCCGGCTGCACGGTATCGGCGAGCCAATGATCGAGCGCTGAGACGATCGGGCAGGCCAACGTCGCGGCCGGCTTGACCGCGACGGGACCGGCGGCGCCGTAGGAATTAAGCGGCCCCGGCCCCAGCCGCGGCGGCTGATAGGGAGCCGGCGTCTCGACGCGTTCGGGTGGTGGCGCATAACGGTCGCGCGGATAATTCGGCTGCGGCGCGTAAGGCGACGAGGGCCCGGCCTGCCAGCCGCGAGGCGCGCCTTCGCTCGGCAAGGGAATGTCGTCCTGATCGGGCGCGACGCCCGGTGCGCGCAACGACACCGGGCCGTTGGATGGCGCGCCGTAAGCGGGCGTCCCATACGGCGAGCCATAAGCCGATGGTGGCGCGCTCTGATAGGCCGGCTGTGCTTGGGCCTGTGGCGGCTGGCCGGCCGGCCAGCGCGGCTGATTGCCGATCGTAGCCGGCGGGCGAATGTCGTCATCGGCAAAGCCGAAACTGGAGGAGCTTTCGCCGAGCGCGGAAACCTTGAACGGAAATTCGGCGCCACAGGCGCCGGGGCCTGCAATCGGACTGATCCGTACGAGATCGGCGCTTTCCTTCACCGCGCCTGACTTGAGACACGCCATTTCGGCCTCGGCCCGCCACGGTTCGCGTTCCTCGGTGAAAAACCCGCGACCGCAACCCACCAACGAGACAAGGACGAAGGAGCCGACGAGATACAAACGAACTCCGCGCGTCATGCGGAGAACTTCAACGAATTTATTTAAGGACTCATCAACGTCTTGTTTTCACGACTCTTTAACCACGTCGCCAGCGATTGTGCGCCGCCGAGATGAGGCGGATGGACAGCAGCGCTGACTTTTTTGTCATGAAACCTATGGCTAGCTTTGGCGTTGGAAGCGGTTGAGCTGGGTGAGACGTGACTTCGACGCGACCTATGGAGCATCCCATGGCCCTTCGTTCTTTCGTCAGTCAACTAAGCATCGTGACCGCGTATCTCGCTTTTGCCTTTGTCGGCGCGATCGTGTTGGGCGTGTTCTAGACTTCCAGGACAGAGCCTTCGACATCGTTCTGGAAAACCCGGCGGATCACCGCCGGGTTTTTTAGTGACGGCAATGTTCATCCCGCATTCAGTCGCAAACAGCCCAAATCCGTTTCCAGACATTTCTTGCCGCGTCGCGGACGATCGGCAAAAGTGTGTTTTTAAGCAGGCGGATTGCAGACATGCATCTTTCATGGACGACCCCGCGTGATGGCGGATCCGACGCGGCGCGACAATGGTCGTCATGGATGCTGGTGTTTTTGACCAGTCTCGTGCTCGCCGGCCCGGCCTACGCGGTGCCGGATGCGATCGACGACACAAGCGTGCCGGTCGCGCAACTGAGGCTGGCGCAAGCACAGCCGTCGCCGGCACAGCCGGCTCCTGCACCCGCAAGACCGGCGACACCGGCTGCGCCTTCTTCCGCAACCTCGCCCGCCCAGCCGGCAGCCTCCAGCGAACCGATCGGCAATGTCGCCACCCTGACGGGCACAGCCAGCGTCGTCCGCAACCAGAATACGCTTCCGCTCAAACTCAAGGACGACATCTATCTCAACGACAAGCTCGTGACATTTACCGATTCCACCCTCGGCATCACCTTCAACGACGAGACCACCTTCAATCTCACCGCCAACGCCTCGATCACGGTGGACAACTATGTCTATGAAGAAGGCGGCCAGCAGAATTCGGCGCTGTTCGACGTCGTCAAAGGCACGGCGGCCTTTGTCGCCTCCGCTGTTGCCAAAACCGGCAACATGAAAATCAACACGCCGACCGCCACGCTTGGTATTCGCGGCACCACAGGGCTGGTCGAGGTGGACGGCGCCGGCGCGGGCGCGCACAACATCAAGCTCTATCCCGATCCAGATGGCCATGTCGGCACCATCGATGTCAGCGACCGCAGCGGCGGCGCGCGGCTTGGCACGCTCACGCAAGGTTCGAGCGGCTTCACGGTCCGGCCCGGCGCCGGCGGCCGCATCACCGCTGCCACCCTTGTGATTTCACCGCGAGAGGCCGCGCGCGACCAGGGCATCGTGCGCCAGGTGCATGCGGCGCAAGCCGTCGGCCGTCAGGTCGTGAGCGAACAGCGCGCGTTGCGGCGCGCCAACCCGCGCAATCCACAAGGCCAGCCCGGCCAGCAGCGGCAGAACAACCTGCAGCAACGCCAAAACAACTTGCAACAAAGTCCAGGCCCGCAGCAGCCGGCCGCGCAGCCAGGCGGTGCGCAACGGCCTGTAGCGCCGAAGAAACCCGCGGCACCGAGAAGACCACCGAAGGAGAAGCGGCGGTAGCGGCTCATCCTTCGAGACGCCGCTATCGCGGCTCCTCAGGATGAGGTCATCGCAAGCTGCTCCTGACCCTCATGGTGAGGGCGCTGCAGGCCGAGCGAGAGCGAGACCGTTAGCGAACGGCGGTACAAAATGGCGCGCGTCTTCCGGACAATACTTCGTATTGCCGGGAGAACCATGAGGCCACCATCATCCCGGCTTTCGCAGCAACGGTTGCCCGGCCTTGATGCGCGCGCCCTCGCGCACATTATCGCAAAACTCAAAGCGGTCCGGCGTGAGCACGATGATGGTCGAGCCGTGCTCGAACCAGCCGAGTTCGTCGCCCTTGTGCACGTTGGCGTCGCAGGGAAATACCGTGGGCCCGCGCGTCTGCGCGTTCAGCGTGCGATCGATGCAATGCAGGCGCAGACTGGCGACCAGAATCGCCGCGACCGGCACCAGCGTCAGCGCCTCGCCGGAAGCCAGATGCGTTTCGATCACCGCGCGCTCGTTCTTGCAGAACAGTTTTTCGACGCGCTTGAGCGCGATCGGATTCACGTTCCAGGTGTCGCCGGAGATGAAGGTGACCCGCTCGATCGCAAAATCCGCCGGCGCATGAAAGCGGTGATACATGCTCGAGGTCAGCCGCAGCGTGATGAAACGGCCGTTGCGATGACGCTCGACCAGTTCATCGTCGCCGAGCAGATCAAGAAGCGAATAATTGGCACCCTTGATCTGGAACAGCTCCGTGTCCTCGATCGCGCCGTGCGCGCCGATGATCGCATCACTCGGGCTCGCCACCACATGCGGGTCCGGATCGAACGGGCGCAGGCCATCCTTCAGCTCGCGGGTGAAGCAATCGTGCAGGCTCTTGAATTCGGTCTTCTTGGCCTCAGCCAGGTCGAGGTCGGAAAACAGCCGCCAGCACGCGATCGAGGCAGCGCAGACGATTGGGTTCTCGATTTGGCTGAACCAGCCCATGAAGCGGGTCACGGCCGCGCGCGGAATCCGGTTGGTCAGGAGGAAATTAACGTTCTCCTGCTGGGTAAGGCTCGCGATCAGGCCCTTGGCTGTCATGAATCTGTCAGATGGAGGCGCTAGCGCTTCTGTCATGGATACGTCTCTCCCGATTCTCTCGCTGTCCGCGGCAGTGGTAGCCGGTGCAGTTGCCTTTCCCAAAGTCAAGGCGCGCCTGGAATTGTCGCGGGCCAAGCATCGCTCGCTGACCGGACATTCGAAAATGTCGAAGCGGGTGGCGCGGCTGCTGCCATTCTACGAATTTTCCGCCGACCAATACTTCAGTGCCGACGGCGCGCCACAGGACGTTGCCACCCAGCGCAAGGATGCCTTCTTCGCGCTCGCAAAGCTTTACGCCGAGCGCTACGCCAAGGGGCGCGCGATGACGGCGGAGGCGGCGACCGGCCTCTCCGACCTGCAATTCACCCGCGCCTATCGCGTGCCGTTCCAGTTCTCCCACCTGGTGCAGAAAAATCTCGGCACCTCCGCTTTCGTGGAATCCTCGTCCGGCGTCACAGTGACCGATGTCGACGGCAACGTGTTCTACGATCTCACCGGCTCCTACGGCGTCAACGTCTTCGGCAACGACTTCTACAAGGAATGCATCGAGGAAGGTGAGAAGCGCGCGAAAGCCCTTGGGCCCGTGCTCGGCAGCTATCATCCCGTCGTCGCCGACAATGTGCGGCGCATCTGCGAAATTTCCGGGCTTGACGAAGTTTCCTTCCACATGTCCGGTACCGAAGCGGTGATGCAGGCGGTGCGGCTGGCGCGCTACCACACCAAGCGCACGCATCTGGTCCGTTTCGCCGGCGCCTATCACGGCTGGTGGGGTGACGTGCAGCCCGGTGTCGGCAATCCGGTGTCGCCGCACGAAACCTATACGCTTGCCGAGATGTCGGAGAAGACGCTGCACGTGCTGCGAACGCGGCGCGATATCGCCTGCGTGCTGGTCAACCCGCTGCAAGCGCTGCATCCGAACGCCAACGCGCCCGGCGATTCCGCGCTGGTGGATTCGTCGCGAAAATCGCATTTCGACCGCGAAGCCTACACCGCGTGGCTTCAAGAGTTGCGCAAGGTCTGTACGATGCGCGGCATCGTCCTGATTTTCGACGAGGTATTTCTCGGCTTCCGGATCGCTGCCGGCGGCGCGCAGGAATATTTCGGCGTTCGCGCCGACATGGTGACCTACGGCAAGAGCCTTGCCGGCGGCCTCCCCATCGGCGTCGTCTGCGGCAAGAAGGAACTGATGCGCCGCTTCCGCGACGATCGTCCGGCCGACGTCTGTTTCGCCCGCGGCACCTTCAACTCGCATCCCTATGTCATGACCGCGATGGACGAGTTCCTGTCGCGTCTTTCGAGCCCGAACTTCCGCGGCATCTATGATCGCCTGGACGAGACCTGGAACGGCCGCGCCGCTGATCTCAACGCGCGCTGTGAGCGGGAAAACCTTCCCGTTCGCATCAGTAACCTGTCCTCGGTCTGGACGGTGCAATATACCGAGCCGTCCCGGTACAACTGGATGTTCCAGTATTATCTCCGCGCCGAAGGGCTGGCGCTGAGCTGGGTCGGCACCGGCCGGTTCATCTTCAGCCTGAACTACACCGACGCGGATTTCGCCGAGGTCGAGCAGCGTTTTGTCACGGCTGCGCAAAAGATGAAGCGCGACGGCTGGTGGTGGCATCCGCCCACGCTCACCAACAAGGCGATCCGCCGCCAGATCCTCAAAGAAATGCTGAGAAGCAAGTTCGGGCGCTGAGGCTAAGGCCTTTTCGCCGCATTGCCCCAGCCTCGTCGACACGTCGTCGTTCCGGGATGGTCCGAAGGACCAGACCCGGAACCTCGAGATCCTCCGATGTGCAGTTGCACATCGGAGTTCGATGCTTTGCATCGCCCCGGAATGACCGGGCAAAAACAGATGCCCGGCACAAGGCCGGGCATGACGCAGGTTGTAACGGCGCAAAGCGTCGATCTCAGGCGTGCTCTTCAACGAGCGCGTTGTGCTCGATGATGTCGAGGCCCGGATCGATCAGTTCGCCGCGCATCAGCGCCAGCGGCGCCTTGCAGTAGATCTTGAAATCGTTGAAGGGGTCGGTGAGGATCTTGGTCATCCAGACGAGACCGGTTTCGACGTCGCGGATGAAGAAGAGCTGCACGGTGCGGAACAAAAGACCGCCGACGCCGACGAACAGCCAGACCTTGGCGACCTGCCGCATGAAATCGCCGGAGGTGACCCAGGGCTTCACCAGGCCGAACAACGTCGGATCGACATAGAGCACCAGCGGCGAGGCGGCCCAGATCGTCATCAAGACGATCTTGCGCTGCAGGTTATAGCCGACCTTGATCGCTTCCTTGTGCTCGTGGGTCGCGTCGTTGATGTGATCGTAGTCGCGCGGCTCGAAGAAGAAGTGGCCGGCCTGGCGCGAGGTCATCGAGACCAGCCAGCCGATCAGCGCCGACATCAGCGGATCGAAGAACATCATGACATAGCCGATCAGGAAACTCACGGCGCTGACGAAGTGCAGGCTCTGGTTGATCCGGCTGTGGTGATAGTAGCGATGGTCATCCCAGCGCTGGATACGAAGCTGCTCCAGGAAATTCTTGATCATGGTCGTCCTCAAAAAGGTGAGTCGAAGGAACCTTACAGGATTTCGATGTCTGACGTGTGACATCATCATAATGTCACACAACCCAACGCAACCGCACCGTTATAAAACTCAGTCGGGCGAACAAGGCCTTGGCGGCTTAACCGACCGCGGCGACCTTCCGGACCCGCACCAGCGAGAAGTGGCCGAGCGGCGGAATCAGGCGGCGTTCCACCAGTTCGACGTTCTTCGCACTCGAGAGCCAGTTCGTGTAGCGCGACCAGGAAAACTCGGCAGTGCGGAAGCCAAGGTGGCGCACCACCGGCTGCAAGCCCTGCTCGATGAAACGGCGCAGACCGCTATCGGCGCTGACGCGGGTCAGGATGATCAGCTCGCCGTTCGGCCGCAGCACGCGGGCGAATTCGTCAAGAGCGGCTTCCGGGTTCGGCACGGCGGTGACGACGTATTGCGCCATCACGACATCGAAGGAGTTGTCTTCGAATTCGAGCTTCTCGGCGTCCATCACCGCGAGACCCTCGACGTTCTTCAGTTTCTGCTCGGCAACGCGCTTTCTCGCCTTGTTGAGCATCGCTTCGGAAATATCGGTGCCGAACAGGCGCACATGCGGCGCATAGAGCGGCAGCGAAATGCCGGTGCCGACACCGACTTCGAGCACGCGCCCGCCGAGCTTGTTGGTCGCCTGGATCGCGGCGTCGCGACCCTTTGAGAACACGCCGCCGAACACCAGGTCGTAAATCGGCGCCCAGCGGTCATAGGCCTGTTCGACCATCTCGCGATCGAAATCCAGTTCGGTAGCGTCGTCCAGCTTGATGCTCTCTGCCATGTTCGCTTTCTCGTTTTTCCTCGTAAGAGACCAGTCCGGCTCTGCCGTATCCAGCCTCCATTGTTTGGTTTAAAGCCCCTTAGCCGCCCACCGCGTGACTTTCGGCTGCGATCGGCACGGTGCGAGGGGGCCTGCTCGGCTGCAACGCACTCAAATTACCGATGAACTGCCGCGCACTGTTTTCCCACGAACGCTCCAGCGCGAAATTGCGGCAGGTTTCGCGCGACATGTTGAGCGCGCGCAGGCACGCGGCCCGCAAATCCTTGTCCAGCGCCCCGATCGGATGGTCAGCGATCACGTCGATCGGTCCGGTCACCGGGAACGCCGCAACCGGCGTACCGCACGCGAGCGCTTCCAGTTGCACGACGCCAAACGTATCGGTGAGGCTCGGGAATACGAAGACGTCGGCGGCCGCCAGATGCGCGGTCAGGTCCGCGCCTTTCTTTTCGCCGAGGAATTTAACGTCGGGATATTTCTGCTCGAGTTCGCGGCGCTGCGGCCCGTCGCCGACCACGACCTTCGATCCCGGCAAATCCAGCGACAGGAACGCCTCGATGTTCTTCTCGATCGCGACCCGCCCCATGGTCATGAAGATCGGGCGCGGCAGGTCGATGAAAGCCGGGTGATCCGGATTGAACAGTTCGGTATCGACGCCACGTCCCCAGAAACCGAGCTTGCCGAAGCCACGGGTCGCGAGCTCATTATAAAGAGAGGGAACCGCCACCATCGTCGTGGCCGCCGCGTTATGGAAGTGACGCAGGATCGCATAGGGAACGGCCGCCGGAATGATCGAGCGGACCGCGATATATTCCGGAAAGCGCGTTGTATAAGACGTGGTAAAGGCAAGGCTGCGGCGCCGGCAATAGCCCCTCACCGCCCAGCCGATCGGGCCTTCGGTGGCGATGTGGATGGCCTCTGGGGCGATAGCCTCGATACGCCGCGCGATCTCGCGCCGGTTCGTCCACGCGATGCGCAAACCCGGATAGGTCGGCAGCTCCATCGAGGGAAAACCCTCGGGCGTCAGAAATTCAATGTCCCCGCCAAGCGAGCGGGCCGCACGCTGGAGCGAAGTCAAAGTGCGCACCACGCCATTGACCTGCGGGTGCCACGCGTCTGTCGCAATCAGGATTCGCATCGAGGGATGCCTTGTTGATTCTTCAAGGCGCGACGTTGTGCCAGAGATATTTCAAGCGTGTGACGTCACATAGGTTAACGGCCCTCATTTTCGCATCTCCCCTCCGTTTTCTTTCCCGGTTCCCTCCCGCTTCATGACAGTGAGATGAAATAATTCATGAACGCGGTGAAGCCAATTTGGTCCATCGACGAAAATGTCCGGAAATGATTCTCAGTTATGAATCGCTGCCGGTGACGCGACCTGAAACGTTGCGCGAGCGAACCAGGGCAAGCGATCCCAGGCGATCCAGAGAGAGCCGCAAATGTTTGACGCGAGAGTCTTTTTCAGCCGCGCACTTGTCGCAGCCGCATTGACGGCAGGTGTTATCGCCTTGACCGGCCAGGCTGTGGCCGCGCCATTTCCGCTGTTTCCATTGCGATGCCGGAGCCGCCGCAAGCCTCCCAAGGCGCGCCGTCCGACGACGAGGCAGATGCGCCATTCGAACTGCCATCGCGCTTCAAGCGTCAGATCGTCGCATATCCGACACATGAAGCGGCCGGCACGATCATCATCGATACGCCCAACACCTATCTCTATTATGTGCTTGGAGGCGGACAGGCGATCCGTTACGGCATCGGCGTCGGCCGCGACGGCTTTACCTGGTCCGGCACGCAGACGATCACGAAGAAGGCCGAGTGGCCGGACTGGACCCCGCCACCCGAGATGATCGCGCGCCAGCCTTATCTGCCGCGTCAAATGGCCGGCGGTCCTGGCAATCCGCTCGGCGCCCGCGCGATGTATCTCGGCGGCACGGTATATCGCATCCATGGCACCAATGCCCCTTCGACCATCGGCACCCATGTTTCTTCCGGCTGCATCCGCCTGATCAACCCCGATGTCACCGATCTCTATTCGCGGGTGAACGTCGGCACCAAGGTGATCGTGCTGCCGATGGACCGCCGCGCGGAGAATGCGTTCGGCGGGCTGGGATGGTCTTAATCCTCATGGTGAGCAGCGCGTCTTAGCGCGTCTCGAACCATGAAGCCATGATGGCCTTCATCCTTCGAGACGCGGCCGCAGACAAGTTTACGCAGACTGCGTACACTTGCCTGCCGCTGCTCCTCGGGATGAGATTGCGGCTCCTTTATGGACTAAACTTCCCGATTCTTGATGTGGGGCAGACGATCTTCAAGGGGGACCAAACCGCCATCAATAATGAAAAACTCGGTATCCGCCGCGCCGTCCCTGTGCTGCTTTGCCTTTTGATATGCCGGACTTTCATACCAAGCCCTAGCTGCCGCGACATCGGGAAATTCAATCAGGACGACGCCCTCGAGCGACCCCATCAATTCTAGTGGCGCGAGCGCTGTATAGATGGAAAGGAATTTGGCGCCCCACCCCTCAAAAGTCGGGCCGGCTGCCTTCCAATACGCTTCCAGCTTTTGTCGATCATGCACGCTTCTGTTCAGGGCAATCATGTAAGCAGGCATTGTTCGCTCCCACGGGCGCGCTGCTAAAATATGCAGACAAAGTCTTAGCTCGACGGCCATGGCGCGCTCGAACGTCTTGCTAGTCAATAAGTATCGGCATTGGGTCCGAATCGGAAGTGGTCTCGCTTAACCGATAAGTCTGGTGCGTGAGGCACGCTCCCTGACCATGGCGCGGCGCTTATGTCAGACGAATGGAAGCCGATTGACGCGCCCCAGCGCCTCGTATTTATTTCATTCGCGGCATTTAATTTTTTGCATTTGAGCGAATACGGGGGTTTGGGTCATGGGGTTCATTGAGTCCGTAAAATCCGTCTACTCAAAATATTTTACATTCAGCGGCCGCGCGAGCCGATCGGAATATTGGTGGTTCCAGCTTTTCTATCTCATCGTCATCATAGGCATCAGTTTTGTCTCGTACGCCGTCGCGGACACCAGCGGCGATGGCGGTTTGAGCGCCCTCCTGCTGATTTGGCAACTGGGCAATATCGTACCCCTTCTCGCCGTTCAGGTCAGACGGCTGCATGACATTGATCGTTCCGGCTGGTGGTGCCTTGTGGCGCTCGTTCCCCTCGTGGGCTGGCTTGTCCTGCTCGTCTGGGATTGCACACAAGGTAGCGAATGGGACAACGATTACGGCCCGGACCCGCTGGCGCCACCACATCTGGCATCGCCATGAGATCGGGGCGCTGAACGCCGGCGCTCTTCTTCAGAGCTCTTGGGAGAGGATAGGCAAAGCGAAAGCTCGCGTTGCCCCGGATCCGCGCGCCTGGTAACGCGCCGTCTCACGAGGCGGGCTTCGCCTCCTCGCCTTTCCAAACGGTAATGATGCGACCACATTGCCGCCGCCCCCTTAGGCGATAGGGCCCCTGGAACCGGGGTAGCGCCCTCCACGGTAGCCCTATAGAGTCCTGTCAGATTTGTCCGGGGGGACGATGCGGCCGAAGATCATTTTGCTCGCGATCGCGGTGGTCGCGGTCTCGTTTGTCGTCACCTTGAAAGCGGTGGACTGGTTTTCACCGCGTGGTGGCGACGGCTCCCGGCCGACTGAGGCTAACCTTCCGCCGTTGCCGCCGGCCCCCCGCAGTTCCGTGATCCTGGCCCAGGTCACCATTCCCATCAGCGCGATCCGCGACGCGGCCGAGCGTGGCGCGCCGCGCACCTTTGCCGGCAAGGCCGACAATCCGGTAGCGCAAGTACTGCAAAACGCCGATATCGGCTGGACCGCCTCGCGCGGGCCGCTTTCCGTCACCGGCGGCCAGGACGTGCTCTCGCTGAACACCGCGCTCACCGGAAAACTGAACGTCACGGGCTCGCTGGCGGCCAAGACCACCGGCGCGGTCGGAGACGCCATCGGCGGAATCCTTGGCACCGATGTCGGCAAGCAGATCGGCAGCATCAACATCAAGTCGGTCAATGCCTCCGCCGATATCAAGGGCAGCGTGAGCGTGACGGCGCGGCCGAAGTTCGCCGCCAACTGGCGCATCGAGCCCAACCTCAACGGCCAGGTCAATCTCGGCGACACCAGCCTGTCGGTGGCCGGCGCACGCCTCAACGTGCCCACGCAGATCAAGCCGGTGATCGACAAGAACGTCGCCGACCAGATTGCGACCGCCGGCAACCGCATCCGCAACGATCCCTCGTTCGAGCGCAATGCGCGCATTCAATGGGCCAAGGCCTGCCGCTCGATTCCCTTGCAAACCAGCAGCACATCGGCGCCGTCGCTTTGGCTCGAATTACGGCCGACGCGCGCGGTGGCGGTGCAGCCGAACGTCAGTGCGAGCGCGATCACCATGACGCTCGGCATCGAGGCGGAAACCCGCATCACGCCGAAACAGACCACGCCGCTGTGCCCCTTCCCCGACAAGCTCTCCGTGGTGCCGCCGACGCAGCCGGTCGTGGCCATCGGAATCCCGATCGACATTCCCTTTGCCGACGTCGACAAAATCGTGGAAGCGCAACTGATCGGCCGCACCTTTCCCGAAGACGGATCGAGCTCCGTGAATGTGACCGTGAAGCGGGCGCTGGTTTCGGCCTCCGGCGACCGGATGCTGATCTCGCTCCTGATCAACGCCAGGGAAAAAACCAGTTTCTTCTCATTCGGCGGTGAAGCGACCGTTCATATCTGGGGCAAGCCGGTACTCGATCAGGCGAGCCAGATCCTGCGGCTCACCAATGTCGAAATGGGGGTGGAATCGGAAGCCGCCTTCGGGCTGCTGGGCGCCGCGGCGCGCGCCGTGATGCCGCGTCTGCAAAAGACGCTGGCCGAAAAGACCACGGTGGACCTCAAGCCGTATCTCGGCGATGCGCAGAAAATGATCGCCGGCGCGGTCTCGGATTTGCAGAAAAGCCAGGACAGCGTGCGGGTCGCGACCGAAATCAACAACCTCGCTTTGGCCGACATCGCCTACGATTCCACGACGCTGCGCCTGATCGCCGAGGTCTCCGGCACCATCAACGTCACCGTGGCGGTGCTGCCAGGGTTTTAGACCTGCAAATCTGTTGCGCACCCCATCTGAGGAGCGGCCCTTCGCCGCGTCTCGAAGGATGAGAGGGATTACGGGCCTCATGGTTCGAGACTGCGAAAGCGCCTCCTCACCATGAGGATCCAAGATACCGCCAGAATTTATGACCTGGTCTCGAGGATGCGCCCCCTTTTCAGGCTTTGCGGGCGAACGCCAAGACGGGTAAAAGAGGAACAAATAAAGCAAAACACCAGAGGGAGACGGAACCATGAAATCGCTTGCAGCCATGTTGCTGGCCGGACTTGCTCTCGCCGCGTCCGGCGGGCCTTCGAATGCGCAAATTTCCGACGACGTCGTCAAGATCGGCGTCCTGACCGACATGTCGAGCCTTTATGCCGACGCCACCGGCAAGGGTTCGCTCGCCGCCGTGCAAATGGCGGTCGCCGATTACGGCGGCAAGGTAAAGGGCAAGCCGGTCGAGGTGGTCTATGCCGACCACCAGAACAAGCCCGATGTCGGCGTTTCCATCGCCCGCAACTGGTATGACAACGAGAAGGTCGACGCGATCTTCGACGTGCCGACCTCTTCGGTCGCGCTGCCGATCTCGGCGCTGACGCGCGAGAAGAACAAGATCAACATCAATTCCGGCGGCGGCACCTCCGACCTCACCGGTGTCGCCTGCTCGCCCAATACCGTGCACTGGACCTACGACACCTATTCGCTTTCCAACGTCGCCGGCAAGGCGATGGTCAAGCGCGGTGAAGACACCTGGTTCTTCGTCACCGCCGACTACGCGTTCGGCCAGGCGCTGCAACGCGACGCCGCCAACGTCGTCAAGGAAAACGGCGGCAAGGTGCTGGGCGACGTTCGCCATCCGCTGAACTCGTCGGACTTCTCCTCCTTCCTGCTGCAAGCCCAGGCCTCCAAGGCCAAGGTGATCGCGCTGGCCAATGCCGGCGGCGACACCACCAACGCATTGAAACAGGCGGCCGAGTTCGGCATCACCGACGCCGGCCAGAAGATGATTGCGCTGTTGCAGGAGATCACCGACACGCATTCGCTCGGCGTCAAGGCGACTCATGGCCTGATCGTCACCGACGCCTTCTATTGGGACATGAACGACGAGACCCGCGCCTTCTCCAACCGCTTCAACGAGAAGGTCGGTCACATGCCGACCATGATCCAGGCCGGACTTTATTCGGCCACCATGCATTACCTGAAGGCGATCGACGCCATCGGCACCGACGACCCGCAGAAGGTGATGGCGCAGATGCGCGAGACGCCGATCAACGACTTCTTCGCCAAGAACGGCAAGATCCGGATCGACGGCCGCATGGTCCACGACATGTACCTGTTCGAAGTCAAGAAGCCCGAGGAATCGAAGGGTGAGTGGGACCTCTACAAGCTGCTCGCCACCGTTCCCGGCGACGAGGCGTTCCGCCCACTCGACAAGGGCAATTGCCCGCTGGTGAAGACGAACTGAACTCCTCGGGCCTCATGGTTCTCCCGGCGATGCAAGGCATCGTCCGTAGACGCCGCGCTAACGGCGCGGCTCCTCACCATGAGGGTTGAGTTCACGTCGAGAATGACGACCTCATCCCGAGGAGGCGCGTGAGCGCCGTCTCGAGGGATCAGACGAAAACGGATCAAACAAAAAGCGCGCCCGGCAACAAAACCGGACGCGCTTTTTTCGTCTATACGCTCGCCCGACTTTAAGCTCAGGCTCCCTCAAACTTGAACGAGACCTTCAGTTTGGCGCGATAGGCTTCGATCTTGCCCTTGGCATCCAGTTGCAGATCGAGTTGCACCACTTCAGCAACCCGAAGATCCCGGAGCGATTTTCCGGCCCGGTTGACAGCCGCCGCGGATGCTTTCTCCCAGGATTCCTTGCTGGTGCCTATCAGCTCGATGACCTTGTAGACGCTCTCAGCCATGTCGTCCTCCCGTTCGATGTTAGGCAGGACGTTAGGTGCTCCTGCCACTGGGGAGCGTAACATCGGGAACTCAGCCCTGAAAGGCGCAAGTCTTCGAAGCAAGTCCGCGAACAGCCCCCAAAACACAAACGCGCCCGGCAAAACCGGGCGCGCCTGTTATGATTGTTGTGTCGACCCTGAACGCCGCTTCACTCCGAATATTTGAATTCGGGCATTGCCTTCAGTTCATCCCGGTTGGCATTGAACACCGCGTGGTCCGGATACCAGGGATTTGGCTTGGACGACGCCGTCGAAGCAGAACCGGTGGTGGTCGGAGGGCTAGCCGGGCGGGTCATCGCCCCGCCTGCACCCGGCGCGCCGGCGACACCGGCCGTGCCGGTATAGGCCACGGGCTCATTGACGAATTTGATCTTGTCGAGCGGAACCGCAACAAGATGCGCGCCCATGCCGAGGAAACCACCGACGCCGAGCACGACCGCCTTGATATTCCCATTCTTGTCCATCAGGAGATCATTGATCGAGCCGAGGCTCTCATTGTTCTCATTATAGACGTTGAGGCCGACGACCTTCGAGGCGCGCCAGTCACCTTGCAGCTCGGAATTCGATATCGTGTTTGACGCCGTGGTGGCGCGATCGGTGGTGGCGGTCGGGGTTTGCGCCGACGCGATCGTTGCAAGCAACGCGGTTCCGGCCAAAGCAGCCGTGACAGTTTTTGCGAACATGTGTTTTCTCCCTGAAAAAATTATCAGGAGAAAACACGCTGCCGCTGTCGCCGTTCCGTTGTTCCCGTAATTTCGGCCGATCGATCGGCGGAACCAAAGTTCCCCATCATCAATCGCGTGGATCGCTGCTTTGCAACTTCAACCGCTCGCCAACGCGGGAGAAGATTCGATGACGTGCACCCGCGCGCTTTCCACCCCGGCGACAGGCGCCACAACGGCGCGAAACTCAACGCCATACAATTTGATCGTCGGCGACACGCCAAAATAATTGCTGCCAAACACTTTCATGCGCCGCTCGAGCTCGGCTCTCGAAATATCGAGCGGGATCTCGCACATTGCGAGATAGTCCTTGCGCGAATTTTTCCGGTTGCCCCAGGGAACGCCGAGCGACGGCAGCAGCGCAACATTGCACGCCAGCTCTCTCGCCATTCGCCAGAACAGAAAGGCGAGGCGCGCATAGGCCATGCCCTCGAGGCCGAACACCGATGTGTCCGGCGGGATCGGAAACAGCGCGAGATCGATGATCGGTCCGGCATCAACCTTCTCGACCATGATATGGACGGTCGCGCCGAATTCGTCGGCCTGGTCGTAGAGCGCAAAATGCGCCGGCGCCCAGCCGGGATAGTTCGGTGGACCGGGGTGAAAATTGACGGCGCCGTAGCCGAGCTGGTCCAGGATCGACCTGGGCACGATCACCGGCGTCACGAAGGCGATCAGTCGCGAGCGCCGCAGCACGTCGCTGCCCAGCGCGGCCAATTCCTCAGCCCGCTCGATCATCAGGACCGTGAGATGCGGATTGTGCCCCGTCAGGGCGCCCGGCAGGGCCTCCCGTTCGACCGGACCGGCCAGGAGAATGATGGTGTCGAACATGCGACGTTCCGGCCGCCGGCCTCAAAGAGTTAAAGATTTGCTACCGCATCGCCTCATGGCGGGTTTAAGATCGTCTTAATGGGGTTAACGATTTCCTAAAATTAACTTATGACATGTTGCCTGCTGTTGCGCTGGAAGTTTCAGAAATATAGAGAAACAAAAAAGGGGTTCTGTTGCCTGAAATCTAAGGCAAAGAACTGAGATGCCCCCTGTGCCGCCAAACATTCTGGTCGTTGAAGACGATCGCGAAACGCGGGCGCTGATTGCGAAATATCTCCGCAACAACGCCTGCAACGTGACAACCGCCAATGACGGGCGCGAGATGGCGCGCGCCATGACCGACCACCGCGTCGATCTTGTCATTCTCGACGTGATGCTGCCGGGCGAAGACGGCTTGAGCCTGTGCCGCAAGATTCGCGGCGAGTCGCAGGTGCCGATCATCATGCTGACCGCGCGCGGCGAGGACGTCGACCGCATCCTCGGCCTTGAAATGGGCGCCGACGATTATCTGGCGAAACCGTTCAATCCCCGTGAGCTGTTGGCCCGGATCAATGCCGTGCTGCGCCGCCAGGCCGCGGCGCAAACCGCGAGCGCCGTGATGGGCGCAACCACGCTGACCTTCCAGGGCTGGCGGATCGATTTTCGCCTGCGCGAGTTACGCAATCCCGCCGGCGCGCGGGTCGCGATGACATCGGCCGAATTCGATCTGCTGCGTGCTTTCTGCGAACGCCCGGGCCGGGTGTTGTCGCGCGACAGCCTGCTCGATCTGACGCAAGGGCGCAGCGCCGGCTCATTCGAGCGCTCGATCGACGTGCTGGTCAGCCGCATCCGCCGCAAGATCGAAACCGATCCGCAGGATTCCAGCATGATCAAGACCGTGCGCTCGGGCGGATATCTGTTTACGCCGACGGTGGAGGCGGCTGCGGCCTCGCTCGACGGCGTCAAATGAAGCTGGCCGATTTCCTGAACTTGCGGACCATCGGCGGTCAGATCGCGGCGCTGGTGATCGCATCGACCGTCGCCATTCACCTGATCCTGACCGGCATCTTTCTGGTCAGCCGTCCGGACCAACCCGATCCGGGTATCGATCGCGGTCACGCCCAGTTTGCTGCAGCCGTGCAACTGATCGGGGCCGCCGCGCCCGCCGACCGGCCGCGGCTGATGGCCGACGTCGCCCGCGCTTTTCCCAAGCTCGATGTCCAGCCTCTGCCACCGGGGCCGATTCCAGAAGCAAGCGACCCCGAAGGGCTCGATCTGCGCAGCCTGCACCGGCGGCTCGACTCTAGCTATCGTATCTTTTCGCTGGCCAGTGAACAAAACCGCCACAAGGTCGGCATCGCGCTGCCCGACGGCACGATGATTTCGGCGCGGGTGTTGCGTGATACATGGTCACGGCCGTTCTGGATCGGGTCTTGGGCGGCAACCCTGTTGTTTGCGATCGTCAGCGTCAGCCTGCTCAGCCTGTGGGCGGCCCGCGCACTGACGGCGCCGCTATCGGCCTTTGCCAAGGCGGCCGAGAATTTCAGCGTCAACGGCGCGGCCTCGGCGCTACCCGAGCGCGGGCCGGAAGAAATCCGCTCCGTTGCGAAAGCGCTCAACCGGATGCGCGAACGCATCACCACCTTGATCGACGACCGCACCAAGATGCTGGCTGCCATCAGCCACGACCTGAGGACGCCGATCACGCGGATGCGGCTGCGGGCCGAGTTCATCGAGGATGAAGTGCATCGCCACCGCATGATGAGCGATCTCGACCAGATGCGCTCGATGCTGGAATCGGTACTGTCCTTCCTGCGCAACGACCGCAAGCTCGAAGCGATGACGCTCACCGACATCGCCTCCACGCTGCAACTCGTCGCCGACCAATATGCCGATATCGGCCACAAGGTGACCTACGAGGGTCCGCAACATGCCATGGCCACCGTGCGGCCGGACGACCTGACACGCAGCGTCACCAACCTCGTGGAAAATTCCGTCAGGTACGGCGCGCTCGTGACCGTTCGCCTCACGACCTCGACCGAGACCGCCACCATCGAAGTCGAGGACGACGGTCCCGGAATTTCCGATGCCCGCAAGGAAGTGATGCTCGAGCCGTTCGTGCGCGGCGACGACGCCCGCAACATGGACGATACGACCGGCTTCGGGCTTGGCCTTTCGATTGCACGCGCCGTCGCGCTGGCACATAGCGGCAAGCTGTCGCTGCACGACCGGCAGCCGCACGGACTTGTCGTGCGTATCGAACTGCCGGTTCGTCAACCGAGTCGGATCAACCAGCAAGCAGCGGAGTAAGCTTTCGGTCTTTACGCCGCGATCGCTTCGCCGTCGGTCTCTTCCAGATCGAAATAGGCCACCGCCTCGAAACGGTAGTCGCAGGCCATGCAGCGCCAGAGATAGAAGGTGCGGCCGGGTTCGGCCTCGACCCATTCCGGCAGGGCGATCGATCTGCCGCATTGGGCGCAGGGATTTTCCCGAGGCAACGAACGGAATCCGATTCCGGCCATGGCGTATCTCCCGTATCTCAATTTTCTGACGTGGTATTTGAACTCGCGCGCGAAACGCGATTGCGACAGCGATGCTGTCAGAACTTCTCGCGCCGACGCATGGTGTTGTGAAACGGCAATTGGGCAATTCAACGGCGGAGATTCATAAGACGTCATTCCGGAGCGCGAGTGAAACGAGCGAGTCCGGAATCTCGAGATTCCGGACTCGATGCTTCGCATCGCCCCGGAATGGCAGGAGTCATTACTTCCCTTGCGGCTCCACCGAGGGTTCCACCGTGTGCAACGCCCCCGCCTTGCGAAGGTGGATCGTGGCGATCTCGTCGCTATAGACCTTTTGCCAGCCGTCGATGTGATCGAGCAGCTTGGTCGCCGCACTCTGCGTGCGCATCAGCGTCGCCTGGATCTGATACTCCGACAGCAGGCGGAACAGATTGTCCGGCTCCATCAGGCCGGAAGCATTGTTGTGATCGACAAAGAATTTCTCGCCGTAGAGTTCGGTGCGGCCGTCGATGAAAGGCGCGACACCGCTGGCGATCAGATAGCCGCCGAAATCGTAGTCGTTGAAGACGCGCTCGACATTGAGCTTCTTCAACTCCGTAACTGCTGCGACCGGCGAGTTCGCCGTATTCGGCGCAAAGCGGTGCATCGCCGCAAAGCTCAGCGTTCCCGCCGCCAGCAGCACCGCAAGGCCGGCCGCCATCATGCCGCGAATGGGCCTCAATGAATGTGAGGACACAGCTTTCATGCCGCCGATCTGGGCCGCCAAGGGCCCTGCAAGAACGAGCGGCGACAGCAGCGCCAGAATTTCCGCGGCGCGCCCCTGCGACAGCGCCATGTGAACAAGCCCGAGCAGGATCACGATGCGCATCGGCGGCAGGCGGATGCCGCGATAAAGCGAAAGCCCGATGGCGCCGAGCAGGCAGATTTCGAACGGATGCAAAGTGGTGAAATCGGCTGCGCGCCATTCGGTGATCAACGGCAAGGCGCTGCCGAGCGCCAAAATCTTCCGCGACGCGAGCAGCGATTCCCAGCCATAGGGCGTGCAGCAACTGACGGCGAGCGCGAGTGCGGCAAAGACAGCCCATCGGACCGCGAGCGCGATCCTGTTGCGGGCTTCCGCTTCGATTACCGCATCAAGCGCGATCGGCGCCATCATCACGAGGCCGAAAACAAAGCCACCATGGACGTTGGCCCAGAGCGCCATTGCCGGCAGCAGCCAGAATGAAGGCGCCCCACGCCGGTCGGCGGCCGCGATCAGTTCGCCGATCCAGACAACCATGATCGGCAAGGCCAGCACATGCGGCCGTGCCAGAAGATGCGGCGCCGTCAGCGCCAGCGCCACGGCGACAAATACGAGTGCCGCGCTATCGCTCAAGCTGCGGACGAGATACCGCGCCAAAAGCGCGAACGTTGCGCTACTGGCTGCGGCGGCCAGAACCACCGGCCCGGTCCAGCCGAACCACGCATAGATCTGCGCGTAGAGAACCTGCGCCAGCCACTGCGTCGAAATCCAGGGCGTGCCTCGCATGGTGAAGGAGTAGGCGTCGGTGTGAGGCACCGCGTGATGATCGAGTATCCATTGCCCGACCGTGATCTGCCACTGCGTGTCGGGATCGAGCAGCAGCCGATCGCCGCTGATGATGAGCACCGCATAGGTCACGATGCCGACCCATAGCGGCAGCGAGCCACGCATGGTTTTTGCGTCTGGCGCAGTATGGGTGACGGCCAAGGTCATGGCGGATTGCCGGTTCCTATCGGAATTTCGGACCAATCGAAGCACAGCAGGGCATAATTCCCGGTAAACCGGCGAGGTTGGATTCGCCCGCCTGGCCGAAACAAAAGCCGGCTTTTCGCCATATCAATAAGGTCAATTGCGGCCGCTCATGCGGTTTGCACCGCCCGAAAGGCCCTCTCATGAAGCGTCTGTTAACCCTCGCATCGCTTGCTCTGGCGGCCGCCCTGATTTTCCCTGCCGGCGCCCACGCCCAGCGCAGCCAATATGAGGAAATGGTGGCGCGGCACGCGCAGGCCAACGGTGTACCGGTCGCGCTGGTGCATCGGGTGATCGTGCGCGAGAGCCGTTACAACGCCGGTCTGGTCGGGCGCGGCGGAACGATCGGCCTGATGCAGATCAAGCTCGCGACCGCGCGCAGCCTTGGCTACACCGGCTCGGCCGAAGGCTTGCGCGATCCCGATACCAACCTGGCTTACGCGGTGAAGTATCTCGCAGGCGCCTATCATGCCGCAAACGGCGATCACGACCAGGCGGTTCACTACTATGCCAGCGGCTATTACGAGGTCGCCAAGCGGCGGCGGCTCAGGTCTCGCGTCCCGGATACGATGCAAAGTGACGACAGGGTACGAAATGACGTCATGCCCCGCTGAGCCGTGTCCCGGATGCGGTGCGGCATGAAATGACGCGCCGCTAAGCCGGGACCCACCAGGTACCGCTTGCAACATGGACCCCGGATCAGCAATGCACCGCTGACGCGCTGCATTGCATCCGGGGCACGCGAGAGATAGCGCGTTGACACCCAGCCACATCGGCTTACATTAGCCCTGTTCCGAGGGGAGCTCCGATGAGGAGCTGAGAGACCACATCCTCTGGTCCCGTTTTGTTGGGCCAAGAGACCGTGGTGACCCTTTGAACCTGATCCGGGTCATGCCGGCGAAGGGACAGGGATGTACCAGAGTTCGACTAACCCACGGGGGCAATCCCCGATTTCCGTTATCGGTGCCGGCGTCGCAGGCGCCTGGCAGGCATTATTGTTCGCCCAAGCGGGCCGTAGTGTCACGCTACACGAGCGCAGTGACACCGCGATGACGCAATCCACCAGCCACTGGGCCGGCGGCATGCTCGCGCCTTATTGCGAGGCTGAAGGCTCTGAACCCGTGATCGTGCGGCTCGGCCTGCGCTCCTTAAAGCTCTGGCGCGATTATTTTCCGGAAACTTCTTTCAACGGCTCGCTGGTGGTGGCGCATGCGCGCGACCGCGCCGACTTCGAACGCTTCGCGCGGCTGACATCGGGTTATCAAAGGCTGGACGCGGATGGCGTCCGCGAAATCGAACCTTCGCTGGAGGGGCGTTTTCGGGAAGGGCTGTTCTACGCCGACGAAGGCCATGTCGAGCCGCGAAGAATCCTGCCTGAACTGCACGCGCGCATTCGCGCAGCCGGCGGCCAAATCGAATTCAATAGCGAGGTCGAGCCGGACGATATCGCGGGCGTCGTGATCGATTGCCGCGGGCTCGCCGCGCGCAAGCAGCAAGGCGAGCTTCGCGGCGTCAAGGGCGAACTCATCCTGATCGAAACCGACGAGGTCGAACTGTCGCGTCCGGTGCGGCTGATCCATCCGCGCTTTCCGCTCTATGTGATTCCGCGCGGAGATCACCGCTTCATGCTCGGCGCGACCTCGATCGAAAGCGAAAGCTCCGGCGTCAGCGTCCGCTCCGCGCTGGAGCTGCTTGGTGCGGCCTATGCGGTGCATCCGGCGTTTGGCGAGGCGCGTATCCTTGAATTCGGCTCGGGACTTCGTCCGGCCTACCCTGACAACCTGCCGCGCATCGCGGTGAACAACGAGAAGATCGCGGTGAACGGCCTTTATCGCCACGGCTTTTTGCTGGCGCCAGCGCTTGCCGAGCTCACGCTCGGCTATGTCGAGCGCGGCACCATCGACAATGAGGTGATGCAATGCGCGTGATCGTCAACGGCGAAGCGCGCGAGATCGCCGCGACACGTGTCGATGCGCTGCTCGGCGAACTCGACTATGAGGGCACGCATTTTGCGA
Source organism: Bradyrhizobium sp. (assembly GCA_049509335.1). GTDB lineage: Bacteria > Pseudomonadota > Alphaproteobacteria > Rhizobiales > Xanthobacteraceae > Bradyrhizobium. The sequence goes on along the minus strand of JBEKZZ010000012.1, from coordinate 6,606 downwards.
TCGCGGTGAATTACGACGTGCTGCCGAGGAGCCGCTGGGGCGAGACGCAACTCAAGGCCGGCGACGAGATCGAGATCATCACGCCGCGACAGGGAGGGTGAGGATGACATCCATGCTTCACCACACTCCGCCGTCATCGCCCGACTTGATCGGGCGATCCAGTATGCCGCGAATTGTCCGCTTAATCTCTTCTGCTCTGGAATACTGGATCCCCGCCTTCGCGGGGATGACGACCTGTGATTCGGGATACTGAGATGCCACTCACCTTCTACAACCGCGAATTCACCTCCCGCCTCCTGATCGGCACGGCGCTGTATCCCTCGCCTGCGATCATGCAGAACGCGATCCGCGCCGCGGGCAGCGAAATCGTCACGGTGTCGCTGCGGCGCGAGGCGGCCGGCTCCAAGACCGGCGATGCGTTCTGGTCGCTGATCCGCGAGCTTGGCGTGACGGTGCTGCCGAATACCGCCGGTTGCCGCAGCGTGCGCGAAGCGGTGACAACAGCCAAACTCGCGCGCGAACTCTTCGGCACGTCCTGGATCAAGCTCGAGGTGATCGCCGACAACGACACGCTGCAGCCGGATGTGGTTGGCCTGGTCGAAGCCGCAGATATTCTGATCAAGGACGGCTTCGAGGTGTTCCCCTACTGCACCGAGGATTTGTCAGTCGCGATGCGGCTGGTGGATGCCGGCTGCAAGGTGGTGATGCCCTGGGCCGCGCCGATCGGCAGCGCAAAGGGCGTTATCAACCCCGATGCGCTGAAACTGCTGCGCGACCGTCTCCCGGATATCACGCTCGTGGTCGATGCCGGGTTGGGCGCGCCGAGCCACGCCGCCCGCGCGCTCGAACTCGGCTATGACGCCGTGCTGCTCAACACCGCGATTGCAAAGGCCGCCGACCCCGTGGCGATGGCAACAGCCTTCCGTCAAGGCGTCGAGGCCGGCCGCACCGCCTTTGAAGCGGGCCTCATGGAAGCCCGCGACTTCGCCTCTCCTTCAACCCCTGTCGTTGGGACCCCGTTCTGGCATGCCGTATCCTGATCGTTTTTATCCCGTCGTCGATAGCGTCGCCTGGGTCGCGCGGCTCGCATTGCTTGGCGCCGGCACGATTCAGCTGCGCGCGAAAAAACTTGGCGAAGCGGACGCGTTGCAGACCGTGAAAGACGCGCTCGACGTGATCAGCGGCACCCGTGCAAAGCTCGTGGTCAATGACTACTGGCGCGCGGCGATTGAGGCTGGTGCCAGGCATCTGCATCTCGGACAGGAAGATCTGGCGGACGCCGATGTCGCGGCTATTCGCGAGGCCGGGCTCACGCTCGGCATTTCCACCCATGATGATGCGGAGCTTGAGACCGCGCTCGCCGCCAAGCCCGATTATGTCGCGCTCGGCCCGATCTTTCCGACCACGCTGAAGTCGATGCGCTTCGCGCCGCAGGGCATCCCGAAGATCACCGAGTGGAAGAAGCGCGTCGGTGAGATTCCGCTGGTCGCGATCGGCGGCATCAAACTCGAACACGCTAGCGAAATTTTTGCCGCCGGCGCCGACTCGATCGCGGTGGTTTCCGACATCACCCAGAACGCCGATGCCGATCAGCGCGTGCGCGCCTGGCTCGGATTGAAGGAGGCGGCGTGATGATTCATTCGCCTACTGCCGTCAGTAAAGTTCACGTCGTCATTCCGGGGCGATGCAAAGCATCGAACCTGGAATCTCGAGATTCCGGGTCTGGTGCTTATGTACCATCCCGGAATGACGACAAGTAATCAAAGGAGGACGCCATGAACATTCGCTCCAATCCCGACACGACCCTTCCCGCCGTGACCACGGGCCCGCTGCCCTCCTCGCGCAAGATCTTCGCAACGCCGGATGCGGCGGGCGACCTGCGCGTGCCCTTGCGCGAGATCATGCTCTCCGAAGGCGCGGGCGAACCGAACCTTCCGGTCTATGACACCTCCGGCCCCTACACCGATCCGAACGTCGTGATCGACGTCAATGCCGGTCTGTCCCGCAACCGCACCGCCTGGGTGAAGGAGCGCGGTGGCATCGAGGAATATCAGGGACGCGACATCAAGCCGGAAGACAACGGCAATGTCGGCGCGTCCCACGCGGCCAAAGCCTTCATCGCGCATCACACGCCGCTGCGCGGGCTGGACGGCCACAAGATCACGCAGCTTGAATTCGCCCGCGCCGGCATCATCACCAAGGAGATGATCTATGTCGCCGAGCGCGAGAATCTCGGCCGCAAGCAACAGCTGGAGCGCGCCGAGGCGGCCTTGGCCGACGGCGAAAGCTTTGGCGCCGCGGTGCCCGCCTTCATCACGCCGGAATTCGTGCGCTCCGAGATCGCGCGGGGACGGGCGATCATCCCCTGCAACATCAACCACGGCGAACTCGAGCCGATGATCATCGGCCGTAACTTCCTCACCAAGATCAACGCCAATATCGGCAACTCCGCCGTGACCTCGTCGGTCGAAGAAGAAGTCGACAAGATGGTGTGGGCGATCCGCTGGGGCGCCGACACCGTGATGGACCTCTCGACCGGCCGCAACATCCACACCACGCGCGAATGGATCCTGCGCAACTCGCCGGTGCCGATCGGCACCGTTCCGATCTACCAGGCGCTGGAGAAGTGCGAAGGCGACCCGGTGAAACTGACCTGGGAGCTCTACAAGGATACGCTCATCGAACAGTGCGAACAGGGCGTCGACTACTTCACGATCCATGCCGGCGTGCGCCTGCCCTACATCCACCTCACCGCCAACCGCGTCACCGGCATCGTCTCGCGCGGCGGCTCGATCATGGCGAAGTGGTGCCTGGCGCATCACAAGGAGAGCTTCCTCTACACGCACTTCGACGAGATCTGCGACCTGATGCGCAAATACGACGTGTCGTTCTCGCTCGGCGACGGCCTGCGTCCGGGCTCGATCGCGGACGCCAACGACCGCGCGCAATTCGCCGAACTGGAGACGCTCGGCGAACTCACCAAGATCGCGTGGGCAAAAGGTTGCCAGGTGATGATCGAAGGCCCCGGCCATGTGCCGATGCACAAGATCAAGATCAACATGGACAAGCAGCTCAAGGAATGCGGCGAAGCGCCGTTCTATACGTTGGGCCCGCTGACGACCGATATCGCGCCCGGCTACGACCACATCACCTCGGGCATTGGGGCAGCCATGATCGGCTGGTTCGGCTGCGCGATGCTGTGTTACGTGACGCCAAAGGAGCATCTTGGGCTGCCCGACCGCAACGACGTCAAGGTCGGCGTCATCACCTACAAGATCGCGGCGCATGCCTCCGATCTCGCCAAGGGCCACCCGGCGGCGCAGCTTCGTGACGATGCGCTGTCACGTGCGCGCTTCGACTTCCGCTGGGAGGATCAGTTCAACCTCGGGCTCGATCCGGAAACCGCGCGCGCCTTCCACGACGAGACGCTGCCGAAGGAAGCGCACAAGGTCGCGCATTTCTGCTCGATGTGCGGCCCGAAATTCTGCTCGATGAAGATCACGCAGGACGTGCGCGACTACGCGGCGACCTTGAACGATCCGAACTCGGTCGGGATGTCGGTCTCCGGCACCATCGAGGATGGCATGAAGCACATGAGCGAAAAGTTCAAGGAGATGGGCGGACAGGTCTATCTCGACGCCGAGAAGGTGAAGGAGAGCAACAAGGTGCTTTAAGGAATCTCTCCTTTCTAGTAGAAACGAAACATTGCGGCCGAGAAGGAAAGCTGCTCTGGACGCGTATTTGCAGATTGCGAGTAGGGTTTTGGAGGCTGAGCGACGACCGCTCAGCCCGCGGACTATATTGACCGCGGCTTATCAAAGAGGTCTCGTTCCCAAATATCTACACGGACAAACGCAACACAAGACTCTGCAGGCACGAATTTCGGAAGACATCGTCGACCGACGCGAAACTAGTCTTTTTTTTCGTACGGAACCCGGCAAATTTTTCTTACGGCGCTTTCTTTCGGATCAGAGCGTCCCGGAAGAATTTCGGATAGTCTTTCCAACCCGACGCCGTATCAGGGAATTAATTCGCGGGCCAGCCTTAGCCATCGAGTATCGCCAGCTAAGTAGAATTGCTGAACGAAATGTCCCAATCAGTTGGAAGACGGTTTTGGGGCTTTTGAACGCGGACCATTTTCGCTATGACGATCCGCGGAAGAAGGACACCGACCTCGTTTTTCTGCGATCGTTCGTTTGTGTCTGTCGTGAGCAAGAAATCCTGAGTTATAGGGCTGGTAGATATAGAGAGGACCGAGATAGCTTCTTACTTCGACGCTCGATCGGATTCTCGACATTCATTCACCTAGACGACCGAACCTTGTTCAATTTCAGGGACTTTGGGATCGTCGAGGCCGGCCTTCGCGCTGCACAAATCGACCTGGATATTCCCGCGCCTATTCCTTCAGAACCGCTAAAGGGAAGGCTACGTTACTTCATTTGGCCCACTGAAATCGAAGGACCGTCTCAACTACTGGCGATCATCGATTTCAATTGCCCGCCGTGGTTCGAACCCACTAGGCGACGCTTGGCGCTAAATGACCTCGCTTGGCTTGACGTCTCGAAGCCTGTAAATGACATTGATGATTTCGACCCTTGGTCGAAATTAATATTGCTAGCGCACTTTAGGTCGTACCAACGATTGGATAAAGCGCTTGGTTCGCATTCTCCGCATCCTCGACAAACTAAACGTCGAGTATCTAAAGTCTCAGATTGAATCTGGAGACAGCGCCCGTACAAAAAAGGCGTTGCAACAACTTTGCAAATCTTATCGTGATGGTTATCGCGTAAACCCGAATGAACTAGTCGGGCTCGAGCAGTCCATCGTGGGGCTTCTTTACACGCAAGCTAAAGATGAAAAGATAAGGCGTTGGGCTTTAAATGCCTTAGCCAGACTGGGCCGCGAACCAAATTGCTTGGAAGCGGTTGTCTATGTTCTGAAACAATATAGCCACGAACCTCAAACCAGTGCGGCCGCCATTGCAGCTATCTACAGAATGAGCCGCAAGGCGTCGGCAATACTGAAAAAATTGAGTTTCGACGAGCAGATGACCACCTTGGCCGCGCTCCAACATGTTGACGCAGAAAAGATTGACCTTTCCAGTCTGCCCATCAACGTTGAAACAGCATCGCCTGACCTATTGAAGTTGGCTCTGGTAGTTGTTGGCCTTGATCGTGCTCCTAAGAATTTAATGCATCCTCGCTTGGGCAATGCGGAGCTTGTAAAGGCGCTTGGCGGACATCACGATAATGTCGTCTCTCAGTATACAGTTTGGGCTATCACGGAAAATCCCTCTCTGTCGTTGTCTGATATTGGCATTGATCTCAAGCTAGTTGAAGACCAGCCTTCGAATGTGAAAGCTTGGATTTTTCGACTTATCGCAATGACCCCCGAAGATGCCGAGCGGAATTTTGAATATCTAGAACTTGGGATGCGAGATCCGGATCCTGAAGCTCGATCCGGTCTAGCCTCGGGCTTAAAGGAAACTTATTTTGACGGCCTAGATGCTCTCGTCATTGACTGGTTTATTGGAGAGCCTGAATTAGACGTAAGACAATGCTTGCTTGATCATATGATCCGTCATGTGAAAGACAGCACGAGTTATGAAAGACTTTCTCTAGAAATATATGAAAAAGAACCTACAGGGTCATCGCTCCGTAAAAGAATGGAAGTTAGTGCATCGGGTACTGATATCTATTCGAAGTTCAAACAGATGGATGGCTCGTTAGATTTATTCAAAGGCGCGACGATCGTAACAAACAATAGCACCTATAATGTCTCAGGCGGTGTACAAGGAGGGGCCGTATCTCTCGGGGGAGATACGAAAAACATTGCGCCCGTCGCCATCCACTACAACCCGCAAACAATTGAAAAAATTCAGACCGAATTATCCAAAGCTGAGCGCGAGCTTTATGAGTTGCAGTTGGAGGACAACTTAAAAGAACGAGCTCTAAAGGCGATTGCAGACGCAAAAACGGACCCATCACCTGGCAGGCTTGAGAAGGCTGTAAACGTACTCAAGGAAACAGATTTGATTGCGAATAAGCTTGTAAGTACCGGAACAGCCTTGGGAACGATAGCGATGACGATTGCACGGTTTATAGGGCTCGCTTAAGGCTCTGCCTGATTGGAATTGCTGATCGGCGCTCTCTACCTTGTCATCCGGGCTTGTGATGGCGTCCTTCGAAGGCTGCGTCATCGGGAAATTCAAATGATATTCTTGGGCGGAATCGGGCCTATAAAAAAGAGGACTGCCTATGCCTGATCTGGTTTTACGTCGCGCGACCGAGACGGATGTGCCTGCCATCGGCTGCTCGCCGATGACATCCTGGGCGCGTCGGGGGAAGTAACTGGGCCGGAAAACTGCCCCTGCGCAGCCGCCATCCAGGAGCAGATGCGGTTTTTGTATCGCTGCGCGCTCCGAGTGCATCGCCCTAACTTCGGATTTTCCGAATTTTTGCTTGACCGCGAGGTAGAAGCAGGATTATTGCGATTCGGTCCCGTCCCTTCGTAAGCGTGTAGGAGACCCCACGTAGCGCGAAACGTTCGAATAGCAGAGAATCTCCTGGTGGTATGTCTAGGAGGCTCCTGTGAGCGAACGTATGT
>JBEKZZ010000119.1:0-6148 GCA_049509335.1 Bradyrhizobium sp. | reverse complement strand
GCGGAAACTCGCTTTTCAGTTGCGCCGTTAACGCAACCTCGTTCTTGCCGAATTGCGCGAAGCACACACCGCGATCCGTGGCCGCCATGAGCAGCGGTCCCAACCCAGTGTCGCGGTATGCGTAAGCAATAGTCTCGCCGGCGCCGCCTGCGCGGTAGGCTGAGGGGGTCATGCCGAGGTTGCGGGTGGTCGCACCGTACACGCGACTCGTCGACTGGAAGCCGGCATCCGTGATGGAGTCAAGCACGCTCTGCCCCGACTTCAGCCCACGTTTCAAGCGTTTGAGGCGCGCTGCGTCTTGGTACGCCTTCGGCGACACGCCGAGGACAGCCTTGAATTTGCGCTGCAGATGCGCGGGCGACAGATGCGCCTGCTTGGCCAGATGCGCCAGAGTCAAGTTTTCGCCGGAATTCTTGTCGATATATTGGGTCAGCGCCTGCATCAATTGAGTGGTGCGGTCATGGAGGCCGCGCGGATCGCAACGCTTACACGGTCTCAAACCCGCACCCTCCGCCGCGGCCGGATTCGCGAAGAATCGGACATTCTCTGGTTTGGCGGGGCGGGACCGGCACGAGGGCCGGCAATACACGCCCGTCGTGACGACCCCATAGACAAACACGCCGTTATAACGTTCGTCACGCGCGGCAACCGCCTGTCGCATGGTCGCTTCGGCGGGCATTTCGATGTTGGGTATTGCGCTGTCGTTCATGGTGCTGCTCCGGTATCAATAATGGAGCCGATCCTATGCAGGGCGCCAGCCCGCTGCACTCCGATTCTTGCGGGGTCATGGGATGACGATTATCGTCCCCGACAATGAATGCGCAAGAATCGGAGCGTCGTTCCCGCATCGATTCTCTATCTTTGCACAACGTTCAATCCAGGAGATCAGATGATGGACTTCCGAATTCAGGGCCTGTCGCCGGAACCCTTTCTGCCGCTCTATGGATTGTCGGACGAGGAACTCGCGAATCGAAGCGCGAAACGTTACGTCGCGAGCGCAAAAGCCGGCTTCCCGGACCGTATCGAAATGCGTGACGCGGAGCCTGGGGAGCGGTTGATCCTCGTCAATTACGTTCACCAGCCTGCCGATACACCCTATCGCGCGAGCCACGCCGTCTTCGTGCTCGAAGGCGCGAAAAAAAGATATGACGCCGTCAACGAAGTCCCGGAAGTTCTTCTCAGGCGTCTCATTTCGATCCGAGCATTCGATCTCAATCATTGGATGGTCGAGGGCGACGTGTGCGACGGACGGGAGTTGGATGCCATCATTCACAAGCTTCTGGCAAAACCTGAGGTCGCCTATCTGCACGCTCACTATGCAAAACCGGGCTGTTATGCCGCCCGCATCGAGCGCGCGTGAAAATGCCGCTTAATCCAGACGTCGATTCAATTGGCTGCCGAGGATGGCCTTCGGCTCGAGGTAGGCCTCGAGCCCGAAAACGCCGTATTCGCGGCCAATGCCCGACTGTTTGAATCCACCGAAGGGCGCTGCCGGATCGTGCGGCGCGCCGTTGATGACGACACGCCCCGCCTCGATTTGGTTCGCCACCGCCGAAGCCCGTTTCAGGTTGGAGGAGATAACATAAGCCTGCAACCCATAGGGCGTGTCATTGGCGATCGCGATCGCATCCGCCTCATCCTCATAGGTCAGCATGCACAGCACCGGGCCGAAGATCTCTTCCCTGGCGATCGTCATGTCATTGGTGACGTTCGCGAAAACGGTCGGCTTCACGAAATAGCCGCCGAGGCCGTCGGGATGGCCTTCGCCGCCGGCGACAACGGTGGCGCCCGCCTCGACGCCGAGCCGGATGTAGCGCTGAACCCGCTCGTACTGAGTCTGACTGACCATAGGCCCGATCGTCGCGTCCGCGTCACGTGAGGCGCCCGCCTTGACTTTCCTGATGGCGCTTTTGATCTGAGCAATCGCCTCGTCCAACCGCGATGCAGGAACGAGGATGCGGGTGCCGGCGATACAAGCCTGGCCGCTGTTCGCGAAACCCGCCTCCAGCGCCAGGGGAATCGCCGTGGCGAAATCAGCGTCATCAAGGATCACCGTGGGCGACTTGCCGCCGAGTTCCAGGGTCACGCGCTTCAGCGTCTCGGCGGCGCCGCGTAGGATCGCCTTACCGACCGCCGTGGAACCGGTGAAGGAGATCTTCGAGATGCCAGGATTCGCGGTGATCTCCGCGCCCACGACGTCGCCCCGTCCATTGACGATGTTGAACAGGCCGGGAGGCGCGCTCGCCTCGTGGAGCGCTTCGAGCACGACCTGGGTTTGAGCCGCGCTCATTTCGCTGGGCTTTATGACTGCGGTGCATCCAGCGGCGAGCGCGTAGGCAAGCTTGCTGCATATGAATCCGGCATTGCTGTTCCACGGCGTGATGAGTCCGACCACACCAACGGGCTCCATGATCACGTCCGCCGTGCCGATCTGCCGCCTTAGATCGAATTCCTCCAAGGTGCGTGCGGCCTCCAGAAAGCTGTTCGATGCGTGAGCGGCCATCCAGGTCGATCGGGAGATTGGTGCGCCGTACTCCAGAATGATCGCATCCAGCAAAGCGTCCTTTCGGGCGTCCATCACCTCGTAAAGACGATGCAGAAGCGAGATCCGTTCGGTTTTCGTACTGCGTGACCAGGATGGAAAAGCGCGCTTCGCCGCAGCGATCGCCGCGCGCGCATCCTCAACGTCTCCGAGCCTGACACGACCGAATACCTCCCCGGTCGCCGGGTTGTGCAGATCAAATAGCTCCGTGCCATGCGGTTTGACGAACCGACCGTCAATGTAGGCGTGACTCACTTCTTGCATCTCTGTTCTCGCGCGCAGCCAGTACTACGTTGAATTATGGGGCTCCCGACTGTCCTGGATTAGCTGTATGATCTTTCATGAAGTGATGCAGGAATTTGGACAATGCGCAAGATCGGGATCGTGGAGCTTGAAGCGGCCATGGCCGTCGCCAAACGGCGAAGTTTCCGCGCCGCGTCTTCCGACCTCGGAGTTTCTCCAACGGCTCTCAGCCAGACGATCGCAGGGCTCGAAGCCAGATTAGGCGTTCGGCTGTTCAACAGAACGACGCGGAGCGTCTCTGCGACCCATGCGGGCGAACAATTCCTTGCTGAGATAGAACCGGCCGTGGGCGCGATCAATCATGCGGTGGAGACCGTCAACACACATCGCGACAAACCCGCCGGCTCACTGCGAATCAACAGCTCCGTTGGAGCGGCACGGCGAATTCTCTCGCCAATCATCTTGGAATTTGTGCGCCTTTATCCCGACATGCAGGTGGACCTGGTGACCGAGGACCGCCTGATCGACATTGTGGCGGAGGGCTTCGACGCGGGCGTAAGACCGCGCGACACGGTGCCTGCGGACATGATCGCTGTTCATTTGCAACCAGCACAGCGATTTGCCGTCGTCGGGTCGCCGGCCTATTTTGACGGCAGGGCAGTGCCTGAGACGCCCCAGGACCTACTGAATCACACCTGCAGCCGCGCGAGAATGCCCAGCGGCAGCATGTACCGTTGGGAGTTTGAGCAGGATGGCCGGGTTATCACGCTTGATGTACCGGGCCGGCTCACCCTTGACGAGGCGAGCTTGATGCTGGAGGCAACGCTGGCCGGTACCGGCCTGGCTTACCTGGCCGACTGGTGGATCGACGAGAGCGTCCGTGAGGGGAAGCTTCGCCGCGTCCTGGATGGTTTCATCCCGTCATCTGCGGGGCTCTGTCTCTATTATCCAAGCCGTCGGTACCAACCCGCCGGATTGCGCGCTCTAATCTCGTTCATTCAAGACTATTACCGCAGCGGCTGCACCTGACCAGCTTGGCGAGCCTGGTGTGAAGGTCCTCCGCCGCTGCAGTTCAGAGCAGCTGTGACATGGCTCGTGCGCCGGACAGCAAGGCCAGCAGCATCAAGAGGCGCAGAATCCATCGACGGACCGCTATCGGATCGGCGCGCTTGAAATTTCGATTGCCGAACCAGATTCCGGCGGTAAGCGGCGGTAAGAACAGTGCCGCGCGCCAAAATGTGCTGAGCGTAATCAGACCGCTCCACCCCTGCCATCCGAGACCGACAAGATCGGTCAGCAAGAAAAATGCAATGAGAGAGGCGCGGCCCGCCGCGGCGCCGGTCGGCGAGCTGAAGAAGAATAAGACGACGGGTGGCCCACCCATGCCGAATCCACCGTTGCAAAGACCCGATGCGGTACCGGTGGCAAAAGTCAGCATCGGCCCCGGCATACGCTTCATCTCATGGCCCTTGGCCAGCAACACAGCCGCCGCCAACACGAAGACCGCCAGTGCCAGCGTCATCGGCGCGGCCGGTACGTGAGCGAGCGCATAGACGCCGAAGGGTGTACCCAAACAGCAGCCGACAAAGAGCCATGACAAGGGCCGCCAGTGGATCTTTGCCCAAGCGTCAGGCAGGAGGTGAAGACTCGCCGCCACCTCCATGACAAAGATGGAAGGCACAATCTCCGCCGGCGGCAACAGCAAGGAGATCGAAGTGATGGCCAATAAGGAAAAGGCGAATCCACTGTAGCCGCGAACTATGGCAGCGCAGAAAATGCAAGCCGCAGCGTATACGAATGTCAGAAACTGGACGACCAAGGATCTTCCCGGCAGAGAAACGGCAGACGATGGCACACTTTACCCGCCCTTTGCTCCTCTGCACCCATGAGAGTAGATGTAGTCCCAAGCGCTGCGCACCCGGGCGACCTCATCTGTGTAGAGCGTGATCGTGTCTTCAGAGACAGAGTGTGCCGGCGCTTCCGGCATCTCACGCTGCCCGAATTTAAAGGCCGGTCTCGCCAAATAATCGACCACGCTCTTGCCACGTAGAGAGATATCCACCCGATTTCTAGGCACGTCGCTCACCGCCTGGATGCCCGAACGGGTGCGGTCCACGTTGTTCAAGTAAATTCTGCTGACGAGATCCGGAGTGCCCGGCCAGATGTGATGCCGCACCTCTACTATGCATCGCGCGCGATCGACGATCCGAATATTGCCCAGATCGTCCCCTGTCAGAAGATAGGAGACCATATAGCGGAACAAATAGTCGACCGGTTGCATGGACTCATCTCCCGAACTTGTCGTGCCGGTAGCGGCAGATTTTTCGGGAACCGGTCTTTGGCTATTTGGCGGTTCGTTCAGCAGCAGCATGTGACTTTCGTTGTCGATCGACCACGACTTCAGCTTGGAAAGAAAACTTTGCCCGAGCAGCAGATCACCTTCCCCCGGGGCGACCGATCCGATTACGTCGCGGATTTCGATAGTGCCGACTCGAAGGGATCGAAAGCGGAAGCGTCGCGAACGTTGCTGGTTGCCATCCGCCAGCCGGTAGCTCTGAGTATCGATCATGTCGCTGGGTTTGATCGTGCCGGTAAGGACGAGCTTCGAAAACACTTTGGACGAAATGGATACATCCGATGCCGCGCTGTCGATGGTGAAGCTCAGCACGATCGCTTCGTTGATGAGAACCGGGACACCGACCAAGGTCCCGTCTTCCGCTCTGAGCGGTACGGCATCGGCTTCGGCGATGCGAGCGTAGGCCAACATGATGAACGCCGCGATGGCGAAAGCGGGGATTCTACGCACCGTCCCCCCCTTGGAGCGTGGACTTCGGAGGCTTCCCTTATTATGCGTCAAAACCCCATAGCCTTCAAAACCGCCTCGCCAGTTCCGCTGCTTCCTTCTTGCCCTCGTCGATCATGTCTAGTGCTCGTCCGTCCCACGTGTGCTCAACCGTCATTGCCGTGATGCTGCGCACGCCTATGAATCGGAGCCAGAATTCCATGTACTTTTTTACATAATCAAAGCCGGGCGGAGGGACTGACTGAAAGCCGGCTTCCTCGCTTTGCCCCCGGACATATGCGACGAATGCCTTATCGATATTCAACGCGGGTCCATATTCTTTCCCGTCAAACGTGAAAAGAAAATTCCGCTGAGACGCAAGATCGATCAATTGCTTCAGCTTGTACGGAAAGGAAAAGTTCCACATCGGAATACCAAGCACGATGCGATCCGCCCTTTGAAAGCGTGATGCCAGTTCCCTGATCTTCTCCCAAGTAGCTCTTTCCGATGGCGTCATCGCCTCTCCGGAAACACCCTTGTATTTGGCGCCTATCGCTTCTGCACCAAATTCCGGAAGCGAC
>JBEKZZ010000118.1:0-6400 GCA_049509335.1 Bradyrhizobium sp. | reverse complement strand
ACTGGAAAAGCGCGGAAGCGATCGGGACAGTCGAGGCCTATCGGGATCACCTTGCGCGATTTCCGCAATGCGCATTCGCTGAACTTGCCAAGGCCCGTATCGAGAACCTAAAAGACAAAGTCGCGGTCGTTGCACCGCCAGTGCAGCCGGCTTCACCTGCTCTACAAGAGCCGAGATTGAGCAAAGGACAAGAGGTCATTAGCCTGTCGGGCGATTGGCAAGGATATGCTTTTATCGGGCGCAACAGGTACAATTACGAATGGCATATTTCCCAGGAGGGCCAGAAGGTATTTGGGACCATTTCCATATCTAACCTCGAAGGCCTTGATAAAAGCACCTACGCATTTGAGGGGGCTATTCAGGATTCGGTTGTGGTTTTTCAAGGCACACGGTGGCTCAGTCCTCAGCTCGGCATGTGGTGTATGGCCGCCGGGAAGCTCAAATTACCCGAGCCGACAGCGCCTCCTGAGCTTAAGGGTACTTGGGGTGCAAACCCCATCCCGGGCGGCTGCCCGACCGGTTCATATGGCCGAGTGCAACTCGCACGACGATAGCGAAGCGTGCTGCGACGGCAGAGATTGTTAGGGATGATCAGGAATCGATCATCGACGGACACGGGTTTTCCCCAAACAGGGGAAGCATTCGGCAGCGTGCAGCATCAGTATTGCGGGCAGCTCGGCAAGAGGACCAATTGTCTTCAAAACTTCCGCCAAAACTTTGGTTGGCTGCGCAAGCTTCGCCGTTTGGAGTCAGCGACATTCAATCGCATGAGTTCTCCGAACTGGCAGATTGCGCAGAATTTTCTTCAATTTTGCTAAGACTAGCCGTACTGTACGACGGTGGCAGTTCAGATTCGGGAAACCATAAACGCGCCTTCCCGAACACGTCCCCATCCAACGGACGCATCCGATGGGTACCAACCCTCTAATTGGCGATACTCCCGACACGGAGGACCTGCGTCGCCTCGAAGAGACGATTTATGAATTCAACGTACAAGCAACAGGCATCTCGGATGGCAGGCCATTTGCTTCGTTTTTGAGGGACGCCGAAAAGGCGGTCATCGGCGGCATATCGGGTTGGACATGGGGAAAAACCTGTTTTATTGGCTATCTATTTGTCCCAGCGGAATTGCGAAAGCAGGGATACGGGACTCGATTGGTGCGAGCAGTCGAGGCCGAAGCAATCAACCGAGGATGCGACCAGATCGTAGTTCGAACGCATGACTTTCAAGCCCCGCAATTTTACATCAAGCTTGGCTTTGCAGTAATTGCGAGGATACCAGACTATCCGGTCGGCCACCAAGAGATCACGATGATCAAGCTTCTGACTACACCGAAGATTCTGGCGTGATCAGCCAGTGAGGCGTTTCTCTTCAAGAAAAGCACAGGTCCACGACACACCGACGAGTCCGCGAAATTGCCAGATGACATGGCACGACCAACCTGTGACAAAATTATCGAAGCTCAACTCAAATTTCTTCTGAGTTTTGCCGATGCGATTCGTATCGAACTCTATGCAGGCACCCAATGTCGTCAGGTTACGGACGACACAATCTTGTGGACTATCTAAGTTGGGGAAAAGCAACTTGGGCCGCTGACGCACAACGGTCCGCCCAAGTTTACGACGGTCAGAATACATGGTGCTGGATCCGGGACTTGGCGATTTAACATCGAAAAATTTCGGACGTAAAGTGATATCAGTCGCCGCCGCGCTTCACCGAACTTCTCGTTAAAATGTTACACGCCGACATCAAGCTTGCTCGTTGAGCCAATCGTAGGCCATCTTTGCTGCAATTCCTGAATTGAATGGCTTTTCTTGGGCGGCTCCAGGGCGACTTGAGAGATCTCAGTGGGAAATCGTCGGCAGGGATGCCCTGATCCGCTTCGAGAAATCGGTTGCGCCATCAGCCGCCAGTGCCGCCTCGTTAATCCGAGAGCGTCGCCGCAGTTCGTCGAACGGTAGCGTCGTGTCGATCCGGCCCGAGTAATAGAGGTAGCCGTCGATTAGGCCGTTGAGGATATGACGAACGTCAAATCCGCCGCCCCTTCCCGAAGCATTCGCGTATCGCACTATGTTGATCGTGCAACTGTTGGTCAGCAGGTTGTAGAATTCGGGGTGATCGGCGAGCTGGTTGATCCGCACAAGGTAGACCAGAAGCAGCCGGCGCGCATCGTCGGCCGAGGTATTGAGGCGATAGAGATACACCGGCTCCCCTCGGTAGTTGGTGCGCACGCGTACGAGGTCGCGCTCGTCACCCACAACGTAGATCAACTCGAATTGTTTGAAGAGGGAGGCGACAGGCGCAAAACCCTCGCCGACCTCTGGTCGCGTCTCGATGGAGATGCTGAGCGGCGGCGCATTGTCGAAAATGAAGCTCAGGAACGTATGCCCGATCGGCCCTTCGACGAAGTACGATACATAGAAGTCGAGGGCGATCAGGTGCGACAACAGAATCTCCCGCTCCTCATAGCGCACCGTGAAATCATTCCGGGTACGGTAGTCGAAGTTACGCACACCGGTCAGGCGCACGAGGTCGCCGTCGACGACGGCTCGCGGCATCACGGCGACTTCCGGTCGCCAGTTGCGGTCGTGTGAAGGGCGGATGGAGATCCACCATGCGACTACGCCGAGAAACAACACGATCGCCATCGCGAGCATGTGCCGCCGGTGCGAAAACCAGATGGCCCAGATCGTGAACGCGGCGAAGACCACCGCCAGCGCCAAACGCATCCCGGCCCATGGCAGATTCGAATAGTAGATGGCCAGCGTGGCCCACGCGATCGGTATGGCCCAGCACAGAGAGAAGATGATCGTAATCAGCCAGCCGGGAAGCCTGAACAGGAAGCTGCGAAGCGGATTCATTGGCCTCTCCTGTTGTTTCATTCTCCCCAACACGCATCGGCGCCGCCGTTCGCAAGGGCGAAAAGGCAGGCGTCATTTCCGCCATTGTTGCAGGATCAGGGCTACCATCAGTTTGCCGACCAGCGTGAATTGCTCGGCATAGCGAATTTCTGGAACGTGGTCTCGAATCTGCCGTTCATCGCGGTCAGCGCTGTGGGCCTGTTGCGGGTTCGTCGCGACGCAACAACCACTGTGCTGTTTGCGGGGCTAACCGGCTTCGGTTCGTCATATTACCACCTGAATCCGAATGACGACACCTTGTTTTTGGATCGGCTGCCGGTGACGTTTTGCTTCACCGAAATCCTTGCCGCCGTCGTCGAGGAGCGCGTGGATGCGAGAGCGGGAGCGATGTTGCTGCGGCCGCTGCTGGCAATCGGCATTTTTCAGTCTTCTGCCATGGCGTTGGACCGACGATTTGCTGCGCTATGCCTGGGCGCCATTTTTTCCTTTTCTCGCATTGGCCCTGATCCTCCATTTCTTCCCGCCCAAATATGCCGGCATCCCATCAGGCCACCGCGTGCCATTGAATCGCGTCGCGGAACCGTGTACTTATTGATAACACGCGGTATCGAAGTTCCCGAGCATGAGGTGCTTCCATGAATTCCGTGTCCAGACGGCTTATCGTCGCCGCGCTTTCGCTCATGGCTCTTGGACTGACGTCCGCCGCCAATCCGCAAGATAATCCGCCGGTCAATGTCAGCGCGACGCTGTTCCGGAATGTGCGCATCTTTGATGGCAAAGGCGCTTCACTCTCCGCACCGTCCAATGTGCTGGTCAAGGGCAACATCGTCGAGCGCATCTCGACGGAGCCGATCGCCGCGGAACCAGGCGTGATCGTCATCGCCGGGAACGGGCGAACGCTGATGCCCGGCCTGATCGACGCGCACTGGCATGCGATGTTGATACGGCCCGATCCTGCTCAGGCGATCGCCGGCGACGTCGGATACAACAATATCGCGGCCGGGGTCGAGGCGACGGACACGCTGATGCGCGGCTTCACCACGGTCCGCGACGTGGGTGGCCCCGTATTCGGACTGAAGAGCGCCATCGATTCCGGGGTCATCGCGGGGCCTCGTATCTATCCCTCGGGGGCTTTCATCACGGTGACCAGCGGGCATGGAGATTTTCGCCAACTGTCTGAACTTCCGCGGACGATCGGCGGCATGCTCAGCCGCATGGAACAGCGTGGCGGCAGTATGGTCGCCGATAGTCCCGATGAGGTGCGCCTGCGCGTCCGCGAGCAACTCATGCAGGGCGCCTCCCAGATCAAGCTGACGGCCGGTGGCGGTGTTTCCTCACCGTTCAGCCCGATCGACGTGTCGACCTTCACGGAGGCGGAACTGCGGGCGGCGGTCGAAGCGGCCGACAATTGGGGGACTTACGTCACCGTGCACGCCTTTACGCCGGCGGCAATTCAGCGATCCATTGCCGCCGGTGTGAGGTGCATCGAACATGGATTCCTGATGGACGAGACAACCGCCAGGCTGATTGCCGAGAAAGGCGTGTGGTTGAGTCTGCAGCCGCTTCCCGAGGAGTTGAGAGAGGGCTTTCCGGTAGGCTCGGTCCAACGAGCCAAGGCCGAGGAGGTCTGGCCTGGGATAGCCCGGACATACGAGCTGGCAAAGAAGTACAAGATCAAGACGGCGTGGGGCACCGATGTCCTGTTCTCCCAGGCGCTGGCGCAGAAACAGGGGGCCATTTTGGCCTCGCTCGTCCGCTGGTACAGTCCCGCCGAAGCGCTCGCCATGGCAACCGGGTCCAACGCCGAACTGCTGGCGATGTCCGGAAAACGCAGTCCATATCCGGGCAAGCTCGGCGTCGTGGAGCAGGGCGCGCTCGCCGATCTCTTGCTGGTCGACGGCAATCCGCTGGAGAATATCAACTTGATCGCCGACCCCGCCAAGAACTTCAAGGTCATCATGAAGGACGGCAAGATCTACAAGAACACGCTCGCTGGTTGAGGTCGGCTTCATATCCATTGAGGAGTTGGCGAGATGAGTGCGGCGATCGACGACGCAGCGGCAACGGAGCGTGGGCCAGTTCCTGTCGACCTCGCCTTGCAGGGCGGCGGCTCGCATGGCGCGTTCACCTGGGGAGTCCTCGACCGCTTGCTCGAGGAGCCATGGATCAAGATCGAGGCGATCTCCGGCACATCAGCCGGTGCCATGAATGCGGCGGTGCTGGTGGACGGATGGTCGAGGGGCGGGGCTGACGGCGCACGGACCGCGCTCGATACTTATTGGCAGCGTGTCTCACGTGCAGCCGCCTTCAGCCCCCTGCAACGCTCTCCCCTGGAGCGTCTGACGGGCCGCTGGACGCTCGACACATCGCCGGCATACCTCGCCATCAATCTGATGTCGCGCGTATTCTCGCCTTACGACCTCAACCCCATGGGCTTCAACCCGCTTCGGCAGATACTGGCCGAAAGCATCGATTTCGAGCGCCTCGTAGCATCTCCGATCAAGCTGTTCATCACTGCCACAAATGTGCACACCGGCCGCGGGCGAATCTTTCGCAACAGCCAAATCACGCCCGACGTGCTGTTGGCCTCGGCATGCCTTCCTACAATGTTCCAGGCTGTCGAGATCGACGGCGAGGCCTATTGGGACGGCGGTTTTGCTGGCAATCCGACCATCACCCCGCTTGTCCGCGAGAGCGACGCGCATGATACCATCCTGGTCCAGATCAACCCGCGCGAGCGGCTGAATACACCGAGGACCGCGGGCGATATCCTCGACCGTCTCAACGAGATTTCCTTCAACTCGCCGCTCCTGAAGGAGCTGCGCATGATCGCGCTGCTGCGTCAGGCTGCAGATCCAGGACATGGTGAAGGCGCACGCTGGGCGGGCATGCGAACCCACCGGATCATGACCGACAAACTGGCCGAATTCGGCGCGTCGTCGAAGCTCAATGCCGAATGGGAATTCCTCTCAATGCTGAAGACGGAAGGCCGAAAGAGCGCCAGCGATTTCCTGATTAGTCACCGCGCAGATCTCGGCAGCCAGTCGAGCGCCGATCTCGATGTTCTGCTGGCGGAGTGCTGAGGGCACGAGTTTTTGTGAAGTTTGGTCGCCACGACGAAGAGGCACGATGAGTATCGTCGGGATCCTGATCGCTCTTGGTCTGCTGGTCTGGCTCGCCTATCGGGGCTGGAGCATTCTCCTTCTCGCGCCGCTTTGCGCCCTGATTGCTTCGCTCCTGGCAGGTCAGCCGCTGCTGGCAAACTGGACGCAGACTTTCATGAGCAACGCAGCCGGCTTCATCGCACAGTTTTTCCCGATCTTTCTCCTCGGTGCGCTGTTCGGCAAGCTGATGGAAGCCAGCGGTTCGGTCGAGGCCATCGCCAAATATCTGACCGAGCGCCTGGGCACAAAGCGGGCCATGCTCGCCATCGTGCTGGCGGGAGCTTTCGTCACCTATGGCGGCGTCAGCCTGTTTGTCGCATTCTTCGTGTTGGCGCCCATGGGCCACGCCCTGTTCAAGGCCGCCAACATGCCTC
>JBEKZZ010000117.1:0-6401 GCA_049509335.1 Bradyrhizobium sp. | reverse complement strand
TTTGCTTTCAACCTGGGACAGGCGTGACGGCGGAAAGCTGTCGATCGCCGGCCCAAGCGTCGACCTTCCCGCGCGCAATGGGCTGATATTCGAGAGGAAAAGACCATGAAGCTGGTGCATTTTGCGACGAACGGCTCTCCCTCAAGACCGGGCGTAATGATCGACGATGCGGTCATTGCGCTCGGTGATCTCCTCCCCGAAGCACCCACCGATTTGATTGGCGTTATCGAACGCTGGGGGGAGATCAAGGGCCCGCTTACGAAAAGAATCGCAGGGCGTCCGGTCTCGCCTGTTCGCGGTGCGACCTTGCTCGCCCCGATCGAGCGTCCGGGCAAGATTCTCGCCATAGGGCTGAACTATGCGGACCATATCGCGGAGGCGAAGGACGCGGGGGTGAAGATTCCGACCGAGCAGGTCTGGTTCTGCAAGCAACCAACTTCAGTAAATTCACCCTTTGGCGGAATACACAAGCCCATCATATCGGATCAGCTTGACTATGAAGTGGAGCTCGTCGTCGTTATCGGCAAAAAGGGCCGTCGAATCTCGGCGGAGCGCGCCCCCGACCATGTCTTCGGCTACGCGGTCGGGAATGACGTCACCGTTCGCGATTGGCAGCAGAAAACCCCTCAATGGATGCTCGGAAAATCGTTCGATACGCACTGTCCCTTTGGCCCGAGTATCGTCACATCAGATGAAATCGGAGACCCGCACGGCCTGGGGGTGCGGTCTTTTGTTAACGGCGAGCTTCGCCAGAACTCCAACACCCGGCACCTGGTCTTCAATATTTGGCAGCAGATCGCCGAGCTTTCACAGGCCATGACCCTTGAGCCGGGCGATCTCATTTTCACGGGAACTCCGGGCGGCGTTGGCTTCGCTTTCAAGCCGCCGAGACCATTGGTCGTCGGCGACACCGTCAGGTGCGAGGTCGACAAAATAGGCGCGATCGAAAACCGGGTCGTTGCCGAGGTCTAACATAAACGTGCGGCATTAGGACCGATCGGGAATCAAGAGCTAAGCGATGCTGGGAAACGACGCGATGCAGCCCTTGATCGAGTTGCTCGGCTCCAAGGTTGCACCGCCGTCAAAACGCCGTTACGCAAGGAGAAAATCCGTGGGTGAATTCACTGCCGGCCTCGGACAGCAAGGTGGCGCCAAGCATGTACCCGTGGTGGGGATGCTGAAGCGCCCGCGGGCCGCCTTTCGCAATTGGTTCAGTGGTGACGCAGACCTATTCCAGCGTCAAGCGCGCGCCTGGGATGTGGCGCCTTGAAGCGGCTTCATGCTCTGGTGATCGGCGCCGGAATCGGAGGCATGGCCGCCGCTATTGCGTTACGTCGGGCCGGTCTCGACATTTCCTTGTTTGAGCAGACCATCGCGCAACGCGAGGTTGGTGCGGGCATTCAGATCAGCCCCAACGCTTCCCGCCTGCTCAGCCGCTACGGGCTTGGCGACGCCATGGCGCGTGTCGACGTCCGCCCCCCTGCGATCGTCTTTCGCCGCTGGCAAGACGGTCGTATCCTGGGGCGCGAAGAATTGGGTAAATCCATTGAGAGCCAATACGGGGCGCCCTACCACCATTTCCACCGGGCTGACCTCATCAACCTTCTGGCCGAAGCGTTCGGTCCGAGGGACATTGAGCTTGGACGACGCCTGGTCGACATCGAGCAAGACGAAACCGGTGTGACCGCCCACTTTCAGGATGGCGGATCCGAGCGTGGCGATCTCCTTATCGGAGCGGACGGAATACATTCCCGAATTCGCGAGCGGCTTTTCGGCGAGGAAAAGCCACGGTTCTCTGGGCAGATCGCGTATCGGGGACTTGCTCCCGCTGAACGCGTCGCGCACCTCAGCCTTCCACTTGATGTCACAAACTGGGTGGGGCCAGGCGGACACTTTGTCCACTACTACGTTTCCGCCGGTCGATTTCTGAACTTTATAGCGGTCAGCGAAGAGGCGACCTGGACTCGAGAACAATGGTCTGATCGCGGATCGACCTCCGATGCCGTGAGGAATTACGAGGGATGGCATCCGCAGATTGCAACGATTCTGACCGCGGTCGATGAGACGTTCAAGTGGGCGTTGTTCGATCGCAGTCCGCTGCCGGAATGGACTCGGGGGCGTGTAGCGCTTTTGGGAGATGCGTGTCATCCCATGCTGCCCTTCATGGCGCAAGGCGCAGCGCAGGCCATCGAGGATGGTGCGACGTTGGCGGCCTGCCTGAAAAATACTGCCTATGATGTTCCGGCGGCGTTTCAGGCTTACGTCGCATTGCGAAAGCCGAGAACAACCATGCTGCAAGGGCAATCACAGGCTCTTTCCACGAGCTTCCATCTGCATGATGGACCTGGGCAATATCAGAGGGATCAAGCTTACGCCTCGGTGGGTTTGCGCGGCAATCCCGAGGCGATGCGCAGGCTCTACGGTCACGATGCGGAAATTGTCGTGGCAACGTAGCGGGAAAAACGACAAGGGGACATTCGCGTTGGCTTTCGCGTAACTGATCGCGGTGAGCGGGGTAGAAGGCGAGGTATTCAGGCGAGTTCGATCAGGGTCAGGACCGCCAAGTCGTCACTTGAGATGTTGATCGCCCGGCCACCTTAGCTCACCTGTCCGAGATCAACGCCGGCAAAGCCAAGCTGGTCGATCAGGCCGGCTACCTTGGCCTTGGCCGGCGTTTGGGCACCTGCGAAAAACAGGACGCGTCGATCTCCGGCAGAATGGGGATCTTCAGCCAAAAGCGGCGGACAGGTGATTGTCGTGTACGGAAAACCTTATTCGAGTTGATGCCGTGATGGAATCGCCTAAGCTGGCGGAATGACTGGACTGCTCCGTTTCGCACTCGTCGCGGGTGGCGGAATTTTGGCTTGGGTCGGGGGCGACATTGGCAGCCGCACGGTAAAGCGAGAACCTTCACCGCCCTTGCTCTCGACCGTGACACTGCCGCCATGTAGGTCGACCACCATCTTGACCAGATAGAGACCGACGCCGGTGCCTACGATTCCGGAGACGTTGCTGCCGCGATTGTAACGGCCGAAAACATGGGCGAGATCCCTCGTTGGGATGCCGATTCCATGGTCTCGCACAGTGACCACAACTTGCTGAAGTTCGACATCAGCAGCGACATCGATGCGTTGTCCATCGTCCGAATATTTGATGGCGTTTGAAATTAGATTGCTGAACATTTGGAACAGCAGCTTCGAATCGCCGAACACCGGCAAAGCCATCGTACCGCGTCTACCGAGCTTTTGCACGATCTGCGATCTTGGTGCGATCTCCCGGTGCAGATGGCATACCTCCTCCAGCAAAACTCGCAGATCAACTTCGTCCGGGTGAAAGTACAGCTGTGCGCCATTTTCAATCAAGCGGGAGGAATTAAGGAGGTAATCAATCGTAGTAGTCATTCGCAGCACTGCCCTGCGGATTTGCCTGGCACGCTCGACGATTGTGCCTGGCGATGCGGGGTCACCAATCTTGACGAGACGCTGGGCCTGTCCGTCAATGACCGTCAGCGGCGTACGGAATTCATGCGATGCCATCGTCACAAAATCCTGCTGAAGCTGAGTCAATCGCTGCTCCTGCGCGAGCTTTTCTTCCAGCATCGAGGCCTGTTGGGACAATGAGCGCTGACTAAGCATCAATTCGATTGCGTTGGTGCGAAACACCATGAGGGCGCGCGCCATTTCGCCGATCTCGTCGATCCGTTGAATTCCCCGAATTTCGATGTCCGTATCGTTGTCCGCCAATCGATGCATGCAGCCGGCAAGATCCAATAGCGGAATTGATACGAAGCGTTTGATATAGACCAGTGCCGCCAGCACCAGCACCGCGGCGATGACCACCGCGATGCCGATGAAGGCGCGAGCATTCCGGTACGCGGCGTCCGCCTCGTCGCTCGCTGCGTTGGCGCTTGTGATGTTGAGATGGGTAACGTGGTCAAGCGCGTCGCTGGCGGCGTTGTAGGTTGACTGCGAGGTCGTCCGGTACAGGTCGATCGCCTCGGAGGTCCGGCCTGCCGTGTACAATTGCAGCACCTCGTCGACAATCTTCCTGTAATCGATCCATTTTCGCTTGAACTGCGCATATTGGGCAGCAATTTCTGGCGAATGGCGGAGGCCGTCGTAACCGCTCTGAGCCTGCACAACCGCTTGACCAAGGTCCGCGATCTCCTTCTTGCTGGCGGTCGACTCCGTCGGCGTCGACGACAACAGATGCCGGCCCTCGGCGGCGCGAAAATCGGAGGTGAAATTGTTGAGGTCGCCGATTAAGCGCGTGCTTGGTAGCCAGATGGCGCGGACATCGGCCGCCGATCGATTGAATTCGCTGAGGCGTTCGATGCTGAACAGGCCCAGCACTGTCACGAGCAGAAGAAAGAACGAGAATACCAGGGATAGAAGGAAGTTCAAGGAACGCGGCCGCATCATTGCCACCTGGGGTAACGTTCCATTTTCCGAGAGCAACCTTACATGAACATGAACAGCGTTGAATAAATATAGCCTTATGGCGCCGAAGGATCACTGTTATTTATCACATTTACTTCTGGTCAAAATACCTTTGTAACTCAGGTCGCGCCCACCGGTTCATTCCGGAGGACTGGGAAGGGCTCATCGGCCCTGCCACCTCAAGAGTTCGATTTAGCCGATGACAACTGCCAAAAAGAAAATTCTCTGCATTGAGGATGACCGGGAGACCGCGGCGTTGATTGCCGAAGAACTGGTCGAAAGGGGGTTCGACGTCGTCGTCGCGCATGATGGCGGTGGAGGCTTCGCGGCGGTCTTCAAGACGATGCCGGATCTGATCCTGTGTGATATCAGCATGCCAGTCATGTCTGGCTTTGAGGTGCTTGAGCATCTGACCAGGATCGCGCCGCGCTTCGGCAATATGCCGTTCGTATTTCTCACTGCCCTGACCGACCGTCATAACGAACTCAAAGGGCGGCAACTCGGCGCAGACGATTATGTCACGAAGCCTATCGACTTTGACCTTCTCGCGGTGATCATTACGGCCCGGCTATCGCATGTCGCGCGAATCGACGTCTGGGTACGGGACGTGCAACTCAATGACCGGGAGGTCGAGGCGCTGACTTGGGTGGCTCGCGGGAAGACGTCTGTCGAGATCGCGCAAATTCTCGCGCTAAGCAAACGGACCGTGGATTTTCATATCGATAATGCGCGTTACAAGCTTGGTGTTTCGACACGAACGGAAGCCGCTATTAAGGCGGTAACAGGAAGGCTGATCGATCCCTGAGCCCACATTTGGAGCAATTGAGTATATGTTTAGGCCACAGGGTCGTGCTGTCAATCTTGCGACCCCGCTGGTCCATCGGTATCAGCTTCACAAGGTTACCAAATTCAGGAAATGTCATGCGATCTACCGAAGCGATTTCGCTGCTCGTTTTTATCTGCATGGCGCCGGCGTCGGCGGCCGAGTTGCCCTCGCGCAAGCCGGGCTTGTGGCAAGTCAAGACCAGCATCGAGGGTGACCACGCCCCGGACCGGGTGATCCAGCAATGCATTGACGCCGCGACCGACCAGATGATGCAGTCGAGCGCAGGCCCCTTTGCCCCGGCGGCATGCCCCGAGCGCCACGTGCAGCGGTCCGACAACTTGATCACGATTGACTCGATTTGCACGGTTGGTGGCAACGCCGCGACAGCACATTCGGTAGTTACCGGCAGTTTTGACACCGCCTATACAATGATTGCCACGTCGCAAAGCCCGGATATTCCGGGCGGGAAGATGGTCATGACGATGCAGGCCAAATGGCTCGGTCCTTGCACCGCGGATCAGAAACCGGGCGACCTCGTGTTGGGTAATGGCGTGAAGATCAACATCATCGAGATGCAAAATCGCATCATTTCGCCGAGCGCTCCGCTACCACCACGGTAAAGGTGAAAGTCGAAGCGGCAAAACTGTGGTGAACTTCCTGACCACGTTTCGCCAGACGTGATCCATTGTCATTAATCACAGTAATTCCTGTGCTTTGTCACAGTTTACGGACCGCCGGTCTCCAGTCATGATTCAGCACCGTAGGGTCCGTGAACACTGGCGGTGGAATGGATGGCGGAAGATCGAAAAAAGATTCTGTGCATTGAGAATGATCGCGAAACGGCGAAGCTGATTGCTGAGGAACTGTCCCGGCGAGGATTCTACGCGGTGATCGCTTATGACGGTCGGGTCGGTTTGACTGCCATTCTCAAGAGGATTCCCGACCTGGTATTATGCGATGTTGGATTGCCGGATATTTCCGGCTTTGAAATGCTGGCGAGCTTGAATGAACTCGTACCCCGCCATAGCCGCGTGCCATTCGTGTTGCTGACCGGGTTTTCCGGCCGCTATGACGAACTGCAGGGTCGAAACCTCGGGGCGGACGACTACGTCACCAAACCGATCGACTTCGACATC
>JBEKZZ010000116.1:0-7024 GCA_049509335.1 Bradyrhizobium sp. | reverse complement strand
CGCGGACACCGTGTTCTACATTCAGAAGGGTAAGGTCAAACTCACTGTCCTGTCCGAACAGGGTAAGGAAGCCGTCGTCGCGATCCTTGAGCCTCTTCAGTTCTTCGGCGAAGGGTGCATGAACGGCCATAAGCTGCGTATATCGACGGCAATGGGATGGAGGATTGCGTCATCATGTCCATCACCAAATCCGCAATGATCACCACCATTCATGATGAGCCGAAATTCTCTGAGCTATTCATGGCCTATCTCCTGACCCGGAACAGCCGGATTGAGGAGGACCTGATTGATCAATTATTCAATTCGAGTGAACGCCGATTGGCACGGACGCTCTTGCTGCTAGCAAACTTCGGCAAGGAAGGCAGCCCTCAGTCGATCAATCCGAACATCAGTAAGTACGGTTTTGCACGAGAAGCCCTTGCTTAAAGAGCGTAACTAGAAAGGGGACCCGTTCAGGAAGCAACGATGCCCACGAACTCCCATCTGAAGTGACTTGGGCAGCCAAGGTTCGCTTGGGTCTGCAGTGAAATCTGAGTCAGTGTGGCCGTCCGAATGTCGCGAAGCACGGCGAGTGTCACGTCGCTCACGGCACCCTTGCTACTCTTGACCATCTCCATGTAAACGCCGAGCGCATCGGGAAACTGTCTGGGCTCCACCGCTCCATTCTCCTCAAGGCAGTTGATAAGCACTTGGAACGCCGCGACCATAGCGGCACCATAGGCTGCGATGACTTCACCCTCTGGCAAGAGTTTCCCCTTCGGCATTATTACCTCCGTTCAACGTATCCAGTCGCAATGGGAGGTTTTGCATGTGGGTGCAAGTCGCGTTCGGTTGGAAGTTGCTACGCTTGGACGAAGCCACGGGTGCTAGCGCGACGATTACGATTGCGGCCACGACGAAGGGTAAGCCTTGGACTGAAAGCGGTTTCAATTCGTCTTTCATAAAAGCAATGGCTGCGTTGAAACGCGATGGAAAGGTCGGCGACGGCCTCACGTTTCACGGCTTGAGGCACACCGTCGGTACTTTGCTAATCGAAGCTGGGTATGACCTCGACACCGTGCGCCGATGGCTGGGTCAGAAAACGCTCGCGATGGCGATCCACTACTCCGAGACGGCTAACACCTCAGATCGCATGAGTCAGGTGATCACGAAATTTGACCCGCTCGGGAGCAAACCGAGAACATATGTGTCTAACGCGGCAGTAAAAACTGTCTAACTCGACTCGCCGTATCTCGCTAAGGCATTGATTTTGTGGTGCCCAGGGGCGGGATCGAACCACCGACACTGCGATTTTCAGTCGCATGCTCTACCAACTGAGCTACCTGGGCGTTCCCGTGAACCAGCGAAGCGGCGTGAGGGAGCGGCGGTTTATAGTCAGGCAGCACGGCTCTGTCCACCACGCTTCGCCTTCCGGCTTCGCGTGGCGCAGCCATACGCAAGCCAAGCGCGAAGCGTGTCCGGCATAGCCCGCAGGGCGACGGCTGGCCATCTCTCAAGAGATTGATAATAAAGGAATATCTAATAAATCCGCTACTCCCTGTCGTCGTCCTCATTGGCGCGACCGGGAATCGCATAGGAGCCTGATAGCCAGCGATGCAGGTCCACATCTTTGCAGCGGTCTGAACAGAAAGGTTTCGTGGCTGCGGTCGAGGGCTTGCCACAGACCGGGCACGGCTTCGCCGGCGCCCTGCCGGATGACGCCTTGCCGGGCGGCCTAGCTGGCATTCAGCCAGCCGAAGCGGATCGGAAACCCCTCGCCGCCGAGCAGCGTGACGGACTCATAGAGCGGCAGGCCGACGACGTTGGTATAGGAGCCGACCATCTTGACCACGAACGACCCCGCAATGCCCTGCACGGCATAGCCACCGGCTTTGCCGCGCCATTCGCCGGAGCCGATATAGGCCTGGATGTCGTCTTCGGAGAGCCGCTTGAAACGCACACGGCTCTCGATCAGGCGCTGGCGAAAGGCCTCTCGCGGCGTCACCAGGCAAATCGCGGTGTAGACGCGGTGATTGCGGCCCGACAGCAGCCTCAGGCATTGGGCGGCTTCATCCACGAGATTGGCCTTGGGCAGGATGCGGCGGCCGACCGCGACCACGGTGTCGGCGGCGAGAATAAAGGCGCCGCGCAATTCATCATCGAGCTGTACTGACTTGAGTGCGGCATCGGCCTTGGCGCGGGCCAGCCGGTTGGCGCAGGCGCGCGGCAGCTCGCCGCGCTTGGGCGTTTCATCGACGTCGGCCGGACGCAGCGCATCGGGCTCGATGCCGGCCTGGTTGAGCAGGCTGAGGCGTCGCGGCGAACCTGAAGCGAGAACCAGTTTAGGGCGGCCAAGCATGCGGATGTGGTCGGCGGGAGAAATTCGAAGAAGCGTGAATGCGCGCGGAACCTATCGGAAGGCTGCCGCTTCCACAACCCATTGTGGCAGGCCGATAAAGCCCCGATTCCCCCGATTTGGCGGCACCTTCGGAGTTCCTCACGGCGGTATATTTCGATTCGATGACAGCGGCGCACACCGCTGGCATCGCGTCGGGGCTATTTCTGAGCGCTTCGCTGATGTTCGATCATGGCGTTCGTGTACAGCGCCACCTGTGCCGGCGTCACCGACGCCTTCAGTGCGAGATCGCGGGCGACCTCATCGAACTTTTCACCGCTATTGATACGCGCAACAAGGTTCGACCAGTGCGGCCGGAGTTGATTGATGGCCCGGTCATCCAGCCGCGGAACCGTTGCGCCGGCCGGCACAGGCGGCAGATTCCATGCGCGGAAGTAGTTGAACAGATCGATGAGCAGGACAACCGGTGTGGCAAACACCGAAATGATCCCCCACCAGCCGAAGAAAAGCGTCATCAAGCCGTATTCCCGGAAATATTTGACGACGCAATTTCGGCAAAACTCGCCGCCGATCCGCTTTTGAAAAAACATGACCACCGCGCCGATGTGCTGCACGAACGTCACCCGTTGCGTCGGAGCCTCGATGCCGCAGGATTTGCAAACGCTGACCATGGCAACTCCCTGAAAAATCAAAATTTGAAAATTTAAGACGGAAAAACCGCGGATGTATTATCCGCTCGCCGCGCCGACTTTAGAAAACCGCCTGCGAATGCGCAACAGCAAGCCGTCGCAGACTTCACGATAGGCCTCCAGTTTCTGTTCGCGGCTTCCCTCGAGTCCGGTCGGGTCGGGCGTCGGCCAGTATTCCACCTCGGCTGCGAGCGTCCGCGTCAGATCCAGCGCCTTGTGGTGCGCTTCCGGCGACAGCGTGATGATGAGGTCGAAGTTGAGACCTTCCCAATCGTCCAGTTCCTCGAATGTCATCGGCCGATGCTGTGAGATATCCTGGCCGAGTTCGGCCATCACCGCGACCGCGAAGGGATCGAGTTCGCCCTTCTTGACGCCGGCAGACCTGACATACAGCGCGTGCGGAAACATCTGCTGCAACAGGCTTTGCGCCATCGGGGAACGCACGCTGTTGAACCCGCAGGCAAACAGCACGGCTTGCGGAGCGCGCGAGAGCGGCGCCGCCATATTTAGCCTTTCCAGTGCAGGACGCAGATCAGCGTGAACAGGCGGCGGGAGGTTTCAAAATCCACCCGCACCTTGCCCTTCAGCCTTTCCTGCAAGGTGCGCGACCCCTCGTCATGGATGCCGCGCCGGCCCATGTCGATCGCCTCGATCCGGTCCGGCGTCGCGGTGCGGATCGCCTGATAGTAGCTGTCGCAAATCATGAAATAGTCTTTCACGATGCGTCGAAACGGCGTCAGCGACAACAGATGCGCCACGACGGGCGAACCATCCTCGCGGCGGATATCGAAAGCGAGGCGGTTGCCGGTGATGGAAAGATGCAACGTAAAGGGGCCGTCCTCGACGCCCTCCGGCGCGAACAGATTCTGCTCGATCAGGTCGTAGATCGCGATCGCGCGCTCGTGCTCGATATCGGGACCGGAACGGCCGATCGATTCCTCATCGAGCGTGACCGCGACGATGCGGTTTTTCGAATCGTCTCCTGTCAGCGGCTGGGTCATGGCAGGTTGAGACGTATTCCGACGGAACGCGAATGGGCATCGAGACCTTCGGCCTGGCCCAGCGTCATCGCCGCCGGGCCCAATGCGCGCAACTGATCGGGCCCGCATTTGAGCAACGACGTCCGCTTCATGAAATCGAGGACACCGAGACCCGATGAAAACCGCGCCGAGCGCGCGGTCGGCAACACATGGTTGGAGCCGCCGACATAATCGCCGATCGCCTCGGGCGTGTGTGGGCCCAGAAAGATCGCGCCGGCATTGCGGATTTTGGCAGCAAGCGCTTCCGGGTCGGCGGTCATGATTTCCAGGTGCTCGGCGGCGAGTGCATCCGCCAAGGCGACCGATTCATCGATCCTCTTCACCTTGATGATGCCGCCGAAACCTTGCCACGAGGCGCGCGCGATCGCCGCACGCGGCAAGGTCGAAAGTTGCGTCTCGACCGCGCGCGCGACGTCCGTGGCGAGCGTAGCGTCGTCGGTGATCAGGATCGATTGTGCGTTGGCGTCGTGCTCGGCCTGCGCCAGCAGATCGGCGGCGATCCACGCGGCATTCGCCGAGCCGTCGGCGATCACAAGCACCTCGGACGGCCCCGCGATCATGTCGATGCCGACCTTGCCGAACACCAGCCGCTTGGCGGCCGCGACATAGGCATTGCCGGGTCCAACGACCTTGGCGACCGGCGCGATGGTCGCGGTGCCGTAGGCCAGCGCTGCCACGGCCTGCGCGCCGCCGACGCGATAGATTTCCGAAACCCCTGCCAGATGCGCTGCCGCCAGCACCAGCGGATTGAGCTTGCCATCGGGCGAAGGCACCACCATGACCACGCGGTCGACGCCGGCTACCTTTGCCGGCACCGCATTCATCAGCACCGAGGACGGGTAGGCCGCGGTGCCGCCGGGGACATAAAGTCCGACCGACTCGATCGCACTCCAGCGCCAGCCGAGTTCAACGCCGAGCGCATCGGTAAAGCGCTCGTCCTTCGGCAGTTGCCGGCGATGGAAACTCTCGATCCGGTCGCGCGCCAGTTCAAGCGCGGCCAGCGTCTCGCGGTCGCAGGCCTTCGCGGCTTGCTCGATTTCGTCCCCGCGGACGCGAAGGCCCGCGGCGTCGAGATCAAGCCGGTCAAATTTTCGCGTGGCTTCGATGAGGGCCAGATCGCCTCGGCTCGCCACGTCGTCGACAATGCGCCGGCTGGCCGCTTCGACATCGGCGGCAACCTCGCGCTTCATCGCCAGGAACGCGGCGAACGCGCGTCCGAATTCGGCGCTGGAGGTATCGAGCAGAACAGGCATGGCGGCTTTCCGGCAAACGTCTTGCAGACCTAAATAAAGGCTTCTGCTCCATGGCGCGAGGACAAATCGCCGTCAACCCTTCGAAGGGCAAACCGCTCTCCGGGGAGCTGCAATTTCGGGCGCTTCGGCCGGATCGCGGAACAGGCTGGTCCCTCAGAGCGGGGCCGTACCTAGTCGCTGATGCGCTCGATGCGAGCGCCGCAGGCGGAGAGCTTCTCCTCCAGCCGCTCAAAGCCGCGGTCGAGATGATAGACGCGGTTGACCATGGTCTCGCCCTCGGCAGCAAGGCCGGCGATAACCAGCGACACCGAGGCGCGCAGGTCGGTGGCCATGACCGGCGCGCCGCGCAACTGGCCGATACCGTGAACGGTTGCGGTTTCGCCGTCGAGTTGGATCCGCGCGCCGAACCGCGCCAGTTCCTGCACGTGCATGAAGCGGTTTTCGAAAATCGTCTCGGTGATGCGGGAAGCACCCCTGGCGCGGGTCATCAGCGCCATCAGCTGGGCCTGAAGATCGGTCGGGAAGCCTGGAAACGGCGCGGTCGAAACCGTCACCGGATTGAGACCCGCACCGTTGCGAGCGACGCGAATACCTTCGTTATTCACGGTCACGACCGCGCCGGCCTCGGTCAGCACGTCAAGCGCCGCTTGCAGCAATTCCGGCCGTGCGCCGCTCAATTGAACGTCGCCTCCGGTCATCGCCACCGCCATGGCATAGGTGCCGGTTTCGATGCGATCGGGCAACACGGTGTGCCGCGCGCCATGCAGCGCGCTGACGCCCTCGACGACGATCCGCGGCGTGCCCGCTCCTGTGACGCGCGCGCCCATCTTGTTGAGGCAATCGGCAACGTCGGCAATTTCAGGCTCACAGGCGGCGTTGGTGATGACAGTCGTTCCTTTTGCCAGCGTCGCGGCCATCAGCGCGACATGGGTGCCAGAGACCGTCACCTTGGGAAAATCGATCTCTCCCCCTTTGAGGCCACCAGGTGCCTTGGCGATCACATAGCCGCCGTCGATCGCAATCTCGGCGCCGAGCTTTTCCAGCGCCATGATCAATAAATCCACCGGCCGGGTGCCGATGGCGCAGCCGCCCGGCAGCGATACCTTGGCTTCGTGCATCCGCGCCAGCAGCGGCGCGATCACCCAGAAGCTGGCGCGCATCCGCGACACCAGATCATAGGGCGCGGTGGTGTCGATGATATCGGCTGCGGAGATATGCAGGGTCTGGCCCTGATATTCGCGATCGCCGGGCCGCTTTCCGGCCGACATGATATCGACGCCGTGGTTGCCGAGAATCCGCTGCAACTGCGCGACGTCGGCGAGCCGGGGCACATTGTCGAGGACCAGCGTCTCGTCGGTCAAAAGACCCGCGATCATCAAGGGCAGCGCGGCATTCTTAGCGCCGGAAATCGCAATGGTGCCGTTGAGCGCGTTGCCGCCAATGATGCGAATGCGATCCATATCAATACCTGTTTTCCAATAGGACGAGCTATAGGGCGAATACGCCGCCCGATGCAAACATCCGAGATAACCACCCGAGGCAAACGCCTGCAGGTTTGCGGCAAATTGATGGGAACGACGGCTAGCAGGCTGTTGAAGAAGTCGGTAGCGAAGCGTTTCGTATCATGATTCTCTGGGACCCGGATTTGACTTGGGGGTCGCGATGCGGGGGAGTGACGAACGGTCCGGCTCGCTTTTCAGTTACGTG
>JBEKZZ010000115.1:0-7098 GCA_049509335.1 Bradyrhizobium sp. | reverse complement strand
CAAGGACGGCAAGCCGCTGCCGCGCGACCACCGCACGCACCTGTTCAATCTCGGCAACTGCCTCTGGCATTCCGACAGTTCATTTCGTCCAATCCCGGCCAAGTTCTCGCTGCTCTCGGCGCGGGTGGTGAATCCCAAGGGCGGCAACACCGAATTTGCCGACATGCGAGCGGCGTACGACGCGCTCGACGACGACACCAAGGCCGAGATCGAAGACATGATCTGCGAACACTCGCTGATGTATTCACGGGGATCATTGGGCTTTCTCGATTACACCGAGGAAGAAAAGCAGATGTTCAAACCGGTGCTGCAGCGGCTGGTGCGCACCCATCCCGTTCACCGCCGCAAATCGCTCTATCTGTCTTCCCATGCGGGAGGGATCGTCGGTATGAGCATGCCGGAAGCGCGGCTCTTGCTGCGCGACCTCACCGAACACGCCACCCGGAGCGAATTCGTCCATGTCCACAAATGGACGCTGCATGACCTTGTGATGTGGGACAACCGGCAAACGATGCATCGCGTGCGCCGCTACGACCAATCGCAACCGCGCGATATGCGGCGGGCGACGGTCGCCGGCACCGAACCCACCGTCGCGCAGCAGGCGGCGGAGTAGTTGATCGGTTTATGTACTTGGTCCCGCTTCACCTCGCCCCGCGCGCGGGGAGAGGTCGCAACGCATCGAAGAATGCGTTGCGGGTGAGGGGAAATCTCCGCGATCTCCGTGTGTAGGAAAAGCCCCACACCCCAACCCTCTTAGGGCGAGCTTCGCTCGTCGCGCCCCCGCAAGGGCGGGGCGAGGGAGAAGTCAGGCGTGTCCCGCCTCGTTGGACAGCATGCCCGGATCGATCCCGATCTTGCGCAGCGCGCGGGTATATTTCTCCTCGACATCGCTGCCGAAGATCAAATCTGGGTCGGCGTCACAGTGCAGCCAGCCATTGTCTTGAATTTCGCTTTCGAGCTGGCCGGCGGCCCAGCCCGCATAACCCAGAGCCAGTATCGCATGCTTGGGCCCGGACCCCTTGGCGATGGCTTTCAGGATATCGACAGTTGCAGTCAGGCAGATCTCGTGATCAATCCGCAGCGTCGCATCCTGAATGAAGAAGTCGCTCGAATGCAGCACGAAGCCGCGGCCGGTTTCGACCGGCCCTCCCTTGAGCACTTTCAAGGTCTCGGCATTTTCAGGCAGCTTGATCTGGTCGGCCTTCTTGATGATATCCAGTTGCACCAGAAGACCGGGGAAATCGATACTTCCCGCCGGTCGGTTCACGATGATGCCCATGGCGCCTTCTGCCGAGTGCGCGCAGAGATAGATCACCGAACGTTCGAAGCGCGGGTCGCCCATAACGGGCATGGCGATCAGCAACTGGCCATCGAGATAGTGATGGCCTTCGGCATCGTCGGCGGCGCCTGCCATTTCGCGGTGACGAAATCCCGCTCTCTTGCTTTCAGAGCTCATCGCTAAACACTCGCTTAAGTGACTTATCCTGATATTGGACTTAAGTTCTGTCAATCAAGCTGGCGCTGCGTTTCACCGTGCATCACAAGCAATTCAATGGCTTGCGATCTCGCTTGGGGTTAAGGACACTTTATGAACGCGATGGTTCCCACCTCTCACGAGCGCGCGCCGACGTTCCGAATTTCGCGATCGGCGGCTCTGTTTGCCCTGGCCGCGCTGAGTTCGTTGTCACTGACCGCTGCGTCGGCCCAAGACGCCTCACCCTGGCAGAAGGCAACGCACGCCGCCGTGCGGCTGCTGGCAGGATCGCACAGCGGTCCGGTGTTGCTTGGAGGCATTGCGGTTCAACTCGATCCGGGTTGGAAAACTTACTGGCGTACCTCTGGTGATTCCGGCGTTCCACCCCGTTTTGATTTCTCCAAATCAGAGAACATCGAGGCCGTGACCGTTCTATGGCCGGCGCCGACAAAATTCGACGACGGCGCCGGCGGCTTCTCGCTCGGCTATCACGACCAGGTGGTGCTGCCGCTGCGGATCGTGCCGAAAAGCAACGACAAGCCGGTGACGCTTCGCGCAAGCATCAACTACGCGGTGTGCGAGAAAATTTGCATCCCGGTCGAAGCCAACGCGGAGTTGACCTTCGCCAGCGTCGCGAGCACCGAAGACAATGTCCTGTTCGCGGCGCTCGATACGGTTCCGAAGCCGGCATCGATCGGCGACCCTAACCCGCTCACGATTCGTGACGTCAAGCGCGAGGGTAAATCCGAGGTTCTGGTCGACGTGATCTCGCCCGATGCGAGGGCGGTCAGTCTGTTTGTCGAAGGACCAACGCCGGACTGGGCGCTGCCGGTGCCAAAACTTCTCGAGCACGGACCGCCCGGCATCAAACGCTTTGCTTTCGAACTCGACGGCATGCCGCCTGGAACCAACCCGGACGGCGCGGCCCTCAAATTCACGCTGGTCGGAGGCGACCGCTCCTACGAGTTCAATATCAATCTGGATTGACCCGAAGGGTCACCAGGCCACCGAATCTTAACGAAGTGTTGATAGGCCAAATCGATCGCCGCATCACTGCGGCGCGAGGATTCACCGCTTTGGCCGTGATGGATACCCAACCCGCAACCACCCCGCCCACAAGCGTGCTCGCGCGTCTGCGATCGCTGCTCGGCGGTGAGGGTCCCAGCGAAGCCTCGGTGACGCGGCGTCTGGCAGGTACGATCTTCATTATCCGCGTGCTGAGCGCAGGCCTCGCCTATTTCTCGCAAGTTCTGCTCGCCCGCTGGATGGGCGGCTCGGACTACGGCATCTATGTCTATGTGTGGACCTGGGTGCTGCTGCTCGGCAGCATGATGGACTTCGGCATTTCTTCTTCAGCCCAGAAGATCATTCCGGAATACCGCACCCGCGGCGAGCATGCGCTGTTGCGCGGCTTTCTTGCCGGCAGCCGCTGGATGACGCTTGCTGTCTCGACCGTGGTTTCGGCGCTGCTGGCGGGGTTAGTCAACCTGCTGTCGCCTTGGATCGGAGCCGGCGAGACCGTTCCGCTTTACATCGGCTGCCTCACGCTGCCTGCCTTCGTCGTAGCCAATACCCAGGACGGCATCGCGCGCTCCCATGACTGGATGCGACTGGGATTGATGCCGCAATTCATCATCCGGCAATCCCTGATCATCGGTGTCACCGCGGGCCTGTTTGTTCTCGGCTTCCATCTGGGAGCAACAGCCGCGATGGCCGCAAGCGCGGCCGCTGTCTGGATCGCCATGATCGGCCAGATGGTGGCGCTCAATCGCCGGCTCAAGGGCCACATCCCGCCGGGTCCGAAAGCCTATGAGATCGGCTTCTGGCTTTCGATCTCGCTGCCGATCCTGATGGTCGAGGGCTTCTATCTGTTGTTGTCCTACACCGACGTGCTGGTGCTGCAACAATACCGTTCTTCGGAAGAGGTCGGCGTCTACTTTGCGGTGGTGAAGACGCTGGCGCTGGTTTCCTTCATCCACTACGCGATGTCGGCGACCACCGCGCACCGCTTTGCCGAGTATCACGCGCTCGGCGATCGGGCGCGGCTCTCGGCCTATGTCGCGCATGCCATCAAATGGACGTTCTGGCCTTCGCTCGCCGCTACCATCCTGCTGCTCGCGCTTGGCAAGCCGCTGCTTTGGCTGTTCGGGCCGCAATTTGTGATCGGCTACGACATCATGTTCGTCGCCGCGATCGGCCTGGTCGTTCGCGCGGCGGTCGGCCCGGTCGAGCGGCTGCTCAATATGCTCGGCCATCAATATATTTGCGCGCTGGCCTACGGGCTGTCATTCGTCCTGAACGTTGCGCTCTGTGTCGCGCTGGTGCCGCGCTTCGGCGGTCACGGCGCTGCCGCCGCAACCTCGATCTCGCTCGTCTTCGAGACCGTGCTGTTGTTCTACATCGTCCGCCGGAAGCTCGGTTTGCACGTGCTCGCATTCGGGAAGAACGCAACCTAGCTCACTGTCATCACCCGCGAAGGCGGGTGATCCAGTAATCGTGATTGCCGAAGTTCAACTCAACCATCCGGCGTACCGGATGCCCCGCCTTCGCGGGGCATGACGAGCTACTCCGCGGTCCAGCCGCCGTCGATCGAGAGATTGGCTCCCGTGATCTGGGCTGCATCGTCACCGCACAAAAACAGCGCGAGTGCTGCGACCTGCTCGGAAGTCACGAACTCCTTGGTCGGCTGCGCGGCCAACAGCACGTCTTTCATGACCTGTTCCTTGGTCATGTTGCGCGCCTTCATCGTTTCCGGGATCTGGTGCTCGACCAGCGGGGTCCAGACATAGCCGGGGCTGATGCAATTGCAGGTAATCTTTGAGGTCGCGACCTCCAGCGCCACCGTCTTGGTGAGGCCGGCAATGCCGTGCTTGGCCGAGACATAAGCCGACTTGAAGGGCGAGGCCACCAGTGAGTGCGCCGACGCCGTATTGATGATGCGGCCCCAGCCACGCTTCTTCATGCCGGGCACCGCCGCCCGAATGCCGTGAAACGCCGACGACAGGTTGATCGCGATGATGGCATCCCACTTCTCGATCGGAAATTCCTCGATCGGTGAGACGAACTGAATACCGGCATTGTTGACGAGGATATCGACCGAGCCGAACGTCTTCTCGCCGAACGCAATCATGTCGGCGATCTCGGCCGGTTTGGTCATGTCGGCCGCCGAATACGCCGCCTTGACCTTGTAGTCGGTCTCGATCGCGGAACGCTCCTTTTCGATATCAGCCGGCGCGCCAAAGCCGTTGATCACGATATTGGCACCGGCGCTGGCAAAGGCGCGAGCATAAGCGAGCCCGATGCCAGAGGTCGAGCCGGTCACTACCGCCGTCTTGCCTTTCAGATCCGTCATTTCTGCTTACTCCTTTTTGGGGGGAATATCGTCGCCCGAGAAATCGTAGGTCACCATGGTTTCGTCGGATTGTGGCTTTTCGAGCCGATCCCGGTACTCCATCGACCGGTGAACGTCGCGTACACCGGATTCCCAATGCTCAAGCATGGCGACGTGGGAAAAATCGTAGTCCTTCGAAGAGGTCTCGTAATTCTTGCTTCGATAGATCAGGTGCACCACCGTGACGGTGTTCTCTTTGGCTACCTCGCGCAAAAAGACCACCGAAGGATCGTCCTTGAGATGGTCGGGCAATTTTTCGATCAGGTCACGGACCGCCTTGCGGGCGTTATGAACCTGGCGATTCTTGTCGGTCGTCATACGGGTGCGGCTTGAGTAGCGGATATCCTTCTCGCGCTCGGCCGCCTCCAATAGCGACCGCGGCAACAATCCGCGGGCGCTGAAGAGGTCGATCTGGAAGATCAGAAGGTCGTTGTTGGTCTCGGTATCCAGCACATAATCCAGCGGCGTGTTGGAAGCGACGCCGCCATCCCAATAATGCTCGCCGTCGATGACGATGGACGGAAAGCCCGGCGGCAACGCGCCGGACGCCATGATGTGCTCCGGGCCGATCTGTTTTCCCAGCCTCTTGAATTCGACATTGTCGAAATATTTCAAATTGCCCGAGGTCACACCCACCGCGCCGACGCTGAGCCGGCATTTCAGATCGTTGATGCGGTCGAAATCGACAAGCCGCTCCAGCGTCCTGCGTAGCGGTGAGGTGTCGTAATAGCTCTGCGCCTCCGGACTCCCCTGCGGCCATAGCGGCGCCGGCGGTATTCGCGGCGTGAAGAAACCGCGCGCCCCGAAGGTCGCGATGTAGGCGGCGTTGGTTTCGTTGTACAGCGAACGTTCGCGGTCGCTCTTCGTGACAGGAACCCAAGTCGTGGCCGAAGAAACGGTCTGCCAGAATTCCTTCAGCTTCTCGACGCGCTTGGCGGGCTCGTTGCCGGCAATGATGGCGGCATTGATGGCGCCGATCGAGATCCCGGCAACCCAGTCCGGCTCGAAATCACTGTGACAAAGCGCCTGATATGCGCCGGCCTGATAGGAGCCGAGCGCACCGCCGCCCTGCAGGACGAGGACACGTTGTGCTTTTGCGGGTGTCGTTGCCGGCGCGGGATCAGTCATAGCTGGCGGTCCGATTCCAATAGTCGCATTACCTCTTGGCGGTCACTTTTCCAGCGCTAGAATCTAACGGACCGCAAGCAACGATATGTTTCCAGTTTCATCTTACTTCGAACATTCGCAACTTCCGCGACATCATACAAATGTCGGAGCCTTGACGCCAGTTCGAGCCAGCGTCACTCCGTTAGGCCAGTGGGAAGCGGTATGCCGACGCGATCGCGCGGCTCGGTTGACGCAAGAATAAGCGTCCAGAACACCTTGTATTTGGTATTTGGAGCATAGCTCGCCGCGATGCCCATTTTTGTGACATCGCTTTGAAGCATATTTGCCCGATGCGGCGGCGAGTCCCGCCAGCCGGAAAATGCCTCTGCCAGCGTGTGGTAACCGGCTGATACATTCTCGACGGCAACCGTCGATGGATATCCGGCCGCCTGCAGGCGTTTCGGCAGCGGGGCCTTGACGTCATGATCAAGCTTGTTGCGGCTCGCCATGGCCTGGGACTGCGTCTCCGCTATCCTCATCAACTCAGGATCAATCACCACGACGCCGACGCCGTTGTTCTTGCGGTAGAGCGAAATCATCGTCGCAGCCGCCTGGGCATCGAGTTTCGCACCAGGCTCCGCCATGTTGAAATACATGCTGGGCTGTTCGACCGGCGTTTCCGACGCGCAGCCGCCAAGCGCCAATAGCGCGATCATCACGGCCCAAGCGCGCATCGATGGAATATCCCCAACAGGTCTGAGGGGGCGGTTGTTGCACGCCAACCGTGGCTGAAAGGTGAACGGAGCGGCTTTTTTCAGGCCGGCGGAGGCCTAAGGCGTCCTGACGGTATGGATTCCGCATTCCGTCTTGGAGCGGCCGCGCCAGCGGCCGTCACGGGCGTCTTCACCTCCCTGGGCGCGGCTGCTGCAAGGCATGCAGCCGACCGACAAAAAGCCGGAAGCTTTGAGCGGATGCGGCGGAAATTTCGCCCGCGCATAAATCGCCTCGATTTCGGCAGGCGTGACATTTGCAAACGGGTTGAATTTCAGCCTGAGGCCGTCGGCCTCGACCACGGGAATCGCAGCGCGCAAGCCGCCCTGAAAACGTTTGCGGCCGTTGATCCAGG
>JBEKZZ010000114.1:0-7269 GCA_049509335.1 Bradyrhizobium sp. | reverse complement strand
CGAGGCGATCCGGAAATGCACTTCGCGCGCGCCGGCGTCGCGCATCATCTTCACGATCTTCTTCGAGGTGGTGCCGCGCACCAGCGAATCGTCGATCAGCACGATGCGCTTGCCCTCGATCGCCGCGCGGTTGGCGGAATGCTTCATGCGCACGCCGAGTTCGCGCACGCTTTGCGTCGGCTGAATGAAGGTGCGGCCGACATAGTGATTGCGGATGATGCCGAGTTCGAACGGCACGCCGGATTCCCTGGAATAGCCGATGGCTGACGGCACGCCGGAATCCGGCACCGGCACTACCACATCGGCCGCGACATGGCTCTCGCGGGCGAGCTGGGCGCCCATCGCCTTGCGCACATCATAGACCGAGCGGCCGCCGACGATCGAATCCGGGCGCGCGAAATAGATGTATTCGAAGATGCAGGGCCGCGGCGGCACCGGCGGAAACGGCTTGTGGCTCTGGGCGCCGCGATCGTCGAACACGATGACTTCGCCGGGGGTGATGTCGCGGATGTATTTCGCGCCGATGATGTCGAGCGCGCAGGTTTCCGACGCCAGAATCGGACAGCCGTCGAGTTCGCCCAGCACCAGCGGGCGGATGCCGAGCGGATCGCGGGCGCCGATCAGCTTCTTGTTGGTCATCGACACCAGCGAGTAGGCGCCCTCGATGGCGCGCAGGGCTTCGATGAAGCGGTCGATGAAGCGGTTGCGCCTGGACTGCGCCACCAGATGCAGGATCACTTCGGTGTCGGTGGTGGATTGCATCATGGCGCCGTTGCGCACCAGTTCGCGGCGCAAGGTCAGACCGTTGGTGAGGTTGCCGTTGTGGCCGACCGCGAACCCGCCGGCATTGAGCTCGGCGAACAGCGGTTGCACGTTGCGCAGGATGGTCGCACCGGTGGTGGAGTAGCGGACATGGCCGACGGCGGTGTTGCCGGGGAGGCGCTCGATCACCTCGCGGCGGGAGAAGGTATCGCCGACGAGACCGAGCCGGCGTTCACTGTGAAATCGGGTGCCGTCGAAGGAGACGATACCGGCGGCCTCCTGGCCGCGATGCTGCAAGGCGTGCAACCCGAGCGCGGTGATGGCGGCGGCCTCGGGGTGGCCGAAAATGCCGAACACGCCGCATTCCTCGCGCAACGTGTCGCCTTCCAGGTCTGAATCCAGCAGGTCGAGATCAGGCAAGTCGAGATTCAGATTATGTTGCGCGGCTACGTCGGAAGGGCTCTGTTGACAGTCCATCGCGCCTCTCTTCTGGCCTGGTTTCAATGTCCTGCAGGCTTCTCGATCAGCTTTTTCAAGCTGTCGCGGGCAGGCTTGCTGTAGCCATCACCGGTCGCCGGCGCTGCCGCCGGGTCGGTGTCAGTTTGTTCATCTTCCGGTTTATTCTTCTTGAATCTCTTCAAGATGGTGTTCTCGGGGTCATCCGGCAAGAGCGACATCAGCCAATCCCCGGTTCCCTGTAGCACCACCCGGGACTTCGCCCCTGTCACCCAGTCGGGCCGCTGCTTGTCGGGCACCAGCCAGCTGAAGAACATGAAGGCGACCACCACGATCAAGAGGCCGCGCGCCAGCCCGAACAGGAATCCGAGGGTGCGGTCGAGCGCGCCGATCCGGGAATCCAGGATCATGTCCGATATCCGCACGGTGATGATCGAAACCACGATCAAGGTAACGATGAACACGCCGGCGACCACGACCACGCTGGCGACCGTATCGTTGTTAAAATAGGTCTTGGCGGTCGGCAGCAGCTTGCCGAACGCATAGAGCGTGACCAGCGCGGCGGTGCCCCAGGCCGCGATCGAGAGAATCTCGCGCATGAAGCCGCGCACCATCGCGAGCAGGCCGGAGATCAGCATCACGGCGAGCAGGACGAGATCGAGTATCGTTATCGGCATCGGCTGGTCAGGTCCGCATCAAAGTACAAAACCGCGAATCGGCGTGGTCGGTGCCGCCCTAACTGAGGGTCCTATGGCCCGTCCCGCAAGGCTGGAAATCGTGTCACCCCCGAGCCGCGCGGGCTATATAGAACATCAAGCGGAAAAGGGGAAACCCGCTAGCCTTCCTGACGCCGGAATCTCGCAGGTGTGGCATTTTTCTCAGGCGCAGCCTCCCTGCTTCCTTTCGGAGGCGCGCGGGCGGCAATATCCGCGACCAGGCTGGTCAATCCGCCGACGGTATTGAGGGTCAAACCAGCGTCGCCGCCGGCATCACCCCGCGCCGATTCGGGGAGCACGGCGCGGCCGAAGCCGAGTTTGGCCGCTTCCTTCAGGCGCGCCGAGGTTTGCGCCACCGGCCGCACCGCGCCCGACAGCGAAATCTCGCCGAAATACACCGCGTCCGTCGGCAGCGGCGCATTGACCAGCGACGATACCAGGGCGGCGGCCGCGGCAAGGTCGGCCGCCGGTTCCTGGATCCGCAGGCCTCCCGCCACGTTCAGATAGACGTCGTAGCCGGACAGTTTGACGCCGCAATGGGCCTCGAGCACCGCCAGCACCATCGACAACCGGCTCGGATCCCAGCCCACCACGGCCCGCCGCGGCGTGCCGAGCGAGGTCGGCGCCACCAGCGCCTGCAATTCCACCAGCACCGGCCTTGTGCCTTCGATTCCGGCAAATACCGCCGTGCCCGGACTGCCGAGATCGCGTTCGGACAGGAACAATTCGGACGGATTGGAGACCTCGCGCAGGCCGAGGCCGGTCATTTCGAACACGCCGATCTCGTCGGTAGGACCGAAGCGGTTCTTCACCGCGCGCAGGATGCGGAACTGCTGCGAGCCTTCACCCTCGAACGACAGGACCGCATCGACCATGTGCTCGACCACCCGGGGTCCTGCGATCTGGCCGTCTTTTGTCACATGGCCGACCAGGATGATCGCAGCGCCTGATTTCTTGGCAAACCGAATCAGCGCCTGCGCCGAGGCGCGCACCTGCGTTACCGTGCCGGGCGCGGATTCAACCGTGTCGGTCCACATGGTCTGGATCGAATCGATCACGATCAGGCGCGGCACCGCACCTTCCGACAGGGTCGAGACGATATCCTCGACGGAAGTTTCAGCCGCAAGCTGCACCGGCGCGTCGGCAAGGCCCAGACGCTCGGCGCGCAGCCGCACCTGCGCCACGGCTTCCTCACCCGAAATGTACACCGCGCGATGGCCGGCCCGCGCCAACAGCGATGTCACCTGCGTCAACAGCGTCGACTTGCCGATGCCGGGATCGCCGCCGACCAAGAGCACCGAGCCCCTGACAAAGCCGCCGCCAGTGACGCGGTCGAGTTCGGCCATGCCGGAAGGCAGGCGAGGGGCGTCGTGGCTCTTGCCCG
Organism: Bradyrhizobium sp.; assembly: GCA_049509335.1. Taxonomy (GTDB): domain Bacteria; phylum Pseudomonadota; class Alphaproteobacteria; order Rhizobiales; family Xanthobacteraceae; genus Bradyrhizobium. Next base: position 3,951 of record JBEKZZ010000114.1, on the reverse strand, counting down.
TCAAAGTCTCCAGCGCGAACAACCGGCCCTTGCGCTTGCTTCGGATCGAGACCGGCATTGTGGTGGCGCCGGTTACATCCTCCTCGACCAGCGTATTCCACTCCCCGCAGGATTCGCACTTGCCGGCCCAGCGGTTATACGCCGCGCCGCAGTTCTGGCAGACAAAGGAGAGGGTGGATTTGGCCATGGGAAGAGTGAATCGCTTTCCGTGTAAGGGCGGGTTACATAGCACGAAATCCTGCAAAGTTCCTATTTTGTTCTCGATGAGCAATAAAGATTTTGGCCCTGGCGGAGTTCCGTAGCAGCGCCTCCGGCGGCGACCCCCATGCGCTGATCGACTTGTCCGCGGTGACTGAATCGCGACTGTCAGGCCCAAAAGTGCGTTGCCAATGTCGGCACCGGTTCCTTCGTGGGTCTCTAATCAGAACGGTCGCTGCGCTTAAGACGCCGCAGGGTTTCCTCTACCGCAATCGTCCTGTCTATGACACTTCGCGCGTCCAACTCGGCCTGCTGCTCGCTGGCAGCCTCGCCCATCCTCAGCATCGCCGGCTCGCCGACGAGCACGCTCCATCTCCAGAGCTCGCCTCGGGCAGATTTCACCTTCGAAAATGCGACACCGCGATATAGCACACTACGCTCGCCGTAAGTGGCCGTGCCTGCACGGGTATCAGGCCCCTCGATCGCGTTTTGAAGCAATGATGATTTCGGCGTTACTTCGCTTTTCGCTGTAAAGGCAGGCGGTACGGCAGGTCCCGTAAATGCAGGCGGTACGGCGACTGCCGCACCGCATGAGTCAGCGATCTCATCGGATGTTTTGTGACCAGGCTTTCCACTATTAACGACTTCGCAATCGACAATTTCAAGCGCAGTGGCGAAAGAGGCCTCATGATCGGGTGTTGGCGCTTCTCCGGGTACAACGTCCGCGGCAACGAATTTCGGGTCGGGCAAATCGCCGTTTTTCGGCCGGACAACTTCCGCGTCTTGCGGCTGAGGCGACCTTTCGAGCGTCCCGGACAAGGGCGTTATCTCAAGGCCGACGACATCAATCGTTTTTGCGGTAGGGAGTTCTGCCTCGCTCAGCTGCGACTGTTCGCCAATCAGGCGACGAAAATCCTCGACGTTCCATTCGACCGACACAATATGCGCCATGGCGTGGGCCTTCGATCACTCTCTCAAGCGAAGCCGAGCCTCGGCACCTCAGCGAGACTAAGGTCTCGCGGCCGTTCTCGGTCGGCTAACAATTACATAACAATCTCGTTAAATCTGTCACAAACTGTTCGCGCAGCGCCAGAGAATTTTGAGCGCCAGCTATTGTGGATCGACCGCGGGCCTGGCGCTAATTCTAGGGGATTGTGCTACGGCAATGCATTCCGGATAGCGACGGGCATGGCGCGCGCAATTGATGGAATGACGCGGCGAACGCACGCCGAACTGTTCCTGAAAGCATTTGCTCTGCTGCCAACGTTCGTTGGGAGCCTTTCGCGAATCCGGTGCGGCGCAACGTCGGCGGAGCGACCGAATCGAAAAATTCGCAGGAAACTCGGTCGGCCAACATCGCCGCCGCGCGCTGCTCATGCGGGCCGAGACGAGAAGGGCTGATAGGCGGTGGCGAAGGCGCCGGGCGATTCAGGCAAGCGCAATAGCGAGCAGGCCCGAGCAAAGCAGCACAAGGCCGGCTGCGGTTACCGCGAGGAACCCACCGGACACGAAGTCGTGGTCAAGCATGATCGCGCTCCCTTGACGAAGCTCTGGAACGATAGCCATCAAATGCATGAGCGAGGAAAATGCCGGCACTAAAAAGGCCGAAGAACACGGTAATTGTGTCAATCATGGCGACGCCCCGTTGTACCCCTGCCTGAACAAAACGACCGACGCTCGGCACAATCAAAAGAATATCGACGCTTCCGAAAACCCGAGTCTGGCCGTGGATTTAGAGCAACAGCAACTCCATCTTCGGGTTGGACGAATTTTTAACTCAATCCGCTCTGGCCGCATGTGAGCTGGATTACACGCGGCGCCAAAATGATCCGGGAACACCGCCAATCTTGAAGCTGGGTTGATTGTCCATCTTGCCGGATGCAGAGACGATGCTAAATCCGCGGCAATTATTATCGGCAGCGGCTCGGCTTCAAGACTTTGATTGCTTGAATTCCGCATCGTCAACCTCTGACTGCGCCTTCTTTACCAGTTCTCGAAGCTCGACGACTTCGGAGTACCGGACGCGCAGTGGTTTATCCGGTTCCTCGATCAGGTCTTTCGGCTTGCGCTGCTTCATGTCGGGTACGTGTAACGCTCCTATCTGATACCGCAACAAGATTCGCGGCTTAACCTAACCGATCAAGGTTACCTGAGGCGCGTGCGTATCAATGATCTCGATCGGTCCTAAACTCGGTCAACATCTCATGCGTCCAATGACGCCCGTCGTGACGCCGCCAGACTTTTCCGTGGAAGATCCGGTCTGTGTTGGCTCCGGATGGGCAATATCCGGCGGGATCACGCTATCGCTGTCGCACGACGCCGCAACGAAACCTGCTCGTTGAGCTGAAATGCCGGAGCTGCGGGTTAATCCTGGAACGAGAAGCAACGCTGATTGTCCGAGGGCTTTGCGCGCACTTGCTTCGCATAAAGTTCGAGCCAGCGCTTCTCGCGGAGGTGGTCGGCTCACCGACGACATGCGCGGTGAAATTTTCCACTTATTTCGATTTCTTCGATTTGAGCCCGATCGCGACCACGTCGCGGGCGGCTTTCTTTCGCTTTATGTCAAGGCGCTGTAGCTGCGAATAAATGGAGTGGGGTGTCCGATGAAGAGCGGCCGCCATCTCGGCGGCGGTCTTTCCGGCCTTCGTGAGGTCGTCCAGTTTCTTTTGTTCGTCGGCGGTCCACGGCCGCCGCGCCGGCATCGAAGGGCTCATTTCCCCTTCGCCTTCCAACCGGCCAGAGCCTGGTCCAGTCTGATCTCGAAATAGGGACGCCGCTTTTTCGACGGGCGATCGAAGAAATTGTCTATCATATACAACGCGCGTGCTTCGTCCGGTTGCAGGTTATCGATATCGCAGTCTTTGAAACCCAAGCAGTGAACGCTAGTCGCTCCGTGGAGTAATCGCTTTTTTTGCCCTGAGTCCGATCTCGACGAGACGGCGGATGGCCGGGGCGAGCGGCGGATTGTCAGGCTGCCTTTTTGCCCAAGCCCTAATCTCGCCCTGAAACCCCTCAGACATTCGAACACCCACCATCGGATCTTTGCCGGTCGCGGGGCGTCCTCTTTTAGGATCACCCTTAATTAATTTCGCCATGATTTGGGATTATCACAAAAGCAAGCTGGGGGGAAGTGGCTGCTTCTTTCTCCCGTGAACCCCCTGCGTATCATCAGATATATATCTGATGATACGCGACACGTTTGTCGTGACCGCATTCCGTTGTCAGCAACGCAAGCCGGTCAATCCCCTGGCAACGACGTTTGGTTGAGAGCCGCCGAATTTGCGGCGGTTGCGGCGATGCACGCCGTTCGAACTCACGCTCGAAGATGTCGAGATCGTCGGGTGGGTGGGTCGAAAGATCGTAGGATGTGACGCCGACCAAGCCGCCAGGGCCGCTCGGTGACTTTTCCGTTCCACCCGGTGGATAAAAAATCTCACGTCGCAAGGATTTGTCGAAACCGCCTTCGGCAAGAAACAGGATAGGTCTCTGCGTCGAGGTCAACAATAACCGCCTCCACGGCTGCGATCGCCTGCTGAATCGCGGCAATTTCGGCAATTTTCTCTTTTGATACCGGACCAGACTGGCGCCCCATCAGCGCGACGACCAAATCGCGACGCTGTTCTTTCAGTTGAACGAGGGGCAATCCGTGGTCCTCAAAATAATCGGTCACTGCCGCTTACTCCCTTTTCAGAGAAACTAGCGCCCATCCTCTGAAATTGAGTTGCAAGCATAATTCAAATTTTAGAGGACAGC
>JBEKZZ010000113.1:0-7380 GCA_049509335.1 Bradyrhizobium sp. | reverse complement strand
ATGAGGCGGCCTTACTTCTTACAAATTGAAGTACAGCATAGACGCCAGCAACGTCGAAAAGACGCATAGTCCAACGGTGGCTATTTTTAAAACTAAGACGGCTGCCATAGCGCCTCCTAGCAGCTAGCTACTTCGGCGACTGTAGTCCGGCCGAGCGCAGCCATTCGCTTATGTGTGAGCCGGTTTCAGCCTGCCTAGCGCGTCTCACAAGTCGATCTCGCTCGATCCCGTAGGGCGTACCTTGCGCTTGCTTTCGAAGCTTCGCCGCCTCTGTGGCAAGTCGAACTTCAAGTGATTCAGTCGGAGTGAAATGGTGTCGCGGCATGGTGCTGCTCCATTCCATTTAGAGGATGGGCAGAACTCTGGCATGTCGGCTGGCCGACATAGTGGTCAATATTGCTCACCTCGAAAAAGTTAACGTAATTAGGACACTCACGACGGCAGATTAGGACACTAGGGCTGTCCGAGATTTTATTTCCCTTCGAGGAAATGCCGGTGTCGACAAGCGGTCCCGTCCACGCAAATTTTGGCCGCAACGACGCATCAAGGATACCCCAATAAGGGCCGACGTTACCCTCGAAGACCTTTTCAGGCTGATCGATCGCCTCGACAATATTGTAGTCGATGCCGAGCGCGTCGGCCTCTGCAACGAAGTCGCGCAGCAAGGCGGCTTGGCTGAACGGACCCGGGACAGCGCGCTCAAAATTGTGCCCCGCACTTGGCCAGCCAAACTCCCCGATAACGATCTTCTTGCCCGGATAAGCTGCACGCAGTCTGTCGTAGATCGCGAGCGATCCCTTGACGGCACTCTTCTGCGGCAAGCCCTCCCAATAGGGAATGATGTGGGCGAAGACCTGGTCGACCGCGTCAACTAGCTCTGGATGGTCAATAAATGTTTTCCAGTTGTCGGCGGTCGCCACCGGCACCGGGCTTTCTTGTTTGACGCGCCGGACGATTTTGGCAATTTCGGCCGCCGTGTGTTCATGCCGGAAGATTGTTTCATTGCCCACGACCAGGCGGATAACATTGGGGTTATGCCGCACCAGGCGAGCGCGGTCTCGATCTCGCGCTTGTTTCGGGCCTCATCTTGATCGATCCAGATGCCCAGCGTGACCGTGAGCCCGAGTTCAGCGGCAATCGCCGGAACACTTTCCAGACCTTGCGTTGAAGCATAGGTGCGCACCGCGTTTGCTTGTTTGGCGATCGCGGTGAGATCGGCACGGATCCGGGCCTCCGGCACCCCTACATCCGCCGAGGCTGGTTTGGCAAACCGGTTATATGAGACGCTCGCTAGCGGCGCTTCGACATGTGCCGCAGACGAGCGCGGTTCTGCCAGACCCCAAAGAGCCAGATGCAAGGCCGCGACCCCGCAAAGAATTAGGACGACGGTGACAATCGGCAGGTTCTGACGGCGGTCACCCGCCGCGCCGGTCCATCCTTCATATCTGGCACCCTCGTCCGGCGTCTTCATCACTCGCCCAACTTGCCCCAGATGTCCGGTCCGGCTCGACAGTGCTCAAAAATTCTTTTTGGTTGACCAACGAGATTTTTCGGACCGCTGATGCGTTTGCGCTCACTGACGCTTTCCGATCAACCCCCGTGGTGAAATTGCCGCTTACTCTAAAGAACTCACCCGTCTCCTAACTGATGACACAAAACGCGCGGTCGACCGGCTGCGTATGCCTTGTGATCCCGCGTTCTTGAAGACACAGCGGGGCACGCACATTTTCGATGACCCAGACTAACGCGAGCGCTGTCAGTTCCGAGGATTTAGGATTATCTGTGAATGGCGCCGAACACAGCGGCTTGAACGAGCTGCGCACTTTAGTCGTACCTTCCGGAATCGCTTTGGCTGTACCCCACGTGAATTAAGGGCGGACTGCCTAAAGCATGTTAAGGATCGGGCGCTGACTTAAGACTTTTCGTTCTTTAACCCGGAGTCCGGTCAGACTCCCGCGCCTGTCCCGTCGGGACGGCATCGCCGCCTCGATGTATTACGGCCGGTCCAAAGAGTTCCCCGAGGCTGCAAGCGCCTGTCTGTACCGAATTAAACTCGGACGTGGTGATGGTTGGAGGGCTTTGGCGGCTGGGCGTATTTCGCCAACCAATCAACCCAACAAATCACTCGCTCGCGGACTTGCGTATATTTGGTTCCCCGCGCGGCCGGCGGCAACCCACTGTCGCCGGCAATCTGGGCCCAGATGTACACTCGACGTTATCGGGCCACAGCGATCAAGCTCCCATCTCCGAATGAATTCTGGTGTCGCTTGATTTAATTTTGAGCTTCACGCCAGTCATTCGACTTTGGGCTTGAGGAGTTCCTGCGAACGCGCGGCGCTCATATTGGCCTTGTTGACAAGGGTTGCCCCGGTATCGATCTTGGCCAACACCTGTTCGCCCTTCGAGGCGGCGAGCGCCGTCTTCACCCCCTCATAACCCATACGGAACGGGTCCTCCACGATGAGCCCGGTAATGACATCATCCTGAAGGAATTCGATGAGCTTCTCGTCCGAGCCAATGCCGACGACGTTGATCTTGTCGTCCGATTTCTTATCGGCAACGGCCTGGCCCACCGCCAGCGTCATGACCGGATCCGAGACGAACACACCGCGCAGGTCGGCTATGTTTGCGATCAGATCCTTCATGATGTTCATGGCCGTCGCCGGCTTTCCGTCGGCAGCTTTTTCGGCAACGACATCCAGCGCCCGATATTTTTCGGCAACCACCTCCTTGAATCCCTTGGCACGTTGATCGAGCGAGGTAATTCCAGGCATTGCGGTGATGATCGCAACATCACCTTCGGTGTCAGCATACGACTTCGTGATCGCCACAGCCAGAGCATCTGCAGCGATGCGACCTGCATTCAGATTATCGGTCGCCAAAAGCGAAGTCATCGCCTTGGTGTCAGCTGTGGACTCGATCCCGATGATTTTGACTTTCTTGGCGGCCTCATCGATCGGCTTTCCAAGCGCCGCAAAATCCGCGGGCGCTATCACGATCGCCGCCGGGTTTGAAGCAACGACCGTTGCGAGGATGCCAATTTGCTTGCTCGCGTCGGAATCACCGAACGCAACAACATTGACGCCAAGATCTTGACCGGCCTTGCGCGCGCCTGCCAGCACGGCCTGCCAATAGGGCGACTTCAAATCTTTCACGATGACCGGAATCGTTGATTTTGTCTGCGCGACGGCGGCAGCCCCGAGCATAATGCCGGCAATTGCACCAGCGGCTAAGATAAACTTGTTCATCATCATACTCCGATATTGAGACCCAGCGGCACCCTCGATTGGGTGTGCAATCGCCTGCCCGGTTGTTTGCGTTAGTGCTCAAGCATGAAAGTTCGATCCGCACCGCCAAGGCGGAGGCGTATGTTTTCTGGTGGACGGTGCCGTGTCATCAACGCCCGGAACCTTCAGCTAGGGAGCCACGAAGGGCCCAAGCGACGATGACACGGCTGCCGTGCCACTGACACAAAGAGTCCTCAATAGGGTCTTGAAGAATCAATGCACCCGCGGCTCGACGTGGCTTAGCTCGCCGCCAGCGGTTGATCGGTAACGGCAAGCTGTTTCTGACCCTGGGTATAGACGACAGTCCTGATGCCGAGGACGGAGCGCAGCTTTTCGGCCGGAACGACCAATGGTAGCGGCGCAGGGGCCGTACCTGGCTCCGGCTGCGGAAAGGCCGTCGATCTGGCGGTGTGGAAGGTGACGTTGCCTTCGACCTTCTGCATCAACTGATGAATATGACCATTGAGCACCGTCACCGAACCGAACCGCTTCAGCATCGATAGCGCTTGCTCGGAATCTTCGGTGCCCCAGCCCCACTCCCTGGAAATCGTCCACAATGGGATGTGCGCGAAGACGACAATCGGCGTGGAGTCCGAAAGGCCCTTCACATCATCGGCGAGCCAAGCCAGCTGCTCAGGCCCAAGCATGCCCATGGCGCCAGCCTGGAGGTTCATCACGTTATTGAGACCGATGAAATGGACACCGTTCTGATTGAAGGAATACCAACCGGTGCCCTTGGTGTTCTTACCGTAGCGCTCAAGATAGGACTTCAGTGGCACATCGTCGAGGTTGTCGTGCTCGCCCGGCACGTAGTGCACGTCAAGACCTACGCTACCGATGACCTGCGCGGCGTCGTCGAATTCCTTTGGCTTCGACAAATGGGTGATGTCGCCGGTATGGAGCATGAACGCCGGCTTGTTGGGAAGCGCTTTGACCTTCGCGATCGCCTCTTGCAGAGTACCGAGCGCGTTGGGATTTGCTTTCTTGTCGAAGCCGACATGGCTGTCGGAAATCTGCAAGAACGTGAATGAATTCGTGGCGGTTGCCGCCTCAGCCTCACTCAACAAACCGAAAGACTTCGGTACGCCACCTGAAATCGTCCATAGAACGCCGGTGCCGCCCCAGAGCATGCATTCGAGAGCGTGACGACGATCGATACCGTCGTCGTGATTATCTTGCGCCATGCGCGTTTCCTCTTGTTGTTGCGACCAGCAACGAAGCCGGACACGGACAAGACTGAGCGCTCAAAAAGTTTATTCCCGCTTACGTTGTCTTGAGCGCGGGACCTGATGAGCCTTTCGATCCTCATGGAAACGCTTGCTGCATTGCAATCAATCGCCTCGACTGCAGCGACGCATCGAACGCGAAAAGCAGGTGATGAACCTCCATGCGTCGTTGATTTTACTGACTTTGCGTCGACATTGATAATCAAACGCAGCGCAACAATGCACGGCTCTGAGATGTCGCCGCAAACTTTTTGGCTGATCTTGAAATCGGCCACTGATGACGAAGTGTCACCAACTCATCAACACAACGTGCGCGACGGGAGACGCCGGATACGTGTCGAACCAAACAAATCAACTAAGCGATCGTTTGCGTTTTCCCGGTTACGTCCCGGAACATTCACCGGATGCGGCCAAGGAGAAATACGCTCGGGAATTTCGGGGCGTCTGGCCGGGTCTAACCATCGCGAACCTAATCAGCTTCGTGCGCATCGAAGCTCACGTGATTGAACGGAGAAAGCCAAATGACCAAAATGAAAATGCTAAGTGTTTTGATTATTCTTTCCGCCGCCGTTGCCACGCCGGTGTTCGCTCAAGACACGGGCTTGCGCGGGGCGGGAAGCCGCTACGGTTTGGAGTCAAAACCCAGCCCACGCGGAGCGTATAATCAGTCGAACGGGCCGTTCTACACTGCCACCCGAACGCGGGACCACTGGAATCCGGAGAACTCCGGCAACAATGAAAGGGACCCGTCGATAACGGGCGGCGAGGACACCACGCGCCGCCCCTCCAGTAGCTAATTTCACTCCGACTGGGGCATGGGGACACTTGTAAGGATGTGTTCCTCATGCCGCAGTCCTGCCAAGACTAATTGATTTCCGGAGCCGTCGACTCGGCGGCCGAAAACGCGCCTTCAAATGCGGCCAGATCGGCCCTCGGCAAATCGCACACCGCCACGTAGGTGAAAATCCCGTCGCTCCAGCTTCGAACATTATACCCGGCGATGGTCTGCTCGGGTACGTCTTGGCCGGCTCGCAGCGTCGTGAGGCTAACGGTATGCGCCGCATGCTTATAGACGATCGTTGCCACCGGACTGTTGCCGATCACATCGACACGGCCACCGAGCAAGGAGAAGCCCTGCGCGGCGAGGTCAGGCACCTGTGGTGATTCCGCCAGACGGGCCGTGAACCAAGGCTTGACGGTGTGGCGATCGGAAGATGCGATATCGAAGGGCTGCGGGGCCAGCAGCCCGCGAATGTGGCCGGCAACCACCTGGCTCGCAACCTCCTCGCCCTGACCGAAATGTTCGATAGTCATCATGACCGAGCTTGAGAGCACTGCGCCGAACACGGCTGCAGCAGCCAAGGCCTGAAGCGGCCAGCTTCGGCGCAGAACCTTGACGCTACTCGAGCGTTCCGCGTCCAATCTAGACCGGATGCGAGCTTGCAAGCTTGGGGGCAGGTCAAATTGCGGCAGCGAACGAACGGCCTTCTGCAGTGACGTCAACCGAGAATATCGGGCTCTCAGCGACTCGTCGGCCGCCAAGCGCCACTCGAACTTGACCGCGGCAGCGGGCTCGAGCTCACCGTCGCAATAGGCGGTCAACTGCAATTCGTCGTTATCTCGCAAGGACTCGGCCATGGCTAATTTCGATCCCCGAGAAGCGACAGCAAGAGCTGCCTTCCTCGCGACAGGCGGGACATGACCGTGCCGATGGGAACATTGGTGATCTCGGCAATGTCGCGATAATTCATCTGATTGATTTCCCGCAAAACGATTACTTCACGAAACTGCGTCGGCAACTGCGCCAGGGCGCGCTCAATCTCTTCCGCATCTGCCTTGAGAAGCGCAGCCTCCTCTGGCGTCTCGATTCTCGCCCCGGGTCGCCCCTCATATTCAAGTTCTTGTTGCTCGGCCGCATTGAGGTCATCGATATAGCTGACCTTTCTCGACCTATTCTTTGTCAACCAGCTCAGCGCCGTGTTGCGCACGATGGTCAGGGACCATGCGCGGGCGTTGACGGCGCCGAAGCTCTTGATGCCGCGGAACGCCCGTATCGCGGCGTCCTGCACGATGTCTTCCGCATCCGAGGCGTTGCCGGCCAGCCACTGCGCGAGGCGATAGGCCTCGGCCATGTGCGGGACGAAGACTTCGTCGAACGCGGCGCGTTCATCCTTGTTCTGCACGACGGCGACCGGAATCTTCTGCTGGCCAGAGACGCGATCTGAGCCTTCCAGCCGGTCCTTTAGCATGTCGGTTTTGGGTTCGGTACACTGGAAACCCGTCCGGTGCGCCGTGAGTGTCGTGGTCATGCTTGTTTCACCGGGGCCGTTCACGACGGGCCTACTTGACGATGATCTTTCCCTGCATGTGCGGATGCAGCCCGCAGAAGTAATCGAAGCTACCGGCGCTGGCGAACGTAAAGGAATACGAATCGTCGGTGTCCAGCGCCTTCGACCGAAAGAGCTTGTCCTTGTTCACCACGTTGTGCGGGATGTCGTCGTGGTTGACCCACTTCACGGTCGTCCCGACCGCGACCGTCAATTCCGGAGCGGTGAAGGTGAAGTTGTCGATGGTGACGACGTTTTCCTCCTGCGCGGCGACGGCGCCGAACGCCAACAGAGCGCCGGCGACCGGACCCACAAGCATCGCGGCGACCACGGCGGGACCGGGGGAGAGTCGCGCCGTGGTCAGGCGGAGTTGGTTGATCAGTTTCTGCATGGAATATCCTCTCGATTAAGCGAGCGTCTTGTCGATGATGGCGAGCGGCTTGTTGCCCTGCATGACTGTGACCGTGGACAGCCCAAGCTTGCTGCGGAGTTGATCGGCGGGGACAACCTGCGGTCCCGGCGAAGGCGCACTGCCGGGAG
>JBEKZZ010000112.1:0-7381 GCA_049509335.1 Bradyrhizobium sp. | reverse complement strand
CTGGTTGCGATCTGGGGGCTGGAGAGCGATTTCGGCAAGGGCGACATGGGCAAACTGCCGGTGTTTCGCGTGCTCGCGACCATGTCGCATGATTGCCGGCGCACCGAGCTGTTCCAGGGCGAGTTGCTGGCGGCGCTGCAAATCCTGCAACGCGGCGATCTGCCGCTGCGCGAGATGATCGGCGCCTATGCCGGCGAAATCGGGCAGACGCAATTCCTGCCGTCGTCCTACATCAAATACGGCGTCGATTTCGACGGCGACGGCCGCGTCGATCTGCGCCACAGCGTCGCCGATGTGCTCGCTTCCACCGCCAATCTGCTGCACACCAATGGTTTCAAGATGGGCGCGCCCTACGGCGAGGGATCGGCGAATTTCGAGGCGATGCGCGAATGGAATCACGCCGTGATCTATCGCAAGACCATCGCCTATTACGCCGATCAGCTCGTGGGGCGGTGAGGGCAGCCAAAGCGCGTCATTCCGGGGCGCGCATTAGCGCGAACCCGGAATCTCGGGCCATCCTTCGAGACGCCGCTATCGCGGCTCCTCAGGATGAGGCCGAGCAAGCGGCACCAGGATCAGAACCTCACGGTGAGGAGCGCATCGCGCGTCTCGAACCATGAGGCCCGGCAGTGGTCGTTACTTATTCTGCTTCGTCATCTTCTCGATCCGCCTGGCCATCACGTTCCAGTAGGTGGCGGGGCGGAAGCGTTGCAGGATATCCATGAAGCGGGCGTCGCCGCCGATCAAGATCCGCAGCTCGTTCTTCTCGATGCCCTTGATGATCCGCAGCGCCGCGTCTTTCGGCGAGGTCGGGCTGATGGCATCGAACCGCTCGATCGATTGCGCCCGCCGCTCATTGTCGGTGACGCCGCTTCCCGACCGCATGTTGCGCACGATGTTGGTCTTGATGCCGCCGGGATGCACCACGGAAAGCCGGACCGGGCTTTTCGCCATCTGCAATTCGTGGCGCAGCGATTCCGAGAAACCGCGGACGGCGAATTTCGCCGAGGAATAAGCGGTTTGTCCCGGCGGGGCGATGATGCCGAAAATCGAGGAGATGTTGACGATATGGGCGGCCTTCTGGCTCGCCAGTTGCGGCAGGAAAGCGCGGGTCGAATGCACCACGCCCCAGAAGTTGATGTTGAACAGCCACTCGATCTGGGCCTGGTCGATCTCGTGAAACTGGCCGAGCAGCGCGACACCGGCATTGTTGATGACGATGTTCAGTGCCGGGTGGGCGGCGATCGCCTCGCGCGCGAAGGTCGCGATCTCGTCGGGACTGGCGACATCGACGCGGTGAAGGCTGACCTTGCGCGGGGTGGTTTTGGCGATGTCGGCAGCGACCGACTGCAATCCGGCTTCGTCGCGGTCGGCGAGCGCGAGGTCGGCCCCGCGGGCTGCAAGTTCAATCGCCAGCGCCCGGCCGATGCCGCTCGCAGCACCCGTGATGGCAACAGCGGCTCCAGAAATCGCAGTCATGTTCGGATCACTCCGGGAAACGGGATTTGAAGGTCGGCCACAGAAAGCGGATCGCAAAGGCGCGATCAAGGGAAATCAGATCAGCCAGTCATTAAAAGGGCGAGAAATCAAAAAAAACCGAGAATCAAAAAAAGCGGGCTTTGGGCCCGCCGCTTCATGATCGTCATTGTCCGACTTGCGTGCCCGGGCAGAGCGAGGCTCTACCCGGGCTAAAGAAGTTTCGACGTTACTTCTTCTTCGCCTTCTTGGCCTTTTTCGCCTTCTTTGCCTTCTTCGCTTTCTTAGCCATAGCATCCTCTTTTGAGTTAATGGATTGAAACGCGACACGAGGCATGCTCGGCGGAGGGCCAGCCTCGCAACATCCTCGATTGTGATCCCAACAGATTCGCGAGCGTCTGCCCCGCTTTGTCACGCTTGTGTCATCACGTTATCCACAGAAGTTACGCTTTTTGACGTGTTTTCAGCACAAGCGTCGGCGTTGCGCGTCTCAAATCGCGTCACATGATCGATCAGGCGGCCGCTGCAACACCTCTCGCCGTGGTGAGTCCGGGGTTAACGCCACGCCATCTGGCAATTGTCCCGGCGCCGCACACCATCTTCAGCATTTCACTACCAAGACGCGGATTTGGTTCCGGAGGTGAGACTCCGTTAATCGGCTCGGTTGCATGTTGCTCCGCAAGACTACGGGGATAGTCGTGGGCTGGCGGCTTGGAAAACGGGGAGACAGGGCGATGATCGCTCTGGGTCGGCAATGCTGAACGTACCGACGCTGTGGACGGCGTTCGTTATCAATTTCCTCGCGCTGGGTCTGATCTGGGCCTACGTCCTGCACAGCTATCCGAGCCTGAAGGCGGCGCGATACTGGACCAGCTCGGCTTTGGCCTTGGCCGCCGGCGCCTTGATCGCGGTGACGACCATCGTCACGGACTCGCTGCTCCCGCTGCTGGTCGGCGGCACGACGACCGTTTTCGCTACCTGCCTTGCCGTGATGGGCATCAGACAGTTCTACGGCGAGCCGGTCCTCTGGCGGCAGACCGCGGTGCTGACCGCGCTGACATTGGCCGGTCTTTCGATCTTCTTGTTTGGCTATGACAGTGGGACGGCGCGGATCCTGATTTTTTCCGTGGCGCAAGCGCTGCCGCTGGCACTTTCGCTGAAATTTCTGCTTTCAAAGCAGGGTGGCCGTGCCAATGCCGGTGCCCGGCTCGCCGGCGGCGTCACTATTGTCCTGATCGGCTCCTGCGCGTTCCGCGCGCTGGGCAAGCTGTTTCAGATCGGCGCGGACTTCTCGTTTGTCCATTTCAACACGCCGCAATCGATCATGATCCTGGTGCAGCTGTTCCTGTCGATGGTCTGCAACTTCGGTTTCCTGCTGATGGCGATGGACCGGTTGCGTAACGAGGTCGCCGATCTGGCCCTGATGGACGACCTCACCGGCGTCGGCAACCGGCGGCAACTGCTGCAACGTTTGACCGAGGAATGCGCCAGGTCTGACCGCAGCGGTCAGCCGTTTGCCCTGCTTGTGGTCGATCTCGACAATTTCAAGATGATCAACGACACCCATGGGCATGCTTCGGGGGATGCCTGCTTGCAGCATTTCACGTTGATGGCGCAGACCCGGCTGCGGCCGGGCGACCTGTTGGCGCGGACCGGCGGTGACGAGTTCTGCATCATGTTGCCGGCTTCCATGCTGCATGAGGCGGCAATGATCGCACGGCGGATCGTCGAGGTATGCCGCGAGGACGCCGCCGGCTGTGTCGGAACCGAGGTTCCGCTTTCGGTTTCGATCGGGGTTGCGCAATGGACGCGGGAGATAGGGCTCTTGCCGGATCGGCTGATCGCCGCCGCCGACCACGCGCTCTATGTGGCCAAGAAAGAGGGCAGGAACCGCTATGCGGTTTATGACCTCTCGCCGCCGCTTGCGCCCGAGTTCGGGCCGGTACAGCCGCAGCCCCTGCGCCGCCATGCCTGATGCCGCTTGATCCCCGCGGGTGGCACCCGGCATAGTGCGGTCCATGAAATTCCGTCTTCTCCTGAGCGCGCTGTGCGCAGTGGCAATATCGTCTCCGGTGGCAGCCGGTGGGCCCTCGATCGAAGCGATCGCGCGCATGTCAGGCACGCCGAACATCCCGGGCCTGAAAATGGTCTGGCTCGCGCCATGGGGCGATGTCGCTGACGCTCATCCCTGGCGCAACATCATCGTGCATCAGACCGAGGGGGCGGCCGGCTCGGCACGCGTCGGCGCGCAAGAGCAGGCGAAAAATCCGACGCGCCGCGGCGTCATGGTGTGGGTGGAAACCGACGGCACGGTCTACTGGGCGGTGGCTGACAATCTCGTTCCCACTCACACCGACGGCGGCGACCGCAAAGACAACAAATACATCGACAACAGCAAGACCTATCACCAGGTCAACAAGGACACCTCGATCGGGGTGGAGTTCGCCGGCAACTTTCCCGATGTCACGCGGCCGGCGACGAAAGCGCAAATCGCTGCCTGGCGGATTCTCGTGAAGGTATTGCGCGCGCGCTATTCAATTCCGCTCGACCGCGTCTACGCACATAACTGGATCGACATCAAGGATGAGCGCTACTGTGAAGGCTGCGCGCTCGCGACACTGGCGCGGAGTTGGGGGGAATAGGTAATATCACTGCGTCATCCCGGCAAAGCCGGAACCATACCCCGTAAGGGCCGAGGCAAGGCAAGGCGTTAAGGCAGAGGAATTAAATGTCAGCATCGAGTATCTGGCTGGTCGCGTCGGACCATCGGCATCCATTTCGGCTCAGCCGCATCAGAGCCTTGCGGCTGTTGCCGGCCATGGCGCTATTGCTCTCCGCTGCGGTTTCATCCGCCGGGGAGGAGCCAAGCAAGCCGTTCCTGGAAAAGAACAGCTTTTACTTGTCATCCGCCGGTTTTCGTATCCAGTTCGCCAACGATGCCGCCGGGCAAAAAGCGCTGCGCGCACTGCCGGCGCACCGCTTCGTCACAAATGGGGCCGGCGACGCCGTGCAATATCTTTATGCCGAGCCGCAGCATTGCGTCTGCATCTTCGTCGGCACCCAACAGGCTTATGACCGCTACCGCGATCTCCTCAGCCAGCCGCTGAAGCCGACCGATAATGTGCCTGCCGATTACAAGTCCCAGTCCGGCATATTGTTGAGTAACCAGCCCCTGCGGCAGAGCACGCGTGGCGATCCCACCACGCTGTCGGACTACCTCAGCACCCTTCCGTTGAGATAACCCGCGATTTATTGAGAGGCTCCCAACAAAAAAGCCGGCGTTGCCGCCGGCTTTCGTGTTTGTTGCGATCCGCCTTGATAGGTTAGGCGTGCGCGGCCTCTAACGCGGCTGCTTCCTGTCGGGCGATCGTGCCTTTCACGGCCGACTGCACCTTCTCGAAAGCGCGGACCTCGATCTGTCGCACGCGTTCGCGCGACACGCCAAATTCGGCGGCGAGGTCTTCCAGCGTCATCGGCTCTTCCGCCAGGCGCCGCGCCTCGAAGATGCGGCGTTCGCGCGGGTTGAGCACACCGATCGCGCCGGTCAGCGCCGAGCGGCGATGGTCGAACTCCTCGTGCTCAGCCATCAAGGCTTCCTGGTTGGGCGAGTTATCGACCAGCCAGTCCTGCCATTCGCCGGCTTCGCCATCGTCACGGATCGGCGCGTTGAGCGAGGCATCGCCGCCGAGACGACGGTTCATGTCGACAACGTCCTGATCCGTCACGCCGAGACGCTTGGCAATCAGCTTTACCTGATCGGGATGCAGATCCCCCTCTTCGAGCGCAGAGATCTTGCTCTTCGCCTTGCGCAGGTTGAAGAACAGTTTCTTCTGGTTCGCGGTGGTGCCCATCTTCACGAGCGACCAGGAACGCAGAATGTACTCTTGAATGGATGCCTTGATCCACCACATAGCGTAGGTAGCGAGCCGGAACCCCTTTTCGGGTTCGAACCGCTTCACCGCCTGCATCAGGCCAACATTGCCTTCCGAGACGACCTCGGAAATAGGCAAGCCGTAGCCGCGATAGCCCATGGCGATCTTGGCCACGAGCCTGAGATGGCTGGTGACAAGTTGATGTGCAGCGTTACGATCGTCGTGCTCACGCAAGCGCTTGGCGAGCATGTATTCCTGCTCAGGTTCCAGCATTGGAAACTTGCGGATTTCGGCGAGGTAACGAGATAAGCCAGATTCTCCATTGAGAACCGGCAGGGTAGCTGTGCGGGCCATTGAGCGCCCTCCACTTGGTTCAGGCCCCCGATAGCGGCGGGCCTGGCAGGCAACTGCTTTGTTAAAGCCAGTCGCTCCGCGATGTTCCGCGTTGGATATTCAACGCAGGTGCAACATACACCAAATGGCGGCCGTTTTGGAAGTTAAACCCCCGTCACGTTACGGTGTGGCTGCCATAACCAATTGTCATATCAAGACTTTTCAAACCCACCTGCGTCATAGCGCCGCCTTTAGCGCCTCCCGCAAAAGACTGAGATCCTCAGGCAAATCCGAGTTCCACTCCAGAATCGCCCCGGTTTTGGGGTGCTCCAGGGCCAAGAGGTATGCATGTAGCGCTTGGCGATCGAGAGCGGTCAGGGCCGTCTGACCCTGGGTGCCGAGGCGGACGGCCTTGGTCTTGAAGTGGGGGCCATAGACCGAATCCCCCATCAGCGGGTGGCCAATATGGGCGAGATGCACCCGGATCTGATGGGTACGGCCGGTCTCTAACTCGCACGCGATAAGTGCCGCGACCGGCTTGCCGTCTGAGCCGTTAAAGCTCTCGACGATCTCCCAGTGGGTGACCGCTTCGCGGCCGCCTTCGCGCACCGCCATCTTTTCCCGCGCATGGGGATGGCGGTCGATCGGCGCGTCGACGCTACCGCGCTGCCGGTTCGGTACTCCCCAGACAAAAGCCAGGTAGCCGCGCCGCATCGCGCCGGTCTTGCCGTGGTCGGCGAATTGCGCCGACAGTGACTGATGGGCAGCGTCGTTTTTAGCGACTACGAGCAGGCCGGAGGTGTCCTTGTCGAGCCGGTGTACGATGCCCGGCCGCTTTACGCCCCCGATCCCCGAAAGGCTCTCCCCGCAATGGGCGATCAGCGCGTTGACGAGGGTACCCGTCTCATGGCCTGCGCCCGGATGCACCACGAGGCCAGAGGGCTTGTCGATGACAATCAGGTCGTCATCCTCGTGGACGATATTCAGCGCGATCTCTTCGCCCAGCGGCTCCGCCGCCACCGGCTCCGGCACGTCGATTGTGATCGTATCGCCCTGGCCGACATGATAAGCGGGATCGCGGACGGGCGCGTTTTTCACTGCGACCTGGCCGGCGAGGATCAAGGCCTTGAGGCGGGATCGCGAAAGTTCGCTGAGGCGGGCCGCCAGCACGCGATCGAGCCGGGGCGACCCCTCGCTGCCTTCGACGATGACTTCCAACCGCTGATTGTTACTCAAAACTGGTTCCAAAGAAGAGCTTGATGACCGACACCGTTGCGAGCGAACCGACCCCCGAACAGGCCGCGTTGTTTGCGCGGGTGCGGCGCCTGATGCTGATCGCGGGCCTGACCACGGGGCTCGCGATTGCCGCCGTGCTGGTCGCCATCGGCTACCGTCTTTTCAAGGCGGAGGGAAGCGTCAACACGGCTGAGATCACCGCCGCGCTGCCAAAGGGAGCGAAGATCGTCTCCACGGGCGTGGCCGGCGACCGGCTGGTTGTGACCCTCGAGGTGGGCGGGGCCACCGAAATCCGCGCGTTTGATGCGCATACGTTCAAGCCCACCGGCCGCCTGAGGTTTGTGAACGAGCCTTAGCACTACTTTGGCAGATTTTAGCGATTGATTGGCGAAACTGGATTCCCGAATCAGATTTTCAATGATTCATGGGTGGTCGGCTTTTGGAGGGCCGACCATGGTGGACAC
>JBEKZZ010000111.1:0-7476 GCA_049509335.1 Bradyrhizobium sp. | reverse complement strand
GTTCTTCTCTTGCCCGTCACTTGCTGCGTCGGACGTACTTTGAACTTTCTCACCCGAGGTCGGCATGTTCATGCCTGACTCCACTTCTCATGACCGCAATAGTGGCTTCCATGTCTTGGTCGTCAAGCCTCGTCCTGTTTCGATGGTCGCTGCGGGCGAGTTGGTTCCTCGACCAGGAAGACGAACGATTGGTAAGGCCGTCCTGTTGCGTGCAAAAGCCCCATTTCACAGGTTCTGTTCGCTGAAATATACGCGTCCGCTGGCCTGGCGTCGAGCGCGGCCTTTGTGTCGCCGGTCGCGGAGACCACCATCTGACCAGATCAATAATGCGATGAAAGACCTGCTTCCTGCCCACAAGACGCACAAGCTCGTCGCGAAGTGCAGATGGCGTCCCATCGATCAGGCTGTCGGGGACAGCATCGCACTTGGTTGGGCCTGGAGGACGGCCAATAGCGCGGGCGTTCGGCTCAAACAACCTTCGCATTCTTGCTCCGCGCTTCACAGGCGCCAAAGGCCATAACCCCTAAGATCGCTCGTTCTCGTGCCCTACATCAGGCATGATCACTCCGTTTTCCATCGCCTGGCTGGCAGGCACTTCCTGGAGGGCGATGGATAAATCGCGATCAGATACTCCTGTTTTCTCCTGGAACATTTTCCAGAGGGCCCGAACGAGGCTTGTCTTTTCTTCGGAGGTATGACCCGCGCGAATGACCGCAAGAATTGATGCGACAAGCGAGTGATTTGCAGCGACATACGCGTGATTTCGCGGATAGGTCGGAAAGATTGAGTGGACAAAATCCGCGGGAACGCCCATCGCGGTCGTGTGTATGCGGACCAATTCGGCGGCGATAACATCCCGCTGCTCAGCCGAAAGGAGCCCATCTTGCGTCGTAACTGTGTACAGCGGCATGCCGCTCCGCTCCTTCCACTGAGCCGTTATTATCCAGACCAGCGATAGAAAAGCCACCTATCGGCCGATGATCAAACACAAGGATCGTTATCTCCGCTTGGAAGCTCCTGCTGCGATGAGGCTAATACTGCGGTCTTAAATGTAGCGGGATGGATGGATGGATGTTTGGTTGGATTCATCTGGCCATTTCGACGGCTTACATCGGCAATTTCCAAGAGGCCACGCCGTGATTCTCTGTCAAGCGGTACTGCGCCATTTCGCCGTCCAAACATGATTGGATGTTGGAGAAGGCCGCCTACGGGCTACGTCTGTCCGGGTGCCCTGAATGAAACCCTGCGCATCATTTTGTCGCCCGACAGAAATCGAACCATTGTGAAGCATACGATCCGGTTAGGTTCACCGAATCCGGACTTCGCTGGTTCAATACGAATGCAGCAGCCTTCACCAGACGAGTATCGAACCTCCAAGCATCAGCAATGTACAGGGCCGAGTTTAGAGTTGTGCTGTCTGGCCGAACTACAGGTCGAGAAACTGCCAGGCTGTTTTGACGCTCGTCGACCTTCAGGTTCACGCACTCAGGCGCGTTATGCGATGAGATGGAGTGTGCGCAGAAGTTGACAAACTATCGCATATTTGTTCAAGCGGCGAAACACCCGCGGCCTCTAAGCTGGTGAAGCCGGTTGCCGCACTTACTGCGTTGCGGCTCGGGGAAGGACCTGCAAATGCCAAAGGGCTTTACGGTCCCGCGATCGCCTCTGGGGGTCGCTGCGCTGATACCGCCTCCACCATGGCACTACGCGGGCGAAGTTCTGGCCGTCGAGTTCTGGAACGACCCGGATATCGCGGCTGACACCCTTCCCAAGGGGGTCGAGCTTGATGCAAGGCGAGCAGGTCACTCCGTCGCGTTGTTCGGGGATTGGCAGTTCACGGCCCAGAACGATGAGTATCTCGATCCCGCTCGCTATCAATGTCGCGGGTTCATCGTTTTACTCGATGCGACGTGGCAGGGGGCGGAAATAGCATGGTGTCCATACGCTTATGCCGACAATGATGCCGCGGTCGCGAGGGGCTGGATCCAGGGCTATCCCCAAAAAATCGGAGCCGTGCACCAGACGCGCACGTTTGCCGCGGCGAGTGCGGCTTCGGCATCCCCGGTCAGTAACGGCAGATTTGCCGCCTCAGTGTCCGCTCATGGGCAGCTCCTGGCGCGCGCGCAAGTCACGTTACGTGAGAGAGCAGATCACCTGGTTGGCCTGCTCGATCGCCCGATTGTGGCGCGGCGGTACTTTCCGAGGCTTTGCGCCGGCATGCACGACAAGCCGGCGCTGGATGAACTGGTCCGCTGTATGATGGGCGATGTTCTGATCGCAGACATATGGATCGGCGAAGGTGAGTTGGTCTTTCCCGAGGCGCACGGCGAAGAACTTGAAATGCTGGGGCCGATCAGGGTTGGCCGCGGGTTTCGATTCTCGTTTTCCTGCTCGGTCTCCGACAGCGAGATACTGGCGGATTTGACTGCGGGCGCGCCTCGCCAGGAGTGATCTCCGACGATTCGCAAGAAATGTTGAGCGCGCAAGCGGCTTGGACCGCAAGGATAGACAAACCGGCGCAGGACGATCAAATCAATTGTAGCCCGTTTCGATAGATTTCCTGCCAAACGACGTCAGTGCGCAGGAGGTCGACATGCTGAAAGGCTTTACCGTTCCGAAATCGCCATTCGGTCAGGCGGCGTTGTCCCCGCCGCCGCCCTGGCACTACTCGAGCGATGTTGTGGGGGTCGAGTTCTGGACCGATCCCGATGCCGCCGCGGCGACATTGCCGAGCGGCCTTTCCGCCGATCCGAAATCGAGCGGCCACGCCGTCATGATGTTCCTGGATTGGCAGTTCACTGCGCAGAACGACGAGTTCCTGGATCCCGCCCGCTATCAATATCGTGAGGCGTTTGTGCTGCTGGATGCGATGTATCGCGATATGCCGGTGATGTGGTGCCCGTATATTTACGTCGACAATGATGCCGCGCTGGCGCGGGGATGGACGCAAGGCTTCCCTAAGAAATTGGGCAGTATCTTCCAAACGCGCTCCTTTGCCGCCGCGAGTCCCGCGGCAGCACCGGTCGCGTCGGGTGGGCGATTTGGCGCGAGCCTCTCCGCGCACGGCGAGCGCCTGGCCGACGCCTGCGTCACTTTGCGCAAACCCGTCGAGAACGGGCTGTCGCTGCTCAGCCGGCCGACGGTCTTGCTGCGGTACTTCCCGAGACTTGCGGCCGGATATCAGGACAAGCCGGCGGTCAATGAACTGGCGATGTCGATCACCGATGATCTCACGGTTGCGCAGGCTTGGGTCGGGGAGGCCGAATTGAAGCTTCCAGAGGCGCGTGGCGAAGAACTCCACGCCCTTGCCCCCCATCGCATACAATCGGGATTCCGCTATTCGCTTTCCTACTCGGTTACCGATCTGAAGATCCTGGAGGATCACACCCGCAAGTAATCCGAACAACGCTCCCGCCGTCTCGGCGAAGCGGGTCGCCCCTCGCTTCGCCGAGAGGGTCTCCGCGGTATGCCTCCCGCGGAGACCTTTCTCGGGGAGAAGCGCACCCACCAAGGAGAAGAATTGTGAGCAAGACAGCGTCCGAATACCTGGTCGAAGCCCTCGAGAAGACGGGCGTCAAGCGCGTCTATGGTGTGGTTGGGGACTCCCTCAACGGCGTTTCCGACGCATTGCGGAGAAGAAAATCGATCAATTGGATCCACATGCGCCATGAGGAGGCTGCCGCTTTCGCGGCCGGGGCAGAAGCCCATCTCACCGGAGGCCTTGCCGTCTGCGCCGGCAGCTGTGGTCCCGGCAATCTGCATCTGATCAATGGCCTGTTCGATTGCCAACGCAGCGGCGTACCCGTTCTGGCGATCGCCGCCCACATCCCCAGCAGCGAAATCGGCATCGATTATTTCCAGGCCACGCATCCGGAAAATCTGTTCAAGGACTGTAGCCACTATGTCGAGCTGGTCTCCAACCCCGGGCAGCTGCCGCAGATTCTCAAGCGCGCGATTCGCGTCGCCATCGCCAAGCGTGGTGTGGCCGTCGTCGTATTGCCGGGCGACGTCGCGCTCATGAAGATCGACGTCGACGTACCGGAATGGATTGCTCCGACCGCGCCAGTCCTGCGGCCAGGTGCCATCGATACCGAGCACTTGGCAGATCTTCTCAACGAAGCTTCGCGGGTGACACTGTTCTGCGGGGCAGGCTGCGCCGGCGCCCATGGCGAGGTCGTTGAATTGGCGCGAAAGCTGAAGGCGCCCATCGTGCACGCATTCCGAGGCAAGGAGTTCATCGAGTACGACAACCCATACGACGTCGGGATGACCGGTCTCGTCGGATTTGCGTCGGGCTATGCGGCGATGAAGAATTGTGACGCTCTCCTGATGCTCGGGACTGATTTCCCCTACCGGCCATTTTATCCCGAGCACGCGAAGATTGCGCAGGTGGATGTGCGGCCGGAAGCGCTCGGCAATCGCTGTTCGCTTCATCTCGGTCTGCTCGGGACCGTCAAGGACACGCTGCAGGCCGTTTTGCCCGCGGTTAAGGAGAAGACGGACTCCAGCCATCTCAACGACGCCTTGATTGATTACAAGAAAGCCAGGAAAGCTCTCGACGAGCTCGCGGAGAGCGGTCCGAACAGCGACATCATCCATCCGCAATACGTCACGCGCCTGGTAAGCGAACTCGCCGCCGACGATGCGATATTCACCTGCGATGTCGGAACACCGATCATCTGGACCGCGCGTTATCTGAAGGTCAACGGCAGGAGGCGTATCGTCGGTTCGTTCAATCACGGATCCATGGCGAATGCGATGCTGCAGGCGATCGGTGCGCAGGCGACCTATCCGGACCGCCAGGTCATCTCGATGTCAGGCGACGGCGGCTTCAGCATGATGATGGGAGATTTCATCAGCCTCATCCAGTTGGGGCTCCCGGTGAAGGTGATCGTCCTCAACAACGGCACGCTCGGCTTCGTCGAAATGGAGATGAAGGCCAGCGGATTCCTGGACACGGGCTGTGATCTCAAGAACCCGAATTTTGCGCTGATGGCAGACGCCGTCGGCGTACGCGGCATCCGGGTCGAAAAGCCGCAGGAATTAAAGGGCGCTATCGAGGCCGCGCTCGCGCACAAGGGGCCGGTTTTGCTGGACGTGGTGAGTGCCCGGCAGGAACTCGCCATGCCGCCCAAAACAACGGCGGGTCAGGCGTATCACTTCGGGATGTTCATGATGAAGGCGGTTCTTGACGGCCGCGCGGCTCAGCTCATCGACCTCGCGAAGGTTAATCTATCTCGCTGAGTCTCGGCGGCATGGGAGCGAAAAGATGATGTGGACTGCGCTTCTGCTGTCTCGCGTGCAGTTTGCCTTCACCCTCTCGTTTCACATTATCTTGGTTCAGTCCCTTCGCGGTGTTGTGCGGGCTTGGTCTGGTACTCGGTTATAGCCTTCTCGGCGCAAGCTGGCTTGTGCGGAAATGTGAGGAACCGATCAGGGAGCATGCCTACCGGTTACTTCCCGTGTTGATGGTCAGCGTGCTCGCCTTTCTTGGGTGCGCCTTCATAGCGTCACTGGCCATGCACCTCGGGCTGATGCACCGGTGGCTGGAGCGTCCCTATCTACTGATCTTCCCGCTCGTCGGAGCGATCGCCGCTTACGGCTTGCTCAACGGCGTCAGGCAGCGGAATGACCTGGCTCCCCTCAGATTTTCTGCCCTCATTTTCATGGCGGCGTTCGGCACCCTGGCGTGTTCGTTCTGGCCATTCATGATCCCGTTTGCACTCACCGTCGAGCAGGCTGCGTCGCCGCCCGGGAGCCTGACCTTCATGTTCTGGGGTGCCGGCCTCTTCGTCATGCCGCTCACTCTCATCTACACCACGGTGGTCTATCGGTTGTTCCGTGGAAAGGTTGCCGAGGTGCACTACGAATAATTGTGTCGTCTGCCGCGCATTTACGGAACGCACCGCAGCGGTTCTCGTGCGGCCGACTCGGGCTGCGCTGGCAAAATCAGCCGCGGGATCACCGCGGCATTGATCGGCGCCACGACGTTAATGTGGATGCTGGCGGTTTTCCACGTGAGTGACCCGCTTTCGATCATGTCTCGCCAGTATCGAATTGAAAATAAATCACTTTTTTCGATGCGAGCGTATGCCCCAGAAAGGAGCATTTGCCCATTTTTTAACAATTCAGAACGCTACTTAACAAGCCAAAAGGGGTGGTTTGAACCATTCTCTCGACGATCCTATTTGACGTCGAGGGTTCGTTATGGAAGCGCCGCAACCTGCGCCGATTTCTTCGGCGACCAGTCCCGAGTTCGGATATTTGGCGAACAGCCTGGCCCAACTTCTTGAGGTGGCGAGGCGCGAAATCGAGCATGATCGGGAGGCTGCGAAGGCGTCGCTGGCTACCGCTTCATCCATCCTGCAATCAGAGATCGAACGTCATTCGGGTGCGCGGCGCTCCAGAACCGCAGGCCTGGCGGGCTGGCAGGTCTCCCGGGTGCGCGCTTTCATCGACAAGAACCTGCACCGCACCATTCACACTCAGGACCTGAGTGTCGTGGCGCGGCGGAGCCCGGCGCACTTCTCGCGATCGTTCAAGCTGACCTTCGGAGAGCCGCCGCATGCCTACGTCGTCAAGCGGCGGCTGGAGAAAGCCTGCCATCTGATGATAACCAGCTCCCTGTCGCTGAGCGACATAGCGCTGAGCGTCGGATTTTCGGATCAGGCCCATTTGTGCCGGCTTTTCAGGCATGCCTTGGGGCAAAGTCCTGCCAGCTGGCGACGCGAGCGCGAGATCCATGAGTGATCAACCTTGCCAACTGAATTGGACGAGAGACATCCAATGGCCGATCGAAACAGGAATGCCCTGAGCTTCGGCCCGCGCGAATGTCGATCGGGAACAGGCTCCCGATAGTAGGCGGCCGACATTCGTTCGGCGGACGGTGCCTGCAAAAGTCGATGATCCCGGCTGAAGAGCAATCAGGGCTCTCGTTTCAATTTCCGGTGGGATTGGAGCTTGCCGCATTTGGATAGACGTGGCGAGTTGCAGAGAGCCCAGTTGCAGAGAGCCCACAATCTGAACAGATCCATTTGCAGTCGGTTCTCCGAAGGTTTCGCAACGCCCCATCTCAATTTAGCGAAAGGAATATTCGAACAGACTGCCGTCGAATGACAAATAGGCGATGAGCAAGACGCAGCGGCGCTTGGCGCGGAGGTCCGAATCGGCCGGTGCCGTGGCCGGAACGGCCAACACGTCGAAAGGTGGCGCACTCTGGCAACGCGGGCCTACCACTGGTACATTGCACAACGAGCATTGCGGACCCGAACTGAACGTAAAATCCGTCGTGTTGAGCTAAGAGCCATGTCTGACGATGCTGTTCATAGGCTGAGCTTCGGTCCGTTCGAACTCCGGTGCGACCAGAGGGCGCTGTTGCGCGACGGTGAGGTGCTTCCCCTCGGCGGCCGGGCGCTTGATCTTCTGAGCTATCTCGTCTTGCGTCCCGGCGAGGTCATCGCGAAGAGAGAACTTATC
>JBEKZZ010000110.1:0-7559 GCA_049509335.1 Bradyrhizobium sp. | reverse complement strand
ATCGCTTCCATGCCCAATTCAGGATATTCGACAACCTCGACCTTCTTGATGCAGTGCTCGGCGAGATTGGCCGCAGCACCTCCGATCGAGCCGAGATAGAAGCCGCCGTGCTTCTTGCAGGCCTCGCGCACCGCGACCGCGCGATTGCCCTTGGCGACCATCACCATCGAGCCGCCGGCCGCCTGGAACTGATCGACAAATGAATCCATGCGTCCCGCGGTGGTCGGGCCGAACGCGCCGGACGCGTAACCTTCCGGCGTCTTGGCGGGACCGGCGTAATAGACCGGATGGTTCTTGAAATAATCCGGCAGCGGCTCGCCCTTTTCCAGCCGTTCGCGCAACTTCGCATGCGCCGAATCCCGCGCCACGATCATGATGCCGGTCAGCGACAGCCGCGTCTTGGTCGGATGCTTCGACAGCGCTGCGAGAATGTCCTTCATCGGCTGGTTGAGGTCGATCTTTATGACCTCGCCGCCAAGCGCCTGCTCCACCTGCGGCAGGTATTGCGCCGGATTGTGCTCGAGTTCCTCGAGATAGACGCCGTCCTTGGTGATCTTGCCGAGCACCTGGCGGTCCGCCGAGCACGACACGCCAAGCCCGATCGGGAGCGACGCGCCATGGCGCGGCAGCCGGATGACGCGGACGTCGTGGCAGAAATACTTGCCGCCGAACTGCGCACCGACGCCGAGGCTTTGCGTCATCTTCAATATCTCTTGCTCCATCTCGAGATCGCGGAAAGCATTGCCATCCGCCGACCCGCGAGTGGGGAGCGCATCGAGATAGCGCGCCGACGCAAGCTTCACCGTCTTCATGCAGAGCTCGGCCGAGGTGCCTCCGATCACAATGGCAAGGTGATAGGGCGGGCACGCCGCGGTGCCGAGCGTGAGCACCTTCTCTTTCAGGAAGGCCAGCAGGCGGTCTTTCGTCAGCACCGAGGGCGTGGCCTGGAACAGAAAACTCTTGTTGGCGCTGCCGCCGCCCTTGGCCATGAACATGAATTTGTAGGCGTCGTCGCCCTCGGCATAGATCTCGCACTGCGCCGGCATGTTGTTGGCGGTGTTCTTTTCCTCATACATCGACAGCGGCGCCACCTGCGAGTAGCGCAAGTTTCGACGCAGATACGCATCACGCGCGCCTTCGGACAGCGCGGCCTCGTCCTCGCCGTCGGTGATGACGTTGCAGCCCTTCTTGCCCATGATGATCGCGGTACCGGTGTCCTGGCACATCGGCAATACGCCGCCGGCGGCGATATTGGCGTTCTTCAGGAAATCCAGTGCGACGAACTTGTCGTTGGAGCTGGCTTCCTTGTCGTCGAGGATCGAGCGCAACTGCTTCAGATGCCCCGGCCGCAAATAATGATTGATCTCGCCGAACGCGGCTTCCGACAGCGCCCGCAGCGCCTCGCGGGACACGACCAGCATGTCCTTGCCGAGCACTTTCTCGACCCGAACGCCTTCAACCGTGATTTTCTTGTAGGGCGTGGTGTCCGCGCCTAATGGAAACAGTGGCGTGTGCTTATAGGGCGGAACGGGTTTTTGGTCGGGGAATGCGGAGGGGGCGTTCATGGGAGGACTCGTCGGTTAGATTAATTATCGCGGAGAGAACAGCAGAAGGCTGAGAAAAGCCAGCCGTTCCGGTCCGCTTGCTCTGTCAAGGCGACCTAATGCTGCCCTGGCGGTGCTAATCGCCAAGGCGGCATCCGATTTGTTCATGCGGATCATCACATCATAGTCGGCAGCATGTCGTTTTTCTTGAAGTTCGGCAACGGCCGTAGCGAATGCATTGATGTTAGCGCCAAATCCAGTGCTCGGAACGTATGGCCCAAATTTATTTGATGGGATCGGCCTTTTGGCTTCCTTGCATAAGTCGCGAAGCCAAGCATGACTCACGCTGCGATATACCAAGCCGTAGCGGCTTGTATCGCGATTTGTTGTACCAATAAACTGATCCGCCGCGGCAGTGATAGTCGCGTGAAACGTGGCATAATAAGCTGCAGAAATAGCCCGCCGAATATCCACTTGGCGTGGCGGCCCAGCCGCGATTGTAATGAGCCTCTCGGCCTGCTCAAACGGATGATCAGGATTAAGAATCGCCACTCGCGTCGAGCTCTTCCTTGGTGGCGTATTCGATGATTGCCAGCCGTTCTTCACCAGCGCGCCGCAACTGGTCTGTTATACCCACAAGCGTATCAAGCGCTGCCTCTCCGCTGATGATGGATTCAGCGCCCGACTTGATAACAATCGTAATCCGAAGAGCGTCATGCCCGAGCGAGTCAATCGTCGGACTGCTCGAAACAGAGGTGACATTGGTGCTGGTCAGGTTGGCGCTGGCCACCTTTTGCGCAATCTCCTCAATTTTTTGTTCGTCGAGCATGACGGTGACGTTCCAATCCATGCGCCTCGGCGCTTCTGCATTGTAGGATAATTAGCATGTCGAACAAGGCAAATCACCCCTTTCTCGGCATCATCCCGTACTCACCAGGAAAGCACCCTTGCGCTCCCCGCCTGCTTGAGGCTTTTATGCCGGGAGCTTGAGGGGCTGCCACAATGACACTTTTGTTTTCTCGCCGACCGATCCTGCTTGCCGTTGTACTGGGGGTATACGCCGCCCTCGCTGCCTGTCCCGCGCACGCCGACCGCTGCACGGACATCGCCAACCAGCTGAAGGAACAGATCGACGGCCTGAAGGTCGGCATCACGGCGGCCAACATCGTCTATCTGTCGCACCCGATGGCAAAGGAAATGTCGCTCGGCTGCGCCAACCGCAAATATTCCAACGAGCTCTACGTCAAGGGAGACAGCCGCAAGCCGAAGCCGGAATTCATCGCCTTCGTTGCCGGCGCCGCCGCGATCGTCTTTACCCTGCCCAAGGACGAGTTGCTCAAGGGCGTTTCGAGTTGCATGTCGCGGATGGGGATTTTCCGCGGCGACGACGTCTCGATCCGTTACCGCCGCCTCGACATGAACTGCATGCGGACCAAGGCTGACGCCGCGATCGCGATTTCGCGCGGCATCGACCAATAGGTATTCGCAATTTTCGCCAGATTTGAACGAATTTACCGGGCGTCCCGGTCACCATCCCGCGAGGGACAGCGGGATCGATTGGATTTTATCGATTGGATTTAGGCAGGCTTCGCTGGCGCTCCGCTAAAGGTCGGGTTTGCATCAGGGATTACGACCCATGAGCGTTTCAAGCACCTCTTCCTCGCCGGCGCCGCTGCCGTTCAACTACCTCGACACCAACAACAACGCGCAAGTAGCGCCTGCGGCCACCGCCGACTCGAGCAACGACAGCACCGACGCCGCAGCAACCCAGCCGCCGGCGCCGCCCCCGCTCCCGCCCGGACAGGGAACGCGGGTCAATCAGCTCGTCTGAGCAAGAGTTCCCCGCCGCTAATTTGCCCGAAAGACCGCGCGATCATCAAGTGTCCCCGTTAAGGAGGGCACCGGATGATCGGAAAATGGCTGTTCCAGACGCTCGCCTGGATCGCTGCATTGGCGGTGCTGCTGTTCGTGCCGGCCGGCACGCTGCACTGGCCGGCGGCGTGGGTCTTCCTCGGCTTTATGACGGCGATCGGCCTCGGCTTTGGACTGTGGCTTTCCAAAAAGAACCCGGCGCTGCTTGCCGAGCGCATGCGCGCGCCGATTCAGCCTGACCAGCCTGCCGCCGACAAGAAGCTCATCCTCGTATTGGGACTTGCAATCCTGATCTGGTTCATCACGGTCGGCCTCGACAAGCGCTTTCATTGGTCCGACATGTCGATCGCCTGGCAGACGCTGGGACTGGTGCTGTTGGTTTTATCGTCGGCTTTCATCGCGTGGGTGTTCAACGAAAACTCGTTTGCGTCGGCGATGGTGAGACTTCAGTCCGAACGCGGTCACCGCGTGATCTCGACCGGGCCCTACGCCTTTGTCCGGCATCCGATGTATAGCGGCGTGGTATTGTTCCTGGTCGGGATACCGCTGCTTCTGGGATCGTGGTGGGGTACAGCAATGTCGCCGATCTTCGTTATTCTGTTTGGCATCCGCACCCGGATCGAGGAGAAGACCTTGACGGCCGGGCTGCCCGATTATTCTGACTACGCGGCGCGGGTGCGCTATCGTCTCGTGCCCGGAATGTGGTGAGAACGATGTCTGACAGCAAAACCTTGACCGGCGGCTGCCATTGCGGCCTGGTTCGCTTCGAATGCACCACCGATCTCGCGATGGTGACGGCGTGTAACTGCTCGATCTGCACCAAGCGAGGCTTGCATTTCACCTTTCTTGCACCGGCAAGTTTTCAGTTGCGCGCAGGCGAAGACAATCTCAAGGAATATCTCTTTAACAAGCACGCGATCCGCCATCAGTCCTGCAGCGATTGCGGCGTCGAGGTATTTGCGCGCGGCGAAAAGCCCGACGGCACGGCGGTGATCGCGCTCAATGTCAGCTGCATCGACGGCATTGAGCTTGCCAAACTGAAGCTGACGCCGATCGACGGACGGAACCGATGAATATCCTACCGTTCGTAAACTGTGAATTCTTTAGCGATGGCAAAGAGACGCAGTCTTGAGTTGCATCCTGGCGGAAACCAAGCTACAGGGTCCGCTCTTAATTACATTGTTGGAGGCGACCATGGCTACGATTGCGCGCTTCCCGGGTTCAATGCGCGATATTTAGCGCGCCCCCGGGATCACATTCCCGGGCGACATCCCAAAATCCCGTCTCAAGCGAAATTTGCCCGCTGGCCTCCTAGTCCGCGGTTGCGGAATATTGTCATGACTTCCAATCTTATGCTTGCCCCTCGTCAGGGCGCCGGGCGTTACGACCTGCTGGAGCGACGGCTGCGGCGATATCATCCTCGCTTCCAGGGATCGGTACGCTCGCTGGCAAAGCGTCACTCCCGCATTGCCGACCTCGCCTCGAGCTTCCCCGCGCTGCTCTTTGCGCTGGCCGTGCCACGGCCAGGGATCGATCCGGCGCCGGCGCTTGCACGCGTGATCGATGGCCTCGCTTTGGCGGACGTCGCGGCGGTCGCTGACGTCCCGTTGTGGTTGCGAAAGCTGCCGCCGGAGGCACTCGTGCGTCCGATCGCGCGGCTGCCCGACGGCGACCTCTTTCGTCGACAGATCGCAAACCATCTCCCGCGGTCTCCAAAGCTGGCCCCAACCTGGCTACAGCTCGTGTCGGACGTCGCCGAACTCGCGCATGAATCGGCTGCAGTGTGGATCGCACGTGAGCTTGTCCGCGAGCCGCGGCGCGTGAACCCGGCTCGATTGCGGCTCATCTGTCTTTGGGCATGGTTTTCACGCGAACGGGACACATTCGGACACGGGTTGATCGAGAGGCCATGGACCCCGGACATGCGTATTGGTTCGGCTCTTGTCGCCGCAAACGACTGGCGAGCCAACGTCGCGTTGCATGTGAACCTCGGTGCGCAGCCGATCGCCGATATGTGGCTCCAAGCGGGCCACGTCGCTGGTTACGATTTTTTACCTTTGAACTCGATCCTCACAATCACCGAAGAGGCGGACGCCATGGAAAATTGCCTTCGCACGTACGGCGATAACCTGAGATACAATCGCTCGCGGCTTTGGAGCGTCCGCCGCGACGGGGAGCGCGTCGCTACGCTGGGGGTCGCCACCCGCTATCTCGACCCGCTGCCGAACATCGTCGAACTCAAGGGCGCAAGAAACGCACTGGTGCCGCGCGAGCTGTGGTGGGCCGCGCGCCAGTGGCTGCACATGCATGACCTCTCGCAGATCGACATGAGACGGCGTGGCCCGCGAACCGCGCCGCTCGACCGCGCCAGCTGGCTATCCTTGTGGCGGCCGTACTGGCTCGCCAAACGCCACATCCCTGAATGGCTGCCAATCGCGCCATCGCGCGACGCGCTTGCAATGCTGTAAGCCGGCAGCTTAGATGCTGCGCCTGGCGAGTGGTTCAAACATCCAGCTCCTTGTAATGCCGGAAGATGCCGTCCTCATTGAACGGTATACGGCGCTCACTTGAGAGATAGGCCTTGATATTGGGGCGAGCGGCGATGCGGTCGTGCAGCTTGCAAACTGAGGGGATTTTGCGCTCGAAAGCCTTCATGCGCTTCGGAAAAGCGTAGCGCAGCCCCTCGACAAGCTGGAACAACGACAGATCGACATAAGTAAGTTTGCGGCCGGTGACGTAATGCCCTGCACTGCCGTCCAATAGCTGCTCGAAATAGCCCAGATATTTAGGCACCCGCTCGTT
Source organism: Bradyrhizobium sp. (assembly GCA_049509335.1). GTDB lineage: Bacteria > Pseudomonadota > Alphaproteobacteria > Rhizobiales > Xanthobacteraceae > Bradyrhizobium. The sequence continues at coordinate 1,341 of JBEKZZ010000110.1, read as the reverse complement.
CCAGAATTCCTGCGTACGCTTTTTCGCCTCGCTCTTTTGATCCTCGTAATAAAGCGAGGGGCCGAGCGGATGGTGGGTGTCATGCACTTCCAGCACGAAGTCCGTGACGGTCAGCTGAAGCTGATGCACCCACAGCCGGCCGGCCTCGGTTTTCGGCGCAAGGGAATGCCGCGCGCCGAGATAGAACAGGATGTTGGCGGTTTGCCCGATCACGAGTTTGCCGGCTTTCAGGAAGGGCGGCGCGAAAGGCGGCGTGCCGCTGCCCGTTTCCATCATCCGCATCATGGCAGGCACGCCGCGCTCGCGTGCGACATCCACATAGCCGGCTCCGGCCTCTTCCAGCGCGAGACGGACATATTCGCCGCGGCCCTGAATCGAGGGCCAGTAATAGAGCTCGTATCGCATCGGGAGCCTTTCTTTGCCTAACGGAGGGTTAAAGCGACGCGCGACAACGGGGATCGTTCACAACAACGCCCATCTTTTGCTGGTGTTTCTTACAAAATTTCAACGCTATTTCACAAAGCGCGCCGGATTCAGGGTGCTTCAGCGGGCAAACCCTTCGCCGGTTAACCCGCCGGCCGTAGGTTGGTGTCGAGGAGAACGCCATGCTCCACTCGGCCGCTTATACATTCGCCTATCAACAAATGCTGGTCCTGATATCAGGCGCCGTATGCCTGTTCGGCACCTGGGTCGGCATGCGCCATTTCGCGCGCGCCCGCGCCACCGAAGGCACCACCCGCCATGGCTGGCTGTTCATGGCCTCGGTCGGCACCGGCGCCGCCTTGTGGGCGTCGACCTTCATCTCGATCCTGGCGCTCGATCCGTTACTGGACAGCGGCTTCGAACCGCTGGCGACCGGCGCGGTGCTGATCATCGCCGTCGTCGCCTGCCTCATCGGCTTCGAAATCGGCAGCCGGCACTTTACGCTGGCGCCGGAAGTCGGCGGCCTCGCCATGGGCGCCGGCATCTTCGCCATGCACTTCATCGCGCTCAGGGGATGGCACATCCAGGGCAGTTTCGAACGGAATGCCTATGGCATGTCCCTGACCCTGCTGCTTGGCCTCGGCTTGAGCGCGCTCGCCGTCAGCCGCGCCAACCGTCCGGTGACGCGCTGGTGCCGACATGGCGCCGCCATCGTGCTCGCCTTCATGATCTGCGTGATGCACTATTCGCTGACCGCTGCGGTCACGGCCGCGCCGGACGCCTCGGTGATCCTGCCGGCCTATCTCGTGCCCGCCGATACACTCGGCATTGCCGTGGTCGCGGCCGTTCTCCTCGTCATCGGCAACGGATTTTCGACCTATATCATCGACCTGCGCGTGCGAACGGAATCGGCCGACC
>JBEKZZ010000011.1:0-94383 GCA_049509335.1 Bradyrhizobium sp. | reverse complement strand
GATCGTCACCGGCTCACGGCCTGCGCCATAACGCGCTCCGCATAGACGCCAACACCATGCTCGTTGGCGAGCGTTTGAATAAGCGCCTTCGCGTCCACGTGGTTGTTGTCAACGATGGCGCTCACAAGCGCCATCAGCACGCGGCCGGTGAAATCAACTTCAACTTTCTTGGTCATTGTAGTGGTTCCTAGTTGTGATGCGGCGATCCCCTCGCCGTAGGAACATTAGTTCCACGATTCGGGGAAGGTTGCAATGTTGACAGTGAGGATAAGTTATTGATATAATTCATTAAAATGGTGACATGCACCATCCGGTGGTGCATGTCAACGAGGGGTTCTAAATGGGCGATCAAGCTGGCTTTGAGGATTTTCTTGAGACTTGGTGCACCGAAAACCTCAGTCATTTTGAATATGACTTCGACGATATCAAACACTTTCACGCTCCTCGGGCCGAGCGATTGAGAGATGACGCTTACAAAGCTGGCTTTGGCACCGAGATCACGCGATTAGGACACGTGTCGGAAGGCGGCTTGGTCGGCTACATCAAGCGTCGTTATGAAGGACTAGAATTTCAAAGAGGGAATGTGCGGTGAGGTGTGCTCAGGGTGTGCTTGTGAAAATTTCGGGCTTCAAAATCAGAGCTTAAAATTACCCGTAACCCTTTGATTTTACTTGGTGAGCGCGCTGGGGATCGAACCCAGGACCCCGTGATTAAAAGTCACGTGCTCTACCATCTGAGCTACGCGCTCGCTGAGGCCGCTGTGTAGGGGGCGGGCGGGTGCGGGTCAATAGCACGCTCCGCGACGCCTCACATGCGAGGCACGCTATCAACTGGCTTCAGAACGGGCCTCGGATACGGCCGGCTGGGTGGGGGCGGCGACGGGCAACGCGACCTGCCGAAAGCCGATCAGCTCGGCAGTGCGGACACCGGCGTCGTGCCAGAACTTGAACGAGTTGATGCGGGAGCTTTCGAGAATGGCGATCGCCACTGCGGCGAGGAAGGGCAGACTTTCAAGCACCAGCACACCGGCGAAGATATAGATCTCGCGGATCTGCTTGGAATTGTTGGTGACGACGAGAACGACAGTGCCGATCAGCAAGAGGACGCCGATGACGGCCTCCCAGAATGCCTGGAACTCGATCGACATCCGCGACAGGCCTCCCTTGGAGGTGCGCGCGAACGGCAGATGCTCGGTAATCAACCCATTGGCGACCGCACGCGCCACCGTCCACTGAACCGACATGGCGGCGACCATCGCCCCAAACATCTGCCCCCACTTCACCGGTACCCGCAGCCGGTAGAGGATGAGGAAATGCGCCAGGGTGACGACAAAGGCCGCGATGATCGGCAACGTCAGGATCCTGTCGGGAATGGCGATATCGGCGAAAGCGACAATCGGCACCCAGATCAGATTCAGGATAGCGACCACCACGCCAAGCGTTTCCGCGCCAAGCCAGTTCAGCCAGCCGAGTGAGTATTCGCGCCTTTGATCAGGTGTCAGCCGGCTCGCGCCCGGCAGGAAACGCCGCCAATGTTTCTTGACGATCTGAAAGCCGCCATAGGCCCAGCGATGGCGCTGTTTCCTGAACGCCTCATAGGTGTCCGGCAACAGGCCGTGACCGTAGCGATAGTTGGTATAGTGGGTGAGCCAGCCGTGCTCCATGGCGGCGAGCCCAAGGTCCGTGTCTTCGCAAATGGTGTCGCTGGACCAGCCGCCCGCCATGTCCATGGCGGCGCGGCGGATCAGGCACATCGTGCCGTGCACGATGATGGCGTTCTCCTCGTTACGCTGAACCATGCCGATATCGAAGAAGCCCGCATATTCGCCGTTCATGATGTAGTGCATCAGCGAACGGTCGCCGTCACGGTGATCCTGCGGCGCCTGCACGAGGCCGACGCGCGGATCGGCAAACACCGGGACCAGGTCCTTCAGCCAGTCCGGGCCCACGACATAATCCGCATCGATGATGCCGATGATCTCGGCATCCACTGCCGTGCGCTCCATGGCGATGCGCAAGGCGCCCGCCTTGAATCCCTGAACTTTCTCGGCGTTGATGAACTTGAAGCGTTCACCGAGCCCGCGGCAATGATCCTGGATCGGTTGCCAGAACGCCGGATCGGGCGTGTTGTTGATGATCACGACGCATTCGAAATTCGGATAATCGAGCTGGGCAACCGCATCGAGCGTTGCTTTCAGCATCTCCACCGGTTCGAAATAAGCGGGAACATGGATCGAGACTTTTGGGAAGCTCACGCTACCGCCGATCGTCGCCGGCACGGTTGGTGCGCCCTTGACGATGAGACGCTGCGGCTTTCGGCCAAAGGCGACGGCCGCGATTTCCTCGACCCGCGCCATCGCAATCAGCACCAGGGGCACCAGCAGGATCAGGCCGAGTGTCAAGGCAAAGGCCGAACCGAATACGAAGTAGTGCCCGGCCCAATAGGCAAAAACGGTGGCAGCCCAGGCGCCGACGCCGTTGGCCGCGGCCGACAGGGTCAGCGCCTGCAAGATGGTCGGTTGCGCCAGCCCCAGGATCGGCAGCGACATCAGGATGCCAACGAGCAGGGCGATGGTGGCGAGCTTCCAGTAGTCCGGGTTCACGATGGGCCCGGTCCAGCTGAACTTCGGCTCGCGCGCGGCGTTCAGGATTCCCCAATAGGGGCCGACGCCGCCTTCAAAGAATTTCCAGGGCTGATCGATCGCCTCGACGATGTTGTAGTCCATGCCGATCGCCTCGGCGCGTGCGACGAAATTGCGCAGGACCGAGGCCTGCTCGAACGGGCCGGGCACGGCGTTGCGAAGGTTGTAGCCGGCGCTCGGCCAACCGAACTCGGCGATCACGATCCGCTTGCCGGGAAACTGGTCGCGCAGGAGCTGGAACATCGCGACCGCCTGATCCACCGCCTGCTTGTCGGTGAAGTTTTCCCAATAGGGCAGGACGTGCGCGGCGATGAAATCGACGGAATAGGCGAGTTCCGGATCGTCGCGCCAGATGTTCCAGATTTCACCCGTTGTGACGGGAACGTTGACCGACTTCTTGACCCGCTTGATGAGTTCGATCAGGTCTTCGACCTTTTGCTCCCCGCGGTAGATCGTCTCGTTGCCGACAACGACGCCGATGACGTTGCTGTTGCGCCGTGCCAGATTGATGGCCGCGTCGATCTCGCGCTCGTTGCGTTCGGTATTCTTGTCGATCCAGGCGCCGACCGTAACCTTGAGGCCGAATTCGGCGGCGATCGGTGGAACGAGTTCGACACCGCCGGTCGACGAATAGAGGCGGATCGCGCGCGTGATCGACGACAGTTTTCTCATGTCGTCGCGAATTCTCTCAACCGACGGGATGTTGTCGACGTCGGGATGGGCGGTGCCTTCGAACGGTGCGTAAGACACGCTCGGCAGGATGCCGCGAAAATCAGGCGCCTGCTGTTTTTCCTGGAATAAGCCCCAAAGCACAGCGTGAGCGGCGGCAACCAACAATAAAACTGCGACGACGGCGCGCATCGCTACTAACCATACGGGGCCTGCAAGAGGAAAACGCGAACCCGTCCCCAAGGTTCGGCCAACACGGGAGCGATTCTGAGGATAATCCTGCCACGCATTTTAACAACTGGTATCAAGTCGGATGAAGCAATGGCGTTTTAAGGGCGCCAGGCTTCAAAACCGTCCTGTGACGGGACTACTTCGCTGCGGGAGCAGGGGTCGGCGTGGCGGGCGCCGGTGCGGCGTTGCCAGCGGTCGTCGGAGCAGGGGCAGGGGCCGGAGCTGCGGCCACCTGCGGCTGGGCATTCGGATTGATCCAGCAGGCGTGGACGTGGTCATCCAGGCTCTTTTGCACCTTGTCGTCGATCTGGGCGCCAAATCGGGTCAGGCAACGGAAGGCCGCCTGCACATGGCCGCCCGGACAGCCGAAACGGTCGTACAGGTCGAGGTGACGAAAAGCGGTATCGAGGTCATCACGCCACATTAACCGGACGACACGCCGCCCGAGCCAGACGCATTCCGGGTTGCCGGCCGGACCGTTGATGGCCTGGGCCGCTTCGGCAAATTCGTCGGTCTTGCGCTGGTTGTCTTTGGCGGCGTCAGCCGGACCCGCCGCCGGTTTGCCGGACTGATCCGGGTTTGCCGGCGCCCCGCTCTGGGCCAGCGCGCTGCCCAAACCGAGCATCAGGGCCAATCCGGGAACAACGAAATAGCGCGAAACCGCAAACCGACCCTGAAGTACCCGTTGACGCATAAATTCCCCGAATTGGTTCCAGCCCAAATCCTGTTTCAAGTCCCGTCGGATACGATCCCGCCCGCAAATGCTTGCCGCCCAAATGGGTCTCCAATGCGGCGGGCGTTCCCGACGGAATCCCATGACGGAGATTTTGGATTTTGTCCAGCAAGCCCACAACTTTATCGCACTTTGGTAAAGCCCACCGGGCGATAGGGGCGGTAATACCCCGTGCCGCTCTTGGCAGACGCCCTGCGACCGGTTAATCGACGATCCCGCCCGACAAGGATGGAACCGATTACTTTTCGAACGCCGCTGGCGCTTCTTCTACTATCTTTGGGATCGATCGCCGCGGTGTGGTGGTGGCTCGCCACGCCCATTTCACCGTCGCGCGCCCCGATCGATCCCAACGCGAAACTCCAGTGCGTTTCCTACGCCCCGTTTCGTGGCGAACAGACGCCGCTGTCGCCGACAACTTACATCTCGGCGGAACAGATTTCCGAGGACCTCGCCCAGCTCGTCAAAATATCCGACTGCGTCCGCACCTATTCGATCGAAAACGGTCTCGAGCAGGTCCCTGCGCTCGCGGCCAAGGTGGGGCTGAAGGTCATTCAGGGAATCTGGCTGAGCAGCAATCGCCAGAAGAACTCGGTTCAGGTGGCGACAGGCATCCGGCTGGCCAAGGAATATCCCTCCACCATCACAGCGCTCGTGGTCGGCAACGAGGTTTTGTTGCGCGGAGAAATGACCCAATCCGACCTGGCCGCCACGATCCGTTTGGTCAAGGCACAGGTTTCCGTCCCCGTGACCTATGCCGACGTCTGGGAATTCTGGCTGCGCTACCGCGAGATTTACGACGCGGTCGATTTCGTCACCATCCACATCCTTCCATATTGGGAGGATTTTCCGATCCGCGCGAAATATGCCGCCGCCCACGTGGAGCAGATCCGGCGTCGGATGGAGGTGGCGTTTCCCGGCAAGGAAATCCTGATCGGCGAAACCGGCTGGCCGAGCGCCGGGCGCATGCGCGATGCAGCCTTGCCCTCACGCACCAACCAGGCGCGGGTGGTTTCGGAAATTCTCGATCTCGCCAAGCACGAAAACTTTCGCGTCAACCTGATCGAAGCCTATGACCAGCCCTGGAAGCGCGAACTGGAAGGCACCATGGGCGGCTATTGGGGCCTGTTTGATTCCATCCACAGGGCGCTGAAATATCCGCCTGATATCGCCATCAGCAACTATCCCCGGTGGAAGCTGCAAATGGTCGGTGGTATGGCGCTGGCGTTCCTGGTGTTCGCCGTGGCCTGGCTGACGCTGCGGCGCAGGCCCTGGAAACCAGGGTTCGCCTCATGGATAGCGATCGGCATCTCGGCGACCTCGGCCGGCGCCTTGCTGGGGGTCGCTACCGATAAGATGTTGTATGAGAGCTACGGCCTCGGCGGCTGGCTGTTCTGGGGCTTTCTGCTGGCGGCCGGCATTGCCTCGCCCCTGTTTGGCGCCCACGCCGTGATGTCGGGCCGCGGTTTGCCGACCTTTTTGGAGCTGCTCGGTCCGTCCGACTATCGCGACCGGTCGTGGACGGCTGTGATCCTGGGTCTGGTTCTGGCCGTCACCACCGTAATCGGCGCCGACACTGCGATCGGCCTGGCGTTCGATCCGCGCTACAAGGATTTTCCGTTTGCGGCGCTGACCATGGCCGTCGTGCCGTTCGCCGGGCTGTCTCTGGTCAATCGTCCGAAAGAGGGTTTTCGCCCGATCGCAGAGACGACATTTGCCGCCTTGCTCGTCATGACCGCCGTCTATACCGGCTTTAACGAAGGCTCGGACAATTGGCAGTCCTTGTGGACCTGCGGAATTTACGTCCTACTGGCTGCTACGCTGTGGCGGGCGCGGGCCGTGCAAATCCTAAAATAAGCAGGCCAATCGCAAGCCCGGACAAGACGACATTGTACAGCACGATGCCGAGACCGGCGGCAATCAGGCCGAGCGTGAGCAATACGATCGATGGCCGGATGACGTGCAACGCGGCGATGACAAGCGCGGTTATTCCAAAAACCGAATTGCGAAACAGCGTGGTCGCCAGCGCTCTCGATTTGCAGAGCAAGGTTTGCAGGCCGGCATCGCATTGTAATGCCGTGGCCGAAAACTCTATCGCCAGATAGCGCACATAGATCGCATAGCCGACCGAGAGGAAACCCACGACCAAGAGCCATTGCACCTGATAGGGAGTGAGGCGGAACGGGGTTTTCTTCATGGATAAATCTCTGGAAAAGCCAAACCGGTCTGCCGCTTTTGTCTTGCCCGCGCAAGGTCAATCTCGGGCGCATCTGACAAGGTTTCTTGAAAACACATCAAGAAGGGGCGCTAACCGGCTCTGATGATAAGATTTTTGGTCTGATCTCAGAGCTCTAATGCTTGCCAAAAATCAAGGATAGGGTCGAGGGCTCGCTTTTCGGGGGATCTTCGTCCTTGGGCGCATGCTTTGCGCCGTAGTGCCGGTGGGAATATCCCTTCGGGCTAGAGTCGGCTTTAGCGTCAGATTCGGATTTGGCCTCGGAAGCCGTTCTTGTGTCTGCTTTGGCCTGCTCGTCGCCGCCCATGGTCAGCCGCTGGCCTTCAAACACCGCGGTGGTGCAGCCCCGATCGTTCACCGTCAGCGAGGCGCAGATTTTCGCGGCCGCCGCCGCGTCGTTGATCGGGCCCGCCACGAGCCGCAACTGCATGCCGAGCCCGTTGGTGTTTTCCCTGATCACGATAATCGGGCGCAGCGTCGTCAGCGCCGCATTCGTCCTCGATTTGAGAAGCCCGCGCCATAACGCCCGCAAACCAGGAACCGAATTCGCGCCGCCGACATCGACGCCGAATTCAGTCCGCCGCGCCACGAGTTCCAAAGCCTCCGGCGTTGAATCCGGCTCAGCTTCCTCGGTAACCTTGGGAGTGATCGCTGCGATTTCGGGCAATGGAGCTGCCGTTACCGTCTTGGGCGGTGCGGCCGGTTCAATCAGCTTTCCGGCTGCCGGATCGGGCGGGCCCATCATCGATTTTGGGGCCATCAGGGAGCCTGATGGCTGCGCCGGCGAGGGTTGCTGTTGCGCGGCGGCAGATTTCACAGCCGGGCTCGGGTCGGATGGAGGGGCCGTAGAAGCTTGCTTGTCCTGCTTCTCCCCGACTTTGTCCTGCTTCTCTGCGACGGCGGGGGCGGTTGCCGCCACCGGCGCCACCACAGGGCCGACCGGCGCGGGTTTGGCGGTTGGGGCTGGCGCATCAACCGATGCGGTGGTTGCCGGTGCCGTCGATGCGGTCGGAACCGGTGCCGCGGAGGGAGACGAGGTTGGCGATGAGGCGGAAGGGTTCGCGGACGAAGCCGGGCTTGCGCTGGCTTGGCTCGGACTGACTTGACCTGGACTGACCTGACCTGGACTGGCTGGACTTGAACCGGCTTGATTTGGACTCGTGGGGCCCGCGCCGGCTTGCGACGGCGGTGCTGCCGGAGCTTGCCGCGCGATGGCCCCGGTCACGGAATCAAGCTCCTGCTCAAGAACGGCCACCCGGGAGTAAAGCCGGTCGCGATCGCTGTTGAGCGTCTCGACGGCGGAGGCGAGCCGCCTGGCTTCGCTTTGGCTGTCTTTCGCCGCGAGTTGAGCCTGTTGCGTTTGCCTCATGAGATCGGCGGCCGCGGTTTGCTCGCGCCGCAGCCCGATCGAGGACTGGTTGGTGACGAGGGCTACAACGACTGCGCCGACCGAGACGGCCGCCCAGGTTCCGAGCCGCCAGAGGGTACGACGGTCGAATTCGTCCTCCTCAGCGATCAAGCCGGATAGCGCGCCGCCTGTTTCGCCAATGTCGAATCCTCGGCGTAGCCTGTCGGAATCCTTCGCCATGAGATGTCTTCGGCCCCCCTCAGGCCCCAAGCGAATCAATCGATAAACATTAACAGGAAATCGGCCGCCATCTTGAGTCCGTGAGGCTTGGTCCCATGGCGAATCGGGTTTCCATCCAATGCGAAAACGCTCTATGAGGGCGTTAGTGCAACAGGGAATTCGGATGAGCGGCAGGACCAGCCTGACCATCGTGCTCGCGGCCGGCGAGGGGACGCGGATGCGCTCGTCTCTGCCGAAAGTCCTGCACCAGGTCGCCGGACAATCCCTGCTGGCGCATGTGCTGTCGGCCGCGCCGGCGGGTGTTGGCACGTCGCTTGCGGTCGTGATCGGGCCGGATCATCAGGCGGTCATCGAGGAAGCCAGACGCTATAGGCCGGACGTCGAGACTTTCGTTCAGCGCGATCGCAAGGGGACGGCGCATGCGGTGCTGGCGGCACGCGAGACTATCGCGCGCGGGGCGGACGATCTGATCATTGCCTTCGGCGACACGCCGTTGATTTCGGCCGCAACATTCGAGCGGTTGCGCGGTGCCTTGAAACAGGGCGCGGCCCTTGCCGTGCTCGGCTTTCGCGCCGGAGACCCGACCGGCTATGGGCGCCTGCTGGTCGAGGGCGGCCGCTTGATGGCGATCCGCGAGCAGGCCGAGGCGAGCGTGGTCGAGCGCGACGTCACGCTCTGCAATGCCGGCGTCATGGCTTTTGACGGTCGGAAGGCGCTTTCGATGATCGAGAAGATCGGTAATGCCAACAGCAAGAGCGAGTACTATCTGACAGATTCGGTCGCAATCGTTCGGGACCTGGGATTGGAGGCTGTCGTGATCGAAACCAGTGAAGATGAAGTGCGCGGCATCAACACCAAGGCGCAGCTCGCAGAAGCGGAAAGCGTCATGCAGGCGCGCTTGCGCAAGGCCGCGCTTGACGCCGGCGTGACCCTGATCGCGCCGGAGACGGTTTATCTCGCCGCCGACACCACCTTCGGCAAGGACGTGACCATCGAGCCATTCGTCGTCATCGGCCCCGGCGTTTCGATTGCCGACGGCGCCGTCATCCATTCGTTTTCCCATATCGTTCAGACCTCGGTCGGCAAGAAAGCTTCGGTCGGGCCGTATGCGCGGCTGCGGCCGGGGACTTCGCTTGGCGAGGGTGTGCGAATTGGCAACTTCGTCGAGACCAAAGCGGCCATGATCGAGGCCGGCGCCAAGGTCAATCATCTGAGCTATGTCGGCGACGCCCATGTCGGCGCCAATGCCAATATCGGCGCGGGCACCATCACCTGCAATTACGACGGCTTCAGCAAGCACAAGACTGAGATCGGCGCGGGCGCTTTCGTCGGCACCAATTCGTCGCTGGTGGCGCCGGTGAAAATCGGCAAAGACGCCTATATCGGCTCGGGTTCGGTGATCACCCGCGACGTGCCCGACGACGCCATGGCGGTGGAGCGCAGCCAGCAAACCAACCGGGAAGGCGGCGCCAAGCGCTACCGCGAGATCAAGACCCGCGCCAAGCTGCCGAAAGCTGATTAATGCGGTCCGTTAAGCCTTCCACTTAACGCTGTCTCAATCCGCAATAATTATTGAGTATCTAGGCGCGGCCGAACTTCGTTAAGAGGAACCGGGCTTCTATCGGGGGACAACAAACCGCATGTGCGGAATCATCGGCATTCTCGGGCGCGGAGCCGTCGCCGAGCAATTGGTAGACTCGCTCAAGCGTCTCGAATATCGCGGCTATGATTCCGCGGGCGTTGCCACGCTGGAAGGCGATCACCTCGAACGCCGCCGCGCCGAGGGCAAGCTTAGAAATCTCGAGGCACGGCTGAAAGACGCTCCGCTTAGGGGTCACACCGGCATCGGGCATACGCGCTGGGCCACCCACGGCAAGCCGACCGAAAACAACGCTCATCCCCACGCCACCGAAAACGTCGCAGTCGTTCATAACGGCATCATCGAGAATTTTCGCGAGTTGCGACTAAGCCTCGAAAAGCAGGGCGTGAAGTTTGCCAGCGAGACCGACACCGAGGTGGTCGCCCATCTCGTGAATGGCTTCCTCGTGAAGGGCGTTTCCCCGCAGGAGGCGGTCAAGGCAACGCTGCCGCAGCTTCGCGGTGCGTTCGCACTGGCCTTTGTATTTCGCGGCCATGGCGATCTGTTGATCGGCGCACGCCGCGGTTCGCCCTTGGCGATCGGCTATGGCAACGGCGAGATGTATCTCGGCTCGGACGCGATTGCGCTGGCGCCCTTTACCGACACGATCAGTTATCTGGAAGACGGCGACTGGGCGGTTCTGACCCGCGAAACCGGCGTGGTCTATGACGAGCACAACGCCGCTGTTAATCGCGAGGTTCTGAAGTCGGGCGCCTCCTCGTTTTTGGTCGACAAGGCCAACTATCGCCACTTCATGGCCAAGGAAATCCACGAACAGCCGGAGGTCGTCGGCCATACGCTCGCACGCTATGTCGACATGGCGAGCGAACAGGTGTCGCTGCCGCTGGCGCTGCCGTTCGACTTCAAGAATATTCAGCGTATCTCGATCACGGCCTGCGGCACGGCGAGCTATGCCGGCTATATCGCCAAATACTGGTTCGAGCGGCTGGCGCGCGTGCCGGTCGAACTCGACGTGGCGTCTGAATTTCGTTATCGCGAGCCGCCCGTGAACAAGGGCGATCTTGCGATCTTCATTTCGCAGTCGGGCGAGACCGCCGACACGCTGGCGGCCTTGCGTTACGCCAAATCGCAAGGCTTGCACACGCTCTCCGTCGTCAACGTGCCGACCTCGACCATCGCGCGCGAAAGCGAAACCGTGCTGCCGACGCTCGCGGGTCCCGAGATCGGCGTGGCCTCGACCAAGGCGTTCACCTGTCAGCTGATGGTGCTGGCCGCACTTGCGGTGGCCGCCGGCAAGGCGCGCGGCGCGCTGTCTGATGCCGACGAAGCCAAGCTCGTGCACGGGCTGGTTGAAATTCCGCGCCTGATGGCAGCGGCGCTGGCGACGGAGTTGCAGATCGAAAGGCTCGCACGCGACATTTCGAAATCAACCGACGTGCTCTATCTCGGCCGCGGCACCAGCTATCCGCTGGCGCTGGAGGGGGCGTTGAAGCTCAAGGAAATCTCCTACATCCACGCGGAGGGGTACGCCGCCGGCGAACTCAAGCATGGCCCGATTGCCTTGATCGACGAGAAAATGCCGGTCGTGGTCATCGCGCCTTACGACCAGGTGTTCGAGAAAACCGTTTCCAACATGCAGGAAGTGGCAGCCCGTGGCGGCCAGATCATCCTGATGACGGACGCCAAGGGGGCGGCGGAGGCGACCATCGAGTCGCTCGTCACGATCGTGCTGCCGGATATGGGGGCGATTTTCGCCCCGATGGTTTATGCCATTCCGGTGCAGTTATTGGCCTACCACACCGCCGTGATCATGGGCACCGACGTCGATCAGCCCCGAAATCTCGCCAAATCGGTAACCGTCGAATAAGGACTTTACGGCCTTGGCGGGCAGGGTCTTCAAAAGTCTGCTAGGATGGCTTAGCTGGCATAGTGTGAATGCCGCTGTCACCCACCCGGAACCCCGATGAACCGCGACGATTTGCCTCCGCCTGCACCGCCGGCCGAAACCGCGCCGGAGGTCCAGAGCGGCTTTGTGGCCCGCTTCCGCAACTATTTCCTCACGGGGCTGATCGTTGCGGGCCCGATCGCGATCACTTTCTACCTGACCTGGTGGTTCGTCACCTGGGTCGATGGGCTGGTGCGGCCTTTCGTGCCGATCGCCTATCGGCCGGAGACCTACTTGCCGTTCGGCCTGCCCGGCTCAGGACTGATCGTCGCAGTCATTGCGCTGACGCTGCTCGGGTTTCTCACCGCCAACCTGATCGGACGGACGCTGGTCGATCTCGGCGAGCGGCTCTTGGGGCGCATGCCGGTGGTGCGCGCGATCTACCGCAGCCTCAAGCAGGTGTTCGAGACGTTGTTTTCAGGCAAGGGATCGAGCTTTCGCCGTGTCGGCCTTGTCGAGTTTCCTTCGCCGGGCATGTGGTCGATCGTATTGATCTCGCAGGCACCCAGCGAAGAGATCGCCGAGAGTATTCCGGGCCGCGAGGAGCATATCTCCGTATTCCTGCCCTGCGCACCGAACCCGACCACGGGATTCTTCTTCTATGTACCCAAAAGCAGGGTCATCGAGGTCGAGATGAGCACGGAAGATGCCGCCACATTGATCATGTCCTGCGGCGTGGTACAGCCGGGCTCCAGCTCCGATCCGCAAAAAAAGATGGCCTCACTCGCCAACATGGCAAACGCCGCGCGGGCCGCGAATGCTTCCACCCTTCTGCCGGAGCCGGCGAAGGTAGATTGAGTTGCTCTTGCCTCATCCTTCGAGACGCGGCCAAGACGCCGCTCCTCAGGATGAGGTAACTGCTATCCCGCGCCCATCAGGGGAATGGCTTCGCCGCGTTCGTACAAATAGAGCAGGCAACGCAAGGCCTCGCCGCGCGGCCCGGTCAGTTTCGGATTGTCTTTCATGATCCGCAGCGCTTCATCACGGGCCTGCGCGATCAGTTGGCCGTGAGCTTCGGGGCGCGCGATTCTATAACCTGGGAGACCGCTTTGCCGCACTCCCAATACGTCGCCTTCGCCGCGCAGCTTCAGATCTTCCTCCGCGATCCGAAAGCCGTCGGTGGTCTCCCGGATCACCTTCAGCCGCGCCTTCGACATTTCGCCAAGCGGCTCCCGGTAGAGCAGGAGACAGGTCGAGGCTTCCGAGCCGCGTCCGATCCGGCCGCGCAACTGATGTAGCTGGGCAAGCCCGAAGCGTTCGGCATTTTCGATCACCATGATGGTGGCGGCCGGCACATCGACGCCGACCTCGACGACGGTAGTCGCGACCAGCAGGCCGATTTCGTGCGCGGCGAACTGCGCCATCACGCGATCCTTCTCCGCGCCCTTCATCTGGCCGTGGACGAGACCTACTTTTTCGCCGAAACGCTTTTGCAGGCTTTCGAAACGCTCCGTAGCATTAGTGAGATGGTCAGTGCCCTCGGCCTCGGATTCCTCCACCAAGGGACAAATCCAGTAGACGAGCTTGCCCGCGCTCAAGGCGCGGCCGACCGCATCCGTCACGTCGTCAAGCCTGCTCATCGGCACCGCACGTGTGTCGATCGGCTGGCGGCCAGCCGGCTTCTCGCGCAATTCCGAAACATCCATGTCGCCGAAATACGTCAGCACCAGCGTGCGCGGGATGGGGGTCGCGCTCAACACCAGCACATCGACGGCTTCGCCCTTGTCGGTGAGCGCCAGCCGCTCCCGCACGCCGAAGCGATGCTGTTCGTCAACCACGGCCAGCGCCAGTGACTTGAAAATCACGTCGTCCTGGATCAAGGCGTGGGTGCCGACCAGAAAATCGATCTCGCCGGCTTCAAGACGCGCCAGAATGTCGTGCCGCTCCTTGCCCTTTTCGCGGCCGGTGAGGATGGCAACCCTCATACCCGAGCGTTCGGCAAGAGGCGTGATGGTCTTGATGTGCTGCCGCGCCAGGATTTCGGTCGGCGCCATCAAGGCGGCCTGTTTGCCGACCTCGGTGACGGCGGCAGCGGCCAATAACGCAACCACCGTCTTGCCCGAACCGACGTCGCCTTGCAGCAATCGCAACATCCGCACCGGTTGCCGCAAATCGTCGGCGATGGCGGCAGCCGCCTCGCGTTGCGAGGAAGTCAGCGCGTAGGGCAGCGCGTCGATGATTTTGTTGCGCAAATGACCGTCGCCGGCGTTGCGGTCGCCGGCCGGACGGCGTAACTGCGAGCGCACGAGCGCGAGCGCCAATTGTCCGGCGAGCAGTTCGTCAAAGGCAAGCCGCGACCAGTAGGAACCATCGGGCAGGATATCGGTCAGTTCGACCGGGACGTGGACACGGTTCAGCGCCTCTTTGATTGGCGGGAAATGGCAGCGTCGGATCACGTCAGCGCTAATCCACTCCGGCAGATCAGGCAGCTTCTGGAGTGCCTGCGCGATCGCCCGCCGCAGCGAGCCGAGCGCCAGTCCTTCTGTGAGGGGGTAAACGGGATCGATCCCGGATGTCTTGGCAAAGCCGGCTTCATCGAGGACGCGATCGGGATGCACGATCTGCGGCACGCCATCGAACATTTGCACGGTGCCGGAGACGTAGCGCTTCGAGCCGACCGGCAGCAGTTTTTCGATATAATCGGCCTTGGCGCGGAAATAGGTCAGAACCACGTCGCCGGTGTCATCGATGGCGTAGACCAGATAGGGCGCGCGGGCGTTGCGAGGCGGCGAGGGCCGATGACGGTCGATCGTCACCTCCAGCGTGACCACGGTTCCCGGCACCGCATCGCGAATTTTCGGCCGGTCGCGCCGATCGATCACGCTCGCGGGCAGATGCAGAAGCAAATCGACCAGCCGCGGCGTATCCTCCCGCCCAAGCAGGTAGCGAAACAGCTTGTCCTGCTTCGGGCCGACGCCTGGAAGGCTCGTGACCGGAGCAAACAGGGGATTGAGCAGGGCAGGACGCATCCATTCTCTTCAAAGGGCGATGGATTGCCGGGTCAAGCCCGGCAATGACTGTCAGTTGATAATTCTCGCTCATCAAAGGGCTGACTTTCAGCCAAGCTATCGCTATATCACCCCCGCCCGGCACGTCCGGGCTTTCGGCGTTGGTTGGGAATCGAAAATGACGGGTACGACACGGTCGAGCGGAGGCCTCGACGACCGCCGCAAGCGGCTGCTATTTCGCTGCTGGCATCGCGGCACCCGCGAAATGGACCTTATCCTCGGCCGATTTGCCGACACCACCATCGCCAGTCTCACTGACGACGAGCTCACCCAGCTCGAACATCTGATCGATATCCCCGATCCGGATTTCTACGCCGCGCTCACCGGCAACGCGCCGCTGGATCAGCAATATGCCAGCCCGCTGTTCGACCGCATCAGATCGTTCCGCCCCGGGGATCAGGGCGAATGAAGCCGTCAAGCCAGTCGCCCGCGCAATCGCTCGTTCCCGGTCGCGCACTGACCTTTGCCAATGTCGCCGAAGGCTCCGAAGGACTCATTCTCTCGGACCTGGCGCGCGCCGTCGCGGCGCGGCCAAAACCACCGGCCGTCAGTCTCGCGGTCGTCTGCCGCGACGGGCCGCGGATGCAGCAACTGGCCCGCGCGCTGTCGTTCTTCGCGCCCGATCTTTCGGTGCTGCATTTTCCGGCCTGGGATTGCCAACCCTACGACCGGGTATCGCCCCATGGCGGCATCCTGTCCCAGCGGATGACAACACTCGCGCAACTATCCCGGCTCGCCGGCAGCGAGAAGCCGCTGATCGTGCTCACGACCGTGAATGCCATTGTGCAGCGGGTGCCAGCGCGCGAAATCGTTGCTGCTCAGGCGCTCTCCGTGGCACCCGGCCATGTGGTGCCGATGGATTCCATCGTCGCCTGGCTGGAGCACAACGGCTACAGCCGCTCCTCCACCGTGCGCGAGCCGGGCGAATATGCGGTGCGCGGCGGCATCCTCGATCTGTTCCCGGCCGGGCTCGACTTGCCCGTAAGATTCGACTTTTTCGGCGACAGCCTGGAATCGATCCGCAGCTTCGATGCGGAGACCCAGCGCACGATGCTCGACATGCGTTCGCTCGATCTGGTGCCGATTTCAGAGTTTCAGCTAACCACAGAGACGATCCGGCGCTTCCGGATGGGTTACGTCGCGGCCTTCGGTGCGCCCGAGCGCGACGATCAGCTCTATGAGGCCGTCAGCGAAGGCCGCCGTCATCCTGGCATGGAACACTGGTTGCCGTTGTTCCAGGAGCGCATGGATACGCTGTTCGATTACCTCGGCGAGGCTCCTTTGGTGATCGAGCCGCAAAGCGAAGACGCAGCAACCGAGCGCTCCAGGCAGATCGCCGACTATTACGAGGCGAGGCGCGAGGCGCTCGATCATCCCGGCGGCGGCGCGATCTACAAGCCGCTGTCGCCCGAGCGGCTCTATTTGACCGAAGACGAATGGAACAAGCGGCTGCAATCAGCGGCGCTGGCACGCCTCACACCATTCGCAGTGCCCGAAGGAAGCGCCGATACGGTCGATGCCGGCGCGCGGCAGGGGCGCAGCTTTGCGCCAGAGCGCAACGACAGCGCCGTCAACGTGTTCGAAGCGCTGGTCGGTCACGTTCAGGCGCTGCAATCGGTGCGCAAGAAGGTCGTGATAGCGCTATGGAGCGAAGGCTCGCGCGACCGCATGGAAAGCATGCTGCGCGATCACAAGCTGCTCAATCTGACCAGCGTCAACGCCTGGCGCACCGTGCAGGCAACGCCGCGCAACGAGACTATGCTGGCGGTGGTCGGCATGGAGACCGGATTCGAAACCGACCAGGTCGCGGTCATCACCGAGCAGGACATTCTCGGCGACCGTCTGGTGCGGCCCCGCAAGGCAAGCCGCAAACTCGATAACTTCATCTCGGAAGTGACCAGTATGGCTGCCGGCGATCTCGTCGTTCACGTCGAGCATGGCATCGGGCGCTTTGTCGGATTGCAGACCCTTGAGGTCGCTGGCGCGCCGCATGATTGCCTCGAACTGCGCTATGCGGCGGAGACAAAATTGTTTCTGCCGGTCGAGAACATCGAACTTTTATCGCGCTACGGCTCCGACAGCGCCAATGTCGAACTGGATCGTTTGGGTGGGAGCGGCTGGCAGGCCCGTAAAGCCAAGCTCAAGAGCCGCATTCGCGAAATCGCGGGTGAACTGATCAAGATCGCGGCCGAACGCCATCTGCACGAGGCGCCGAAATTACCTGTTCAACCTCATGTCTATGACGAATTCTGCGCGCGTTTTCCCTATGAAGAAACCGAAGACCAGCTCACGGCCATCAATGCGACCTTGAAGGACCTCGAGACCGGCCGTCCGATGGACCGGCTGATCTGCGGCGACGTCGGCTTTGGCAAGACCGAAGTCGCCTTGCGCGCGGCATTTGCCACCGCGCTCGACGGCAAGCAGGTAGCCGTCGTCGTGCCGACCACGCTGTTGGCGCGCCAGCACGCCAAAACCTTCACCGAACGGTTTCGTGGTTTCCCGGTACACGTGGCGCAGGCCTCGCGCCTGATCGCGCCCAAGGAACTCACGCAGGTCAAGAAAGGCCTGACTGACGGCTCGATCGACATCGTGGTCGGCACCCACGCGCTGCTCGGCAAATCGATCAAGTTCAGAGACCTCGGCCTTCTGATCGTCGACGAGGAACAGCATTTCGGCGTCAGCCACAAGGAACGGCTGAAACAACTGCGCGCCGAAGTGCATGTGTTGACTTTGAGCGCGACACCGATTCCGCGCACGCTGCAACTGGCGCTCACGGGTGTACGCGAGCTTTCCATCATTGCCTCGCCCCCGGTCGATCGGCTGGCGGTCCGCACCTTCGTCGCGCCGCACGATCCCCTGATGATCCGCGAGGCGCTGTTGCGCGAGCGCTATCGGGGCGGGCAGGCGTTCTATGTGGTGCCGCGGATCGAAGACCTCGCCGGCGTCAAGGATTTCCTTGAAAAGAACGTTCCGGAGATGAAGGTCGCGGTCGCCCACGGCCAGATGGCACCGACCACGATCGAAGACATCATGTCGGCGTTCTATGACGGCAAATACGACATCCTGCTCTCGACGACGATTGTCGAGTCCGGCCTCGATATTCCGAACGCCAATACGCTGATCGTACACCGCGCCGACATGTTTGGCCTGGCGCAGCTCTACCAATTGCGCGGGCGGGTCGGCCGGTCGAAATTGCGCGCCTATGCGCTGTTCACGCTGCCGGCGCAGCAGAAGATCACCGCGCAGGCCGAACGGCGGCTGAAGGTGCTGCAATCGCTGGAGACGCTGGGTGCAGGATTCCAGCTCGCCTCTCACGATCTCGATATCCGCGGCGCAGGCAATCTGCTCGGCGAGGAACAGTCGGGCCACATCAAGGAGGTTGGCTTCGAGCTTTACCAGTCCATGCTGGAAGAGGCGATCATCAACTTGAAGGCCGGCGTGGTCGAGCCCGCAGCCGATCGCTGGTCGCCGCAGATCACAATCGGCATGCCGGTGCTGATTCCGGAAGATTACGTCGCGGACCTCTCGGTGCGCCTCTCGCTATACCGGCGGCTTGCCGACCTCGAGACCGACGAGGAGATCGACAATTTCGCCGCCGAACTGCGCGACCGTTTCGGCGTATTGCCGGACGAGGTCCGCTATCTCTTCAAGGTCGCTGCGATCAAGAACTACTGCCGCAGGGCCAATGTCGAGAAGGTCGATGCCGGGCCGAAGGGCGCGGTGATCACCTTCCGCGACAACAAATTCGCGCAACCGGACCGGCTGGTGTTTTTCATCCGCCAGCACGGCCAGGCTGCGCGTGTGCGCCCGGACATGAAGGTGGTATTCTTCCAGGAATGGAAAACCGCCGAGGAGCGGTTGTTGGGCACGACCGAAATCCTGCGCCAACTCGCCAATCTTGCCGAGGACAGGAAAGCCGCATAAAAGCCGCCGCTGGCATTTGGCTGGCGGCGGCTTTTATTCAATCGTCAGGCACAGAGTTTACTTCGGATATTTGAATTCCGGCGCATCTTTGAGCGCATCCTTGGTGGTGTTCATCGACGCCAGCCATTTGTTGTTCTTGGCGTCGTAACGCACATCGACCGAGGCGGGCGACACCGCGACATAGCGTTCGCCCATGCCGAGGAAACCGCCGACCGAGAGGATTAGCGCGTCGACTTCATGGTTCTTGATAGCGATGTCCGTGATCTCGCCGACCGTCTCGTCCTTTTGATTGGTAACGCTCAGTCCCTTCAGCTTGGAGCTGAACATCTCGTCTTTCGAGACCGTCGAGTATTTGGCTTCCGCCGACGCCTTGCCTGTGGTTCGGTTGTCCTGGGCGAGCACGGGGGTCGCCAGAATTGCGAGCGACGCGGCCATGAGTGCAATTTTCTTCATAGTATGATCCTCCATTGTATACTGATGAACTACAATGCGAGGTGAGAACAAACGTTCCGCGAGATTAATCCGGAACCTTTACGACGCGGCGCGACGGCCTTCATCATCGAGCCGGGCAAGCAGCGATTGCGCCGTATCCTGCGGCAGAAGCGTGGCGACCGATACAGCCGGCTCAGTCCGACGCGTGCCCCTGACGTCGTGAGCGGTATGCTTGATCACGCTGGAGAGACGCCGCGCGATGAAGTGGGCGGTTCGCAAATCGGTCTCGGCGAACATGACCAGCGCCGATCCGTCGTCGCAGAGTGCACCGAAGTCCATCTGGCGCATCAGCCGGCTGAGAAGGCGAGCACCGTCCAATCGCGCGCGTGAATTCGCCGGGTCGAAGGCAAAACGCGCCACCGACAATCCGCCGCCATTGGCGAGCGTCTGTTGGACGGCGGTGGCAAAGTCGCGGTCGAAGGCCTCGACGGTCAACAATCCCGTCCGTGGATCGAGCAAGCCGCCGGCATCGATCGACCGCAGCGTACGGCTTAAATGGGCTTCAAAGGCGTGCTGTCGGATCAAGGGCAGGGCATTCGCTGCGACATAAGCGGGATCGCCTGACATGACCTCCAGATTCGGCAAGTCATAAGCGGGCACGAGGCCCGCAAGCGTTGCCACCACGGGCAAATTGCGAAAGCGCGCATCTTCGCTGAGCACGGTAAGGAAGGCATCGACCACGCGGTCCGTAAAACCTTCGCAGAGCACGATCCCGTCGATATCGCGTGTATTGAGGTGTTTGGCCGCCGCTTCGATGCTGAGCGCCCCCACCACGCCCATGCGCTCGCCGAGCGCAATGGAAAGGGCAGGATAAGCGCCGGCGCGCCCGACCAGAAGCACGGTTGCGTCGCGAACCGGATCGAATTCGGCGACTGCCGTTTTCACTACCTGATCGTTCAGTCGACGCAGAAGCGTAGTGTGCAGGGTTCGAACCCGGAGCGCGGCACGCAGCCGCGGCAGCAAACGATCCCATTTGCCATTTGCTGGCGAAAACGGGATGGCGTTTTCGGGCAGTGTCGATTTCGGATTAATCGCGATCAGCGGAAGATAGGGCTGAATACAATCGATCTGGCTGGCGAGCGCGCCGAGGTTGGCACCGTCGCCTTCCGGCTCGGCTGCAACAACGACAACGGGATGTAACCGCGCAACCGCTCCGGATGCCTGGGCCCAGCTCGTTTCAATGATCGGAAACATCGCCTCGCCAAGCACCGCCGCGAGGGCCGGCGGCTTGTCGTCAGATACGACGATAATCAGGCCTTGCTGCTGGGACATCTGAAACTCGGATCACACGCGCTTGCTTGGTGTCGTGATCCTAAGTTGGCGGTCTTAATGCCATGTCAACAAAGCGATTACATCCGGCGTTAACCGGGGATCGTGCGATCCCGAAAAGCTTCCGCCATCAGCGGGTTAAGACCAAGCTCGTTCAACGCCTCACGGCCGCGCGCATTGTCCTGGGCGCGCCCGGTCAGGCGGTATCCGCAGAGACGGTCGGGCAACGCCGTCAACAGCGCCCCTTGTCCCAGTCGTTTCGCCCATTCCTGAAGGTCCTGAGACAGGAACCGGTAGCCACCGACGGCGACAATGCCGGAAGGCGGCGATGTAATGCAGATGGCCCCGGAGGAACGGTCGAGCCGGGCCGCATAGCCGGTATCGGCATAATCGGCAGGCGAAGGTGCGGTCAACGAATCCGGCGGCGGAGGCGGAGGAGCGTAGGCGGCCACCGTCACCATCGGCCCCCGCAAAGCGAGCGTGCCCTTGGGCGTCAGCACGGTCTCTCCGGCGATCGAGGTTGCGGAAATGTCACGCGGCGCGCCATGCGGTCCCGGCATGATCGGGACCGGCGCGCCGTCGACCGCTCGGCGCGCCCCGAACAGGCCCACTTCACCGAACAGATAGACATCCGTGAATCTCGCCTGTTCGGCCGTCCATTGCGCGCTGGATGCGATCTGTTCAGGCATGCGCCACAGTCCGATCACATGGCGCAACGCCGGTAGCTGCGAAGCCATATCGACATCGGTGAGCCGGAGCGCCATCGGCGCGGGGGCCACCAGCGTATCGCAGCCACAGTCGTTGATTTGCCGCTCCAGCACCTCACCGTCAAAGGGGTGATGCAAAGCGAGTGTCCCGCCCGACAACAGCCAGAGCAGCAGCGATGAGACCAGCCCTGCGAAGGAAGAGGGAGCAAACGCCGACATCAGCCGTGCGCCTTGGGGCACACGGCTTTCGAGAAAAACGGCAAGCCCGCCCGCGATCAGGTTGAGATGGGTTCGCGGCACCGCGCGAAGTCCATCGGCCGTGACATCGAAGGAGATCAGCGCCGCCTTGCGCCCATCCTGGACCACGGTACGTTCGCTCGACGATCCAGTCTTCAAGGCCAGATCGAGCGAAGCCATTCCTTCCGGCAGATCTTCGCCGAAGCCGAAAACGTGGCGAATGGAAAACGCCTCCGCCGCGGCATTCATGGCGAGATCGGCATGACTGACGCCGTCGATCTTGGCCATGGTCACGATCGCTCTTGCGCCGGTGCGATTGAGCGCTGCCGTCAATTCCGCCTGCCGCCAAAGCTGTGGCAGCAGGGCGACGATCAGTCCGGCGCGATGGGCGGCCAGCACCGTGAGCATGAACTCCACGGTATTGGGTAATTGCACCCCGATCACGGAATTGATCGGCAGGCCTGTTTCGACGAAATGGGCCGCCAGCGCCGCAATGGCCCGATCGGCCTGGGCAAAGGTCATTCGCCGCGGCGCCTGCCCGGTGATGCGGGCCTTGTTGATCGGATCAAGCAAGGCGGGCGCATCCGGCTGACGCGCCAAAATCCTCTGAAACAAACCGTCGAGCGTCGGCGATACGTTGGTCTGGATCACGGAGTTTGACTCGGGTGCGAATCGGTCTGTCGAGACTACTTCGGTTGCTGCGGCCGGTACCACCATGTTTCCGGAAGATAACCCGTCAAAGCTGTGGTTTCCGGTCGTCCTATCCGATTCCACCGCGCGATCCATTGCTCCCGGATGTTAAAAACCGGGATGGCGTAAAATCCCGATATCAGGACGCGATCGAGCGAACGTACCGCAGAGACGAAAGCACCGCGATCCCGCGCCGCGAGCATGTTGTCGATCATGGCGTCGATGGCAGGATCCCTGGCACCCATATAATTTCGCGTTCCCGGGTTGCCGGCCGCTTCGCTGCCCCAATAAAAAAATTGTTCGTTGCCGGGCGATAGCGACTGGTCCCAGCGGTTCTGGATCATGTCGAAGTCAAAGGCGTGACGGCGCTGATCGAACTGCACGGCGTCCACCGCGCGAACCTTTACCTCGATGCCTGCGCGCTTCAGGTCGCGGGAAAAGGCCAGCGCGACGCGTTCCTGATCGCGGGTGGTCACGAGAATTTCGAAAGCGAAGGGTGTCTTGCTGTCACGTTGCCGAAGCACCGTGCCATCGAGATCGTAGCCGGCCTGGGACAGCAAATTCAGCGCTTCGCGCAAGGTTTTGCGATCGCGACCGGAGCCGTCAGTCACCGGCAGGCGATAACTGCCGTCGAGGATGTCGGGGGGGATGCGCGAAGCAAATGGCTTCAGGAATTCCCGCTCACGGTCGTCGGAGGCGCGGCCATAGGCCGAAAGCTCGGAGCCGGCGAAGTAGCCGGCCGATCGGCCGTACAACTCGAAGAAATAGTTGCGATTGATCCATTCGAAGTCGAAAAGCAGCGTCAACGCCTGACGCACCCGAATATCGGCGAAGACGGGCCGCCGTGTGTTGAAGACCAGAAATTGCGAGGGCTGGGGCGTCCCGGGCTTGATCGTGTCGCGGATCACCTCGCCCTTGGTCACAGCCGGAAAGTCATATCCGTCGTGCCAGCGCAGCGGTTCGGTCTCAACCCTGAAATCGTAAAGGCCGCGCTTGAAAGCCTCGAAATAGCCATTGGCCTCGCGATAGAAATCGAGTCTGATCTCATCGAAATTCCATAAGCCCCGGTTGCCCGGCAAATCCCGTCCCCAGTAATCAGGGTCGCGCGTCAACGTGACACTCGCGCCCGGATTGACGGCGCTGACCCGGTAGGGCCCCGAGCCAATCGGCGCCGCCATCGAGGTCTCCTCGAAGGTTCCGGCGTCAACCGCGTGGCGGGGCAGGATCGGCATCAAGCCGAGGATCAGCGGCAGTTCGCGATCTGCCGCCCCGCCGAAATCGAACCGTACGGTGAGCGGGTCCAGCGCCTCGGCTTTTGCGACTTTCGAATAATACTGACGATAATTAGGACGTCCCTTGTCGCGCAGCAAAGCCCAGGAGAACAGCACGTCATCTGATGTGACCGGTTGGCGATCGGAAAAACGCGCCCGCGGATCGAG
The DNA here is from genome assembly GCA_049509335.1 of Bradyrhizobium sp. Taxonomy (GTDB): domain Bacteria; phylum Pseudomonadota; class Alphaproteobacteria; order Rhizobiales; family Xanthobacteraceae; genus Bradyrhizobium. The sequence goes on along the minus strand of JBEKZZ010000011.1, from coordinate 70,977 downwards.
GCGGAAGGTGACATAGCTTCTGGCCTCGTCGGTCTCTACACTGCGAGCAAGGAGCCCATACAACGTGAAGGCCTCGTCATTGCCCCGCGCCATCAGGCTTTCGATCACATAGCCCCGCATCTGCTGAACCGCTAATCCCCGTACGATGAGGGGATTAAGACTGTCGAAGGTGCCGAGAATACCCTGGACCAGCCGTCCGCCCTTTGGTGCATCCGGGTTGGCATAGGGCATATGGGTGAAGGTCGCGGGCAACGCGGGCGCGCCATGCATGGCGATCGCATGGCTTTCGGCGGCGAAGGCACCGTCACAACCGGTTAAAACCGGAAGGCAGAAAACGACGAGGCCGTACAGTACGGCCGCGGCACACCTGCGCGCCGAAACCCAGCATTGGGCGCGTCGATTTGATTCAGTCTGGCTCACAATTAACCTGTACCACGGCCCGCCCGGCCCTCACGGTGACATGCCGCAACATGATCCGTCGGCATTGATCTTTTCGTACGCGCCTGTATGAAGGCGTCCAATTGACCAATGGGGCAGGGGCTTGTCACGCATCCGCCTCAATTGGCAAGGAGACAGCCGCCAAAATGGCCGGTTTTCGACGCCACCAGCGGTTTTGGGCGCTTCTGTTCAGAAAGGGTTTTCCGCAATGAATTTCCGTATGTTGGCCGCGCCAGTATGGCCGCGTAAGCGCGTTTTCGCCGTGGTGGCGGTCGCAGCGCTAGGGGCCACGTTCCTTGCGTCCGATGTCTCGGCCCAGACGGCGGCTCCGGCGCCCGCACCGGCCCCTGCGGCTCCGGCCAAGAAGGCTGCAGCGCCCAAGGCCGCTCCCAAGGCCGCCCCTGCGGCGCCCGCCGCTCCTGCGCCGGCAGCCCAGGCTGCTCCGCCCGCGGCCGCGCCAGTTCAACCACCTGCGGATCAGCAAGTTCAGCTGATTTACGCTCCCTGGACCAAGTTCTGTCTCAAGGGCCAGGACGCCGGCGCCAAGCAGGTTTGCTTCACCGGCAAGGATGGCCGGATCGAGTCCGGTCAGCCGGTGATTGCGGCCGTTGTGATCGAGCCGGAAGGCGAGCCGAAGAAGGTTCTCCGCGTCACCCTGCCGCTCGGCATGCTGCTTGGTCACGGCACCCGCATCATCGTCGACAATAACCCGCCGACGCAAAGCCCCTTTGTGATCTGCTTCCAGAACGGCTGCATGTCCGACTACGACGTGACGCCGGAATTGCTCGCCAGCATGAAGAAGGGGCAGAACCTCGTCGTCCAGGCGATCGCGTCCAACAACCAGCCCGTCACATTGCCGCTGCCGCTTGGCGATTTCGCCAAGGCCTATGACGGCCCGCCGACCGATCCGAAGGAATTCGAGAAAAACCAGCAGAAGCTGCAAGAAGAGTTGCAGAAGCGGGCTGAAGAGCAACGCAAGAAGCTGGAGGCCGGTGGCGGCGCTGCTCCTCCTCCAAATCCGGCTGCCAAATAGAGTTTTTCAAAGACCGACAAAAAAGGCGCTCGAATCGGGCGCCTTTTTCTTTTTGTGTCTTTTCCTCTTGCGTCTTTGGGAACGCAGCGCCGCTAATTGAGCGATGGATTGCGCGGCCGGTAGCCGCCGGACTTGTCCTTTACGAAAATCTCGGCGACCTGCGAGTGACGTATCGGCTGGCCTGAATCGTCGGGCAGAAGATTCTGCTCCGAAACATAGGCCACGTATTCTGATTCAGAGTTTTCGGCGAGCAGGTGATAGAACGGCTGATCCTTATGCGGACGGACCTCTTCGGGGATCGACAGCCACCACTCCTCGGTATTGTTGAATTCCGGATCGATATCGAAAATCACGCCGCGGAAGGAAAAAATCCGGTGGCGAACGATCTGCCCAATCTGGAACTTGGCGGTGCGCGTTTTAATCATAGCTCGTCGAATAGACCATGATTGAGGCCGATGCTAGTGGTCTGATTTCAACATTCGCTTCCCGAGCAGTGAATTAACGTTAGCGGCCGATCCGTCCCAAGCGCCAAATCGGGGCCAACAATGACAAAAAAGACCCCGTTCACATGGCTAATGTTCTCAATCTTGCGCTTCCTTATTTCAGCCTGATCTTCATCGGCTTTGCCTGCGGCAAACTACGGCCGTTACCCGAACAGGGTCTGGCATGGATGAATTTTTTCCTGCTCTACGTTTCGCTGCCGGCCCTGCTGTTCGGCATCACTTCAAAAACCCCCTTTGAGGAGCTCAACAATCCGCCATTTCTGATCGCCACCACTTGCGGGACGGCGCTCGCATTCTTTCTCGCCATGGCTGCCGGACGGCTGGTCGGCGGAATTTCGTTCCGCGACACGACGCTCGCCGGACTTGCCGGTGGCTACGGCAATATCGGCTATATGGGCCCGGGGCTGGCACTGGCGGTCCTTGGCGCAAAGGCTTCCGCACCGACGGCGCTCATCTTCTGCTGCGACAGCATCTTTCTGTTTTCAATAGTTCCGCTGCTGATCGCATTAACGGATCACAGCGATCACCATTGGCTCCATGCGCTGGGTTTGCTGGCAAAGCAGATCATTCTCAATCCACTGATCATGTCGGCCTGCGCGGGTGCGCTCGCAGCTGCCTTTCATTTTCATCCGCCGGTCGCGATCGACAATACGCTTCTGTTTTTGCAAAACGCCGCCGCGCCGATGGCCCTGTTCGTGCTGGGGGTAACGGTTGCGTTGCGTCCATTCGGGCGCGTGCCCTGGGAAGTGCCCGCGGTGGTCGCGGTAAAGCTTCTGATCCATCCGCTGATCGTGTTCGCTTTGATGCTGTGGCTGGGTCCGTTTCCGAATTCCTGGGCAGCCACCGCCGTGCTGATGGCGTCACTGCCGCCGGCACTGAACGTTTTTGTGATCGCCCGTCAGAACGATGCCTGGATCGAGCCGGCCTCAGTTGCGGTCATGATCGGAACCTTCGCCTCGGTCGTGACGCTCACGGCTGCGATGTGGCTTATTCAGAGCGGACGTCTCGCGTTGCCATGACCGCTTGGGTGGAAGGCGAGGGCCGCCACGATGGGGCCAGTCCCTCGCGCATGGCGAGGCGACGCAACGGTCCGAACGAGCCGATCAGATGCAGGCCTGCGGCACGAAGCGACTGGGTCGGCAGAAACGCGCTCAACAATGAGCGGTTTGCAATATCGATGGCGAAGGTGCGGCTCATGACGTCGGCGCGCCGCGCGGAAGCGTACCGGTCCAACACCGAAGAAGAGCCGGGATCCTCGCCCAAGGTCAGCGCTTCCCGCGCGATATCGGCGATATCGGCGGCGTCGCGCAATCCCATATTGAGGCCTTGCGCGCCGATCGGCGGCAGCACATGGGCGGCCTCGCCGACGAGTGCGATACGCGCTTTGGCAAACTTGGCGGGTTGTTCGATCGCCAGCGCGAACCGGTTTCGTCCGGGCTCGACCTGCAACCTGCCCAGGATCGAATGCGAACGCACCTCGGCGGCTTCGGACAACTCTTCGTCACTCAGCGCCATCAATCGTTCGGCTTCTTTCGGCGCCGATACCCAGACCACGCTGGAGCGGTCGCCGGGCAGCGGCACAAAGACGCAAGGCCCGTGAGGTGTGTGAAATTCGGTCGAGATGCTTTGATGAGGGCGGGAATGACTGACGTTGAACGTTAGCGCCGCCTGATGGAGTTCGCGTCGCGTGACGGGAATGCCCGCGGCTTCCCGGCAGAGTGAGTGTCTTCCATCGGCCCCTACCACGAGCCGTGCCGACGGCGCCCCTCGGCTTGCCAGGTTGATCGCGACAACATCTTCCCCCGCATTGATCGCGGCAGCTTCATCGTCAAACCGTGTCAGGTTCGCAAGCGTCGCGGCGCGTTCTTCGAGTGCCGAAACCAAAAGGCGGTTCTCGATATTGTAGCCAAATACGTCGAGACCAATCTCATCGCAGGAAAACCTGACCTCCGGCGCCCGGATCAGGCGGCCGGTGTCGTCGACCAGCCGCATGATGCGAAGCTCGGCAGCCCTGTCCCGACAGTACGGCCAGACCTCCAAAGCCTGCAGGAAATCGATCGATCCGCCGAGCAGCGCCGTCGTCCGGTTATCGGCATAAAGCGATCGCCGGGCGACCAGCGCCGTGTTTGCGCCGGACTGCGCGATGGCAATCGCCGCAGCCAGTCCAGCCGGACCGCCGCCGACCACCGCAACATCATAGATCGAGGAATGATCGTTCATACCGCGACATTTGACCTTCCCTGCGACATTTTCAAGCCCACGGCCGAGATGTGCAAACCGGGGGATTCCTGATAGCAGTTGCCGGCAAGTCGCATTGTAAATCGGTTCATTATTCCGGATGGATCAGCACACCGAAACGCAGGTTCCCAAAACCTCGCCCCTGATCAAGGCTTCGCCTATGATGCGGGCCGGCGCCTTTTCAGTGCATGTCTTCACGGCGCTGGGCGCCGGTGTCGCGCTTCTTGCGATGATGGAAGCCGTTCGTGAGCACTGGACGGCCATGTTCTGGTGGTTAGGCGTGGCGCTGGTGATCGACGGCGTGGACGGTCCGATGGCGAGGCGGCTGGATGTCGTGCGCCTGCAACCGAACTGGTCGGGTGAGGTGCTCGATCTCGTCGTTGATTTCGTGACCTACGTTTTTGTGCCCGCTTATGCCATCACCGCCAGCGGCATGCTGTGGCCGTTGGCAGCGCCTGTGCTTGGCGTGGGTATTGCGGTCTCTGGCGCGCTCTATTTTGCAGATCGCCGCATGAAATCGGATGACAATCATTTCCGCGGCTTTCCCGGATTGTGGAACCTGGCGGCCTTCTATCTGTTCCTGCTGCACTGGCCGCCGGCCGCCTCGAGTTGTTTGGTTGCTATCCTGATTGCTCTCACCTTCATGCCATTTCACGTCGTTCATCCCGTCCGCGTTGCCCGCCTGCGTTGGCTGACCTTGTGCCTGATCGGCGTCGGGACGGCCTTGGCCATCGTGACGCTGATCGACGATTTCGAACCCGGTATAGCCGTGACGGCCGCGCTCTGCGCGATCGGCCTTTATGTGGTCGGCAGCGATAGCGCCATCCGGCTCGTGCGATCGCTCAACGCATGATCGCGCTGCTGACGAGCCCGGAAGCCTGGGCGGCTCTGCTGACCTTGACGGCGCTCGAGATCGTTCTCGGCATCGACAACGTCATCTTTCTTTCCGTCGTCGTTTCCGGCATTCCGCCAGAACAAGCCAAACGCGCGCGCCAGATCGGGCTGGCGCTGGCCTTGGCGTTTCGCATTTTGCTGCTCAGCCTTCTGGTATGGCTGATCGGGTTGACCCGCGCCGTCGTCACGGTTCATGATCTTACGTTTTCATGGCGCGATATCGTCCTGATTGCCGGCGGTTTGTTCCTGATTGCGAAAGCGACCCATGAAATCCATCGCGAGGTCGAAGCACACGGTGATGCGCGTTCGGCCAACCCGGGCAGAGCGGCCTTTCTCAGGGTGATATTCGAGATAACGATCATCGATATCGTGTTTTCGCTGGACTCGATCATCACCGCGATCGGCATGGCGCAGGACCTCGCGATCATGATCGCGGCCGTCGTCATTGCCTGCCTGGTCATGTACATCGCGTCGGGTCCGGTGGCGCGATTCGTCGCGGAGCATCCGACTACCAAAATGCTGGCATTGGCGTTTCTGGTTCTGATCGGCGTGGCGCTGGTCGCCGACGGTTTCAAATTCCACATTCCGCGCGGCTATATCTACTTCGCGATTGCATTCTCGGCGGTGGTGGAATTCTTCAACGTGCTGGCCTCGCATAATCGCCGCAAAGGTTAATGCAGGACAGACGAGGCGCGCTGAGTTGACAACAGGGCTTCGATGTCATTCGCTCACGGCAGCAAAAACACAAAGGGAGAAGGACTATGACCAAAGCTGTGCGGGTGCACAAGGTTGGTGGTCCGGAGGCTCTCGTCTACGAGGATACTGAATTGGCTGCGCCGGGCCCCGGCGAGGTCCGCATTCGGCAGCACGCAGTCGGCCTGAACTTCATCGACACCTACTATCGCACCGGCCTCTACAAGGCGCCCGGCCTGCCGTTCATCGTCGGTAACGAAGCGGCGGGTGAAGTGCTGACGGTCGGCGCCGGCGTGACGAATTTTCATCCCGGCGATCGCGTCGCCTATTATGTGAATCTCGGCGCCTATGCCGGCGAGCGCAACATTCCCTGGGAACGTTTAGTCAAGCTGCCCGACCACATCACCTACGAGCAGGGCGCGGTGCTGATGCTCAAGGGGCTGACGGTCTGGTACCTTCTGCACAAGACCTTCAAGGTCGAGCCGCATCATCGCGTGCTGATTCACGCGGCTGCCGGCGGCATTGGCTTGCTTGCCTGCCAATGGGCGAGGGCGCTCGGCGCCCATGTGATCGGGACCGTCGGCTCCAAGGCCAAGGCGGATCTCGCACTCGCCAATGGCTGCGATCACGTCATTCTCTATAACGAGGAGGATTTCGTCGCACGCGTCAAACAAATCAGCCGCAACGAATTGTGCGATGTGGTCTATGACGGCGTCGGCAAGACGACCTTTCCGGGTTCGTTGTCGTGCCTCAAGCCGCGTGGTCTGTTCGTGAGCTTCGGCAGCGCATCGGGGCCGGTCCCGCCGTTTGCGATTGCCGAACTCAACAATCACGGCTCGCTGTTTGCGACCCGGCCGAAGCTCAACGACTACATCGGCAAGCGTTCCGAATTGCTCGAAGGCGCCGACACCCTGTTTGCCGCCGTGATCAACGGCAAGCTGCATGTGCCGATCAACCATGCCTATGCGTTGAAGGATGCGGCCAAGGCCCATAGCGACCTGGAGAGCCGGGTCACAACGGGCGCCTCGATCCTCAAGCCATAGAGGATACTAGGCGACCCGTCGCGCAATCCCAGCCTTTGTCAGCAATGCATCGAGACAGCCGACCATCAGATCGATCTCCTGGCGCGTGACATTGAGCGCCGGCATGAACCGCAGGGTATCGGGACGGGGTGCGTTGATGAGCACACCATCGTCGAACGCCGCGGCTACGATCAATGGCGCGATCGGAATCCGCAGATCGAGCGCCAATAGCAACCCCCGGCCGCGAACCTCACCGAGCCCATGACGGGCCGAGAGCCGTTGCAGTTCGCTCTCCAGATAAAGCCCGTTCTCGGTCACCGACTTCAGGAGGTCGGGTACGGCAACCTGTTCGAGCACTGCCAGGCCCGCCGCGCACATCAGCGCATTGCCGTTGAACGTGCCACCCTGATCGCCGTGTTCGAAGCAGGATACCGCCTCGGTGGCAAGCAGGGCGGCGAGTGGAACGCCGCCGCCGATGCCTTTGCCGAGCGTCATGATGTCGGGTGTGATGCCGGTATGCTCGTAGTGGAAGAGCTTACCGGTTCGGCCCATCCCGGTCTGGATTTCATCTGATATCAGCAACAGGCCATGCTTTGACGTCAGCGCCCGCAGATCGCGCAGGAACTGGTCGCTCGCCGGCCACACGCCGGCTTCGCCCTGGATCGGCTCCAGCATCACTGCGACAGTCTTGTCGTTGATCAGCGCCTCGACGGAGGCCAGATCATGCCATCGGGCTTTGGGAAATCCGGAAACCTTGGGCTCGAACAGAGGCTCAAAGGCCCTCTTGCCGGAAGCCGACATGGTTGCCAGCGTGCGGCCGTGAAAGCCCCCCTCGAAGGTGATGATCTCGTGCGCGCCGTTCCTGTGCAGGGCGCCGTATTTGCGCGCGAGCTTGATCGCGCCCTCATTGGCTTCGGCACCGGAATTCGCGAAGAACACCCGGTCGAAGGCGCTCAAATCCGTAAGCGCCTTCGCGAGCTTCAAACTCGTATCGTTGTAATAGGCCGGGCTCGGCGTGATCAACCGCTTCGCCTGCGCCGAAATCGCCTCCGCGACCACAGGCGGGGAGTGACCGAGGCAATTCACGGCCCAGCCCTGAATGAAATCGAGATAACGTTTTCCGGTATCATCCCAAAGATAGGAGCCATCGCCGCTCACGAAGACGACCGGCGGGCGGGCTGTGATTTCCATCAGCGCGTCGAACGAATGCGTTGCATGGGTCATGTCGAACTCTCCTGGTCGTTTGCGGATAAGGGGGTGGGCCAAATGCAAAAAAGGCCGCACCTTTTGGGGTGCAGCCTTCTCGAAAACGTTGCTGATCTATCGGTTCAGCTTAGTCGTCGGACATGGCGCGCCCCATCCTCGTCACGGCGGTGACGGCGGCGGGTGGCGCAAGCGAGGGTCCGGTTGAAACTCATGGGGTGCGCTCATACAGCGCGTAGGCACGCGTTGTCAAGATTTAGAAACCCGCGACAGATCCGTGCAGGTCGTATTCGTCGGCCCGTTCGATCTTCGCTGTAACGATCTCGCCGACTTTAAGCGGCCGGCGGCTCGAGAGGTAGACCGCGCCGTCGATCTCCGGCGCATCGGCCTTTGAACGGCCTTTGGCGACGGTCGGACCGACCTCGTCGACAATTACTTGCTGGCGCGTGCCGACCTTGCGCTTCAATCGCCGCGCCGAAATCTTTTGCTGTCGCGCCATCAACGCGTTCCAGCGTTCCTGCTTGATCTCGTCGGGCACGACTGGCCCCAGCGCGTTCGCGGGCGCGCCCCGAACCGGCTCATATTTGAAGCAACCGAGACGGTCGATCTCGGCTTCCTCGAGCCAGTCGAGCAGTTCGGCAAAATCGGCATCGCTCTCGCCGGGAAAACCGACGATGAAGGTGGAGCGTAATGCAAGCTCTGGACATTGCGCGCGCCAGCTCTTGATCCGCGCTAACGTCTTTTCCTGCGCGGCCGGGCGCTTCATCGCTTTGAGGATCGCGGGACTCGCATGCTGAAACGGGATGTCGAGATAGGGCAGCACCTTGCCCTCGGTCATGAGGCCGATGACCTCGTCGACATGCGGGTAGGGGTAGACATATTGCAGCCGCACCCACACGCCGAATTCGCCGAGCGCCTGTGCCAGATCGAAAAACTTCGCGCGGACTTCGCGGTCCTTCCAGGGGCTGGCGGCATATTTGATATCGACGCCGTAGGCCGAGGTGTCCTGCGAAATGACCAGCAACTCCTTGACGCCGGCCGCAACCAGCCTCTCGGCCTCGCGGAGAACGTCATTGGCCGGCCGCGACACGAGATCACCGCGCAATTTCGGGATGATGCAGAAGGAGCAGCGGTTGTTGCAGCCTTCGGAAATCTTCAAATAAGCGTAATGCCGCGGCGTCAGCTTGATGCCTTGCGGCGGCACCAGATCGAGATGCGGGTTGTGCGCCGGCGGCAGCGCGCGATGCACAGCCTCCAGCACGCTTTCATATTGCTGCGGGCCTGTGATCGAGAGCACGCCGGGATAGGCTTTCTCGATCTGCTCGGGCTCGGCGCCCATGCAGCCGGTGACGATCACCTTGCCGTTTTCAGCCATCGCATCGCCAATCGCGGAGAGCGATTCCTGCTTGGCGCTGTCGAGAAAACCGCAGGTATTGACGATGACGAGATCGGCGCCGTCATGCTTGCGCGCCAGCTCATAGCCTTCGGCGCGCAGCCGCGTGATGATGCGCTCGGAATCCACCAACGCCTTGGGGCATCCGAGCGAGACAAAGCTGACTTTAGGCGCTGTGGCCTGCGACATTCTGATCTGTCCGATAATTGGGCAGGAGCTAACCCCAATTGACTATAATTACAAGGCTTTGAGCGACCATGTAGCATGCTATCAATGCGCTTGCCGAAACAGGTGAAAGATGGCCGCCGAGTCGTCTCCTAAAATCGCAATTGTCGATGAAAGCCCGATCCGCGCCGCGATTCTGGAAGAGGGGTTGCGGGAGGCGGGCTTCACCGACGTCGTGCGTATCGACGAGATGCAGAGCCTGCTCTCCCGCATCTATGCGCTTGATCCCGATGTGATCGTCATCGACCTGGAAAATCCCAGCCGCGACATTCTGGAGCAAATGTTCCAGGTCAGCCGCGCCGTGCGGCGGCCGGTTGCGATGTTCGTTGATCAGAGCGATGCGGCCTCGATTCAGGCCTCCGTCGATGCGGGCGTGTCGGCCTATATCGTCGATGGCCTGAAGAAGGAGCGGCTCAAGCCGATCCTCGACCTCTGCATTTCCCGTTTCAATGCTTTCGCCAAGCTCCAGGATGAACTCGACCGCGCCAAATCGGCGCTGGAGGATCGCAAGGTGATTGAGCGGGCCAAGGGCATCTTGATGAAGCTCAAGGGCCTGACCGAAGACGAGGCCTATGTATTGCTGCGGTCGACCGCGATGCGTGAGAAGAAAAAAATCGGCGAGATCGCACAGTCGATCCTGACGGCGTCGGAGCTCTTGAAATGACAACACCGCTCCAGATCGGCTTCATCCCCTTGATCGACGCCGCAGCTCTTATCGTTGCGGTTGAGAAGGGGTTTGTGCAGGCCGAGGGGCTCGATGTGCAACTCGTCCGTGAGGTGTCGTGGTCGAATGTCCGCGACAAGCTCAATATCGGCCTGTTCGACGCCGCGCATATCCTGGCCCCGGTTCCCATCGCCTCTAGTCTCGGGCTTGGCCACATCAAGGTGCCGATCGTCGTGCCGCTGACGCTGAACCTCAACGGCAACGCCATCACGGTGTCGCCAACGCTACATGCGGCGATCACGACCGAGGTCGACGGCGATCCGCTTGATCCCATGGCGACCGCGCAGGCGTTGTCGCGGGTCGTCGCAACGCGACGCCGAAATGGCGGCGAACCACTGACCTTCGGCATGACATTTCCGTTTTCGACCCACAATTACCAACTGCGCTTCTGGATGGCTGCAGGCGGCATCGATCCGGACGAGGACGTCCGCCTTGTCGTGCTGCCGCCACCTTTCATGGTCGACAGCATCGCGGGCGGCCAGATCGATGGCTTTTGTGTCGGCGCGCCCTGGAATTCGATTGCGGTCGATCGCGGGGTTGGCCGAATTCTGCACTTCGGCTCCGACATCATGCAGCGCGCGGCGGAGAAGGTGCTGGCGATGCGCCAGCCCTGGGCGGAAAAAAATCCGCAAGCGCTGGCGGCGCTGGTTCGGGCGATCTTCCATGCGGCAGAGTTCGCTGAAGCGCCCGACAACAGGAACGAGGTCGCGCGAATTCTGGCGAAGTCCGAATATATCGGCGTCGATGCCAGTGTGATCCTGCGGACGTTGGAAGGCCGCCTGAAGATTGCCGCCGACGGCACCATCCGCGAAGGCGGCCAATATATGCTGCTGGCGAGGGAAGATGCCTCCACGCCGGACCCGCTCCAGGCCGCGTGGCTCTATGCGCAGATGGTGCGCTGGCGCCAGACACCGATGAGCCTGGAGGCGCTGCAGGCCGCGCAAGACGTGTTCCGGCCGGACCTCTACGAGGCCGCATTTGGCCGCACCGGGAGGCCGCAAGCGTCCTCCAAGGCTATCGGCGCCTTTGCCGGCCCGGCGTTCGAGCCGGAAAAACTCGACGCCTATTTCGCGGCGTTACGAGCCCGGGCCGAAAAGCCCTGACGTTCCGCACTGGAAGAAAAACAGGCAACCTTGGCGGGCGGCTAGTTTTTAGGCTCAATGCCCAAAATTCGTAGATCGGTCGGGCGAACGGTGCTTCATATCTTACGTATAAGATATTGAAATAACTTATATTCATCTACAGAATCATTGTGGCACACAACTTGAATGTTGCAGTGCAGCCAGCATCGCCGATGCCCGCTGGCTTTTGTCCGAGATGGACTCTCACAGCAACGAAGCTGGTCGGGCTGGATAAAGCAAAGCTCGGTGATTTTCACCGGACCGACGCTTGCTCCGCCGAGTGCCTTTCCGTGAAGGCCGCACGTTTGCGGCAGCAGGAGCTTCGTTACGCGCCATGAAGATCGACACCCTCTCTGTCGAATTTACCGACGAGCAGAAGCGTTACCTCGAAGGTTTCACGACCGGCTTGCAGATCAGCAAGGTCGGTCGCGGCCTGGGTGGCGGAGCCAAGCCGGGTGCGGGATCCAATGCCGAGCCGATTGGCCCGGAGGCCGCGCACATCAAGGCGCAAGATCGGGTTCTGGCCTCGGGCAAAAAACTCGTCGACCAGGAGAAGTTCAAGCGCGAAGAGCATCCCTTCGACGCCTACCCGCGGCTGAAGCAGCAGGCGCTGACCAACGCGCCGCCGTCACCGGCTGACAATTTCCGCTGGCGCTATTACGGCCTGTTTTATGTTGCGCCTGCGCAAGACTCATACATGTGCCGCCTTCGTATTCCCAACGGCATTCTCAAGCATTGGCAGCTTGCAGGCCTTGCCGACCTCGCTGAGCGCCTGTGCGGGCCGTTTTGCCACGTCACGACCCGCGCCAATCTTCAGGTCCGTGAAATTCCGCCCAAGAACGCGGTCGCGCTGATCGAGGGCATTCAGGATCTTGGGCTATGCTCGCGCGGTTCCGGCGCCGACAATATCCGCAACGTCACTGGCACGCCGACGGCTGGCATCGATCCGCAGGAGCTGATCGACACCCGGGACTATGCGCGCGAATGGCATTTTCATATTCTCAACGACCGTTCGCTCTACGGTCTGCCGCGTAAGTTCAACGTCGCCTTCGACGGCGCGGGCAAGATCGCGGTGCTGGAAGACACCAACGACATCGCCTTCGCCGCTGTTGAGGTCAAGGACGGCTTCGGCGCCGAGCCAGGCGTCTGGTTTCGTCTCGGCATCGGCGGCATCACCGGACACAAGGATTTCGCCAGGGAAACCGGCATTATCGTCAAGCCCGCGGACGCCACCAAAGTGGCCGACGCAATCGTGCGGGCTTTCATCGACACCGGCGACCGGACCAACCGGCTCAAGGCACGCCTGAAATATGTCATCGACAACATTGGCATGGAAAAATTCCTCGAGCTCGTGGAAGCAAAGCTCGGCCAAACTTTCACGCGCGTCCCGGCTGAGGCGCTGGCGCCGCGCCCGGCTTTCGACCGGATGGCCCATATCGGCGTGCACCAACAGAAGCAGGAACGCCTGAACTGGATCGGCGTAGCGCTACCGCTCGGCAAGGTAACGTGCGAGCAGATGCGTGGGCTCGCCAGGATCGCGGCTAACCTCGGCGATGGCGATATCCGGTTGACGGTGTGGCAGAACCTTCTGATTTCAGGCGTGAGCGATGCCAATGTCGACCTTGCGGTCAAGGCCATCGAGGCGATCGGATTGGCGGTCAAGACCTCGCAAGTGCGCGCCGGCCTGATCGCCTGCACCGGAAATGCCGGCTGCAAGTTTGCCGCGTCCGACACCAAGGCGCATGCGGCCGCGATCGGCGACTGGTGCGACGGCCGCGTCGAAGTGGATACGCCGTTGAATATTCATCTAACCGGCTGCCACCATTCCTGCGCACAGCACTATATCAGCGATATCGGCCTGATCGCCGCGAAGGTCCCCGTCGGCGACAGCGACGACACGGTCGAGGGCTATCACCTGTTTGCAGGCGGCGGGTTCGGTCCGGACGCCGATATCGGCCAGGAGGTCTATCACGACCTCAAGGCCGAGGACGCGCCGCAGACAGTCGAAAAGCTGCTGAGGGCTTATCTCGCGCATCGCGCCAGCCCATCTGAAACCTTCCTGACATTCGCCCGCCGCTACGACGGCGACAGCTTGCGCAAATTAGCGGAAGCGGAGACCTCCTCATGAACCAGATCACGCCCCCGCCCAAGATCGAGATCATCCCGTCGAGCGCACCGTTCTCCGAGGCGCAGCGCTCCTGGCTCAATGGCTTCTTCGCTGGCCTCTTGAGTGAAGGTCCGACGCCGCTCTCAGCCGAGCAGGGTGCCGCCGTCATGCAAGGCCCCGCGGGAGACGGCGATGATGGCGAAGCGCCCTGGCACGACCAAACGATTCCTATTGCCGATCGCATGAAACTTGCTGACGGACGTCCGCTACGGCGGCGCATGATGGCGGCTATGGCGCAGCAGGATTGCGGCCAGTGCGGCTATAATTGCAACGATTATTCCGAAGCGATTGCGACCAAGGCGGAAGGCCGCCTGAATCTCTGCGTCCCCGGCGGCAAGGAAACCGCACGGATGCTGAAGGCCCTTCATGAAGAACTGGACAAGGCGCCGGCCTCATCGCCGAGCCAAGCAGCGCCGGCTGCAGCTGCGCCAATACCAATCGGAGAGCTCGGCCGTTCCCGCGACAATCCCGCGCCCGCGACATTCCTGTCGCGGCGTCTTCTCAACAAAGACGGGTCGGAAAAAGAGACATGGCACATCGATTTCGATCTTTCCGGATGTGGCCTCGACTACGCCGTCGGCGACTCCTTCGGTATCTTTGCCCGTAATGAACTCGGCCATGTCGACCAGATCATCGCGCTGCTCGGCGCCTCCCACACGACGCAAGTACGAGGGCGAACCCTTCGCGAGGTCCTGACCGATGAAGTCTCGCTCGCGCCCGCGCCGGATTCGCTGTTCGAGCTGATCTCCTTCATCACCGGCGGCGTACAGCGCGAGAAAGCGCGCGCATTGGCGCAAGGCGACGACCCCGATGGCGATGCCGCGACGCTGGATGTAATGGCTGCCTTGCAGAAATTTTCCGGCGTCCGGCCGCATCCGGAAGCCTTTGTCGAGGCGCTTGAGCCGCTGCAACCGCGGCTTTATTCCATCTCGTCATCACATAACGCCACGCCTGGCAAACTGTCGTTGACGGTTGATTGCGTGCGCTACGTGATCGGCAAGCGCAAGCGGCTGGGATTGGCCTCGACCTTCCTCGCCGAGCGCATTCAGCCGGGAGATCAGTTGAAGGTTTATGTGCAGAAGGCACATGGGTTTGGCCTTCCGCAAGATCCGAAGGTGCCGATCATCATGATCGGCCCGGGCACGGGCATCGCGCCATTCCGTGCCTTCCTGCTCGACCGCAGGGCGACCGGCGCAACCGGGCGGAACTGGCTGTTCTTCGGTCACCAGCGCTCAAGCTGCGACTTCTTCTATGCCGACGAGTTGAACGCCATGAAGACCGCAGGACTCCTGACGCGGCTGTCGCTCGCGTGGTCGCGCGACGGTGACAAGAAATTCTACGTGCAGGATCGCATGCGCGAGGTCGGCCGGGAGCTATGGTCATGGCTCGCCGAAGGTGCCCATGTTTACATCTGCGGCGATGCCAAGCGAATGGCGAAGGACGTGGAACGCGCTTTGGTCGATATCATCGCGCAGCATGGTGCGCGCTCGACCGATGAGGCCATCAGCTTTGTCGGCGAACTCAAGAAGAAGGGCCGCTTTCAGCAGGACGTTTACTAAAAGCGTTTTCGAGCGAAGCCGCCTTCACCAAAGCTTCGGCGGCCGAGTGAGTTAGTGGCCCGTCGAAGCCTTGGCGGAGACGGGTGGAAACCGGTTTGCTTAAAGAAAACGCGTCAAAACAAAGCCGCCATTGTATTTGGCATTCCAGCGGAACCGGTTCCCGAACGCGAAAATTCGAACGAATAAAATTCCGATCTGATTTCATCGCAAAGAATTTTCATCTCGCATTTGACTCTTCACAGTAGCGATATCGCTTTTTCGAGTTCCGTCTTGCCTCGCTTCCGGAACGGTACTCTCCTGTGGAGTATGTAAGGGTCCTTCGGTCCTGACCTTCGCAAAGGCTCATGCTGAAACGGAAAGCGAACGTGAGATCAGGGCCGACTGGTTGGAGATTGGCCATGCGCGAACTGTCCGCGGAAGCTCGTTTGCATCTTTATGCGCGTTCGCTGTCCCGCAAAACCGGGACAGGTTTTCATGCAGCGGCGCTTTACGGCGCCTTCGCACTGATCGCGGGCGTCGTGTTCGGAACGCTCTCCGTCCATCCCTTTTGACGGGTGACCGTCATCTGCTTAGCGCTTGAATGGCGCGATCTCAATTCCGGCATCCTTCAGCGCCTGACGAACACCACGTGCGATATCGATCGCGCCGGGCGTGTCGCCGTGAATGCAAATCGTGTCGGTTCGCATCTTGATCACCTTGCCGGTGACCGACACCACCGCGCCGTCTTGCACCATGCGCACGACCCGTTCGGCGATTTGCCTGGGATCGTGCAGGACCGAACCCGGCTTCTTGCGTGAGACAAGATTGCCGTTGTCCTCATAGGCACGGTCGGCAAAGACTTCATGCGCCATGGGCAAGTTCGCGGCTTCACCGGCCTGCACCAGTTTGGAATTGGCAAGCACGACAAAAACCAGATCACGATCGACCGCCTTGATGGCGGAAGCAATCGCGCGCGCGGTACTCTCTTCTTCGCAGGCGACATTCGACAGCGCGCCATGTGCCTTGACGTGGGTGACCTTGTAGCCGACGAGCGCCGCGACCGCCTGCAACGCGCCGATCTGATAAGCGACGAGGTTTTCAATTTCGGAAGCGCTCATGCCGTAGAACGGCCGGCGGCCAAAGCCATGGATATCGCGATAACCGGGATGGGCGCCCACGCTGACGCCGCGGGCCTTTGCCAGTTCCACGGTCTTGCGCATCACATCGTAATCGCCGCCATGAAAGCCGCAGGCAACGTTCACGGAGCTCGCAACATCGATCATCGCGGCGTCATTGCCCATTTGCCATACGCCGAAGGATTCGCCGAGGTCACTGTTAAGGTCGACTGTTTTCATGTTGTTATCCGCTTGCTGGTTGGTCTCTAAGATTATTCCTGCGTCAGCGCATTGGCCGGGACTTGCCACGTTCGGGCGTCGATCGCACTAACGGCGACGCCGGCGACGTTGGCACCTTGCAGCGCTTCGATATTGAGATCAAAGCTCTCGATCGATCCAAGCCGGTCGGGCAGGGTACGCAACAGCTCCGCGAATTTACGCGCCTCCGCTTGCGCTTCTTCCATACTGACGGCTTTGAACCGGAAGGACGTTCCGGCCGGGATTTGCGCAAACCGACCGAAATCGGCAGTGGTCACCGTTGCGATCTTGGGGTAGCCGCCGCTGGTCCCGCGATCAGACATCAACACGATCGGCTGGCCGTTGCCGGGCACCTGGATGCTGCCGTTCACGGTGCCATCGGAAACAATGTTGTGGCCGTGCAGGTGTTTGATGATCGGTCCCTCAAGGCGATACCCCATGCGGTCGCTGGTCGCCGATATCTTCCATTCGCTGTCGAGAAGGAGACTAATCGCATCGTCGCCAAACTCGTCGTTTTGCGGTCCGAGCGCGGCACGGATCGGTCCCGTCACCGCGGCCGGCAAATCGATCCACCGCTCCGGCCCGGCGCTTGCCGCCGCGACACTCAATTCATCGCCAGCCTGCAAGGGGCGAGGGAAGGGGCTGCCGAGACCAACGCGCGCATTCACCGAGAAGCTTCCGAACATCGGCTCGCCCTGGATGCCGCCTTCGATCGCGAGATAGCTGAAGGTGGCGCCCTGCGCGATGCCGAGCTTCAACGTCTCGCCATCGGCGATCGTCACAGACGTGTCCGGGGCCATCATGCGTCCGGCTACCTCGGCGCTGCGCGGCGCGCCCGAAAGCGCCACACGAACCGCGCCGCCGAGCGCCTTGAACGCCGCGCCATACGGACCGAGTTCGATCGCGGGCGCAAACAGCGCATTTCCAGCGGCGCAATTGGCGGCGGCAAGGCCGAGCCGGTCCATCGCGCCACTCGGCGTCAGGCCAAAACGCTGAGCGCCGTAACGCCCGCCATCCTGCACCGAGCTTGCTGGGCTGATCGACGAAATCACGAGCTTGGTCATGCGGCGGCCAATTCGGCGATGATCTCGCCATGCTCGGCGGCCCGTTCCTGCTCCGCATAGGTCTTGGCGTCGATCCGATAGAATTTGACGAGATCGCCCGGCTCAAGCAGGAAGGTCGGATCGCGATGAAGCTGATAGGTTCTCACCGGCGTACAGCCCAATAGGTGCCAGCCGCTTGGGCCGGCCAGGCATTGAATGCCGGCCTGCACGCCGCCCACCGAAATCGTCCCGGCAGGCGTCAGCAGGCGGGGATTCTGCCGCCGTGGCATATGCAACGATTCCTGCAAGCCCGAGAGATAAGACCATCCCGGCGTGAAGCCGAGCATCGCCACGCGATAGTCGCCAGCCACGTGCCGCGCCACGATATCATCGGGTGTGGTGCCAAGCGTCTTGGCGACATCCTCAAGATCGATGCCGTATTCGCCGCCATAGGCCACGGGCACCCGCCACAGCCGCGCCTTCTCCGAAGAGGGCACCGGCCGCAGCGCCAATTCGGCGAGTTTTTGGCCGAGCGTGGTGAAGTCGATTTGCGCCGGATCGTAGTGGACCAAAAGCGATCGATAGGTCGGAACGGTCTCGCTCACGCCCGCAATCGGCTCCCGCGCCAAGGTGCGATCGAGCGCCAGCACGCGCCGGTTGGCTTGATCATCGATCTTGCGGCTGAATTCCACGGTGATGGCGCTGTCGCCGCTGGGCAGAAGGCGGGGAGGAGAAAGTGGCGCAGCCATAGCCTTGAAAACCCGGTCCGGAATTTTCGCGCAGTCTATCACCGGCGCAGCGTCAGCGCGACCCGTCAGCGTAAAAAATGCCTGTTACTTCAATAAACTAATCCAACAACCTCCGATAAGATGTGATGATCGCACCAAGGGCCGACGACCAACGCCGGACAGCAATGCCTTTGAGCACTTGACGCAACTCTTCTGCCTCGCAAGATGCGCCCTCCCATCTGACCGGAGTTAAATTTTTCGATGTCCCTGACCCCCGAAGCCATCGCGACGCTTTCGCACGTTACGACCGCGACCATCACGACCGTCCTCCTCAAAAAGGGCTTGCGAAACGTATGGCTACGCGGCGCAAAGCCGTTGCGGCCGGGGCAGAAGCGTCTGGTCGGCCCGGCCTTCACGCTGCGCTTCGTGCCCGCCCGGGAAGATCTCGCGACGCCGGAATCCTGGTCGTCGCCGATTTCGACCAGAACGGCCATCGAAGCCATGCCGGACGGCTGCATTGCCGTGGTGGATGCCATGGGCGTGACCGACGCCGGCATTTTTGGCGACATTCTCTGCGCGCGCATGGTCAAGCGCGGGGTGACAGCACTGATTACCGACGGCGTGGTCCGCGACCTCGAAGGCGTGCTCGGCACAGGTTTGCCGGTGTGGTGCGATGGCTATGCCGCCCCGCCGTCCGTGGCCGGGCTGACATTCGTCGGCTGGGGCGAACCGATCGGCTGCGGCGGCGTTGCCATTTTCCCGGATGACGTGATCGTCGCGGATCAGGATGGCGCTGTCGTCATTCCCAAGGCATTCCTTGAGCATGTGCTGGCCGAAGGCGCCGAGCAGGAGCGCATGGAGGGTTGGATCGTCGATCAGGTCAACAACGGCGCGGTGCTGCCCGGCCTTTATCCGATGAATGCCGAGACCAAGGCGCGCTACGCCGCCTCGAAAAAGTAAAAAGAAGCAGGGAGGATAATCATGGACTTCCATTTGGCCGGCTCGCGACCAAGCCGCCGCGCGCCGAAAGAGAATTTCACCGGCACGGTCTGGCAGGATCCGATTTTTGCAGCTCCTGCGCCAGCGCGCCTCGTCATGAATCGCGTGTCGTTCGAACCGGGCGCGCGAACCAATTGGCATACGCACCCGCTCGGGCAAACGCTGTACGTCATTTCCGGCGTCGGCCGCATTCAGACCAAGGGTGGTCAGGTGCGGGAAATAAAGCCGGGCGATGTGATCTGGATTCCGCCGGGCGAGAAGCACTGGCATGGCGGATCTCCGGCCAATGCCATGACCCACATCGCCATGCAGGAATCGCTCGATGGCAGTCATGCGACCTGGATGGAGCCGGTCACTGACGAGGAATACAACGTCAAAGTCGGCGGATAACGGCTGCGGATCTACTCAAACCACGCCGAGTACAGCTTCGCGAAGCGGCCGTCGTCGCGCGCCGTGCCGATCCAGTTATCGACAAAAGCCTTCAGCGCTGCATCCCGTTGCAGCCAGTAAGCCTTTTGCGCGTGGTCGAAGGGCTGGTCGGGATGGACCGCACAGAGCACGCCGGGATGCAGTTTTTGCTGATACCGCGTCTCCGACGCATCCGTGATCATGAGGTCGGCGTTACCCCCAGCGATTTCGTCGAAGATGGTGACGTTATCGGCGTAGACTCTGATCTCGGCGTTTTTGATATTGCACGGGCAAATCGTTCATTGGTCCCACCGGGGTTGACGATCACGCGTGTGCCCGGCCTGTCGATATCCGCCAACGTCTCGAATTTGCCGAGGTCCTTGCAACGGGCGATCGGCGTTTTGCCTTCCTGCATGATGGGCGCTGAAAAATTCCCCTTGCTCTCGCGTTCCGGTGTGATCGAAATGCCTCCCATTGCGATGTCGAAACGGTCGGCCTCAAAATCCCGGGACAGCCGCGGCCACGCGGTGCGGACGTATTCGACCCTGACGCCAAGCGCCTTGCCGAGGCTGTCGGCCATATCGACGTCGAAGCCACGAAAGGTCGAGGTCGCCGGATCAAACTTGCTGAACGGCGCATAGTCGCCGGTCATCCCGACGCGCAACGTCCCGCGTTTGACGATTTCCTCAAGCCGCGATGATTGCTGGGCGGATGCCGAATGCAACAGAACCGTAAAGACGACGGCGAAACAGAAGAAAACCCGACGCATCATTCTTCTCTTGATCCGGACACTCTGCCCAGATGCCTGATTGCATGGACATGCCGGCAAATCCCACCTATCAGCGTGTCGTTCAGCGCGAAGGGGATCGTGAACGTGACCATCTCAATGCACCA
Organism: Bradyrhizobium sp.; assembly: GCA_049509335.1. GTDB lineage: Bacteria > Pseudomonadota > Alphaproteobacteria > Rhizobiales > Xanthobacteraceae > Bradyrhizobium. Next base: position 50,340 of record JBEKZZ010000011.1, on the reverse strand, counting down.
GGCGTCTGTCGGGGTTTTTACGCATTTTCTGAACAGCCTTTCCGATCTGCTCGACCTCGCAGCCGCTCACGCCGAAAACCGGAAAATCGATCCCGCCATTCTCCTGAACGCACGCCTTTACCCCAATATGTATAACCTCATCCGCCAGGTCGGCGAATCCAAGCGGCATGCGGTAACCGCCTGCGCCCTCCTTGCAGGGATAGACCCGCCGGCCTTTTCGGAAACCGAGCCGGATATCGCAGAACTGAAGGCGCGCATCGCGACGGCGAAGGATTTCATGGCCAACATACCGGCATCGCAAATCGACGGCACCGAGGAAAAGGGCATCGTCTTTACATTCCGCAACGGACGAACGCGACAATTTACCGGGCAGTCTTTGCTGCTGACCTTCAGCGTGCCGCAGTTCTTTTTTCATGTCACGACGGCCTACGACATCCTGCGCCATTGCGGCGTCGAACTCGCCAAAAGGGACTTTCTGGGAAAGCCGGATCAGGCCGTCAGGCGAGCCTGATTGTCTCGATAAGCGGCTGTCTCAGCCTCCGCCGCCGCCTTTACGGAGGATGTCGGCCGCGGCGGCGCGTCCGGCCATTTCGTTCCTCAGCGATTCAAACCGTTGCCGTGCTTCGCTTGCCTGGTCGTCGACGAACCTCACGGCAGCGTCAGCCGACATCGGTCCGCTTGTGATGGAACGGGAATTCTCGCCGACGGTCTCATCCACGAAATACTTGTCGTCACCCTCGCGGCGAACGGTCCATTTGAAACGGATAGCCTCCATCGGTCCGGGACCGGATTTCGAATAGCCATCAAACTCGGTTCGGGGAGCCTCGTGCTCCGGCTTTTCGACGGCAACGGCTTTTGCGGTCTCCGGCGGGGATGCGGTCTGATCGAGGATGCTCGCAATGGTCGCGAGCGCGTGATCGGTGGCGTCACCTTCAGTCAATCGCTTAACTCCAAATGCTCGATACCGCGCGGCCAATTCCGCGTATCTATAATGCTTTTTGTCGTCGGATTGAGGCTGAGTTTTGTCGGCTCGCGCTCAGACGGGAGGTATCACCCTTCCGTCATTACGCTAGCACGTCCTGATTGATCACGTTTGGCCGTATCGGTTCGCCGTCCAGAGCACTGAGGATATTGCGGGCGGTCTGTTCGCTCATCCGGTCCACCGCCTCCCATGTCACGCCGGCGACGTGCGGGGCGATGATCACGTTGGGTAGTTCAAACAGCGGATTCGGAACCGGCGGCGGCTCCTGCGCGAACACGTCAAGACCGGCGCCTGCCAGTTTGCCTGACGTCAGCGCTTCATAAAGCGCGGCCTCATCGACAATACCACCGCGCGCGGTGTTGATGAGGTAGGCCTGCGGTTTCATACGTCTCAACCTGTCGGCGTTGAACAGCCCGACCGTCTCTGCCGTCTTCGGGCAGTGAATGCTGACGAAATGGGCACGCGGCAGCGCCGCATTGAGGTCGGCGACCGCCTCGTAACCGGCACTCCGGATCTCCGCCGCTGGCCGATAGGGGTCGTAAACCAGCACATTCATTTCCATCGCCAGACATCGCTTGGCGGTGCGGGTGCCGATCCGGCCAAAGCCGATGATCAACACCGTCTTGCCGTAGAGGTCGTAGGGCAATTTGCCGAGCCGCGTGCTCCATTGGCCGTCCCTGACCAACGCATGCAATTCATTGGCGCGCTTGGCGAGCGTCAGCATCATGAACAGGGCTTGTTCGGCGACCGAGGGCGAATTGGCTGACCCCGCCACCATCAAGGGGATATTGCGACGGCTGAGGGCAGGGACGTCGACCGCGTCGTAACCGACGCCGATCCGTGTCACGACTTTCATATCCTGCGCGGCCTCAAGCTCGGTTTCGCCGAACCGGGTGGCGCCGAGCGCCACGCCATGGACGGGCGCGTGCGCCTTCAACAGCGCCTCGAAATCGGCGGCCGAAATCAAATTTGGGAATTCAACGAGTTCGATATCGTCCCGCTCCCTGAGGAGGGCGCGGCCGCCCGGCGCCATGGTCTGGGTGATGAAAATTTTCTTCTTGTTGCTCGCCATTGCGGGATCCTCGCCGCTCACGTTTTTTATTCATTCAGGAGAACGACAGACCGTTTAGCAGGCGGAACTCCCTGCGGTCTACTGCCGCGGAAGCGTGCAGTATCAGTGGACTAGCAGGCCCGCCGAACGGATAATCCCCGGATTCGTGACCGCACCTGCCGTCAGAGATTGGCCTAGGGAGAACCGATGATGTTGAACCCGCCACCCGCCACGCGCCTGTCATGGCTGGGACTTGCTGTGATGATGTTTCTCGCGATCGGGGAAGCCGCGCAGGCCCAGGGGCTGGTAAAGGGCATGCAGGACGGCGCCCAGGCTGGCAACAAGGCGGCCGGACCCGTCGGTGGCGTGCTGGGCGGCGCGATCGGCGGCGTGGTCGGGGTCTTCAGCGGTGCGCTGGGTGTCGCCGGCGAAAAGGAGCAGGCGCCACCGGCCGCCAAGCCGGGCTCGCCCCCTGCTGCTGGCAAGTCAGGCAAGGCGACCAAGACGGCGAAAGGGTCGGCCACGGCGTCGGCGAAACCGGTGGAGGTTCTCACCCAGCCGGGCGAACCGCAGCTGACAGCTGAGCAGATCGTGGCAAACAGCGACGCCGATATCGACCGGATCAAGACCGAATTGAACCTGACGCCCGACCAGGAAAGGAGCTGGTCGGCATTCAACAGCGCGATGCACTATCTCGGCCACAATGGCGCCGAGCGGCTCAACCTGAGAATTGCCCGCGCCAAGCGCGATCCGCCCGACGACATTGTCGAGCAGATGCGCAATGAGGCTCAGTTTCTCAATGACCGCGCCGCGGATCAGCGCGCTGTGGCGGACGCGGCCGAACCCTTGTTCACGAGCCTCGACGACAAGCAAAAATCGATCTTCATCGAGGAAATGGTGCGCTTAAGCCACGAACGCGGACTGGACTAAACAGCAACAAGAATCCTCGCGGCCGGAGAGTCCGTCCGTTACTGCGCATTGCCGCCCAGCGGCGAATAGCCGGGTACGCAGGCCCTGGGGTAGGTGGAAGGCAAGGCACCCGGCTATCCTGCCGCAGCGGCGGCGAGGTCCAAATCGTCATGCAAAATTGAGGAAAAGCTGACCGCTTCGCGCCCGAGATATGGCCGCCCCATGACCTTGTCGGGATTTGACGTGAAGCCTGAAAAGTCCGCACCTGAATCCGTCAGCTCTTCGGGAAATTCAGTTCCACGCCGACGCCATCGGGGTCGTAGAGAAAGAACTGCGTGTCTCCCGTACGCGGCACGATACTTTCGCGGAACTTGACGTTTTTGGATTGAAGGCGCTTGCGCATCCCGTCCACATCGGCAGCGGCAAAGGCGATATGATCGAGACGACCGGTGTCCTCGTATTTCTTCTCGGTGCCCCGGACCACAATGCCTTCACGCGGCTTGCGGGTGCCCATCAAATGGACCGTCGCCACGCCGCCTGAGTAGAGCCAGTAGCCCGGAAAATCGAGCGGCGGGCGATCGCCGTTCTCAAGCCCCAGCACATCGCAATAGAAGTCCTTGGTGCGTTCGAGATCCGCGGGTTCGATCGTGTAATGCTGCAGTCCGCCGAGCGGCATGGTTGTTCTCCTTCGATCAAAAACGAGTTTGTGTGGTAGCGAGCTAAGCCTTCACCGTGAGTTCCCTGTCGATCTGCTCGATCGACTTGCCACGGGTTTCGATGCCGAAGAAATAATACACCGCTCCGGCCATCAAAAACCAGCAGCCGAGATAAAGGAAAGCGAGAGGAATCTCCGGTAAAGGCACGTCTGGCTTGAGATAATTTCCGCTCCCTACAATCAAGGCAAGGCCAAGGGGACCAATGATCTTGCCGATCCCGCCAAAGCCATAGGCCGACCCCATGCCTGACGTCCGCAGATGCGAAGGCCAGACCTCGGCGGCATAGGGTCCGACAATCGCAAAGCCTCCGTCGGCAAAGAAAAAGCCGATCGCCAACAGCAGCCACAACGCCGAAACGCCCATTACCGTCGTGTCGTAATAGTAGCCGGCGATGATCGTCAGCACGCCGCCGCCGAAGCCGAGCAGGCCGCCGGCATTGCGCCGGCCGATCCACTCCGAGAAAAACGCAAATGACACCCGGCCGACGAACCCAAAGGCGCTCAGCAGGATCATCATCCTGGATGCTTCCTGAGGCGAGACCTTCAATAGCAGCACGAATAATGAAGGCGCCCAGAGCGTAATGCCGTAGACGCCGGTCTGCGCGCCGGCATTGCCCAGCCAGGACACGATCAGGCTGCGTGGATATTTGAACAGGTCGAGCCAACGGCTTTGCGTGACCGGGCCCGCATCAGCAGCGGTCGGCAAAGGCAGCTCCGCAGGCTCCATTTGCAGCGCCCACGCCAGCGATTGGCGGGCCTCTTCGTAGCGGCCTTGCCGGCAAAGCCAGCGAGGCGATTCCGGCACCCAAATGCGAACCAGAAGCACCAGCAGGGCGGGGAGCACGCCGATGGCGAACAGCAGCCGCCACTCGCCGCTGCCGATGGTCGCGCCGAGAAACCCGCCAAGACCGACGCCGAGCGGAATGACGCAGGTGACGAGACCGCCGACCCAGCCACGTTTCGATGACGGCATGAATTCCTGCACCAGCGGCAGGTCCACGCAATAGAGCCCACCGACGCCAAGGCCGACGAAAAAGCGCATCACAGAGAGGTAAACCCACCCCTGGTCCGGCGTGAAATACAAAAGACCGGTCGCGACTGAGAAGTTCAGCACGGTGCCGATAAAGACCTTGCGGCGGCCGATGCGGTCGGCGAGCCAGCCCCAGCCATAGGCGCCGACAATGGCGCCGATGCCGGAACTCATGAGCACGATTGCCGATTGGCCGAAGGTCAGTTTCCAGGGGCCAACCAGAAAGGCCAGCACGAAGCCAATCAGGAAGTAGTCGAAGAATTCGAGCGCATCGCCAAAAATGGCGGCGACGAGAATCCTGATCTGGTTGCCAGTCAGACTCGTGCGCCGGTCGAGAATCTCGAACATGGCAGTTTCCTCAGGTCGCGTTTCCCTGGCGCTATTTTTTGAGCCGGGGTTTGCGCCTTGAGCACCCGGCCGGTGCGGGCAGGCTATCGTGTCGATCCCCGGAGCGGAAGCGGGGATGAATTCGGCAGCTTTCGATTGTATGGGCCAACAACTTATCGCCCGGCGGCACGGGTAACGGAGGCGGGCAGGGCCATACGGGGTTCGGCCGATGCCGTTGCAGCCAATTTCTTTAAGTTTTGGCGCTAAACATCCCGGCGGAAGGATTCCGGCGCGCATCACCCATGGAAGAAAAGCGGAAGCATCAACGGACTGAGATCAACGAACCGGCCTATGTTTCGGCGGGCGGCTCGGTGATGCGCTGCGTCGTGAAAAATATCTCGCCGGAGGGGGCTGCGATCGATGTCGACAATCCCGCTTTCGTCCCGGCAAAGTTTCGCCTGGTAATGGCAAGCGACTCCTCGACGCGTGACTGCCAGATGATCTGGATTCGAGAGAAGCGGATCGGCGTGGCGTTTGTCGGCCCGACGGGCGTGGATTTGTCTCGCGGCTGACGCAGGCCGCGCCAGCCAACAATATTTCAGATCTCCAAGTAGTCAGACCAAGCCACCATCCGGCGAGATGATGGCTTGCTCTGGACTTTTCGATCTACACGCCAGTCTGGGTAATGAACTTGGTGCTGAGATAGGCGTCGATCCCTTCGGTGCCGCCTTCCGAGCCATAGCCGGAATCCTTCATGCCGCCGAACGGCGTCTCCGGCAACGCCAGAGCAAAGTGGTTGATCGACATCATGCCGGCATCTACCGCGGCGCCGATCGCGGTCGCGGTCTTGGCGGATTTGGTGAAGGCGTAGGAGGCGAGACCAAACGGCAGCCTGTTGGCTTCTGCCGCGGCGTCATCGAATTTCGAGAACGGCGAGATCAGTGCCAGCGGCGAGAATGGCTCCTCGTTCATCGCGCGCGCCGATTTCGGCACGTCGGTGACGACGGTGGGCTCAAAGAAATATCCCTTGTTGCCGACCCGATTGCCGCCGGTCGCAACCTTTGCGCCCTTCCCGACAGCGTCCTGCACCATGGTCTCGATCGCGGCAACGCGGCGGTCGTTGGCGAGCGCGCCCATGGTGGATTCGGCATCGAGACCGTTACCGACCTTGAGCGACCTGGCGCCGTCCACGAACTGCTTGATGAACTTGTCGTAGACGCCTTCCTGCACCAGGAAACGGGTCGGCGAGATGCAAACCTGCCCGGCGTTGCGGTATTTCGCGGCAACCATGATCTTGGCCGCGGATTCCACGTCCGCGTCGTCGAACACAATGACCGGCGCATGACCGCCGAGTTCCATGGTCACACGCTTCATGTGCTGACCCGCCATGGCCGCGAGATGCTTGCCGACAGTGGTCGAACCGGTGAAGGAGATTTTGCGAATGGCAGGATGCGGGATCAGATATTCCGAGATTTCGGAAGGCACACCATAGACCAGGTTAATCACGCCGGCCGGTACGCCCGCGTCGGCGAAAGCGCGGATCAGTTCAGCGGGCGAGGCCGGCGTCTCCTCCGGCGCCTTGACGATGATCGAGCAACCCGCAGCAAGTGCTGCGCTCATCTTCTTCACCACTTGGTTGATCGGGAAATTCCAGGGCGTGAAGGCGGCAACCGGACCGACCGGGTCCTTGATCGCCATCTGGTAGACGCCGGGGAGTCGCGCCGGGATCAGGCGGCCGTAGGTGCGGCGGCCTTCTTCGGCGAACCATTCGATGGTGTCGGCGGCCGACATCGTCTCGATCCTGGCCTCGGCCAGGATCTTGCCTTGCTCAATTGTCATGATGGTCGCGATCTTTTCGGCGCGCTCGCGGATCAGTTCGGCAGCCTTGCGCATCACCTTGGAGCGCTCAAGGGAAGAGACCGCACGCCAGGTCTTGAAGCCTTTTTCGGCAGCCGCCAGCGCTTCGTCGAGATCGGCCTTTTCGGCATGGGCGACGGTTCCGACTACCTCTTCGGTCGCCGGATTAAGAACGGGGATGGTCTTTCCGGAAGCGGCAGGCCGCCATTTGCCGTCAATAAACAACTGCACGTTCGGGTAGCTCATTCTGCTGTCTCCGGTTTTCAAATAAGCGGCACTAGGATGCGCGGGAGAACAACACGTTCACCGGCCACGTTTCAAGGGTCGGAACGTGCAGAGCAGCGTTCTCGGCCGTCAACGGCTCCTACGCCGGCAAAGGGCTTAGGGCGCACCAGGCGATGACAAGAAATGGCGGTGGAGCTACTACCGTGTTTCACTTTTCTCGCCCTTCGTCTGGTATCCCCCAAGATGGATTTGCCCTTCCTTGTCTTCATCGGTGCTTGGTTTCTGCTGTTCAGTTTTGACATCGCCGGCGGCAGTGGCCTGATCTTTCCCGGCGTCGCCGGTTGGGTGTTGCTGATCATTGCCCTCGCGCGGGTGTTGTCGACCATGCTGCGTCGACGCTCCTTCGTCCCGCGGTATGCCAGCTAGCGCGATTATTTCAGGCTGTGGGTATTCTGCGGCGTGGCGTTTTTAACGGTGACGTCGTTTCCCCGTGCCATTGGTCCGGCATCTCGGACGAACCGGCGTCAACGTGCTCATTCGCCTCTCGGCATTCATTCTCATCTACATCGGCATCCAGATCGGATGGGGCGGCGTCAGCGCATTGGTTGCAGGGTTACATGGTTCGATGGCGGCGTCCTGAGCCAATTGCCGGAACGCTGATCGGCGTTCCCCTCGGCCTCATGCGTTTGCCGATTTTGGGCCACGCCGCGGAATGAATGTGAGCTCGCGCTGCACAACGGCAAAAACGGTGTTCGTTCAAGGCGAAAGCCGCTGCGGGACGATGTCAGCGAATTTCACGATCGCCCATAGCGCCCACCGATAGCTGCATAGCGAGACTGTATTTGTTCGTTGCTGTTATCTGCGCGAATATCGCCATCGTTGAATGATCTACCCCTTACGGTCTGCATTTCTTTTTTCTTTCGAGTTTCGCCGCAAGCGGATTGTTGCTATCTTAAATTGCGGAAAGCTTTTCTGGACCAAGATGAACTGGGGCATGGAAATGAAGCCGCTACGTTCGCCAGCATGCGTCCCGCTGAATGACCGCATGAGGCCGGGAGCCGTCGTTGTTTCGCATATGGCTTTCGCCATATTGGCGTTCACCGCCTTGAGCGGTTGCGAACAGAATAATTTTGTGCAGCCGCCGCCGCCGAAGGTAGACGTCGGCTTGCCGGTCCAGCAGAACGTCACGCGTTATCTCGATGCCACGGGCAACACGGCGCCGATCCAGACAGTTGATCTTGTGGCGCGGGTGCAGGGCGTATTGCAATCGATCAACTACAAGGATGGCAGCTTCGTGAAGGCCGGCACGACGCTGTTCACGATCGAGCCCGAACCCTACAAACTGAAATTGGAGCAGGCCCAGGCCGCGGAGGCAGGTGCACAGGCTACGATGAAGCAGGGCGAAATCGACTACAAACGTCAGGTCGACCTCGTCGCCAAACAGGCCGTTTCGCAAGCGGCGCTCGATTCGGCTACGACGACGCGCGATAACGCTCAGGCCAATCTGCAGCAGGCCCAGGCCAGCACCAAGATCGCGGCCATCAATTACGGCTACACCGATGTTACCGCGCCATTCGATGGCATCGTCAGCGCACATCTGGTCTCGGTCGGAGAGCTTGTCGGCGCGTCGTCGCCAACCCAGCTGGCGACCATCGTGCAATTGGACCCGATCTACGTCAATTTCAACGTGAACGAGCAGGATGTGCTGCGGATCAGGGCGGAAGCAAGACGGCGTGGAATGACGGCCAGCGAACTCACGCAGTTGCCGATCGAGATAGGACTGCAAACCGAAACCGGTTATCCGCACAAGGGCAAACTCGATTATGCGGCGCCCACGCTCAGCCAGTCGACCGGAACGCTGGCGGTACGCGGCGTTTTGCCCAATCCTGACCGCATATTGCTGCCGGGCTATTACGTTCGTGTCCGCGTCCCCTACAGTGAGCAGCAGAACGCGCTGCTTGTGCCTGATGTGGCGTTGGGCAGCGATCAGGCTGGACGCTATGTCCTTGTGGTGAACAGTGAGAATGTCGTCGAGCAGCGCAAGGTCCAGACCGGACCGCTCCAGGGCGACCTGCGTATTGTCGAAAGCGGTCTCAAGGCTGATGATCGTGTCGTCATCGCTGGATTGTTGCGTGCGATTCCCGGCCAAAAGGTCGATCCGCAATTGCAAAAAATCGAGCCAAGCCGCTCCACGGCAAATTAGGAGCGGGCATGTTTTCGAAATTCTTCATCGAGCGGCCGGTTCTTTCAAACGTCATCGCGATCCTGATGATCTTGATCGGTGGCGTGGCGTTGTTCAGCCTTGCCGTCGCCCAATATCCCGACGTGGTGCCGCCGACGGTGCAGGTCACCACGCGCTATCCTGGCGCCAGCGCCAAGACCGTCATCGATACCGTCGCGCTCCCGATTGAGCAGCAGGTGAACGGCGTCGAGGATATGCTTTACATGCAGTCCTACAGCGCGACCGATGGCACCTACACGCTGACGGTTACGTTCAAGATTGGCACCGATCTCAACTTCGCGCAGGTGCTGGTGCAGAATCGCGTGGCGAGCGCGCTATCGTCGCTGCCGCTATCGGTTCAGAATCAGGGTGTCACGGTGCAGAAGAAGTCGACGGCAATCCTGCTGTTCGTGACGCTGACATCTCCTAACGCGACTTATGACAGTCTTTTTCTCAGCAACTACGCCACGATCAACATCCGGGATGAATTGTCGCGGTTGCCCGGAGTCGGCAACGTAACGGTATTCGGCGCCGGCCAGTATTCGATGCGGGTCTGGCTCGACCCTAGCAAGCTGCAAGCACGCGCGCTGATGCCGCAGGACGTCATTCAGGCGATCCAGCAGCAGAGCCAGCAGGTCACCGCGGGGCAGGTCGGCATGCCGCCGACGCCTCAGGGACAGGCGTTTCAATACACGCTCAACGTCAACGGCCGGCTCGATGACGCGAGCGAGTTCGAGGATATCATCGTCAAGACCGGCAACAATGGCGAAGGGACCCGGGTGCGCGATGTCGGCCGCGTCGAACTTGGTGCCCAGACTTACAGCCAGGCGTTCTCGCTCAACAAAAAGCCGGCGACGGGTATTGGCGTGTACCAGTCTCCCGGCGCCAACGCGCTTGATGTCGAAAAGGCGGTTCAGAAAAAGATGGCCGCGCTGGCGGCGCAATTTCCGCAGGACGTGAAATACGACACGCCGTTCGACACCACCAAATTCGTCGCTGCTTCGATCAATGAAGTCTACAAAACGCTGATCGAGGCCGGCCTGCTGGTTCTGGTCGTGATCCTGATTTTCCTGCAGGATTGGCGCGCGATGCTGGTCCCGGCGACCACCGTGCCGGTGACGATCATCGGCGCGTTTGCGGCGATGGCGGCGCTCGGCTTCACCATCAACCTGTCGACCTTGTTTGCGATCGTACTTGCGATCGGCATCGTGGTGGACGACGCCATCGTCGTGGTTGAAGGCGCCTCCCACAATATCGAGAAGGGCATGTCGAGCCATGATGCGGCGATCCGCGCGATGGACGAGCTGTTCGCGCCGATCATCGGGATCACGTTGGTATTGATATCGGTATTTTTGCCGGCGGCATTTCTGCCGGGATTGACCGGTCGGATGTATGCCCAATTCGCGCTCGTGATCGCGGCGACCGCCCTGCTCAGCGCCGTCAACGCGGCGACGCTGAAGCCGACCCAGTGCGCGCTGTGGCTGCGCCGGCCGGTGCCGCCAGAACAGCGCAATTGGTTCTATCGAGGCTTCAACTCGGTTTATAACCGTCTGGAGCGGGGTTATGCCGGCTTGATCGGCCGTCTGGTTGCGCACAGTAATCTGTCCGTTATCGCGGCGCTGATCCTGATAGGTATCGGCGGTTACGGCCTGTCGCGGGTGCCAACCGGCTTCATTCCTATCGAGGATCAAGGCTATCTGCTTGTGGCCGTGCAGTTGCCTGACGGGGCGGCGCTCGATCGTACCCAGAGCGTGCTGGATCAGGTCAGTGAACTGGCCGGCAAGACACCCGGCGTCGAGCAGGTGATCAGCATTGCCGGCATATCGGCCCTTGACGGCAGTTCGAGCCTTGCCAATGCCGGCGTCGCCTATCTAATTCTGAAGGAGTGGAGCGAGCGGGGACCCGGCCAGGATCTGCGATCGCTGTTCGTCGGTCTGAACCAGAAGCTGGGAGCGATTGATCAAGCGCGGATATTGGTGATCCCACCGCCGCCAATCCAGGGCATTGGTAACGCCGCCGGCTTTGCCATGCAGGTCCAGTTGCGTGATGGCAATTCCGATTTCGAAAAGCTGCAGGCCGTTACCGGCGCGCTCGTCGCCAATGCTCAGACACAAAGCGCCCTGCAGCGCGTCAGCTCGCCGTTCCGTGCTCTGGTTCCGCAATTCGACGTCGAGGTCGACCGGGTCAAGACCCAGACCCTGCATGTCACGACCGACCAGGTGTTCTCGACGCTGGCCTCCTATTTGGGGTCGTCCTACGTCAACCAGTTCACCAGGTTCGGCCGCACCTTTCAGGTCTACACCCAGGCGGATTCGCAATATCGGCTGTCGCTGCGGGATATCGAAAATCTGATGGTGCGCAATCAGCAGGGCGATATGGTTCCGCTGGGCACGCTGGCGACCATCACGCCGTCGGTCGGTCCTTCACTGATCAGCCTGTATAACCTCTATCCGTCTGCGACCATCATCGGCCTGCCGGCCCAGGGCTTCAGCTCCGGTCAATCGATGGCATTGATGGAGCAGATTGCGGACAAGACGTTGCCGCCAGGCGCCGGCTTCGAGTGGACCGCGATGTCGTATCAGGAGAAAGCCGTCGGCAACCAGATCTACTACGTGTTCGGTCTCGCCATGTTGCTGGTCTATCTGGTGCTGGCCGGACAGTATGAGAGCTGGTACGCGCCGATTTCGGTGATCCTGGCGGTGCCGCTTTCGCTACTCGGGCCTATGGCCGTACTGACAGCACTGCGGATCGAGAATAACCTCTATACGCAGATCGGGCTGATATTGCTGATCGCGTTGTCGGCCAAGAACGCCATTCTCATCGTCGAGGTCGCGCTTGAACTTCATGTTCGCGGCGGTAAGCCGCTGCTGGAATCGGCGATCGAGGCGGCGCGGGCGCGGTTCCGGCCAATCCTGATGACATCATTTGCTTTCATTCTCGGGGTGGTGCCGCTGGTGCTCGCCAGCGGAGCCGGCGCCAGCGCCCGCAAATCGATCGGCATTACGGTATTCTCAGGCATGATTGCCTCGACCTGCCTCGCAGTGCTGTTCGTTCCGACATTCTTTGTCGTGGTGCGGCGGTTCGAGAATTGGCTCGCGGAGCGAAAGAGCAGGAAGGCCGGCCCGCAAACCAGCCCGCAGGCGCCGACCGCATAGACAGCTCATACGGCCAGGCGAACACACCCAGCAGAAAACGGCCGGAGGTTCCCATGCGTGCACATACTGCTATCATCGGGGGGCAGCGAGCACTGTCAGCTTGGCGCACCGGGCCTTTGCACGCCGCGCTCTTCGATTGGCTCTCGTCGAAGTTCGGCGCATTTTGGACCCATTTCAAACATCGGCCCATGGGGTCTCATCACGGGAGGATCGGGTGGCTCGGTTGGTCCAGCTGGAGGCTCATTGTTATCGGCCATGAGGACGCCTCTTCTGTGAGATCCAGTTCAGCATGAACTGCGACGAAGGCGTGAGCAACTTCAGATGGAAGAGTCAGTGACTCCGCTATGTGTTTGCGCGATTGTGCGCACGTTCCCAAGCATGCTAATAACTAATTGATTTTTCTATGGTTATGGCGGAAGGGGTGGGATTCGAACCCACGGTACCCTTGCGGGCACGCCGGTTTTCAAGACCGGTGCCTTAAACCACTCGGCCACCCTTCCGTTGCAGAGGTATCAATCACCTAGCGGTTGAGAATTCAAGAACGGACGCGAACAAAGTTGGGCTGGGCACGCTGATATGGCCCAATCCCGTCAACACGCTGAGTGATTCGGCGCCCGCATACGCGCAAAAAATCGACCACCCGACGCGGCAGTTTCGAGCCGCTTGTTCCTTTGCAAGGTCACAGGCCCGAGTCGTGATTATTGGAAGGTATTGGTCAGCGTTCCAAGATGACTGATCGAGATCGACACAGAGTCCCCAGCACGGAGGAACTTCGGCGGGTTGAACCCCAGTCCGACGCCCGACGGCGTGCCGGTTGCGATGATATCGCCTGGTTTCAGGGTGAGACCGGCTGAGATGGTCGCCACCAATGTCGGAATGCCGAAGATCAGGTCGCGCGTATTGGCGTTCTGGCGCAGTTCACCGTTCACCCAGCATTTGACGTCGAGATTGTCAGGGTCAAGTTCGTCGCTGGTCGCGATCCACGGCCCCATCGGACAAAACGTGTCGAGCGCCTTACCAAGAAACCATTGTTTATGGTTGCGTTGGCGGTCACGGGCGGTGACGTCATTCACAATGGTGTAGCCGAAAATGTGCTCGTAAGCGCGCTCTGGCTTGATGTCTCGACCTTCCTTACCGACGACAAGCGCAAGTTCCGCCTCGTAATCGACGCTGGAAGTAACGTGTGCATGCAGCTGAACGACATCGTTCGGTCCAACCACGGTATTTGCTGGCTTGGTGAATACGGCCGGATGGCTATCGATTTCGGCGCCCTTGACCGCTCCGGCCTCGTAACCGCTATTCGAGAACTCGCGCGCATGGTCGCGATAATTTTTGCCGACGCAGAATATATTGCGTCGCGGAGCCGGAATTGGTGCCAATAACCTGACGTCAGCAAGCGAGTGCGCCTGCGCATTGTCAGACTTTGCCCGGATTTCATCGATGCGTTCAATCGCCTCAACCATATCGTTGACCTGGGCAATTGGAGCAATGGTTTTTCCGGCTTGGTCGATACAACCGATTTTGATGTCACCGTTCACAGCATAGCGAGCAAGTTTCATAGGTCCTCTTGTTCTTAAAGAGCGGGCCGTATCCGCCGGGTGTGCTTGACGGCTACCACGTTCCAGAGCGGGATCGGTGATACGGGCTAGCAGCCTCTCCCATGCATCCGCAGATTCTGGCCGTGCTTTGAACAGGTCTGGCGCTTGCCGGCAAGGCGCCAACATGCCGGCCTCTCCACGATTCTGAGCCAAGCGGGGAAGGCGGTGGCACCATATCGATCGAAAATTCACCCCTTGAAAATTCCACCCCCGTGCGACGGTAAGGGTTGGTTTACCAACCTTTACCACCCCCATCACTCTCCCCATTTCCGCCGTGTTCCCCGTGCGGTATATTGACCTGTTGATGCAGGCCGGGGCCTGCATCGGGGACACGCCGCCAGGCACGCGGAAACTGTGGCCGGCGGAATAGTACTTGGGGCGAATGCGGATTAAACAGTCAGCACCGGATTTGGGCGCCTGGCGAGGAATTGCCATTGTTTCGGCATGCCTCGTGCTCGCCAATTGCTCCTCGTCTGGCCTCTCCAGCCGGGTCGATCCCAAATATGGCGTCTCCTCCAGTCCCCGCGTGGTCGAGCTTGGCGACCCCGTGCCGAAGGGTGGGGGGACCTATCGCGTGGGCAAGCCTTACACGGTCGCAGGCCAAGTCTACGTCCCGGAAGAAAATGTCAATTATCGTCAGGAAGGCTTGGCCTCCTGGTACGGCGACGATTTCCACGGGCGGTTGACCGCCAATGGCGAAATCTACGATATGAGTTCGCTCTCCGCGGCACATCCGACGCTGCCGATGCCGTGCTATGCCCGCGTCACCAACCTTGCCAACGGCAAATCGGTGATCGTTCGCGTCAATGATCGCGGCCCCTATCACGGCAACCGCGTGATGGACGTTTCGAGCAGGGCGGCGGAACTCCTGGAATTCAAGAACAACGGCGTGGCGCGGGTGCGCGTTGAATATGTCGGCCGTGCGCCGCTCGAAGGTTCTGACGACAACCTGCTGATGGCGACCTTGCGCACCGGCGTTCCGGCGCCGGCGCCCTCGCTGGTCCGCGTTGCGTCCGCTCGTCCGTTCGTCCCTGAAATGCCCGGTTCGGCGCGGCCGATCCGCGGCGAGGTGCCACTCCCGGAAGGTAGACCCTACAATCTCGGCAGCACGCAGCCCGAGCAGGCCGCGTATGGCGAGACCCGGGAACGCACGGCTTACGCGCGTTCACGTTCGAACGATCAGTTCCAGGATCAATCACGCACGGTACCCTACGAATCCGGGGATCGTTACGTCACCAGACCCGTCTCCGCCTACGCACCGATGGACCCGCAAATTCCAAGCGAGATCCTGGCCGGGCGCGGGCTTTACTGATCCCAGACGGCCTCTAAGCCATCAGTTTGAACAGCGGCATTCGGGTCGCTGGAAAATGACAGCACGACATCGTGTTCCCGCCTTGTTTACAGCATCTTGTGCCACCGGACGAAGGCAAGACCTCAATCGGCCTGTGAGCTGGAAAGCCGTGTTGTTTGGGCAGTTTCCAACTGTTAGAACGCTGAGCTTCAAAGGCGCTTTCGATGGCACTTCCAACGTTGCGGTTTCACCGGCCCGTGGTCACGCGAGCGCGCCTGATGCGCAGCCTGATCGCTGCGGCAATCCTGGTGACATTGGGATGGGGCGGCGTCCTCTCGGCCGCCAACAACAGTGTGCAAGGCGCCAAGAAGGAGGAGGGCGGATTCGACGGCGATGCCCCGACCGCGATCCTGATCGAAGCCACTAGCGGAAGTGTCCTCTTCGAAAAAAATGCCGACGAGTTGCGCGCGCCCTCCAGCATGATGAAGCTGATGACGGCAGAAGTCGTCTTCCACGCCATCAAGCAGGGCGACATCAAGCTGACCGACGAGTACCGCGTCAGCGAAAACGCCTGGCGCAAGGGAGGCGCGCCGGCCGGCGGCTCGACCATGTTCGCCGCCATCAACAGCAAGATTCCCGTCGACGATCTCCTGCACGGAGCGATCATCCAGAGCGGCAATGATTCCTGCATGGTGCTCGCCGAAGGAATTGCCGGCAATGAGCGCGCCTTCGCCGAAATGATGACAACACGCGCGCGAGAGATTGGCCTTCCGCGGTCGACGTTTGCCAATTCCAACGGCCTGCCGGACCCCGGTAACAAGATGACGGTGCGGGAACTCGCGACGCTGGCGCGTTACATCATCCTGACCTATCCCGAGTTCTACAAACTGTTCGGCGAGAAGGAATTCACCTGGAACAAGATCCGGCAGCAGAACCGCAATCCGTTGCTCAATTCGCTCGAAGGCGCCGACGGCCTGAAGACCGGATTTACCAAGGAGGGCGGCTACGGCATGGTCGGATCGGCCGTGCAAAACGGCGTGCGCCTGATCGTGGCCATCAACGGGCTCGAGGATCCCGACGACCGCGCCACCGAGGCCAAGAAGATGCTGGAATGGGGATTCCGAAACTTCGAGGTGCGGACCGTATTCGCGGAAAATCAGACCATCGGCTATGCGAAGGTGTTCGGCGGCGACAGCCGCTCGGTCGCGTTGGCCAGCCACGAGCCGGTCAAGGTCATGGTGCAGAAGAATGGCAACGACAAGCTGATTGCGCGCATCGTCTATACGGGGCCAGTGCGCGCGCCGTTCGAGGCCGGCCAGAAGGTCGGCACGGTCAAGGTCTGGCGCGGGACCAATATCGCGGTGGAGGCGCCGGTCTATGCGACGGAATCGGTTGGCCGGGGTTCGACGATCCGGCGCGCCGTCGATGGCGTGGCCGAACTGGCGATCGGACTGTTTCGCGCGGGCGCAGAGAAACTGTGACGATGGCCGGGGCAGCAGTCAAAGCCATGGTCGGGCGCGGACGTTTCATCTCCTTTGAGGGCGGCGAAGGGTCCGGCAAATCGACGCAGATCAAGATCCTCGCCGAGCGGTTGGCGAGCGTGAAATTGCATGTCATCGTCACCCGCGAGCCCGGCGGATCGCCCGGCGCCGAAATCATCCGCCATCTGGTGCTTTCCGGAATGGGCAAGCTGCTCGGTCCCGAAGCGGAAACCTTATTGTTTGCTGCCGCGCGCGACGACCATGCGCGCACGGTGATCGAACCGGCGCTCAAGCAGGGCACCTGGGTGCTCAGCGACCGCTTTTCGGATTCGACGCGCGTCTATCAAGGCGCGCTTGGGCATGTGGCGCCGGGAATTCTCAATGCCATGCAGCGGGTCACCATCGGCGACCTGAAGCCGGACCTGACCGCGATCCTCGACGTCCCGGTGGAGATCGGCCTCAAGCGCGCCGCGGCGCGGCGCGGCGCGGCCGCGGCCGACCGGTTCGAGTCGGAAGACATCAGTTTTCACCAACGACTGCGTGAGGCCTACCGGGAAATCGCGAAAAACGAACCGGAGCGTTGTGTGCTGATCGACGCCACAGAGGAACCTGCGAAGGTGGCGGCGAATATCTGGTCGGCGCTGCGCGATCGTTTTTTCACGGCCAGCGCCGGTAACGCTGCGGCTCCCGCATGAGCGGCAAAGCAGAACCACAGGTGCCGGTTCCTCATCCCCGGGAAACCACCGATCTGTTTGGCCACCGCGAGGCCGAGGCAGCGCTGCTTAATGCCTATCGCTCGGGGCGCATTCCGCACGCCTGGCTGATCGGCGGCGCGCAAGGCATCGGCAAGGCCACGCTCGCCTACAGGATGGCCCGCTTTGTCCTTGCCCACCGCGATCCCCTTGCTCCGGGCGTACAGCGCGCCGATAGCCTGAATGTCGATGCCTCCGATCCCGCCGCGCGCCGCATCGCGGCCGGCGCACATGGCGGACTTCTCGTTCTTCAGAGGACGGCCAACGATAAGGGCGTGATGCGGACCGTGATCACGGTCGACGAAACGCGCGAGACCATTGCTTTCTTCGGTTCAACCGCGGCGGCCGAAGGCTGGAGGGTCTGCATCGTCGACACCGTTGACGAACTCAATCCCAATGCGGCCAATGCGTTGCTCAAGATCCTCGAAGAGCCGCCGCGCCAGTCGCTGTTTCTGCTCGTCAGCCATTCGCCGGGAAGGGTCTTGCCGACCATCCTGTCGCGCTGCCGCCGATTGCTGTTGCGCCCGCTCGCCCGGGCCGACGTGATCCAGGCGGTCAGCCGGGCTACCGGGCTTGCGAGCGACGATCGGTCGTTGCTCGAGGCCGCCGAGGCCGCGGAGGGGAGCGTTGCGCGGACGTTGACCTTGCTCGGCGGCGACGCCGTCAAGCTTCACCACAAGACCACAGCGCTGCTGGCGACCCTGCCTCGGGTCGATCCGCGCGAGCTGCATGCGCTCGGCGACGCGCTTGGCGGCAGCGACAAGGTCGCGCTCGCAACCTTCATCGACAGCATCGATCGCTGGCTCGGCGCACGCCTTCACACCGAAGATCCCAATGCAGACCTGCCGCGCCTTGCACGGCTGGCGGAGGTGTGGGAAAAGATCGGCCGCGCCGCGCGCGATACCGCTGAATACAATCTCGAGCGAAAGCCGCTTGTGTTCTCGGTATTTGGGATGCTTGCGGAAGCCACGCGGTAACAGCGGCCCCTCAAATCCCGATCGTTTTATTTGATCTGTAAAGGAATTCGTGTGGCGAAGGCTGCGAAAAAAACCGTCAAGAAGCGAAAGACAAAAAAGGCCCGGAAAGCACCGCGCGCCGGCGCGAAGCGTGCTGCCGCGAAGAAGGCAAAAAAGCCGCTGAAGAAGATCGCCAAAAACAAGAAAAGCCCAGAGAAGGCGGCCAAGAAGACCGCAAAGAAATCGGCTAAAAAAACCGCGAAAAAGACCCCGGCCCGAAAGGCAGGCGCCTCGGCGAAAAAGGCTGAAGCCGCGGCCGCGAAGCCGGTGACGCCGAAAGCCAAGGCAGTAAAAGCCAAAGCAGCCTCCGTTGCGCCCCCCGCCAAAGCGGCATCCAAGAACTCCTTCTACATCACGACCGCCATCGCCTATCCCAACGGCGTGCCGCATATCGGCCATGCCTATGAGGCGATCGCGACCGATGCGCTGGCGCGCTTTCAAAGGCTCGATGGCAAGGACGTGTTTTTCCTGACCGGCACCGACGAGCACGGTTCGAAAATGATCCAGACCGCGGAAGCCGAAGGGCTGACCCCAATGGAGGTCGCGACGCGCAATGCGCAACGTTTCAGGGAGATGGATCAGCGGCTGAACATTTCCTTCGACCGTTTCATCCGCACCACCGAAGAACAACATCATCGCTCCAGCCAGGAAATCTGGAAGCGGATGGCCGCCAATGGCGACATCTATCTCGACAGCTATGCCGGCTGGTATTCCGTGCGCGATGAGGCCTATTACGCCGAGGATGAGACAACCGTCGGCGAGGACAAGGTCCGCCGCGGACCGCAGGGCACGCCGGTGGAATGGGTGGAAGAGAAGAGTTATTTCTTCCGTCTGTCCGCCTATCAGGACAAGTTGCTCGCGCTTTATGAGGCGCAGCCGGATTTCATCGGCCCGGACTCGCGCAAGAACGAGGTGGTGAGCTTCGTCAAAAGCGGATTGCGGGATCTATCGATTTCGCGGACCACCTTCGATTGGGGCGTCAAAGTGCCCGGCGACGGCGAGCATGTGATGTATGTCTGGGTCGACGCGCTCACCAACTACATCACCGGAGTCGGCTTTCCCAATGAGGGCGACGCCAACTGGCATTACTGGCCGGCGGACGTGCATATCATCGGCAAGGACATCATCCGTTTCCACGCCGTGTACTGGCCGGCCTTCCTGATGTCGGCCGGAATCCCCGTGCAGAAGCGCGTCTACGCCCACGGCTTCTTGTTTAATCGCGGTGAGAAAATGTCGAAGTCGGTCGGCAACGTCGTCGATCCCTTCAATCTCGCCGACCAGTATGGCGTCGACCAGGTGCGTTATTTCTTCCTGCGCGAGGTGCCGTTCGGTCAGGATGGCAGCTACAGTCATGAGGCCATCGTCACGCGCACCAATGCCGATCTTGCCAACGGCCTCGGCAACCTCGCGCAGCGTTCGCTGTCGATGATTACAAAGCAGCTCGGTGGTGTGCTGCCCGAGCCCGGTCCGTTCAGCGAGAACGACAAGACGATGCTGGCGGAAGCCGATGCGATGATCGGCGCGGCGCGGAATGCGATGACGACGCAGCAGATCCATCAATGGCTCAATACCGTCTGGAACGTGATCGCCGAAGGCGACCGGTATTTTGCCGGCGAGGCGCCTTGGGCGCTCGCCAAGACCGATCCTGCGCGGCAGAAGACGGTGCTCTACGTGACCGCCGAGGTGGTCCGGCAGATTGCGATTCTGACCCAGGCGGTGATGCCCTCAGCTTCGGCAAAGCTGCTCGACAGCCTTGGTATACCCGAGGGCGAGCGCAGCTTCGCCGCGCTTGGCGGAGCGACGCGGATCAAGCCGGGTGTGGCGCTGCCAGCGCCAGCCGCGGTATTTCCACGTTATATTGAGCCGCCGGCGGCAAAAGTGGCGGAAAGCGATGCTGGTCGATAGCCATTGCCATCTCGACTTCCCGGACTTTGCCGACGATCTCGACGGCATTGTCGCAAGGGCTGAGACGGCTGGCATCGGGCGTATCGTCACGATCTCGACGCGGGTGAGGCGCATCGACGCGTTGCTTGCGATCACCGAGAAATATCCGAAAGTGTATTGCTCGGTCGGCACCCATCCGCACCAGGCCGACGAGGAAGACGGCATTCCTGCTGAAGAACTGATCGCATTGACCAAGCACCCGAAGGTCGTGGCGCTTGGCGAAGCCGGTCTCGACTATTTCTACGAGCACGGCTCCCGCGAGGCACAGGAGCGCGGCTTCCGGGCTCATATCGCGGCTGCGCGCGCGACCGGTCTGCCACTGGTCATCCACACCCGTGAAGCGGATGATGATTGCGAACGCATCCTGGAAGACGAAATCGCCAAGGGTTCGTTTCGCGCCGTGCTGCATTGCTACACCGGCGGGCGAAAACTCGCGATGAAGGCGATCGAGTTGGGGCTTTCGATCTCCTTTACAGGCATCCTGACGTTCAAGAAATCGGACACGCTGCGCGCGCTCGCCGCGGAACTGCCCGCCGACCGCATCATGGTCGAGACCGACGCGCCGTATCTGGCGCCCGGAAAGTTTCGCGGCAAGCGCAATGAGCCTGCCTACGTGGTCGAAGTGGCAAAAGTGCTGGCGGAAACCCGCGGCGTTTCGCTGGAGGAGATTTCGCGGCAAACCACCGAGAATTTTTTCCGCCTGTTCAGCAAGGTGCCGTCCCCGGAAAGCGTCGCATGACGCTGACGCTCACCATTCTTGGCTCTGGATCGTCGGCCGGCGTGCCGCGACCGGCGCTTGGCTGGGGCGCGTGCGACCCGGCCAATCCGAAAAACCGCCGCCGACGCTGTTCGCTTCTGGTCGAACAGACCGGCGAGGGCGGCACAACGCGGGTCGTGATCGACACTTCGCCAGACCTGCGCGAGCAATTGATCGACGCCGAGGTCGACCACATCGATGCGGTGTTCCTCACCCACGAGCATGCCGATCAGACCCACGGGATCGACGACCTGCGCTCGGTCGTGCTGCATCAGCGCCGCCGCATCCCGACCTACTTCAACATGTCGACCGCCAAGGACATCATGGCGCGGTTCTCCTATTGCTTCATCACGCCCGAGGGCAGCGAGTATCCGCCGATCCTGGTGCGTCATGCGATCGAAGGCGGCGAGAGCCGTACGATCGAAGGGAAGGGTGGGCCCGTGACGCTCTCGGCTTTCGACGTCACGCACGGTAATATTCCCGCGCTGGGCTATCGGATTGCCAAAGCCGCCTATACGCCCGATGTCAGCGATATTCCCCAAGCGAGCTTGCCGCACCTCGAAAATCTCGATCTCTGGATCATCGATGGTCTGCGCTATGCGGGCCACCCCAGTCATTTCAGCGTCAGCGACGCGCTGTCCTGGATCGAACGTTTCAAGCCCAAGCGCGCCGTCATCACCAACATGCATTCCGATCTGGACTATGAGGTGTTGCGGCAAAAGCTGCCCGAGGGCGTGGTGCCCGCTTATGATGGCATGCGGTTGCCAATAGCGAGGTTGGGGTCGAGCTGCTTCGATGTGATCAAGCCCCCATAGGCAAGCATACATCGCGAGGACGCGGGTATATTTTCAAACCCGCATTGCAAGGCCCCTGCTAGGCAAAGAGGCTGGGGACGCCCCCAGCCTCCAGTTCGTTGATCCTTTTGCGGATTAGGACTGGATCATGCCTTCTGCCGTGCGATGGCGAGCAAGCCTCGCGGGCAAGCCTGGTTATTTATCGTTCCTGGCTTCGTGGTCGTGGTCGTGGCCGTGGTCGTCGTCTCGGTCATGGATATTGTGTTGAAAGACAGCAACGCATCCGCTGTTGCCGCCGCAGATACCGGCACCTACGGGCGTCGTATCGCCGCCAGTGCCGACCACCGCAACGGGCGCTACTTGGCCGACGAAGATTCGATTGCGCTTGGAGTCGGCCGCCACCGAATGCGAGTTCGATGACTGCGGAACCTTCTCGATCAAGAGGTTCGTGTCGGCGTCGACGACGCCGAGCACGGGTGTCTCCTGGTTCGCTGCCGGGCAGGGCGTGCCCGGTATGGTGCAATCTCGACTGGTGCCGAGATAGTAGCGCCGATCGCCCTTGTTGAACCACACCTCATCGGAGCCGGTGATGTGAATGACGGGGGTCTGCTTCTTGGTCCTGGCATCAATAACCAACGTGATTACGTCGCCGGGGGGCGTTCTGCGGAGTGCACCCCAGCAACAGATTATCCTCCGGTCCGACCGTGGAGCCGTTTGGGTTGCAGGCGTCGAGCAGGACCACTCCGGTGTTGGTGGCCGGATTGAAGGCCCCTTGGACTGCGGTTGGCGCTGTTGGATCCGTCACAAGCAAACCGCCGCTGCAGGTGATCGGTTGCCCAGCCAGTTGTCCAAAATTGCAACCCGGCGGGTTGTTGGCAACGATCGGGACCGACGTATAGAACCGCCTGGTCTGGGGCTCCCAAGACGGTTGTTCCATCGATAGCCCGAAACCTGTGGGCAGGATCGTGGAGTCAATCGAGATCTTGATAATCTTGCTGGTATGGTCGGTATCACGGTCGCCATTCGCAGCAAACAGTGTTGCAAACGGGGGATCCTCCGCATTGTTGGCGGCGAGCAGGAGATCACCATCCGTCGTCAATGCCATTTCATCGACCCGTGTGGTACCGCCGGTGTTGATGGCCTGTTTCAGGGCCGATGCGGGTGACGCATCGAGGTCGAATACCTTCAGCGTGCTGTTGCCGTCGCCGGCATAGAGCCACCTGCCGTGGTTGACGACGCCGTCCGGTCCCGAGTGATTATTGTCAATAGCGCCGGCCGGCGTGCGCGCAACCCCGACGAACCCGCTGAGGAACCGCTTGAATTTCAGCGTTTCGGTATCGATGACATCGATTGACATGTTCGAACGATCGGAAAAATACATTTCGGCTCGATCGGGATTAACGAAGCTGATGTCGAACGACAGCAGCGGGTTTCCGGGAATCGAAACCGCGGTTACACATTTGGTTTGGGTTGTGAGTGGGGGAGTAAAGGTGCAGTCCGCTGCCACGGCACTCGTGGACGCCAGCGACACTGCTCCAAACACCATAGCCGGGATTACACCGGTTAGGGATATCAATAGCGGATTATAGGCCCTCATTGACTTCCTCCTGTTAACTTTCAAGTTTTTTCTTAACGCTCGAAGTGTTGTAGCTGTGGCGAATGACCGTCAATGTGTCTGGCGGTCACAAAAACTTGCTGCGGATGCCACGCAACCAATGGGTGTTTGCCTGAAATGCTAGTTACTCCAATCGTATGCCACCGGAGCGGGAGATTGCCGTAACGCAACTCCGTCTGTATCATTTGAGCAACGGGTAGCAACAATTCATCGTCGTTTTGCGATATAGGCGGCAATGCCGCCCGACGGTTCGAACAGTCGGTAAGGCGTCGAACGGGTGATCCCGAACTTGTCAAGCAAGGCTTGCGGGCCAAGGACGGGATCGGACATGGTCAAGATGGGTGTGAACTACCGGTTCAACGTTGATGGCCTGGTCTCCGCCAAGAACTGACCAGAACTGACCTGACCAATCAGCCTGAACACATTCGATCAAAACCTAAGGCGCGATGATATTTGATTGAATCGTCATCGCGCTTTAGCTCTTTGATCGAGTATGATCTCCGCGCAAACGCCCTTGGCGTTTGTCGCGAGGGAAAACCGCTACACACTTTTCCGGATCATGCTTTAGATCTTATGCAGCTCCAGCGCCGACGGATGAAACAATTCCTCCGGCGCGAGCAGGCGGGACGACAGTCCTTCCGCGTGATGGCGTTCGAGAAAGCGCCGCAGCACCTCGCGGTTCGGCTCCAGCCCGTAGGACCAGAAATCCTCGCCCATCAACCGCCGCGCCGCCCCCAACTGCTCCTCGACGAACGGCAATGTCACCTTGGTGGCGGACGTATCAGAGAGTTTGGTCAGCGCGATCGCCTTGGATCGCTCGAACGCTTTATAAATAGCCACCGGCAACCACGGATGTTTGTCGGCCAGCGTGCGACGGATGCCGAGCGTGTGCATGATCGGAAACAGGCGCGTGCGCCGATACCATTCGGTCGCGGTCGCCTGCGGATCGGGAAAGAGATAGCCGACATTGGGGTGCCCGCGATCGAAACAGGACGGTGCGCGCGGCCCGATCACGGCATCGAGTTCGCCGCTCGCCAACAGATCGGAGATCGTGGCGTCCGCCCTTGCATTCTCCACCTTAACATCATCAGGCAGGTTGAGGCTGATCTTCTCGATCCGTCCGGGGTGCTCATAGCCGCCACGAACCCAGGTGATGTCGGAGGGACGAATGCCGTAATCCTCTTCGAGAAAAAGACGCACCCAGATGTTGGCCGTGAGCTGATATTCGGGCACACCGACGCGGCGTCCTTTGAGATCGGCCGGTGATTTGATCCGGTCGGTGCGGACATAGACCGAGGTATGGCGGAAGGCGCGCGACGGGAACACCGGCACGGCAATATAGGGGCTGGTGCCTGCCGCCGTCTTGACCGAGTAGCTCGAGAGCGACAATTCGCAGACGTCGAAATCGGCGTGCCGGAACGCGCGGAAAAATATCTCCTCCGGATCGAGCAACATAAACTGTGCATCGACGCTGTCGATCTGGACCAGACCGTCCACCAGCGGGCGCATCCGGTCATAGTCGCCGATCGCGACGGAAAGCTGCAATTTGCTCATCAGCGGGCGCTCCCTTAAGATAGTTAGGAACCTTACTATTTCATCCAGGCCCAAGAGCTCAACAGGAAATCCCGCAATGTCCGTATCCGAGGCCGTTACATCTCTCATCCGCGAACTGGTCGATGCCAACCATATCCTGTTCGACCAGGGCGTGGTGGATGGTTTCGGACATGTCAGTGCACGGCACCCGGAGCGGCCCGATCGCTTTCTGCTGGCCCGCAGCATGGCGCCTGCGCTGGTCACGGAAAAGGACGTGCTGGAGTTCGATCTCGACGGCAATCCGGTGGTCTCGGGCGGGCCGGCGCCCTATCTCGAGCGCTTCATTCACGGCGAGGTCTACCGCAAACGGCAGGATGTCATGTCTGTCGTGCACAGCCATTCGCCTTCCGTGGTCCCGTTCAGTGTGGTGCCGGAGACCAAACTCCGGCCGATCTGCCATATGTGCGGATTCCTGAATGCCAAGGGAATGCCGGTCTTCGAAATCCGCGACTTCGCAGGTCCCGGCAGCGATCTCCTGATCACCAGCAGCAAGCTTGGCGCGGCTTTGGCGGACACCTTAAGCGATGAACCGGCCGTCCTGATGCGGGGCCACGGCTCGACCGTGGTTGCCAGCACGCTACGGCAGGCCGTCTTCCGTGCGGTCTATACCGAAGTTGGGGCGCGATTACAGATGGAGGCGATGCGGTTAGGGCCGATTACCTATCTCACTGAAGAAGAAACCGTCGGGACGACCAAGACCATCAGCACACAGTACGACCGCTCCTGGTTCCTCTGGCTAAAGGCAGCGCGCAATAGCCCGATGTCGCAGTGAAGGTGTCTTACGCCGAAATCGCCTTGGCGGAATGAACCTGATCGCGCAGCAGGAACTTCTGGATTTTGCCCGTCGAGGTCTTGGGGATCTGGCCGAATACCACGGCCTTCGGCGTCTTGAAACCGGACATCTGGGACCGGCAGAACGCGATGATGTCGGCCTCGGTCGCTTGCGCGTTTTCCTTCAGCTCGATGAAGGCGCAAGGCACCTCACCCCATTTCGTATCCGGTTTGGCCACCACGGCGGCAAACAGCACGGCAGGGTGCTTGTAGAGGACATCCTCGACCTCGACGGAGGAAATGTTTTCGCCGCCCGAGATGATGATGTCCTTGGAGCGATCCTTGATGACGACGTAGCCGTGTTCATCAAGGACTCCGAGATCGCCTGTATGAAACCAGCCGCCCGCGAAGGCCTCATGCGTGGCCTTTTCGTTCTTGAGATAGCCCTTCATGACGATATTGCCGCGGAACATCACCTCGCCAATGGTCTCGCCATCGCGCGGCACTTCACGCATGGTGTCGGGATCGATGACGGTTACGGCTTCCTGGAGCGGGTAGGGCACACCCTGCCGGCGCTTGAGCTGCGCGCGCTGATCGGCAGGCAAATCGTCCCAACCGGGCTGCTCGGCGCAGACCGCAGCGGGACCATAGACTTCAGTCAGACCATAGACATGCGTCAGCTTGATTCCGATTCGTTCGGCGCCTTCGAGCACCGCCACCGGAGGGGCGGCGCCTGCGATCAAGCCGACGACGGGGCGGGCGTCTGACTTCTTCGGCGCACCCAGCGCATTGATCAGCGTGTTGTAGACAATCGGCGCGCCGCACATATGCGTGACACCGTGTTGTTTGATCAGCTCGAAGATCTTCGCCGGATCGACCTTGCGCAGGCAGACATTGATTCCGGCCGAAGCCGCAATCGTCCACGGAAAGCACCAGCCGTTGCAATGAAACATCGGCAACGTCCAGAGATAGACCGGATGCGGTCCAAGATTGCCGGCCAGGATGTTGCTGACGGCATTAAGATAGGCGCCACGATGGTGGGTCACCACGCCCTTGGGATTGCCCGTAGTGCCCGACGTATAGCTCAGCGCGATCGCGTCCCATTCGTCGGGTGGCGTTCGGGAGATAAAACTGTCGTCGCCTTGCGAGAGCGCGTCCTCATATTCGATTTTGCCGATGCGCTTTCCGCCCACAAAAGCCTTGTCGTCGACGTCGATCACGAACGGTTTTTCGCCCTTCATCAGAGCGAGCGCATCCGCGATCACGCTCGCAAATTCCGGATCGACCAGAATAACCCTGGCGCCGCCATGATCGAGCTGGAATGCGATGGAGGCCGCATCGAGCCGGATGTTGAGCGCGTTCAGCACCGCGCCCGCCATTGGAACTGCGAAATGCGCTTCGTTCATTGCCGGGATATTCGGCAGCATCGCCGCCACCGTATCGCCCGGACCGATGTTGCAGCCAGCGAGATACGAGGCGAAGCGCCGGCAGCGCGCGTAGGTCTCCGACCAGGTGAAACTGCGACCCTCGTAGACTGCGCTCGCATGGTTGGGGTAAACTGCGGCGGTGCGCGCCAGAAAACTGAGGGGCGTCAAGGCCACAAAGTTGGCCTCCGTCTTGCCAAGACCAACATCATATTGGTTCTGCATTCCTGCCATCGGTTGCCCTCAACGCTTAAAGAAAGCCGATCGATATCCAGGGAAAGATAGCAACGATGATCAAGCCTGCCATCAGTGCCAGCAAATAACCCCAGATCGGACGGATGCCCTCGGCAGGATCGACGCGGCCGATGGCGCAGGCGGCATAATAGCCGACGCCAAAGGGCGGTGCGAACAGTCCGATCCCCATCGCGAGGATAATGATCATCGCGTAGTGAACCTCGTGGACGCCGACGGCGCGCGCGATCGGGAACAGCAACGGGCCGAACAGCACGATGGCGGGAATGCCTTCGAGCACGCTGCCGAGGATCGTAAAGGCCACGATCGAGACCGCGATGAAGCTCGCGGAGCCGCCGGGCGGGCCGGTCATTGCGGCCGCCAGCGCCCGCGAAAACCCTGATTGCGTCAGCCCCCAGGCCATGCCGGTCGCGGTCCCAATGATCAAGAGGATCGCGCCGGAAAGGCAGGCGGTCTCAACCAGCATCGGCATCAGCCGCCGCCAGTTGAACTGGCGGTAGATCAAGAGGCCAACCACAAAGCCGTAGACGATGCCGATGGTGGACACTTCCGTGGCGGTCGCAATGCCCTGGACGACCGAGTAGCGGATCACAAACGGCAGCGCGAGCGCGGGCAGGGCGACGACCAAGGTACGGAGGATTTCACTACCGCTGGCCCGTTTGACGTGGCTCAGGTCCTCGCCCCGATATCGCCACCACACCAGCGCCGACAGGGTGACGGCGAGCACCACGCCGGGCAAAAGACCGCCGGTAAACAGCGCCGAAATCGAGACACCAGTCACCGAGCCGATGGTGATCAGAACCAGGCTTGGCGGAATGGTTTCAGTCTGCGCGCCGGTCGCAGCGAGTAGCGCGACGAGATCGCCTGACCGGGCGCCGCGCTGCTTCATCTCGGGAAACAACACCGGCGCCACCGCCGCCATATCGGCGGCCTTGGAGCCGGAAATGCCCGACACGAGATACATCGCGCCGACCAGCACATAATGCAGGCCGCCGCGCACATGGCCGAGCAGGCTTGCCAGAAATGCCACCATGGCGCGTGCCATACCGGCCATTTCGATCAAAAGGCCCAGGAAAATAAACAGCGGCACCGCGAGCAGGATCAGGTGGCTCATGCCCTCGTCCATCCGCCCGACCAGCACCATCAGCGGCGTCCGGGTGGTCAGCGCGAGATATCCGAAAATCGCAAGCCCAAACGCGAACGCGATCGGCACGCCGGCGAACACGCAGAAGCCGACCACACCGACAAAGAAAATCACCAGATTGAGATTGCCGAGCGGCCGCAGCCAAGGCGCTGCCAGCCAGAACAGGGCCACGATAAGCGCCACCGAAAGCGCGGCCTTGACGACGAGCGCGCCATCTCCGACCCGCATCAGCCGCAACAGCGCAAACAGCATCATCAGGCAGATACCGACCGGCAAGGCAGCCGCGCGCCAGCTATTGGAGATTTGCAGCGCCGGCGTCGTAATAAAGCTTTCCTCGTAGGCATACTGGTAGCTTGGGGCGACAATCAGCAGCAGGAAAGCGAGCGCCGCACAGGTCGCCACGACTTCCAGAAACGCGCGTAACGAGGGCCTGACGCCAGCGACAACGGCCGTCATCCGCATGTGCTCGGAACGGCGAAATGCCACCACCGAACCGAACATCGCGAGCCACAGGAACAGGATCGAGGCCAGTTCGTCCGACCAGATCAGCGGCTGCTGAACGACATAACGCGCCACCACGCCGGCAAACAGCGTCACGATCTCGGCGACGACGAGGAGGGCGGCCGGAATTTCGACAAGCCTTCCGACAAACGCCTCAATGGCAATGACAGGCGAACGCCGGCGAGGGGACACCACCTCTCCGGCCGTGACCTGCGCCGCCTCGTTCATCATCTTCGTTAGCTTTCGGTCGCCGGCGATTTAAGACAATTTGCCGACCGCCTTCTCCAGGATTGCCCAGGCTTCCTCGCCGTATTTCCCTTTCCATTCGGAATAGAAGCCGGCGGCCTGCAGTTTTTCGCGGAACGGCACGAGATCGGGCTGGTTGAACACAAGACCCTTGCTCGCGAGTTCTTCCCGCATCGTCAAGTTAAGCTTTTCCGTGTCGACCCGCGCCTTCAGCGCGGCTTCGTTGATATTCCTCTCGACGATCGTACGAACATCCGGCGGCAACGCTTCCAGTGCGCGGCGATTGGCCAGGAACCAGTAGCCGTCCCACATATGGTTGGTCAGCGAGCAGTATTTCTGCACTTCATTGAGTTTCGCGGTGGCAATCAGCGCCAACGGGTTTTCCTGGCCCTCGACGATCTTGGTCTGCAGCGCCGAATAGACCTCGTTGAAATTGATCGAGGCGGGCGAGGCGTCGAACGCCTTGAACATCGAGGTCCACAGCGGCGACACCGGCACGCGGATCTTGAAGCCCTTGTAGTCGGCTGGTCCCGTGATCGGCCTGGTTGAGGACGTGGTCTGGCGGAAACCGTTGTCCCAGATCTTCTCGAACGCGACGATATTGGCTTTGGCGATTTCCTTGCGCACATAACCGCCGAGATCGCCATCCATGGCCTTCCACACAGTCGGATAATCCGGGAAGGCAAAACCCATCCCGTTGATGGACGCTGCCGGCACCAGCGTTGCCAGGATCAGGCCGGAAAGCGTGAAGAACTCGACCCCGCCGGAGCGAAGCTGGCTCAGAACGTCGGTATCCGCGCCAAGCTGGTTGTTCGGAAAGACTTGCAGATCGAACCGGCCGTTGGTTTCGGTCTTGATCGCGGCCGCCATTTCCCGGGAGCGGATGTTGATCGGGTGCGTATCCGGCAGATTGTTGGCGAACTTGTAGGTGAATTCGGCCTGCTGGGCGCGCGCCACGAACGGCGTACCCAGGCCGCTCATGACCACTGTTGCGGCTGTGGTCTTCAATAACGAACGTCGTGAAAAGCCCATCGCGTCGTCTCCCAAATCGCTTTTGTTCGGCTTCCTCATCGGAAGCGCCTTGGTTGGCTTTTTGCCCGCTTTCAGCGGAAATACCAAGCGGTGGTTCGTACGCTATTCGCTTCGCTGTTCGATCGCGTTTGGCCGGACGGCTGAGCGCGGTTGATTGCGCACGATCAATCTTCCAATTCACTAGAAGCTGAGGGTTTATGTACAAGTGTCTGAAATAACATAGATATAAATAGGCGATGTTTCACTTGACACACCCAGCGACTAAATCTAGTCATCTGGAACGCAAGTTCGTCACATTATATGATGGCTCGAATCTGTAGAGGAGAGCGCTTGTGGCGAATGCAGGTGTTAGAGGTCGGCCAATCGAGCCGTTGGTGCTGAGTCCGCAAGAGCGAGCATATTTAGAGAGGCAGGTTCGTCGTTATCGTGTGGCCCGGTCGCTATCTGAGCGGTGCCGCGCGATCCTACGGTGTGCAGATGGCTTGCCAAGCAAATCTGTGGCTGCCGAACTTGGCATCCATGAACACACCGTTGGCAAGTGGCGCCGCCGATTCTTGAAGGATCGCTGTGATGGCCTGCTTGGCCGACGCGACGCACTGGTCGATCCGCTCGATGGCTGCGGAAACTGGCTTTTCTCACACTACTATCCGTCGAATGTGGACGGCGTTCGGCTTGCAGCCGCACCGCAGCCAGACATTTAAACTGTCGAGCGATCCGCTATTCGTCGACAAGGTGCGCGATATTGTCGGGCTTTACCTGTCCCCACCGAACCGAGCCGTTGTCCTCAGCGTTGATGAAAAGAGTCAAATACAAGCACTCGATCGCGAGCAACCGGTCTTGCCGATGATGCCTGGCGTACCCGAACGTCGCACGCACAGCTACGTTCGGCACGGCACGACCACGCTTTTTGCTGCGCTCGATGTCGCTTCCGGGTTTGTCATTGGCAAATGCTACAAGCGCCATCGGGCGGTCGAGTTCTTGAAGTTCCTCAAAGAGATCGACGCTCAAATTCCTGAGGGGCTCGCTGCCCATATCGTCATGGACAACTACGCCACCCACAAGACGCCCAAGATCAAAGCGTGGCTTGCTCGCCGGCCGCACTATCATGTTCACTTCACGCCGACTTCTGCGTCATGGATCAATCAGATCGAGCGCTGGTTCGCCGAGCTCACCAGAAAGCAAATCCAGCGAGGTGTTCACACCTCCGTCAGGCAGCTCGAGGCCGACATCCGTACCTTCATCGAACTGCACAACAACAACCCGAAGCCCTTCACGTTAAATCACGGCTGGCGAGGCAAACCCCAAGGCAGAGCCATTGAGCGCCGCTTTAGCCACGGCCGAGGCGGCCGCAAGTCGCGATTGCCGACTTGGTTGACGTATCGCCACTCAGCCAAAGTCACATCGACCCATTCTCTAAGCTCCTTGTCCGTCATCGACGGTGCAGCTTGGAGCGCATCGTAAGCGCCTTGCTGGTAACCCCGGCGGAAGGATGCCTCGGGGTCGTTCTGCGAAGCAAAATCGTCGTCACTCATGCTTTCGATACTCCGGTTCCCACAAGGCCGCGATCTGGGCGGCAACTTGCGACAATTCCTCATAAAGCGGTCCAATATCAGCGGCATTCCAACGGCGGGCCTGCTGGATCAAAAACCGCTGACGTAGCAATAGGGTTTCCATGCCAGCTCATGTAGGAAGCGCGGCACCAATTGGCTAGGTTTCGTGGTTGGTGTGTCAAGTGAAACATCGCCTATAAATATTCCATAATATACCTTATGCGAATCTTTGGTACGGCAGATCCGCGCGGCCGCTTGGACGAACCGGAAGCCCGAATAGACCATCAGGGACGAACCCACGACCAGCATGGCGTCGGCCTCCTCCAGGTTTTCCATGGCCCGGACGGACCTGATCCCGAGGAACGTTTTCGCCAAAGAACACGACGTTGGGCTTCATGGTGCCACCACAGAACGGGCAATCGGAAACCATGAAATCCGAGAAGTCCTTCGGTCGAGCTCGGCGTCGCCGGCCAAGCAGTGGACCAAATCGAGGCGTCCGTGGAGGTCGATGACCTCCCCTGCTCCCGGCCGCCTGGCCAAGCCCGAGAGCTCTGTTCCTTTGCTGATGTGGCACGGCGGAGGGATGACCGGCGCCAACTGGGAAAATACGCCGGACGGCCGACTTGGTTGGCAAATGTTCTTTCTGCGCGCCGGCTTCGACACCTACGTTTCGGACGCCGTTGAGCGAGGCCGAGCGTCTTGGGCACCCTATCCGCAGGTTTATTCCGAACCCCCTTATTTCCGAACCGCGAAAGAAGCCTGGGAAGAAACGTTTCGCTTCGGTCCAGCCCAATCATGGAATGCCGATCCGGCAAAACGCCATAGCCATCCCGGTTCGAGGTTTCCAGCTGATCATTTCGAGAATTTTCTTTGCCAGAGTGTTCCGCGCTGGGGCTGCAACAACCTTGCGACGCAACGGGCTTACGATGCTCTGCTCCAGCGCTTCCAGGGCGGCAGCATTCTTCTCACCCACAGCCAAGGTGGCAACTTCGGACTAACGGCGGCCTTGCGCGCGCCAGATCGAGTTCGCGCTGTGATTTCGCTGGAACCCTCGGGGGCGCCCGACCCTATCCGGGAGGATGCACACGTTTTGAAGGATGTGCCCCACCTGTTCCTGTGGGGCGACTATCTGGACCAACACTCGTTTTGGGTCGAATCCCGGCCCGCTTCCGAGAGATGGCGCGGGGCGTTGGAGCAGGCTGGCTGCGATGTCACCTGGATCGAACTACCTGCGCTGGGCATTATCGGCAACACTCATGCGCTGATGTCAGACGACAACAGCGACATCATCGCCGGTCTCGTGCTGGATTGGCTTCGGAAGTACGCCTGAAATGCTGCGTCAGGATTTCATCCCTTTCGTCGCCTACCGGCGTCAGGATCGCATTGCGTTCCAGAAGAGGACTGCCGAGGTCGAACGACCGGCCTATCGCCCGGCGCTCGCGGCGGGCGATCAATTGGCGCTGGTCGGGACTATTGAGGCCGGCCGGCAGCCTTCGGTCGGACCGCTGGCCATGAACGAAATCTTTGGCTTGACGCCCATGGAATGCGCGCCGTCACCGAATACCTGAACTTCAAACACGGCAACGCCGCCGCAAAAGATGGAGCGCTGTTCACCTCGGCCTATCGACCGTATAGCCGCCTCACTCCCCAGGTCGGGCAACGCCTTGAAAGCGGGGCATGGTGGAAAAGTCGCCTCAGTCGCCGGCGGTTACCGTTCGGTCCCGCCCTCCCTGCCCGTCACAGTCCCGGCCGCAAAGATGTCCGACCTTATTGATCGGCACCATCCAATGAACCGCCTTGATCTTTCATAAATCGACACCGTAAGTCCAAAGTTAGATAGCGCCCCGAACGGGCGCTGTTTTTTTGTTATTTAGTGGTTTAGGGGGGATTCCGGAGACTCAACGTTCGACTAGAACGAATTACTGCAGCCTAAGAATTCGACTAAACCGGACTCTGAGCCGCCCTTTTGAAAGTATTGGCTTTTGTCGACATCCGACACTCAATTTGGATCTAAAGCCATAAAGCCAGCCCTGCTGTCCGTTACCGCCCCCTGAAACGCGGCTTGCGCCGCTCCAGAAACGCCGCCACGCCCTCCTTGTGATCGTCGGTCATGGTCGCGAGCGCGAACTGATCGATGTCCATGTGACTCGTGAGATCGTCGAGCGCATGCGTCAGGCGGTTGATGGTGAGCTTAGTCATCGCGGCCGAGATCGGCGGCTGGCTTGCGAATTTGGCGGCCAATGCCATCGCTGCATCGAGGGCCTTGCCGGGATCGGCCACCTCCTCCACCAGGCGCCACACATGGGCTTCCTCGGCGGAGATACGTTGATCGGCGAGGATGACGGCCTGCTTGGTTCGCGCCGGACCCATCAAGTGCAGCAGGCGCGGAATGCTCTGCCAGCTCATGTTCATGCCGAGCCCGATTTCGGGAACCCGGATATGAGCGTCGCTGCTCATGACGCGAAAATCAAGCGCGACCGCCAGCGCTATGCCGCCGCCGATACAGAAGCCTTCGATCGCGGCGATGGTGATCTGTTCCATGTCCTGCCAGGCGCGGGCGAGCCGAGGGCCGATCTTCAGATGCCGCCGCAGGGAACCGAGGTCCATCGATTTACGCAAACGGCCCTCCGGGTCTTTGAGATCGAAGCCCGCGCTGAATGCTTTCGGCCCGCCCGTCAGCACCACGACAGAGGTGTCGCCATCGTCCTCGAAGCTGCGCGCCGCTTGCGTCAACTGGCGCATGGCCTCCGGCGAGAGTGCGTTGATGCCGTCGCCGCGATCAAACCGCACCACGGCAATGCGGCCCTCGGGGCCGAGGCCCTTTTCGATGGTCACAGAATTGGTCATGCTCTCGCCCTCCTCGGCTTGCACAAAATACCGCCAAATCTGGCACGAAGCGTGCTTGACGTCTCGTACCTTCGAGCACCGGCCCGCAAAAGCGCGAGAACGACCATGCAAATTGGTGTCTTCATCCCGATTGGAAATAACGGTTGGCTTCTCTCCAGCACGTCGCCGCAATACATGCCGAGCTTCGACCTGAACAAGGAGATCGTTCAGAAGGCCGAGAAGTATGATTTCGACTTCGCGCTTTCGATGATCAAGCTGAGGGGATTCGGCGGCAAGACCGAATTTTGGGATCATAATCTTGAATCGTTTACGCTGATGGCGGGACTCGCGGCCGTGACGTCCAGGATCAAGCTGTTTGCGACGTCGGCGACACTCACCGTACCGCCGGCCATTGCAGCGCGCATGGTTTCCACGATCGATTCCATTTCGCACGGCCGGTTTGGTCTCAATCTCATCACGGGATGGCAGAGGCCGGAATATTCGCAAATGGGTCTCTGGCCGGGCGACGAATTTTTCAAACGTCGTTACGATATGCTGTCCGAGTATGTGCAAATCATGAAAGAGCTCTGGGCTACGGGTGTGTCGAACCGCAAGAGCGAGTTCTTCCAGATGGAGGACTGCCGGGTCAGTCCGAAGCCGCAGGCCGAGATCAAGATTATCTGTGCCGGCCAAAGCGAAGCCGGTATGGCATTCTCCGCAAAATATGCCGACTATAATTTCTGCCTCGGCAAGGGCGTCAACACGCCGACCGCGTTTGCGCCGACGGCGGAAAAGTTGCTCGAAGCCAACAAGAAGTACGGCCGTCACGTCACGTCCTATGCCTTGTTCATGATCATCGCGGATGAAACCGATGAAGCCGCTCGCGCGAAGTGGAATTTGTACAAGGACGGCGCAGACCAGGAGGCGATCGCCTGGCTCCAGGAGCAATCCGGTGTCGACAAGAGCGCCGACACCAATGTTCGCCAGTTGTCGGATTCAGCCTCGGCCGTGAATCTCAACATGGGTACGCTGGTCGGATCCTACGCCAACGTCGCCCGCATGCTGGACGAGGTGGCGACCGTTCCAGGCGCGGAAGGCGTCCTGCTCACTTTCGACGATTTCGTTAGAGGTGTTGAGGCCTTCGGTGAAAGGATCCAGCCTTTGATGACGTCACGCAACCATCTCAAAACGAAGGAAACGGTCTGATGGCCAGCCCCGTTCGCACAGGCTATCAGCCGGCGGCTGATAGCGAGCTTGTTTCGCTCCCCGCAAGCCCGGAGCCGTTGTCGCTGAAGCCTAGCGAAACGGCGGTCATCGTGGTCGATATGCAGAACGCCTACGCCAGCGAGGGCGGCTATGTCGACATCGCCGGCTTCGATGTGAGCGGGGCTGCCGCCGCCGTTGCTCAAACCACGAAAGTGCTCGACGCGGCGCGCGCCGCCGGCATCACGGTCGTCTTCTTCCAGAATGGCTGGGACAAGGACTATCTCGAAGCCGGCACGCCGGGCTCGCCGAACTGGCACAAGTCGAACGCGCTAAAGACCATGCGGGCGCGGCCTGAACTTGCAGGCACGCTGCTCGCCAAAGGCACCTGGGATTATGCCATTGTCGACGAGCTAGTGCCCCAACCCGGCGATCTGGTCGTTCCCAAGACGCGCTACAGCGGCTTCTTCAATACCAACATCGACAGCATCCTGCGCGCCCGCGGCATTCGAACGCTGGTGTTCGTCGGGGTTGCGACCAATGTTTGCGTGGAATCCTCGCTGCGGGATGCGTTTCATCTCGAATATTTCGGCGTCGTACTCAAGGATGCGACGCATCATCTAGGCCCGGCCTTTATCCAGGAGGCCTCTCTCTACAACATCGAGAAATTCTTCGGCTGGGTCTCAACCGTCGCCGACTTCTGCGGCGCGGTCTCGCAAACGCCACCGGCAAACAACTGAGGTCATCATGCCAAAAAAGATCGTTTTACCGCCCGGCACCGGAAAACCGCTTGCCCCCTACTCGCCCGGAACCCTCGCCGACGGCATCGTCTACGTCTCCGGCACGCTTGCGTTCGACAAGGACAACAACGTCGTTCACGTCGGCGACGCCGCGGAACAGACTCGTCACGTGCTGACGACGATCAAGTCAGTCGTCGAAACCGCCGGCGGCACGATGGACGACGTGACGTTCAACTCGATCTTCATCACGGATTGGGCGAACTATGGCGCAGTCAACAAGGTCTACGCGGAGTTCTTTCCGGGCGACAAGCCGGCGCGCTATTGCATTCAGTGCGGCCTCGTGAAGCCCGACGCGCTCGTTGAAATCGCGACCTTCGCGCATATCGGAAAGAAATAGCGGCGGCCGGTTCGAGCCGCCGGGAACAGGTGTTCGCTTGAAGTACGAGAGTTTTGGCCGTTCCGAACCGCAAGCCCCGACCATTGTGCTGTCGGCCGGCCTCGGCGGCATCGGCGGTTTCTGGCGGCCGCAATACGACATGCTCGCGGCCCGCTACCGTGTCATCTCCTATGATCAACGCGGCACAGGCGCCAACAAGGAGCCATTGCCCGACGATTATACGATCGCCCACATGGGCGACGATGTCGTATCCATCCTCGATCAGGCCAACGTGAGCAAATGCCATTTCATGGGCCACGCGCTCGGCGGATTGGTCGGGTTGGACCTTGCGCTCCGTCATCCGGAACGCCTCGACAGCCTGCTTCTCGTTAATGCCTGGCCTGTGGTCGACTCGCACACGCGGCGCTGCTTCGAGGCGCGGCTGGCACTCCTGGAGCACGTCGGGGCCGAAGCCTATGTCCGCGCGCAGCCGATCTTCATCTATCCCTCCTGGTGGCTGTCGCAGCACGCGGACGCGATTGCCAGGGACGATGCCCATGGCATCGCGCATTTCCAGGGCAAGGAGACCCTGCTCAAGCGGATCGGGGCGCTGTTGAAGTTTGACCCGTCGAGCCAACTCGGTCAGATCCGAACGCCGACCTTGGTCGCGACCGCGCGCGACGATGTGCTGGTTCCCTATACGAGTTCGGAAGCGCTCGCCCGCGCCATTCCCGGCTCCCGCCTTTCGGTGACGCCGGAGGGCGGGCACGGTTATTCCGTCACCAACCCGGCGGTCTTCAATGACATCATCTCTCGCTTTCTTGCGGAGATTGTCCACGCGTGACCCCGCAGGTATCGATGCCAGGGTTGGGAGAAATAAAGGAAGAGGCGCGCCGGACAGCTAAATCCTGCTTATTATTCTCTCGGCGTGCTAAAACATTGGGCGCGCCTCCGCTTTCCGCATTTGCCACACTTCGCGGCATGGCGTTACCAAAAGCGAGAATGTCGATCGTAAGTGAACCAGAGCCGGGCCCGCGCCTCGGGAAGGCAACCACTTCTTCGTCCGCTTCGAGCGTGACAGAACAGGCCTCGCGGCGCCTCGTCGTCGATGCGCAGCATATTTCCCTGACGTTCGAAACGGCCGACGGTCGGGTCGATGCGCTCTCCGATGTCAGCCTTCAGATTGCCGAAGGCGAATTTGTTTCCTTCATTGGGCCATCCGGCTGCGGCAAGACCACGATGCTGCGGGTCGTCGCCGATCTTCAACAGCCCACCTCCGGAACACTGCTCGTCAATGGTCTGTCTGCCGAACAAGCCCGCCTCGCCCGCAGCTATGGCTATGTGTTTCAGGCGCCTGCGCTATTCCCCTGGCGCACGATCGAGAAGAACCTCAAGCTGCCGCTTGAGATCATGGGCTATTCCGAGTTCGAACAGCAACAGCGGGCTGAGCGGTATCTGGCTCTTGTCAACTTGACCGGTTTTGAACGCAAATTTCCCTGGCAGTTATCGGGCGGGATGCAGCAGCGCGTGTCGATTGCCCGCGCGTTGTCATTCGATCCGACGGTACTGTTGATGGACGAGCCGTTCGGCGCCCTCGATGAAATCGTGCGCGATCATCTCAACGAGCAACTGCTTCAGTTGTGGAACACGACAGGCAAGACGGTTCTGTTCGTCACCCACTCGATTCCCGAAGCCGTGTTCCTCTCCAGCAAGATCGTGGTGATGTCGCCGCGTCCTGGCCGCATCATCGACGTCATCGATTGCAACTTTCCGGCCGACCGGTCGCTCGAGATTCGGGAAACGCCGGAATTCCTCAAGATCGCGCAGCGGGTTCGCACCGGGTTACGGGCGGGTCACTCCTATGACGAGTAGCGCCCTCGCGTTGCCCCGGCGCCGATCGACCATCTTGTGGAACCATCCGCTCGTCGCGCGATACGCGCCGCTCGCCACGGTCGTTCTGGCGCTGATCGCAATCTGGTATGTCGCCGCGGTCGTCATGAACTGGTCGCTGGTTCGCGACGGTTTCGAGCGCGAGGAAACGCCCTATACGTTTGCTGACGTGCTTTCGGGAACCATGGACGCCGAACGTCCGCTACTTCCGGCACCGCACCAGATCGCATCGACATTCGTTGATCTGGTGTTCGGTTACCCGCCGCTGGCGCCGCGCAGCCTTGTCTTCCATTCGCTGGTCACCCTGTCTGCGACCTTGCTCGGTTTCCTGCTCGGCGCGGTCTTCGGAATCGTGCTGGCCTTGATGATCGTGCATAGCCGGGTGATGGAACGCAGCCTGATGCCCTGGATCATCTGCTCGCAGATGGTGCCGATCCTCGCGCTCGCGCCGATCTTCATCGTGGTGCTCGGCGCGCTCGGTCTGCAGGGTCTGCTGCCGAAAGCCATCATCTCCGCTTATCTCTGCTTTTTTCCGGTTGCCATCGGCATGGTGAAGGGACTGACCTCGCCTGAGGTGCTGCAACTCGAGATGATGCGGACCTGGTCGGCAACCCCACGCCAGGTGCTGTGGAAGCTGCGCTGGCCGGCGGCGATGCCTTATTTGTTCGCCAGCCTGAAAGTCGCCATCGCGATTTCGCTCATCGGCGCCATCGTCGCGGAACTGCCGACCGGCGCAGAAGCCGGTATCGGCGCGCGCCTCCTTGCCGGCTCCTATTACGGCCAGACCATCCAGCTCTGGGCGGCATTGGTTGCCGCCGCCGTGCTCTCCTCAGGGCTGATCGGGATCATCGGGCTGATGGAACGCGGCGTGACGCGCCGCATGGGGGCCCACTGATGGACCCGCGCAAACTTCGGCTTGGCTTCCTGGTGGCGACAGGTGCGATCGCCCTTGCCTTCCTGAGCCCGATCGCCCCGGAATCGCCGCGGCTCCTTTCGCAATCTATCATTTCGTCTCTTTGCATCGGCGCTGGCCTCCTCTTCCTGCTCGCCGCCGCCCTCGCCGGCCAGCGTGCGACGATATCCGGCTTTGCCGGTGCGCTGGCTGTTGCCGCCGCTTCACTGCTGCTGCTCAGAGATCCCGCCGTTGCCGGATCGGCTCGTATCGGTTTCTGGATGCTCGTTCTGGCTTGCTGGCTGGCGGCCGCGTTGTGCGTGGTCAACCTCGCCGCCGTCCGCGACTTGCGGCGCGAGCGGCAGCGGGTATTCGACGTGTTGGTGCCGCTGATGTTCGGCGCCACCGTGTTTTATCTCTGGGAAGTCGGCGTTCGCGGTTTCGGCGTACCGCCTGTGCTCCTGCCCCCACCAAGCGCTGCCGCGGCGCGCTTTGCCGGCTCGCTTTCCATCCTGGCCGGCGACTTCACGCAGACCTTCATCCGCGGCGTCCTGATCGGCTATGTGATCGGCTGCGGCGCAGGTCTGGCCGTGGCCATCCTGGCCCGCCGGTTTTCCTTTCTGGGCCGGGGTCTGTTGCCGCTCGGAGATTTCTTTTCGGCGCTGCCGCTGGTCGGCATCGCGCCGATCATGGTGATGTGGTTTGGCTTCGACTGGCCCTCGAAGGCGGCCGTGGTCGCGCTTGTCACCTTTTTCCCGATGCTGGTGAACGCGATCGCGGGGTTGTCGGCCGCGGGCCACATCGAGCGCGACCTGATGCGTTCCTATGCCGCCAGCCACCGGCAGAGCCTGACCAAGCTCTATTTGCCGGCCGCGCTGCCTTTCATTTTCAACGCGCTCAAGATCAACACCACCCTGGCGCTGATTGGCGCGATCGTTGCAGAGTTTTTCGGCACGCCGACCCAAGGTATCGGGTTCCGCATTTCCACCGAAGCCGGACGCATGTCGATCGACATGGTCTGGGCGGAAATCGCACTCGCCGCCCTCGCCGGCATGGCTTTTTACGGATTCGTCGCGCTAGCCGACCGCGCGGCAACTTTCTGGCACCCATCGTATCGGACCTAGATCGGCAAGGTCCAAATTTTGGAGTTTCTCATGAATCGCAGTTTGGCAATTGCCGCCGCTTTGACGATGGGCTTTCTCTCCAGCGCCCACGCCGCCGATACCGTTACCATTCAACTGAAATGGGTCGCGCAGGCCCAGTTCGCCGGCTACTTCGTCGCCAAGGAAAAGGGCTTCTACAAGGAAGCCGGTCTTGACGTCACGATCAAGCCGGGCGGCCCGGATGTAGCCCCGCCGCAGGTCATTGCCGGCGGAGGTGCTGACGTGGTCGTCGACTGGATGCCTTCTGCGTTGGCTTCGCGCGAAAAGGGCGTGCCGCTGGTCAATATCTCCCAGACCTTCAAACGGTCCGGCCTCGAACTGACTTGCCGCGCGGAAACCGGCATCAAGAAGCCCACGGACTTCAAGGGCAAGACCATTGGCGTCTGGTACGGCGGCAACGAATACCCGTTCCTGTCCTGGATGTCGAAGCTCAACTACAAGACCGACGGCTCGCCCGCCGGCGTCAAGGTCATCAAGCAGGGCTTCAACGTCGATCCGCTGTTGCAGAAGCAGGCCGACTGCGTTTCGACCATGACCTACAAC
Organism: Bradyrhizobium sp.; assembly: GCA_049509335.1. Lineage (GTDB taxonomy): Bacteria > Pseudomonadota > Alphaproteobacteria > Rhizobiales > Xanthobacteraceae > Bradyrhizobium. Next base: position 8,474 of record JBEKZZ010000011.1, on the reverse strand, counting down.
GAATACTGGCAGGTGATCGATGGCGGCTACAAGCCGAGCCAGCTCGTGGTCTTCAAGTACGAAGAAGAAGGTGTAGCGACGCTGGAAGACGGGCTCTACGTGCTTGAGAAGAACCTGAAGGACCCCGCTTTCGTCGCCAAGATGGCCAAGTTCGTCAAGGCGTCGATGAAAGGCTGGGACTACGCCAAGAGTCATCCGGATGAAGCCGTGAAGATCATTCTCGCCGCCGACTCGACCGGCGCGAAGACCGAGAAGGATCAGAAGCGGATGATGGGCGAGGTCGGCAAGCTGCTTGGCGATACGGAGGGCAAGCTCGACGTCAAGGATTACGACCGCACGGTTGCTGAGCTGATGGCGGGCGGCTCGGATCCCGTCATCACCAAGAAGCCCGATGGGGCCTATTCATTCGCCATCTACGATGCGATGAAGAAATAAGACTGGACCAGAAGGACGGGTTTTCACAACCCGTCCTTGCCTTCCAGGACCGGGCGTCATTTTATGGTCCGGGCGGTTCAGCGGCCATGTACCATCAGGCCCTCTGAGACTTGTTGGGCCATGAAACCTGGTGGCCCTGGGCCTCTCGCCTCAGTCCCGACCACGGCACAAAAGGTCACTTCCATGTCGTCCGACGACGTTCACCTCGTCAATCATCCTCTTGTTCAGCACAAGCTGTCGTTGATGCGCGAGCGCAATCTATCGACCAAGGGATTCCGCGAGCTTCTCAACGAAATCGGAATGCTGCTCTGTTACGAAGTCACCAAGGATCTTCCTCTGGAACTGGTCGACATCGAGACTCCGCTTGCGCCCATGAAGGCGCCGAAGATTGCTGGAAAAAAGCTGACATTCGCGCCCATCCTGCGCGCCGGTGTAGGCTTTCTGGACGGCATGCTCGCGCTTATTCCATCGGCCCGGGTTGCGCATATCGGCCTGTATCGAAACCCGGCTACGCTGGAAGCCGTCGAGTACTACTTCAAGGCGCCGCAGGATCTGTCGGACCGCACGGTGATCCTGATGGATCCCATGCTGGCGACGGGAAATTCGGCTTGCGCGGCGGCGGACCTGTTGAAGGCGCGCGGCGCCGGCAATATCAGCTTCGTCTGCCTGCTGGCAGCTCCCGAGGGAATAGCGCACTTCCAGGCGCAACATGGTGAGATTCCGATCTGGACCGCCGCGATCGACGAGCGGCTGAACGATCACGGCTATATCGTGCCGGGCCTCGGCGACGCCGGCGACCGGATGTACGGGACCAAATAGGCCCAGTTGGATTCCCGCTCAGGAGCGGTCCGCCGTCAGCGCCTCGCGCACCGCGCGGGCGACATCGACCGCATTCGGCGTATCCGAATGGACGCAGATGGAATCGGCTCGCACGGCGACATCCTTGCCGTTAACGCTTTCAGCGTTGCCTTCCGCGATCGCACGCCGGCAGCGTGACGCTGCACGGGCAGGGCTCACCGCGTGGTGCTCGCGTGTGATGATCAGGCGGCCGTCATCCTCGTAGTCGAGATCGGCGTAGAATTCCGCGATCAGGACGTGCCCACGTGCGCCATAGACGGTCTCGTGACAGGTGGAGATCATGCCCATGATCGGCGTCTTGAAGACATCGGCCACATCGCAGATCGCGTGCGCGACGGCCTCATCCCGCGCCGCCATGCCATAGAGCGAGCCGTGCGGCTTGATGTGGTTGAGCGGCATTCCCTCGGCCTCGAGGAAACCCTTGAGCGCGCCGACTTGGTAGATGATGCAATTCGCGAGCTCCTCGCGCGGCATCTTCATTTCGCGGCGCCCAAAGCCTTGCAGGTCGGGAAGCGAAGGATGGGCGCCAACCTTGACGCCGTGCTCTTTCGCAAGCTTGACGGTCTTGCGCATGTGGTTGAAGTCGGAAGCGTGAAAGCCGCAAGCGACATTGGCCACGGAAATCAGCGGCATCAACGCTTCGTCATCGCCCATCCGGTAGAGGCCGAAAGCCTCCCCCATATCGCAATTGATCGTTGCCATGCCCTGCTCCGGGCCACGTTTGATATCGGCTTCACTTCTTCCGCAACACATAAGCCCCCGGACCGAAGGCCGCGAGCATTGCAAACAGGCCAATCAGCCCGAGGTTCTTGAGGAAGTTGATGGTCTGGGCGTTCACCGCCGGCGGCGGCGAGGCCCAGAAATTGTGGAACATCAACGTCGCCAGAACCGTAAACACGATCAAAGCAAGCGCCGCGCAACGTGTATAGATGCCCAGAATGAGCGCGAGCGAGCAGCCAAGTTCGATCGCGATCGATCCCGCCGCGAGTAAACTGCCGACGCCGCCTTCTCCGCCCGGCAGGCGCGCCGCTGTGACGCCGAACGCGAGGATCTTCCCAATCCCGCTATAGAGGAAGAGCGGCGTCACCAATAGCCGCGCCGCCAACAGCACCTTGTCTTGCATCGCATTGGTTGCGGGACCTGGATCCGAACTCGCCATCGTTTTCCCCTTTTATCGAATGCCTGGCTATTCTGCCGGCGCAACGCTCGCCTCAATCGTCTTACCCTGCATCGAGAGCGAGCCGATGACCAAAGCGGCCAGGATCGCAGCCCCGCCGATCGCCCAGAACACGGCGTCCGGCCCCCCCGTCGCTTGCTGCAACAGACCGATCACGTAAGGTCCGAGAATGCCACCAACGCGCCCTACCCCAAGCTCCATGCCGACGCCGCTGGCGCGGAAGCCGGTCTCATAGGAATTCGCCGTGAAATTGTTGAGGACGTGCTGGGCCCCGATCACGCAAAAACCGGCAATCGCCACGATCGCAAAATTGAAAGTATGGCTGTTGACAAACACCAGCGTACCCACGGCGATGCCGCCGACGATCCACCAGGCACCGAGCAGCCGGGGGGTCGCGGCAAATCCGCGGTCGGCCAGCATGGCCAGCGTGAGGCCACCCACGAAAGAAGTAGCCTGCATCAGGGCGCCATAGCTGAAGCCCGATGCAAACGTCTCGCCCCGCTGGATCATGACGGTCGGAATCCATCCGACGAGTCCGAAAATCGCAAACAGCGTGAGGAATGCCGTGACCCAGATCGTCAACGAGACGCGGCGGTAGCGTGGCGCCAGCAGAGCCGCGACCGTGTTCTGCGAAACTGTGCGCTCCGTGGTGCGAAACGTGGCGCTTTCATACACGGCGCGACGTTCCGGCCGCAGCCTCGACATCAGCGTGCGCAATTCCTCGATACGTCCACGGGCCGCGAGAAATTTCGGGCTCTCAGGCAGCACCGCATGCACGGCAAGTGTCAGCGGAATGGACATTGTTCCTGCGAAATACAGGATTTGCCAGCCATAGGTCGGCGTCAGGAAAACTCCGACCAGTCCCGCAACGACGCCCCCGAGCGACCAGCCGAACGTCACGCCCCATAACGAGAAGCTGTTGCTGACCCGTTGTGGCGCAAGTTCGTTGATGTAGGTGGTACCGAGCGGCAGCAGCACGCCGAGGCCAAGGCCGGTGAGGAATCTTAAACCGCAAAAGCTTGCATAACTGGTCGCGAAGAGTGCGGTGAGAAGGGTCAGGACGTTGACGATCCACAAACCCGCCAGCAGCGTGTTGCGACGGCCATATCGGTCGGCCACCATGCCGTGGCCCATGGCGCCAAACAGGAAGCCGATCAATCCGGAACTGACCAGAAATCCCGCCTGGCTCGGCGACAGGCCCCACGACTGCCTCACATATTGAATGACATAGGCGGGGTTGAAGGTGTCGTAACCGTCGAACAAGGTGATCAGCGTGATCAGAACGCCCAGCGCCTTGTGCAAGGGAGTGACGGCTGCGCCCGCCAGTTCCTCATGGATATCAACTTCGGTTCCCGAACTCATGGTCGCTCCCCCCTTTTGCCGCTCCCGCTCTTTGGCGGGTTACGCAGCCAATCAATCCAATTTAAACAGCGCTCTCGCATTGTCGCGGCCGATTTTCTGACGATCGATTTCCGCGATCGGCGCTTGATCGAACCAGTCCGACGCATGGTCGATATTCTCGAACGGCCAGTCGGTCGAAAACAGGATCCGGTCCGAACCGATTTCAAGCATGGCATCGATCAGCGTCTGAGTCCGGAAATTTCCTGACGTCGTGATGTAGAAATTCTCGCGGAAATAGTCGCCGATCTTGCGCCTGGCGGGATAGCTGTTTTGCACGCGCATCCACTTGTTGTGGTTGTCGATCCGCCACATCGAATAGGGCAACCCCTCGCCCATGTGACCGATCACGATATTGAGCTTCGGATGCGCATCGAACAATCCCGATCCCATCAGCCGCAACGCATGAACGGCGGTTTCCTGCCCGAAAGCCCAGGACGGCCCGAGCAGCCAGCGGTGGCCCTCGTAAATCGCGGCATCCTTCGGCAGCGGGTTTCGCGGATGCAGATAGAACGGCACGTCGAGCCGCTCGACCTCGGCCCAAAACGGCCAGTAGGCCTTCACGTCGTAATAGATGCCGGAGGGATTATCAGTCACCTGGCTAAAGCCGTTGACCAGCGCTCCGCAAAACCCGAGCTCCTTTACGCAACGCGTCAACTCACGCGTCGCAAGCTCAGGCGTTTGCATCGGCAGCGCCGCAAGACCGGCAAAACGCCTCGGCTGGCGGGCGATTTGCTCGGCCATGAAATCGTTCGACCGGCGCGCAATTTCGTCGGCCTTGTCGAGATCTGGTATCGCCTGCACGGCCGGCGCATTGAGTGAAAGCAGCATCGTCTCGATGCCGTGCGCGTCCATTTCCCGCAGGCGGCGGTCCTGAATGTCCAACAGCCGCCCCTTCAACTCCGGCCAGTCGGCTTCGGGTGCAAAGCCGGCGCTGTCCTGAAGCGTCTCCGGAATCGCAAAATGCTCTTCGAGAGCTACTTTTCCCTGCATCGCAACACGCCTCCAACCCATTTTAGCCGTCTCTTGATGGGCAGTTAGACAGTACACTGTCCATTTGGCAAGTTCAAATCTGCATGCTAAAGGCCGATACTCTCCTGCCCCAGCCTTTAACACGGCAGCTGCGGAGGCCGCCTTCGCGACTTGATCTCGGTGCTGACGACCGTGGGCGCGGATGATGTCGCAGCGCACATATCGCATGATGAATGGGCGCGCGGGCGGCCCGGGATTATGGACGCCGTCTCGCTGTACATGCAGGAGGGCCTCGACAAAATCAGCGCTATTACGGCCATGGCACGGCAATCTTGACCGTCGCAAACGAGAAGCCGACAATAGAGCCGCTGCGACCCGGGCGCGAAAATCCGCCGATCAAACCTCCGCAAGCGTTGGACCCATGAGCGAGCACGATCATCACCACCATGACGACCATTCGGAGCTTTCAGAGACGGAACTGCGCGTCCGCGCGCTGGAGACGATCCTGACCGAGAAGGGATATATCGATCCCGCCGCGCTCGATGCCATCATCCAGGCCTACGAGACCAGGATTGGCCCCCACATTGGTGCGCGCGTCGTCGCCAAGGCCTGGGCCGATCCCGATTTCAAGAAAGCGCTGCTTGAGGATGCGTCGAAGGCGGTTCGGACGCTCGGTCACACCGGCCGGGTTGGCGATCATTTGGTCGCGGTCGAGAACACGCCACAGCGGCACAACATGGTCGTTTGTACGCTGTGCTCCTGTTATCCCTGGGACATGCTCGGGCTGCCTCCCGTCTGGTACAAAGCCGCGCCCTACCGTTCGCGGGCGGTCAAGGACCCCCGCGGCGTGCTCGCCGATTTCGACGTAACGTTGCCGAAAGAAACCGAAATCAGGGTCTGGGACTCAACGGCTGAGACCCGTTTTCTGGTGTTGCCGATGCGCCCCAAGGGCACCGACGGCTGGAGCGAGGAGCAACTCGCCGAACTGGTGACGCGGGATTCGATGATCGGCACCGGATTTCCCCGGATACCCGGATCACCATCATGAACGGCGTGCACGACATGGGCGGCATGGACGGCTTCGGCAAGGTCGAGCCTGAGCCGAACGAGCCGCCATTTCACGCGAAATGGGAGGGCCGCGTGCTCGCCATGGTCCGCGCGATGGGCTCGGCCGGCGCCTTCAATATCGATACCTCGCGCTTCTATCGCGAAACCCTGCCGCCGCATATTTATCTGGCAAGTTCCTACTATCGGAAATGGCTGCTGGGGCTGGAAGATCTCCTGATCGACAAGGGTTTTGTGACGAAGCCGGAAATCGCGGCGGCCCATGCACAAGGCAGCACCAAGCCGGTGAAGAAGGGCAAGTTCCGGCTTGAGGACGTCGAGCACAGCCTCGTGCGCGGCCACTTTGAACGCCCGGCGCCCGCGCCCGCCAAATTCAAACCCGGAGATCGCGTACGGACGAAAAACATCCACCCCGCCACCCATACGCGCCTTCCCCGCTATACCCGCGGCCATGTCGGTGTGGTCGAACGCATCTTGGGCTGCCAGGTTTTTCCGGACTCAGCAGCGATGGAGTTGGGTGAAGATCCGCGATGGCTCTACAGCGTCGTGTTTGACGGAGCGGAATTATGGGGGCCGGAAGCTGATCCCACCGTCAAGATTTCGATCGACGCCTTTGAGCCTTATCTGGAGCCGGCATGACCACCGCCGCCATGGCGCAAGCCATCGATGTTCTGGGGAACGTGCCGCAGGATAACGACGGTCCCGTCTTTCGCGAGCCTTGGGAAGCCCAGGCCTTCGCCATGGCGCTGTCGCTTTACGACCGTGGCCTGTTCAACTGGCAGGAATGGGCCGCGGCGCTCGCTGAAGAAATCAAGATTGCGCAGACCAGCGGAGATCCCGACACTGGAACCACCTACTATCGCCATTGGCTCGCGACTCTGGAAAAACTCGTTGCTGCAAAGGGCCTCGCCACGCTTGAAACCCAACACCGCTACCGCGACGCCTGGGACCACGCCGCCGACCGCACGCCGCATGGCTCGCCGATCGAGTTGAGACCGGAAGATTTCCCGCCCAAAGTTTGAGCGGTTACAAACTTCAGAGTGGGCGGCCAAGCGCCCTATTTTAATTTAACGCCGCCCGCGTCTTTAAGTTGTGTCTGCAAAACATTAGCATGAGCTGACGTGATCCTCCTTTGCGGGATTGTTCTCATGAACATGCTCTTTCGCTGCCCTTCGCACCTGATCGTGGCAATCGCCCTCACCTTCATCGTTCCAGCACTTGTCGTCCCGACATTCGCCTCGGCATCCGACATCGCACCAGGCGACAGTTTCAAGCTGGCGATGGGACCGACGAGCGCCGCACAAAAGAACCAGGGCACGCCGGCGGTTGAAGCCACGCCGGTGGAGCCGCACCTCGTCGCAAGGCACCGTCACTCTCACCATCGGCCGCGGCACCGTCACCCGCATCACATGGGATAGCACGCGCCGCCGCAGAACCAGGCTTTGCGGCACTGCTGATCCGTGGAAATCGCGCGCTCCCGCATTGTTCCGCTGGGACAGAGGCAAGTCTTGCGGCATACAAGCCTCAAGCCTTCCTCATTGCCGGTGCAGCATGACCCCTTCCCGCGACATTACACGCCTGATCGAGATCATGGCGCAGCTTCGAACGCCCGTGACCGGCTGCCCGTGGGACCTCGCGCAGAATTTTGCGACGATTGCGCCCTATACGATCGAGGAGGCCTATGAAGTCGCCGACGCAATTGTCCGCAACGATCTCGAAGACCTCAAGGAAGAACTCGGCGACCTCCTGCTTCAGGTCGTCTATCACGCGCGCATGGCTGAAGAGCAAAACGCGTTCAATTTCGGCGAGGTCGTCGAGACGATCTGCCGGAAAATGATCCGCAGGCATCCGCATGTCTTCGCCGACAAGGACGGCAATATCCAGCCCGCTGGAGTCAAGAGCCAATGGGAACGCATCAAGGCCGAGGAAAAAGCCGAACGTGCCGCGCGTCGTCCTTCCCAAGAAGCTTCGAACTCGCTGCTGTCGAACATCAAGGCCGGTCAGCCGGCGCTGACGCGCGCCATGGAGTTACAACGCAAAGCATCGACGGTCGGCTTTGACTGGAACGACCCACGCGCGGTCTTGCGGAAGATTCGAGAAGAGGCCGACGAGATCGAGGCGGCGCTCGACCATGGCGACAGTGAGGAACTGGCGGAAGAGACCGGCGATTTGATGTTCGCGCTGGTGAATCTCGCGCGTCACGTCGGCGCCAACCCGGAAATGGCGCTGCGCGGCACCAACGCTAAATTCGAACGCCGCTTCGGCTATATCGAGCGCGCGCTGACCTCACAGGGCCGCTCGCTGGAAGCCGCGTCGCTTGAAGAAATGGATGCGCTTTGGAACGAGGCGAAAAGGAAAGAAGCTCAGTCGTCGTCCCGGCCAAGCGAGCAAAGCGAGTGCTGAGCCGAACCCTATAACCACGGACAGAAATAGTGATGTCGCTTGCTGGAGGCAAACCAGACGTTGATCGCCGCGTGCCGTAACGTCCGCTGTTGTGAAGGTTTTCGGATGCCGGCCCCATGACGGAGGCGCGGCGGACACCGGGGGTGGCGTCCGCAAACCTCCAAGG
>JBEKZZ010000109.1:0-8396 GCA_049509335.1 Bradyrhizobium sp. | reverse complement strand
TCGAGCGCACCAAGCCCTCAAGCTCGCTGCGCTCCGCACTCGTCAAGATAATCGATGTCGCTTCCGGGATGCCGCTCATGCCCCCTTGAATCACGACTCATTCTTCACCGATAGTGGGTACTAGCAGATATCGGTTCTAGTGGAATTCAGGATTTGACATTCGCTTTCCTGACTCGCGGCTTGGTGGGGAGCGAATGTCAAATCCACTCCACTGGCACATTGACCGATCCGCGCGACCGGCACAATCTGGGGGTTATTGAATGAGCCTTCGGCTATGACGAAGGCAGGACACGCAACCCGGAAGCCTCATCCTGAGGAGCGGCTGCCAAGCCGCGTCTCGAAGGATGCCGCGCCGGCCTCATGGCTCGAGACGGCGCAAGTGCGCCTTCTCACTATGAGGATTCGAGAGGCCCGCCATGCGTTTTGATCTGGTCGACCTTCAGCTTTTTATTGCGGTAGCGGACTCCGGCAGCATCACCCATGGCGCGGAACGCGCTCATCTGGCTCTCGCATCGGCGAGCGCCCGCATCAAGGGGCTCGAAGCCGATCTTGGCGTGACGCTGGTCCGGCGGCGCCGCCGCGGCATCGAACTCACCGCCGCCGGTGAAAGCCTGCGCGATCATGCGAGAGCGATCCTGCAACAGGTCGCGATGATGCAGGGCGATATTGCAGCCTTTGCCAGCGGTGTCCGGGCCAGCGTCCATCTGCTCGCCAACACGTCCGGCCTGTCGGAATATCTGCCGAAGGCACTCGCCTCATTCTTGCGCGAATATCCTGACATCAGCCTCGACGTCGAGGAGCGCGAGAGCACCGATATTGTCGGCGCCATTGCCGGCGGTGCGGCCGACCTTGGCTTTGCCGCCGAACATGCCGTGCCGGAGCATTTCGAGCGGTTTGCCTTTGGCGAAGATCGCCTGATGCTGATTGCGCCCAGGCGCGGCGAATTTTCCGGCCGCCGTCAGATCGACTTTATCGAGGTCGGCAACCGGGACTTCGTCGGGCTTACGAATGCGACGGCGCTCGCGGTCCACATCGCCAAGCACGCCGCGCGGCTCGGGGTTCGCCTTCGAGTTCGGGCGCGGCTGCGCGACTTCGATGCGATCTGCCGGCTGGTATCTGCCGGCGTTGGCGTCGCGGTGGTGCCGGAGGCCGCGGCCAGACGATGCGCGCAATCCATGCCGCTCACATTGCTGGCGATCCGGGATTCCTGGGCCAACCGGCAACTTGTGATCTGCGCCCGCAGCTTCAAAAGCCTGCCCAAGCCGGCCAAGCTTCTCGTCGAGCATTTGAGGCAGGCGGCGCAATAAAGGCTGTTTGCGCGAGCCGCATCACTTCTCCGTCGCGATGCCGGCGTCCTTGATCACCTTCGCCCAACGCGCGATCTCGCTTTCCATGAAAGCGTGAAAATGCTCGGGGCTGTCGCCGATCAGCGTGGCGCCCTGAATGGCGAGCTTTTCCTTCACGGTGGGATCCCGCATGGACTCGGTCGCAATCCGGTTCAGCGCCGCGACGATCGGGGCTGGCGTGCCCGCCGGCGCCACCATGCCGTACCAGTTCTCGGTTTGCAGGTCGGGCATGCCTACCTCGGCCGTGGTCGGCACTTCCATCGCCGTCGGTGCGCGCTCCGGCGCGCCGATCGCAATCGCGCGCAAGGCGCCCGCCTTGATTTGCGGCAACAGGATCGGCAGGTCGAGAAACACCATCTGCACCTGTTGCCCGAGCATGTCGTTCATGGCCGGCGCCGCCCCGCGATAGGGCACGTGCACGATGTCGATCTTGGCTGTGAGCTTGAGCAACTCGCCCGCCAGATGCGGCAGGCTGCCGGGGCCGGAGGAAGCGAAATTGAGTTTTCCGGGCTTCGCCTTGGCGAGCGCGACCAACTCAGCCATGTTCTTGGCCGGCACGTCGGTTGCCACTACCAGCATCTCCGGCACCTTGGCCACCAAGGTGACGGCCTGAAGGTCTTTCAGCGGATCGTAGGCCACCCTTTCCATCGTCGGGCTGATGGCGAGCGCGCCGGCGCTCGAGATCGCGATGGTGTAGCCGTCGGGCGTGGCCTTCGCGAGCGCTTCGGTGCCGAGCACGCCGCCTTGTCCGCCTCTGTTATCGATGATGACCGGCTGCCTGGCGATTTCGGACATGCGCTGGCCGATCACGCGCGCGATGATGTCGTTGGGGCCGCCAGCGGGGAACGGCACGATCAGCCGGATTTGCCGCGCCGGAAAATCTTCCGCATCGGCCGCGGCCGCCGAGAGCAGTAGCGACAGGCTGGTGGCGAATGCGCAGAATATTCTCATGCCGCAGCCTTAACCGTTGAGCAGCTTGAGCGCCGCTTCGTGCATTCGCGGGTCGCCGGCGGCGACAATGCGGCCGCCGCCTTGCGCGGGCTCGCCTTCCCACGTCGTCACCACGCCGCCTGCGCCGGTGATGATCGGAATCAGCGCGGCAATGTCGTAAGGCTTGAGTTCGGTCTCGATGACGAGGTCGAGATGGCCGGCCGCCAGCATGCAGTAGGAGTAGCAGTCGCCGCCATAGCGCGTCAGCCGCACGGTCTCCGAAACGCGGCCGAAGCTGGCGCGGTCAGCCTCGTTCATCAACAGCGGGCTGGTCGTGAGCAGCGTCGCATCCTTCAACGCGGCGCAGCGGCGTACCGCCAGACGGCGCTGGCCGGCCGATCCGGAATAATTCGCCGAGCCGCTGTCGCCATAAAAGCGTTCGCCGATATAGGGCTGATGCATCATGCCGAACACCGGCGTTTTCCGGTGCATCAGCGCGATCAGCGTGCCCCAGGTCGGAAAGCCGGAAATAAAGGACTTGGTGCCGTCGATGGGGTCCAGCACCCAGACATATTCGGCGTCCTCGCGCTCGTTGCCGAATTCCTCGCCGACGATGCCGTGCTGAGGAAAATTGGCCTGGATCAGGCGTCGCATCACCGCTTCCGCAGCCCGGTCGGCTTCCGTCACCGGATCGAAATCGCGGGTGCCTTTATTGTCGACACCAAGCGACGTCCTGAAGAATGGCAAGATGGTTTCGCCGGAGGCAGTCGCAAGGCGGCCAATGAAGGCGGTGAAATCGATGACCGTCACGAGTGTTCCTTTGGCGGCTGTCTCAGGCTATGCGCATTTGCCTAGCGCAATCCGGTGAATTCCGCACCGTCGACACAAGAATAGTCGACAGGCAGGCTGGCTTTTGACCCGCGAATCAGTCTTGGCGGAGGGGTAAATTTCTGATGACCGCGGTCGATCACGAATTCGAGAGCAAATCAGCAATCCCCGTTATCCACATGTGAAGATCTGCTTTTTTCCCAGATAAAATACTGATTTCGTTTGGGAAATAGTCAGAATCACCCGCTGGGGCACCGCTACGTAATGTACCGGATATGCACCGGAAATAATTGAAAAGCTCTTGCGCTTTGTGCAGCGCGGCCGCATATTGTTGCGGTGCGGTAGCGCCTCGCGTTACCGCTGCCCTCCTTGGGCGTTTCCTCCCTAGACTTGGGCCGCTTGTTCATTCAGGCGGCCCTTTTTTCTTGTCACTGTCATTTCTTGTGGCCGTCATTCAGCGTTAGGTGCGCGCGGCGATGGGCGCGCGAGTGCCGTGACGATGATGGTGGTCATTCCGCTGCGGTCTGGAACGGCTCAAGGCCGTCGAGCGGAATAGATGCGAGCATCTCGGCAAGCACGGTGAAATCGCTCGCCACCTGCATGAACCGCTCACCGCGTGCCCGCCGTCGTTCATCCATGTAGACGGCGCGATTGAGCTCAAGCTGAATCGTGTGCAGTCCGGAGGCCGGGTTGCCGTAATGCTCGGTGATGAAACCGCCGGCATAGGGCTTGTTGCGTCCGATCGAATAGCCCAGGCGGAACATGGTCTCTTCGACCGTGTCGGCCAGCACGGGCGCGCAACTGGTGCCATAGCGATCGCCGATCACGACATCCGGCCGCCGTGGTTCCTCGCGCGACACGCCAACCGAAGGCATCGAGTGGCAGTCGACGACGATGACCGTGCCAAAGGCGCGATGGGCCTTGTTGATCAGGCGGCGAAGGGCGCGATGGTAGGGCTTGTAGAGCGTTTCGATCCTGGCCAGCGCATCGTCGACCGCGATACGCTCGCTGTAGATTTCCTGTCCGTCGCCGACCACGCGCGGGATGGTGCCGAGCCCGCCGGCGACCCGCATCGATCGCGTGTTGGCAAAGCTTGGCAGCCGTCCGGAAAACATCCTGGGATCGAGCTCGTAGGGCTCCCGGTTCACGTCGACATAGGAGCGGGGAAAGTTGACGCTCACGGTCGGAAAACCGAGAGCGCTGAGTCCCGCGATCAACTCGTCCATGAACGAGTCTTCCGAACGACGTAAGCCAGCCAGGTCGATCCGCGACGCCTTCAGGAAATCGTCCGGGTAGGCCGAGCCGGAATGCGGCGAATTGAAGATGATGGGCGCCCGCCAGACAGCCGGTTCGACAATCTCGAACGGCGGCGGCAGTTCTTCGTCAAGCTGGGTCATCGTCCGGCGCCGTCCCTGGAATCCGCCCCTCTAAAGCGTATCATTTCGCCAAAAAGGCGTGGCTTTTAAGGGGCCATTGTCGGTAATCGCGGCCGCTCTGCCAAGCGAAAAAACCACAAACCCGCTGTAAGGAATGGCTTTACGACAGGAATTGACGGCCTCAATTGATTCGCGACGCGATCAGGTCCAGAAATACAGGCACGAGACAGGCCATTGCCGTTCCTTTCACCCGAAATTTACTCTCTGTCGGGCTTAGTGGACTGACCGATCCTCCAAACCGGATTCGACGATTCCTGCCATGCACAAGATCCTCCTCGCCGAAGACGACAACGACATGCGCCGCTTTCTGGTCAAGGCGCTGGAAAACGCCGGTTTTCAGGTGTCGCCGCACGATAACGGCATGTCCGCCTATCAGCGGTTGCGCGAGGAGCCGTTCGAGATGCTGCTCACCGATATCGTGATGCCTGAAATGGACGGGATTGAGCTCGCGCGCCGGGCTTCGGAACTCGATCCCGACATCAAGATCATGTTCATCACCGGCTTTGCTGCCGTGGCGCTGAACGCGGACTCCGAAGCGCCCAAGAATGCCAAGGTGCTGTCGAAGCCGGTCCACCTGCGTGAGCTGGTCAGTGAAGTGAACAAGATGCTGGCGGCCTGATCGGCTGCCCGAAGGGCTCGAAAACGCAGGCCTATAACCTTGCCTGCCCGCGTGGGAGCCGATATAGGGACCCCGTAACCCGATTGCGACTTTAGGGCACGTAGCTCAGCGGGAGAGCACTACCTTGACATGGTAGGGGTCACAGGTTCGATCCCTGTCGTGCCCACCATCCAGTCCTACGAAACCGCAAATCCCGGCGCCGACTCGCGATAGGCCGTTTCTTTGGGGATTTTCGCCGGTATCGTTCCCCGCTTTCGGTCTCCGCGGACCCTTTCGGTCTCTTAGGCTGATTTTTAGCCTCTAGTCTCTGCATCCAAAAATTCCGTTCCCGGCGGCAGGGCTTTGACGGGCCAATGCCGGCCGGCCGCGGGGAAATTGGGGAATCTTGGAGACCAAAAAGCGCGTCGTTTTGAGCCCGGTCGGCAGTTATCGCGGATTTAATCCGAGGGCTTCGAACTGCTGGCCCCATTCGGCTGGGGCATCACGCAAGCGCTCGACTCCAATGCCGCGTGGCAAACGACCTTCGACCGCGGCGCGCACGAGGTCTGGTGCGAGGAACGCGAGCGATATCGTCATGTTGACTTGACGCACACTGCACTTTTGACGTGTCGCGATCTGCTGAACGTCAGTTACGGAGCCTGAAACGATTTCGTCAAGCCAGCGGCGACCTCGGGCGATGGCGCTGACGAGGCGCGCGCGACGCTCGATCCGCGTTGGACGGATTTCATTTTTGGGAATGCCGTGAGGGATAAGAATTTGCCTCGATTTCCTGGAGGGCGGCTTCTGCCACGGGATCGAGAGTAACTGCTCCTCAGCCGCGTCAGATGTTTCTTCGTCGTCTGCTAATTTCAACCGAACAGCCAGACGATCCTCGTGCACATCGATACGCGCGACCCGCTCTATGGCTGTTTTATCATCTCTAAGATGAGATAGGCTGGAGGCCGGCCTCTCCTTCAGAGCGATCAGATGCTTGTTGAGAGATTTAACGATGATGCTTTCGATGTCGGTCGCGGGAACACGGGAGACCGACCCGACTGATGCAGTTCTGGATTCTCCATGCAGGTGCGGAAGCGAGACGTAGTAGCGATAGCGAACGCCGGCCTTGGTTGCATGGGTCGGCACCATGCGATGACCGACATCGTCGAACAAAAGACCAGCCAACAGATGGTGGCTCGAGTTCCGCGTCGTGGATCGAGTAGTCCACTGATCCGTGAGCTTCTGCTGAACCGCATCAAATAGCGCACGATCTACGATCGCTGGCTGTTCGCCGGGCAGGATCTCGTTCCTGTATTTGACCTCACCAACATAAAAACGATTGCGCAGCAGATAGAATAGTGAACCTCGTCCAAAGGGAATGCCGCCCCGGGTAGCACCCGTTGCGAGCAGTCTTGATTTGGTTCGGATATCTCGCTTCCGAAGGTCTCGTACCAGGGCGTTGACGCCGCCGAGTTCGAGATAGCGGTGGAAGATTAGCCGGACTCGTTCGGCCTCGTCCTCAACGACGGCAATCTTGTCGTCCTTCATGCGATAGCCGAGGGGGAGGGGACCGCCGACCCACAGGCCCTTTCGTTTGGAGGCAGCAATTTTGTCTCGAATGCGCTCGGAAGTGACCTCCCTCTCGAACTGGGCGAAGGACAGAAGCACGTTGAGGGTTAGACGGCCCATCGAAGTCGTGGTGTTGAACTGCTGGGTGACCGAGACGAACGACACGCCATGTGCATCGAACAGCTCTACCAGCTTGGCAAAGTCGGCCAGCGATCGCGTCAGGCGATCGACCTTGTAGACGACAATGACGTCAAGCTTACGAGCACGGATGGCGTCCAGCAATCTCTGCAGGTCGGGACGATCGGTGGACCCACCGGAATATCCACCGTCATCATATCGCGACCGGATCAGGGTCCAACCGGCATGGGCCTGACTTTTTATATAAGCCGAGGCTGCTTCGTACTGGGCATCCAGCGAGTTGAAATCCTGGTCTAGCCCTTGCTCGGTAGAGACCCTGGTGTAGATCGCACAACGGACAGATTTGACCGAAGAGGTTTTCATGGTTTGGCCTCCATCATCGATCGATCGTCCTTATCCCGGAGTCCGAAAAAGCGCGGGCCGTTCCATTTGGTTCCGGTGATCGCGAAGGCGACCTTGGAGAGGCTGTCGTAGGTCTGGCCGTTCCAGGCAAAACCGTCAGCCATCACCATTACCCGTTGCGATCGACGATCCCACTCTCGTACCAACACAGTTCCCGGTATTAGTTCGGTCCGCTTCTGATCGAAGCTGACGAGACGCGCGCTCATCTTTGCGCCGGTGTCCTTTGCGTCCGTCCGATCAAGTACCTGCCGGGTCTCATGATCTAAATCGCCAAGGCGGTCGGCTTGAATCCGATAGGCAATGACTGAAAAAAGCAAATGCCGCGGCAGATGATCGTGTGGCGGTCTCTGAAATACGCTCTGCCATCTTGAACGAAGACCTTTGAGATCGAGACCGCGCAGATGCGCGATCTCGTCTCCAATGGAAGTTTTGGTCGAGGCACGACCATTGCGATGTTGCTTCTGCATCGCATCAAGCCGCCTGTTTGGTCCGGCCGGTCGAAAGAGGCCCACCTTTGCCGTCCTTAATGCGATAGACCCGACCTTTCTCTGTCAGCTCTGAAATGAGATTGAGACCAAGCTTCTTGCGGACGACACCGGCAAGAAAGCCGCGAACTGAATGCTGCTGCCAATCAGTCACCGTCATGATCGCCGCGATGGTTGCCCCTGCAGGCGCCCGCAGCATCGCAATAATGTGCGCATGCTTGGTAACGGACGTAGCTTTTTGCTCGGACGATGCAGATGCCGGGCGTTTCTGCGATGGGAATTTGGCTGCCTTGCGGGCGACTGAGCTTTTCGCAGCTTTCGGCCTGGATTTGGACATGGTCATGGGATCCTCTGAGGTTTACGCGACGTCATCCGCCGCACCACCTCAGCCCTGCCTAGGCAAACACCCGGCAGGGCAGGACCTCGAAGCCAGCCCCCTGGCGGCCCCATGTCACCCACAGCAACGCTCTGTTCCTGCACGAAAGCCAGTCATTTCTAAGCAAAAAGTCACTGGTCTAAGCAAAAAGACACTGGAAGGGCCCTAACAGGCTGTTGAAGAAGTCTATGCTCGACACGCGATGAATGGGATGTCGTCTCCGTTGAGGAGGCAGATTTCACCTTCGAGTATGCCGTTATTCTGTAGTTCAGCCCAGCCATTGCCGTTTGC
>JBEKZZ010000108.1:0-8747 GCA_049509335.1 Bradyrhizobium sp. | reverse complement strand
TTGTTTTCATTATCGAACCCCAAGGTTAAGTTAACATCGCATCACTTAATGGGGCAACATGACGCAGGCATATCGTTGTTGTGAACGCGCGAAATAGTTTCAGAACAATTCCAAATTTTTCCCGGAAATTTTCTTCATCTCGATTTCATAACCGTTTTTCCAAAAATGATTCGCAACTTCACTTGCACGTCACTCGTACCGCAACAGCGTTGCATCGGGAATACGGTCACCGCGCGCATCGCCCCAGCGTACATATGCCGGCGCCGACCTCGTGAAATCGATTCACGCAGCCCGCCGTCCGGTCAAATAAGCTATTTTCAGCAAGCGATTCCGCCAGGCGGAAAGCTTCCGCGCGTCGCGGCGCTATCGCGGCGTGTGCTTCGACTGCATCACCTGGCGCAGCGCGGCGTAGTGCGAATCATGTACCGCGGGATTGAACAGCGACCACGGCTCGGCTCCCGCCAGCACCGCGGGCACCGCGGCGGCCATGAGATAGCGATAATTCTTGTAATCGGTCGCCGCCTCGGCGGTCCGGCCGTCAGCGACAGCCATGTCGATCCGTCGCAAGATAAGCACCAGCTCCTTGAGCGCACTACGTGCCAGAGCACGCTGCTGCCCGCCACCTGTCACGCTGGTGTTCTTGCGGTCGGGATATTGCTCGGTCAATTCCCGCAATTCATTGCCGATGGTGTCGACGGCCAGGGAGACGGTATCCTTGTCGCCGGCTGGAATAGCCGTCCCGAGAACGGTGGCGAAATCGTTGATTTCCTTCAGCGATGCACCGGCGCCATCATGCTCGTAAGGCAGCGTGCCGTCACCCACCGCGGTCAGGTAGGCCACGAGATCCCGCCGGTCCTGCTCGGACAGGCCAAGATCGAACACCCGATCGAAGTGGACCACCACCTGGTCGTAGCTGTCGAAGCGACCATCATGGAAATACGGCGCGTTGAAGTCGGCATTGCGCAACGTCGGCGTCTTGAAAAGACCGCCCGAGCCGACATCATGCTGCTGGTGATCGCTGAATACGCCGGATGGCGTGTGACAGCCGGCGCAGCTCAGGCCCGGATCGTGCCGGAACGGCTTCGTGAACAAGGCTTCGCCGCGACGCTCGGATTCGCTGATCTTTCCGATCAACCGTCCGCCGGGGCCGAGGCTGGCATTGGGCAGGAAATCGATGTCCTGAATGTAGGCGACGATGGCATCAAGGATAACAGGCGACGGTTCCGGTCCGGCAAATTCGTTGACGATCACGTTGTGGACGAAGTCGCGCAGCGACGGCATGCGGCCGTCGACGCCATAGGGCGCAAGATAGCGCGCGCCGCGCAGGCTCGGGATCCTGACCGCATCGAGCACGAAATTGTCCGCCTTCGGGTTGAACAGCGGACCGGTAGTGTCGAAGTTACCGGGACGCGTCGACATCTTCGGCACGAAGAACTTGGCGTTGCCGGCACCATTGACATGGCAGGTGCCGCAGCTCACGGCGGCCTGCCGCGCCACTCCGCCGAGAATCCCGGGCGAACTGAACGCCAAGTTGCCGAGATTGATCATATACGACTTGCCGCCGGCGAACTCGGACCGGAACACTTCGCGCGGCTTGTCGAGCGCGTCCTCGTTGAGCTCGGTCTTCGGCGGCAAGGTCGTTTGATCGCCGTCGACCGGAAAGGCAATGGCGCGCCCGTACAGGCCTGCGACCAGAACTCCGAGCGCCAACAGGGCAATCGAGCAGCGGCGAACCGTCATAGCGACTTCGCCTCCAGCGTGGCGCGCTGCAGGCCCAATTTACCCGATGCGCCCTGCAGCATGATCACCAGTTCCTCGCTGACACGCCGCAGCTCGGGAATATCGAGGCTTGGCAGATCGCGTGCCGCGACGACCACCTTGAGCCGTTCGATCCGCATGGCCAACGCGTCGGCAAGCTTGGCGTCGGCGTTGCCGAGCGCGGTCGCGAAAATCGCGCGATAGGCAAAGGCAATACCGGCGACATTATTGCGCATATCGTCGAGCGAGGTGCCGCTGATGCGTGATTCGCCGCCATCGGCCTTGCTCTCGCCGACCTCGTAGGCCAGCCGCACGATGCCGTCGAGGAGGCCTTGCGGCGGAAGCGCCATGTTGCGAAGCTTGCCGTGAAGACTATCCAGGTGCTCGACCAACGCATCGGTGTCGCTCTCGACATCGGTGCGCCCGGCTCCGAACAGCCTGGCTTCAATGGCGTGGAAGCCACTGTTGGCATTGGGCCAGGCGTCGATCTCCGCATCAAGCTCGGGAACAAAGCCCGCCGTGAAAACCTCGGAACGTTCCCAGCCGGCGCGGGCCGAAATCCAGGCTTTTTTCGCTCCCGCCAGATCGCCAGCGGCGATACGCTCACGCAGATTGCGCGCACCCGCCAGCGCCTGACCGATGCCTTCAATCATATAAGGCCGATAATTTTCCGCCGCGTCGTCAAGCGGTGCCGCCATTGTCGCACGAACGCCCGTCCCCAACACCAGCAGCGCGAGGCACGCCGCTACCCTCAGATCGATCATCGATTCAAAACCGTCACAAATTTCTTACCCAGCCGGGGCGCAATATTGTCGGCTTCCAATGCCGTTTTGTGACGGGATCGTTTCACACGGCGATTTTCCCACGAACTAAAAAATATTTGCGGTGGAAATCGCTCACACAATAACAAAATAATAACAAAGTGTACCGGCCATCCATGCCGATGCAGCTCGGGATCGCTGAGCTGACGTCCACGGACATCCCTGCCTCAGCCGGTCTGGAGGTGACCTCCGTAGATCGTGCGGCTTACCCCGGCATCTATGTCTATCCAGTCCAGCCCGCCCGCGGAAGTCAGGGACCATACCTTAGCACGGCGATCGGACAGATCCGCGCGGCGTACGACATGCCCGTCCGCTTCCATCGCGTGGATCGCCTCTGTGACTGTGCGGGGGGCAATACCAAAGGTCTTGATGATATGCATCACTCGCCCGACGCCCGCAATGGCGGCGAAAGAGGCGCAACGTGTATGCGCCTTGGCATCGCGAAAAACGCGCATGGCCTGGTCCTTTGCTTGAACAGAACGGGGATGCCGGTGCTTGCGTTGCCGACCCGTCGCTCGGCAAGGACCCACAAGACGCTACGACGCGTTCACCATGCCCCGAAGTCATCACGTCGCGGCATGACTCGATTGGTCTGGCAAGCCCCACCTCCCGAAGCGCGGCGATCATTTGATTGCGCAGGTCCGATGAGCGGGGATAGCCGAGAGGACTTCTCATTCGCCATCGCCTTGAGTGCGTTTTTCGTCGACCAACGCCTTTACCTGGTCAGGGGTTTCTGTGACCACCCATGGTCTTTGCACCCCTGACCAATCCACTACTCGAGGTTCGAGATAAACAAGCGCTTTTGCTCCTCTCTCGCGGTCAGTCTGAAGCAGTGGTTCGATTATGTATTTTATGCTGCTCGCCCTTATGCGCAGCTCACCGCTCAATGAATGAAGGGTAACGAATTTAGTCTCGAGCCGGAGTTCCTTCAAGAAATTCTCCGGGGTATCGTCGATCGAGAGCGGAATTTCCGCAATCCCCCAGACGTGTGGCGTCAATCGACCCCGATTGACTTCGGAATTTCCCCGAACAGGTTTAGGCGTTACGGTCAAACTGTAAGTAAGCGCTACCGCGGTCACTTTGGCTGGATCGAAGATGTAGGTGGTTTGATTTTCACCTAACTTCATGGTCGCAAGGGGCGGCAACTTGGCTGCATTGGCCGCAACCGGTGTGACGAGCGCTGCAAACAGGATGGTCGTAGCGAATTTCGATTCCATTGCCGTTCCCCATATCTGGATTTGATACACAAATTCACAAGTTTGCGGCCAGCTCGCGGCGCATCTTGTGCCCTTCAGGAATAGAGCTTGAGCTCGCCCGCGTCTGAGCGCGGCCGGCTGTCCTTCGTCGGCGAACTTGACCTTCGCGATGAAAAGCGCGTCGAAGCTGTAGCAAAAGGTAGCAAAAACCAGGCCGTCCGGTTAACCTTTTGAGGACGTTCTGTCGTTCGCCGTGGAACCTGTTTCAAGGCGATTTGGTTTCGCGTTGGCGGACTTCCTAATCCAACGGTGAAACGCATGATCGCACAACCAATCGTTCTCGCTGCTTGCACCACAATCGTTTTAGGCGTCGCTGCAGCGAACGCTGCTCCTTGCGACAGTGGTCAAACTGCCAATATGGACATTGCCAATAAAGCCGCTCAAGAACTTGAGCGGCAACAGCGCGCGCTAGGCCTCGCGGAGCAGGCGAAGGTTGGAGGAACGGCAGCGGAGCCCCTTAGTCTGTCCTCTTCGGAAACGGATGGAGATCGGTTAGCGACTTTGCCGCCAGAAGGCGAAACTCCGTCAAAGATAGTTTCTGATCAGGGCTGCGAGAGGCCCGAATAACGACCTCGCTTCGTGGCGACGCCGCTGCTCGTCGAGGACAGCCTGATCTTCTGCTCACCCTTCAACGAACTGATCGCGCTCGACGGGCCCGGTGCACAAAAGTGGCGTTACGCCCCATCATGATGTCTGGGATTATGAATGCCGGCGCAGCCTGCTGCCGATTTGCTCATCGCCACCGGAACCCCAACGCAACTGCGATACTTGTTATCAAGGCTTTCGGTGCAGATTGCCGAGGCCGACTTCGCAGCACCAGCTTACGTTGACCAGAAATGTTGCGCCCGCTCATATGATGGCTCCCGTGAGAACTGCTGCGACGGTCGGAGAGCGGCGAGTTGGGCTCGTTTGTCAAAATCGTCGGTGACAAAAGCTTGCTTATGACTTAGGCATACTGCTCACTATTAGCTCAGTCCTGGCAGATTCATCATGACAGTTCCTTTCTTCCCTCTCCGCGAAGCGATTCACAAGCAGACCGCGAAAGAGATGATTCGGGACAAGATCGTTTCGCTAATCGCTTCTGGGATTCTGCAAGTCGGCGACGAGCTGCCAGGCGAACGGGAACTTGCCGATATGCTGCTCGTCAGTCGAGAGACGGTCCGGGGAGCCATCCAGCGATTGGCCGGAGAGGGCATCGTTCAGGTTTCTCAGGGAGCGAGGACACGCGTCACCAACCTTAACGTGGATGTCGGCAAACAGAGGATCGGGGTGACGAATCCGAATGCGATAAACGGTTATTCCCTTGAGGCGGTTCGAACGGCCCGGCTGCTCGTTGAGACAGCGGTCGTTGAGGACGCGACGCTCCGGCTGAGTCCGGCTGGCGTCAAAAGCCTCGAATATTCCTTGGAGGCGCAACAACTCGCGAGCAATGATCCCGTGCGCTTTCTGATCTGCGATCGAGAATTCCATCTGACGGTTTATTATGCCACGGAAAACAGGCTACTCGCCGATTTCGTCGTCGATCTCTACACCCATATGATGGTTCAACGACGGTTAGCGATAGCGAAACCTGGGGTTATCGAACAGAGTCTGGTCGATCATCGCCATATTGTTGTTTGCTTGAGGGACCGCGATCCAAAGGCTGTCGCTAATGCGTTCAGGCAACATATCCATCACGTCTATTCGACCTGAGTGGCGTTACGTTCCGTTTTGCGCAGCGGTCCTGCGCTGACCTCGCGTCGCGAATAAGAAACCACAGTCGAACGTCTATCTATCAGCGGTCAGGAGCTTAACAAGGCGTTGAATACCCTACATCGCGCCATCGGTTCGAGTAGGATCAAAGCAATCGATGCCTGACGAGCTGGCGTCGTGGAAGGTCGTAGCGTCGGCTTCCCTGAGATTTTTTCCAAATAGCTGGTGACAAAGGAATCACAACAGGTATAGTGGACTGGTTAGCAGTCCAGTTGTCGGTGGTGTCATTCAATGTCGACGCTTTGCAGGGCCGGCTTGGGCGCAAAATGGGGTTGGCCGAGACGACTCCGGCATTCCGGAAAGATTTGGTTGCGCTTCCCGCTCGACGTTCAGCGCCCCTGAACAATTGAGGGCCGGGGGGCGATATGGTCTTTCTCTTCGACTTCCTGGCGCGCCGCCTTGCTCAAGGGATCCTCATTGTCCTGATCGTATCGTTCGGCATCTTCGCCATCCTACGCATGGTACCCGGCGATCCGGTGCGGATGATCCTTGGTCCGATGGCTAACGCCGCGGCTGTTGAGGCCGCCGCGCAAAAATTGGGGCTACGCGACCCCATCCCCGTCCAGTATTTCCACTGGCTCGGTAATGTGGTTCGGGGCGATCTGGGTAATTCGTTCAGCAAAGGCAAGGCCGGTCAGTCGTCCGCTCGCGCGGACCAGCAAAGCGACAGCGATAAGGCAAGAGTAGTCGATCTGCTGCGCGGCGCTGTGCCGATGACATTGCAACTCGCAGGACTGGCGCTGGTTTTTACCGCATTGATCTCGGTGCCGCTCGGCGTCGCTGCGGGCCTTTTTTCCGGTCGGCTGCCGGACAAGGTGGCGTTCTACGTGGGGTCGATCTTCGTTTCGGTACCGAATTTCTGGTGTGCGCTTGTGCTGGTGTTGGTGGTGAGCGCGCAGCTCAATCTGCTTCCCTCCATCGGCTATGAGGGCTTCGCGTATACCATCCTGCCGGCGGTCGTGATCGCCATCGAGATGTCGCCGATTTTCATGCGGGCGCTCGCCATCTCGATCGCCGACGTGCATCGCCAGAATTTTGTTCAACTTGAAACGATCCGCGGCATCGGCTTCCCGAGGATTTTCCTTCATCACATCGTGCGCAACGCCACCGTCCCAATTCTAAACCTCTTTGGGGTTCAAATTGGCGCGCTGCTTAGTGGCGTCCTGATCGTAGAATACGTTTTTAACTACCCCGGATTTGGCCTTCTTACGGTTCAAGCGGTATCGCAGCGAGACTTCCCCGTTATACAGGGCGCGGCGTTGCTATCTGCCATGTTGTTCGTCGTAATTAATATGCTCGTAGATCTGATTTCGACTTGGATAGACCCGAGGCTTGATTTCTGATGAACGCTCCGATCGCCAGCGTCGCAAGCGTCGCCGACCTCCACCACCAATCGATTGGCCCGAACAGGCGTCTCCTGGCAGCAGCTTTCGCTCAAACTGAGTTCAAGATTGGGCTCGTTCTATTGACGCTCTTGATCGGCACGGCATTTATCTACCCGAACCTCGCCAATGTCTCGGCTACGAAGATTTCGGTGATGGAAAGATTTCTGCCGCCTTTTTTTATGCATGGCGGCAATTTGAAGCACCTTCTGGGAACTGATCAACTGGGCCGCGATCTGTTCGTGCGCACGCTTATTGGATTGCAGAACGCGCTGCTCATCAGTCTCTGTTCGGTCGTATTGATGTTCGTCATCGGAGCCACGATCGGCATGACCGCGGGATATTATGGCGGTTGGATCGACACGGTTCTGATGCGGTTAACCGACGCCCAACTCGCGATTCCGTTGATCGTCCTGGCGATAACATTCCTGACGGTGCATCGACCGACACCGCAAGCGATCGTCCTTGTGCTCTCGCTGGCTGGATGGCCGGCCTACGCCCGCGTGACCCGGTCGGTCATGCTGTCTGAACGCCGCCGCGAATACGTAAGAGGCGCCAAAATTCTCGGGGCCTCGGACCTTCGGATCATATTGCAAATGATCGCGCCGAACATTCTGCCGCCGGTAATGTTCGTCGCGGTTCTCGATATTGCGCGGATGATGATCTTCGAGGCGATTCTGGGTTTCATCGGCATTGGCATACAGCCCCCGACCCCGACCTTCGGAACCATCATCGCGGATGGGCGGAACTATCTGATCAACGGCTGGTGGATTCCCACCATGCCTGGCCTATTCCTGTTCGCCACACTGCTGGGCATCAACCTGATCGGCGCCTGCGTCGAACGGGCCCGCAACATGCTGCTGCGAGGGGCGATTTGATGTCCGAGCCCCTGCTTCGGATTTGCGGTCTGTCGATAGACTTGATCCGAGACGGCGAGCGGACGCCCATCCTCGACCGCATCGATCTCGACGTTCACCCGGGCCGCGTACTTGGCATATTGGGCGAGAGTGGTTCCGGCAAAACGACGCTGGCGCGAGCGATGGTCGGTTGGGCGCCGCCGCCGCTGCACGTTGGAGGTGGCGAGGTTCTGTTCGGCGGAAAGGACCTGCTCACCATGAAGGTCGGCGCCAAGCTTGTTGCCAGGGGTCGCATCGGCTATGTCGGCTCCGATCCGGGGAGCGCCTTCGATCCGACCCTCTCGGTCGGCGCGCAAATCGCGGAACGGCTGCGGGTCCTGCGACCGGATGTCGGGAAACTCGAGGCGCGCCGACGCGTCGTCGAACTCCTGGACGCAGTCCGGATACCTTCCGCCAAAAGCCGGTACGACGAATTTCCGAACCAGTATTCGGGCGGCATGCTGCAGCGCGCGGTGATCGTCGACGCGCTGATTGGGGACCCTGAACTTCTCATTTGCGACAATATCATCCAGCCACTGGACGTTACGGTGGCGGCGCAGATCGTGCGGCTCCTCCGCGAACTCCGCGATCGAATCGCGTGCGCCATAGTCTTCATCACGACATCGGTGCCGTCGATGGCGGAAGTCGCCGACGAGGCGGTGGTGCTCGCCGGCGGCCGGATCGTCGAGCGCGGCGCTCCCGACGACCTGGCGCGCAGGCCGCAGTCCCGAGCCGCCAGACAATTAGTGGAGCGCACCCCGCGCATCTGGACCGGCGACGAGCAACCCGCCGCGCTGGCAGGCTCCGGCGACCCGATCCTTCGGGTCGACGATGTCGCCAAAATCTACAAGGTCGCAACCCGAGAAAGCTTCTTCGGCCACA
>JBEKZZ010000107.1:0-8969 GCA_049509335.1 Bradyrhizobium sp. | reverse complement strand
CGTAACTGAAAAGCGAGCCGGACCGTTCGTCACTCCCCCGCATCGCGACCCCCAAGTCAAATCCGGGTCCCAGAGAATCATGATACGAAACGCTTCGCTACCGACTTCTTCAACAGCCTGCTAGACCCGTCCCAACCATTTTGGGTCGGTACAAGCACTAGCGAGGGCGTAGGCCGTTCCGCCGATTACGCGCGCCGCGCCGTCAGTGCCGAAGGGCGAAAGTGAGCCGCAATCGATTTGCTATTTGCTCAACTCGCCTTTGGTATCCGATTAGATCGCCTGGAGATGCAACTACTGTCGGCTGCCACCCATAAGCATGATCTTGGCGAACTTGGATTTCAATCTCTCTCACGCCCAGGGAAGAAACGATCATGTCCGATAGTTGATCGGCGGTTCGGAGTTCCTTGGTCATTGGATATCGCCTATTCTAAAAGCCTCGCACTCAATACTATTGCCAGCTTTCCACTTCCCGCGAGTCGATGTGCGCGGTAACCTTGATTGGTTAGGTTAACAGGCTTGCGCAGGCTGCATGAAGGCTTCTAAACCCCTCAACACTCTACGCGCATCAACCGACCTTGAGGCTAGCCCTAAAGCCACATGCTTGCTCAGAAACCTGTCACTGAGCAAGGCGGCCTACCTCGAAGGGATACGCAATTTCCTGATGCGATGCTTCTGCTCTGTGAGATAGGGGGAAGACATCCAGTGAATATCGGCTCGAAACTATCGAATTAGGGGATACCAACAAAGTCCGCGACCCAGTCGCGCTGATACTTTGTGCCTATCCGACCTGTGCGGAAAACGGCGCGCGAGCATTTTCATAGCCACTGCCTGTCAGGCGCTAAGAAGAGAACGAGCATTATCCCGTGATGCCAAGGGGATGCGGTGGCAAAGGCGAATTTCGCGACCACCAAACTGGCAGGCGAGCGAACAATTTCTGTCCCGGCAACTCCACCAAATAGTAGCTAATGCTGGCGACACCGACGAGAACGCCCAGAAAAACTAACGTGACCAGCATCGGCAGCCAGTGGCCGCCCAACACTATTAGCTTGCCGGCCTCGCCGCCAAGCGCCGAACTAACACCTTCTGTGGTCGTCAACTCCCGTCCAGTGATCTTTTCCAAGATAGAGACTGGCCGATCAATAAAGTTGAAGATGACGAATGCCTGCCACATGTAGATTGAATAGGATACCTTACCGAGCCAATCGCTGACTCTGTTTGACATCGCGCGCGAAAGCAGCCCCGCCTCAAATGCAAAAATAAAAACCACGCTAGCGAAAACCAGCGGTGCAAAAAACGAATATTCGGTGCGGCCGACCAATGATACGTAGAACACTGCGGCGAGTAGGCTTGCCCACTCAAAGCGCCCGGCACCAAAGCCGGCTTTAGAAACCGCCTGAAAGAGACGATAAGTCAGATGTCCGACAAGAAAGCCGTACAGGCACCTGATAAATCCGAGATCATAGCTCGCGTCCATCCCATAGTGGGCGAATAGAACGAGGATCGCGGCGCTGCCGGCCATCGTGATCGCCATCAAGCTCGTTGTCGCAAGCTTCCATCGTGTCAGCCAGATAGAACCGAGAGCGACGGCGGCGGCAAACAGCAGATACGTCCAGAACTCCGCGCAAATGCTCCAGCTCGGAGAATTCCAGGTCAAATGTTGAACGAGCCCGAATGACTGAGCGAAGACCAAATTCAACGGAATGGTATCGAGAGAATTGCTTCCTGTGAACGGGGGCATGTAGAACGGTACACCACGCGCCGCGAGCACGAATTTGGCGCTTTCGACCGCCACAAACGCCAGAAGCACTACCACGTGCAGTGGCCAAAGACGAGCAAACCTACGGATGGTGAAAGAGCTCAACTTTTTGTACGTGCCGAGACGATCAGCATAATTATAGGTGATGACAAAGCCGCTCAGCACAAAGAAAAAATCGACGAAAAGATAGGCATTGCGTACGAAGTCAAGTCTATAGATATCGCTGTTTAGATTGAGATGAAATAGCGCTACCAGCAGCGCAGCCACGCCACGCCAACCATCTAACACTCGAAAACGTATTCTTGTCGCTTCGAGAGGCAAAGCGGTCTCATTGATCATGAGAAGGTTTCCGAGGCTTTTGCGCTGTTGTGTTAATTGCCGTCAATCTCGAAGCGCTCCGAGCCAGCTTACGCGTTTGTCCCGATGCAGAGCGAACGCTAGATCTTTGGTCGTTTATCTCGCAAAAAAGGGCCTAAAGGCAATCGAAGCTAGCGGCAATCGGGGCATCTCCGGGATATATGGATAATGTGTGATGAGGCGTGGATTCCACGGACAAGAGCAGAACAAGCATTCATTTCAAGAATGCTTAACCGGTTTAGGAATGCTTAACCCGATTTTCGGGGGCCCTCGGCGCGAGCCGGCCTCTCAAAAGACAAACGCCCCAGCGAGCGCAATGAGCATAGAAAGCGATTATCAGGCGCTATTTCTCGGCACAGGGTCAGAATCCAGTGCGGCGTTGAGCATTTCCCACGGCCGCTGTCTGGGAGCGTTGAGAGGCTCGATCCTCCCGCGCCTTAAGCAACTAATTGGGAGTGGCGCCACCCTGTTGGTCGCACGCGGACAAGTCACGACGTCTATGCCAATAAGATCCTCGTCTCACTCAAGCAAGCAACGATTTATTCTCCATCCAATATCCTAGTCTGGTGGCGCAACGCCGCAAACCTGGCTTGAAAGGTTCGGTCTGTGACATCTGACCAATCCAAAATCACTCAACAAGGCGAAATCGCGCGAGATAGTGCAGCCCGAACACCGCCAACAAAAACGTAAACCACATGGGATCAGCACGATCCAGGAAAAAGCTTTCCAGGGACGACAGATATAATCCGAATAGCCATACCTGGAGCAATGCCAGCGTGAGGGGACCGTTATTGCCACCACAATCAGCGGCGTGGAAATTCCGCAAGGGTGCGATGACAAACACCACGGCCACCAGCATCAAACCCGGTAAACCCATCGCCAAGGTTATATCAAGGTATCCATTATGACTATGAGCCGCCGTGGCCGCCCACTCCGTACCTTGCGGCAAGTTTTGTACCGCGCTGCTACCCCAGAACGCGGAGAATCCGTAGCCGGTCCAAGGCTTCAACCGAGCCGCCTCTAATCCGAACGTCCAGATATCGGTACGGCCAGTGAAACTTGTGTCGAGCGGCAAAGCGCTGGAGATAGCGGCCAGATTTTCGCTGGCCACGCTGCCGATACCAACCATATTGAGTAGGACAAGCGGCCCCAGCAACACAGCGGCGCGGAGCCAGAATGAACGGATCACTGCAGTCACCGAGGTCAAAACCAGCACCGCCACGCACAACGCCAGCGCGCTTTTTCCCTCGGTGTTAATCAAAAATACGACCGTCAGGCCGATGGCTATCCCACTAGCAAGCCATGAACCGGCGCGAGCGATGTAGATGCCGAGAAATAAAAGCATCGCCATCATGCCAGCAGCCATGTTCTTATGCCCAAAAACGCCACGCCAGGCCCCGGCCAACGCGGGTTCCTGGACGTCGCTTGCCAGGTGAATCGCGAGATTGGGCATCAATAAAAAGCCCAGATAGCAAACAGCCAACAGCGTCAAAATCGATACAGCGAGCCAGCGTCTCAATTCAGTCTGGCTTTTTGGCAACAGCATCAACGATGCGGCAACAGCGGTGACGCAAAGCGTCAACACAAAACGGCGCGCGGAGGTGCCCGGCTCTACCGATATCACCGTCGTCGCAGCGATCCATCCGCCTAACGCGACATAGCCAGGCACAATCAAGGTGGCAAATCCGCGCGCGCCGCCTCGCATCGCCAGTGCGACCGTCAGGACAGCGAAGCAACCGAACCCTGCATAGGTCCGCACCTCGTTTCCTGTCGTCACCTCGGCCAGCGCCATGTCGCCAAGATCGATAAACGGCCGCGTCGATATCCAGGCGAGCAACAGCGCACCGACAAAGGCGGCCGCGCGCACAACATCGATAACCTGCTGACGGCAAAGCGCATCAACGATCACGCGGAAATCGGACGCGGCGGAGGCTTGATTCAACATATAATCTTCGATGCCTTGTAAGGTTGAGGTTCGATTCCCGTGGCGTCACGCTTCAAACGAAGCGACAGCGGTCCTTGAGGCTTAAGCGCGTTGTTTGCTAATTCGGTGAATAGTCCGTCAAGTATGGTTAATTTTCTCTCTTCTATTCGTGTTGCGCCCGACGCGAACCGAAAAGTAATCGCTCAGCCGGCGCGTTCGGCGGTTCGAATCAAGGCCGGACTTCGTGCGGGCGTATGACCTCATAAGGCGATCCGGGCCGGGCTTCAGGTCACCGTAACAAAGTGCTTTCCAAGGGAGTAAATGGCACGTCAGGGGTCCCGAGATTCCCAACCATCATGAGAGACGGTTCATGCTGCCGTTGGCGGGCATTTACCATGCATTCGACGCCCCCTTCGCTGAAAAGCTGATCACAAAAGGTTGGATCGAAAAATGGGTGATCGAAGCCGGCTATGCTACCTTATCACCGACCAGGGGCTAGCTGCTAGGAAGGTGCCGGCCTGAAACTCAGCAGGCGATGCGGCAATCGCGGCGCTGATGTTGGACCTCATTTGCGCCAGCACGATTGGGTACCGCCTCACGATGAATGCCAGGCTCTTGTCAGAGACATGACTGCCTGCTTAATCGGGGCGGTTCTTTTTGTTTCGCAGTTCCAGAATTAACCCGCAGCAACCGTATTGGGCTGGCACTTCTCGGACTAGAATGCAGTGGACTAAGGTGACTAACCTCGAGCCAAAGCTTGACCTCCTCGAAACCCGTCGCCAGCTGATGGCGATGCGATCGCTCCACTCGCACAACCGGCGCGTCGCGAACGAGATCAACAAACTCATTCGTAAAATTGCGCATCTGCACCAGCCCGATAACCTCGCACACGAAAAACGCCTCATTGAAATGATTGCCCGGACTTGGCGAGCAGTTGAGCTCATCGTTTCACACGAACAAGCAGCATCACGTTGAAAGAGATGTTCATGGACTTTTCCGACCGATATCAATGGGGCCGCGAAAAGGAAAAGCCGCCGCTGCCTTGAGATCACCGGCGGCCCTTTTCTGCGCTGGTGACCGGCTCAGAGTGGTTGACCTACACCGACCTTGGCAGATTTGTAGACGTCGGCTCCATCCACACTCATCTAAACTCGGGACCGCGATCGGCAAGAGGCTATTCCGGGTTCGTTAAACGAAACCGTCTGCCCGCTAGGTCGCTGAAACTTTCGAAGCTAAAATGATCGATCGCCGGCGAACCCAAACGCCGCGCATCGGTCAGCCTCCACGTGCTGTTCAGAGCCCATTCTGTTGCAGGCTTTGTGCTCAGCAGGGCGCCTCCGAGCGAAACATGTCCGTCCGGTTTAGGCAGTCGCCATATTTCTGCTCGACGTTCTGACTAACCGGGTGTGGGAATTTTGCTGCGCAATAGAGGGGGTAGTCGACGGCGTCACTGCATTTGGGCAAGTCACTCGACACCTTCGCCCGAGATTGGACTGAATCGACGACGGCCGAGCCACGAAATCAAAGCCGGTCCTCGGTCCTCATCTCGTCTAATCGTCAACGCCCCCGGGCTCTCGGCCTGTGCTTTCGTTTGCAGCAATCGTCGACCCGGGATTCGACTAAAGGCTTTCGAACCGAACCCACGGTTCGCAGCGACGCCAGCTCAGCCAACTGCTCTTGACTTGCCTTTAGCTGCTTAGCGACAGCGGCATTTTGGCTGCCCATCTGCGCGAGCGCCGCGTTAAACTGCTCGACGACCTTTGCATTGTCGAGAACCATTTGTTCCTGAATGGTCCTGAAATGCTCGGAGAGTGCCTCATCGCGGCGGATCGTTTGCTTCTGACCGGCCTTGAACTCCTCGATCTGTTGTTCCATGTTTGCGAGATCGTCCGCCATCCTCTGAAGCTGCTGGGTTATTTCGGGAGAGACGGGAGGACTTGCGGGAACGCCATCCCGCGGTGCTTTCTGAGCCTGAGGTACTGGGACCCATGGATTTGTCCACTGGCCGACGAGCTTGGCTGCGTCACCATAGGGAAGCTCCCAGGCGAAAGCCGTGACACCGGCGGCTGCCAGCAGTGAAGCAATCAGGACG
This sequence comes from Bradyrhizobium sp., assembly GCA_049509335.1. Lineage (GTDB taxonomy): Bacteria > Pseudomonadota > Alphaproteobacteria > Rhizobiales > Xanthobacteraceae > Bradyrhizobium. The sequence continues at coordinate 2,840 of JBEKZZ010000107.1, read as the reverse complement.
ACAAACGACCTTCTAGCACGCGATGACTGCAACTCAGGCGCAGCAGCAGGATCCTGTTTATCCGAAGCATGACGCAAACCATCTTGATCTGATTTTACAGCCCTTTCACCTGGGCGCCCGAGCTGTTGGTAAGCCCTTGCGTTCGCTTTCTCCAATCGCGCAATCATACCGTCGAGTAGATCACTCTGGTTCGGATTTGGCATCGAGCTTGCTTAGCGCTTCTACCTTAATAGAGACAAATCTCACACTTACAGTCGCACCTTTGCAAACCAAGCGGTAGCAGGCGCCCCGTCCTCCGTCCCACGCCGTTCAAACAAGGTTAACGAAAAAGTAGAAGCACACCAAACAAACAGCCCGGGATCTGGTGGGGTGAAGCCACAGCTAAGATGGCACGTCGCGTGAGTAAGCCTGGCGTGCATGCTGCGGGACTTTTTGGGTCTTGCAGCGCGCATAGTTCCTTGTCGCAAGAGCAAGGTGACCAGCTTCGAGTACTGGCGTCGAGCGCCGCTTTCCCGTCGAAATCAATCCCGGGACAGGAATTGTTCGCCCGCGGCACCACAAATCAACCGAATTCATCGTTTTTAAGTGTGGTGTTTTTTGCGAATTTCAGGGCGACGAAGTTCCATGAACAACATTCAAGCTCATCTGAAAAAAATCCGGTCAGATGCGGCGGAATGTCTCGTGTTGGGTAGTCTCGCCAGCGACGGGAAACAGGAGATGTTCATCCGGATAGCTGAACATCTGAATGCTCTCGCCCTCGAACTGGAGACATCAACAAAGATCGGAACCGACAGAGGTGACGGCCCTAAAGATGATGATAATGCGGTCTTCAATCTACCTCCACAGCGCCCCCAACAGCCGGCGGCATGGCCGCGCCGCGTGCTTCCGTGGATGCTGGTGATTGTTTTGGGCGGTACTTCCGGGACATTGATTTGGGCGAATAGTCCGGCTCAAAAATATCGGTCTTTTATGCAGGCGAAACCGGAAGCCGCGCCACAGGATAATTCAAGCCAGACGGAACTCACGCTCCGTCTTTCCGGTGAGCAAGCGGAACGAGAGTTGCTGTTAGAACGAATGACAGCGCTTGCCGGGCGGTTGGACGGTATCGAGAGCAGCCTCGATAGTCTTAAAAAAGCGAGCGCCGAAACAACGGCGGCGATAAGCGCAGGGTCGGCCGGCGCAGAAACAAAGTCGCCTGCTTCAGAGAGCGGCCCCCCGCCTTCAGTCGAAAAGCCCGCCGAGAGCAGTACTTCGAAATCCGAGAATCCGACGTCCTTAAAGCAAGCGGACGCCGTGGGCCCGCCTGGCTGCAGCCAATTCCGTTCTTTCGATCCCAAATCTGGCACATACGTAACTTTGGACGGGCGGCGGCGGCAGTGTCGGTAGTTGGTGTTCTGACTGGCCATCTCCTTCAGCAATGATAGGCCTTCAGTGGTTGCCCCGATTTCTAGTCATCTGCCGAAGGTGGCCCTCGATTTCGTCTAAGCTCACTCCGACTGATTTCTCAGATGCAAATGGCCTTCGTTCTGCCGGCAGAAGAAGATCAGGCCGCGGCAAACTCGCGGCGCCACCAACGATCAGAGAAATTCCCAAAGAATCCATGTCGGCCGTCCAAAGCGAGCGACATTTTAGCCTAACCCATGGGCGGCGCAACGTTCGCGAATGCGGCCAGGTACGACCGCCTCATCCGCTGGGCGAGCCATCGACCCGTATCAAGCGCAACAGCCGTAACGGCCTGGCATTGCAGCGTACCTTTTAGCTTCACTTCGTGAAAGCTGAAACCCCGAATGCAGCGGGTGCAGCTTGCGCGCCCCCACCGGTAGGCAAGCGCCGCGCCCAGGACCGATTGCTGGCGTCGTCCGGCTTGAATGTGATTGCGATCGCGGCACAAATGAAGCGAACCGAGCCTACTATTCGAACCCGCGACGCAAGGCCAAAGATACCGGGTATGCTTGATCAACAGGCGACGGTTGAGGAGAGTTGATAGTCCCTTAAGCACTCCAGTCGGCGAAAGCGATCCATAGCCGCCCCCGCCGATTTCCAACGCAAGTGACGCTCATAAGTTATTCTGGCGATCGTGGTTATCACCAAAGCAAAACCGACCAGCCCGAGCAGCTCCATGTTCATTTTCCGCTCCCGCCCATTTTCGTCAACAATGTCTCTAATACACCGAAAATCCAAAAATATGGATCGCGCGAGCGCTCTCAATTAATTGACCGTGTTAGCGACTCTTAAACTATGAGGCTTCCTAGGTTTCCAGTCACCGCCCCCTCAAGAAAGCGCTCCGCCATTCGGCGGGGCACGAACCGACGTTTTCGCTAACATGATCAAGCGGCTTCAAAAATGTCTGGAGCTGGCCTTTCAGGCGAGCTCCTCTCCCTCGCGCCCCGGCGCATGTCGGGATGATATGGGAAGAAGACTGCAAGTTCCTTGTGCTGCCTGCTGCACATTGCGAGAAATCTCATGCGTTGCTTCCTCTTGTGCAGCTGCTGCGATGGACGAAAATTTCTCCGACAGGTTTTCGATGGTGCCACTGATCTCGGCTATTGCACCCGCCGACCAATGCGCGGCCACCTCAATGCCACTGATCTGTAGGCCGATCTCGTCGATGCGGCGTCACATGGATAACCTCTTGAAAGGACGTTGCCGCAGGAACTGCGCCAAATCGTTCAAATTACGCGCGCGACCTCATCGTTTGCCAAGTCAACGGCCGTCGGGTGTACGAACGCCAAACCAGCTGTCACGCACTTGCTGATAGTGCACGCTGGGATCGTAGGTCGTTGTCGGCAGACCGAGGACCTGCGGCGAAAGCCGTCCTACGGAAGACAACACACTATACG
>JBEKZZ010000106.1:0-8988 GCA_049509335.1 Bradyrhizobium sp. | reverse complement strand
TGATGCGCTTGAGCGTTTGTGCGGCGCTCGCCATCACCTTCTGGCCGGTGGCTGACGATCCCGTGAACGAGATCTTGCGAATATCAGGGTGCTTGGTCATGTGGTCGCCGAGGTCATTGGCGTCGGTGATGACGTTGAGCACGCCCTTCGGCAGGACGTCCTTGACGAGTTCGGCAAAACGCAGCGTCGACAGCGGCGTGGTCGGCGCAGGCTTGACCACCAGGGTGTTGCCGGCGAGCAGGGCCGACGGCAGCTTGAAGCTCAGGATCAGGAGCGGATAGTTCCAGGGGATGATGGCGCCGACGACGCCGAGCGGGCGGCGATAGGCCTCGACCTTGCGGTCGCCCGAATTCTCAATCACGCGCATCGGCAGATCGAGCGAGGCGAGATAGCGGAAGAAGGCCGCCATGCCCAGCACTTCACCGGTTGCGTCTGCGAGCGGCTTGCCCTGTTCGCTGGTGAGCAAGCGGGCCAGTTCGCCCGAATTGGCCTCGATCACATCGGCCATCCTGGTCACGAGCTTGCGGCGTTCTTCGATCGGTGTTGCGGCCCAGGCCGGATAGGCCGCTTTCGCCGCCGCGACCGCCTTGTCGAGCTGCTCCTTCGAGGCGCGCGGGCATTGGGCCAGCACTTCTTCCGTCGCAGGATTAACAACCGGCATTTTCAGATCGCCAGGAACCATCTTGCCGTCGATGAGAAGATTGAAGTCACTCATTGGCTTTGCTCTCCCTTGAATTGTGGCCCGTTTTGGGCCTCGTTATATCCAGGTATATATCACGAAACCGGATGAGAGGCCATTACCTCGGCGCACTGGGGCGCCGTCACATCCATGACGACACGTTCATTGATATATAACGAGAACCGGCGGGAGATTTCGCCAGACGGAAATAGCGATATCGTTGCTGGCGTATCTTGCCTTCACTTGGGCGCACTGACCATGATCTGGTACAGGTTACTGTTGTAACGGCGAGTGATATTTGCGCAGCGCGGCTTCGATCAGTTGGTTGTCGTAGGTCAGATCGCAATACCAGTGGCGCCCAGTTGCTGACGCTTCACCGGGCTCAAACCTTTCTGCCATTGCTCTTCGGCTCCCGGCGCCGGTAACACGCGTCCAAACTCGACCATCTGCTCGGGCGGAATATCCTGGATGTAAACCCAGATATCCTCGGCGCCGACGCCGGAAATTTCTCGCGCCCTCAACGCGATTTGCTCGATCAATTCCGTCTTTGCGGCGGCGCTTCGGCCGGCCCGTATCAAGCCATGAATATAGATATGCGACGTGCTGTTGAGCTTGCCGCCGATATAGTGCTTTCGCTCCGGCAGCGTGACGAACAACACTTGTGCGAAAAAGCCCGGCGCCCCGGTGTTGCGGTGGTGCGCATCGGTAATCGCCGCGGCAATCTCACCCTCCTGAGCTGGCGTCAGCGCAACGTTCGCTGTTGTAACGGTGTAAGTGGGCATCTCTCCCTCCTTTGTTCCTGACTTCTTCCCTATCTTTTGGCGCGTGGCGGGCCGAACCGGTTCGAAGCGGAGACCGGCGGCGTCTCGGCGGCGCTGACGAGCCGCCAGGTCAATAGGGTCGAAACCAGCATGAACAGCGCGGCGGCGAGAAGCAGCCACTGATATCCGCTGGCGAAGCTGGCTGCGGCGATGGCGTGGACGGCGGCAGCGTCATGGCCCGGTAATGCGGCTCCAGCGAACTGACCAGCGGTGATGTCGTGCACCAGCCGCAGTGCGGCGGAGGCGTCAGCCTCGGGCAGGGCTTGTCCGACCGCTGCGGCAACTCCGGCATAAAGCACGGCGCCCAACGCTGCGATACCGATGACCAGACCGGAAAAGCGCACAGTTCCCGAGACGCCGGAAGCCATGCCGGAGCGCTCCTTTGGAATGACGGTCATCCCGACTTTGGTGGTCTCGCCATTGAGGAAGCCCGCGCCGATTCCCGTTAGCAACATGCCGCCGATCATCGGAACGTAAGCGAGTTCACGCACAACCGCCGCAAACCAGAACAGGCCAAGACAGACCAGGAGCAGACCGAGGGTCAATAGCGCGCGTCCGGACAAACGGTGCGCCAGATAGCTCGCCACAATGCGCGGCACGATGAAGAGCGGTATCACCATCGGCAGCATCAACAGGCCCGCTGTCGCCGGGCGATGCCCCAGTCCATTCTGCAGGAAAATCGGAATGAAAGTGAGCATGGTCAGCATGCCGGCCGAGAAGGAGAGCTGGGCCAGATTGGCGCCGAGATAGGTCGATTTGCGGAAGTAAGAGAGATCCAGCATCGGCCGCGCCTGTTTGCGCTCAACGATGACGAACAGCCCGAAGAGAACCGCCGCACTCGCCAATTCGGAGACGATCCAGCGATCGGCCCAGCCGCGATGGTTACCTTCAATCAGGGCGAGCGTCGTCAGGAACAGTGCGCCGGCGAAGCAGGCGACGCCCGGCAGATCGAGCCGTACTGCGGCGGGATCCTTCGAAGAGTCGATTACCTTCGCGATCAATGCGATCAAGGCGATGCCGATCGGGAGATTGACATAGAAGGCCCACTCCCAGCCAAAACCTTGCGTGATGAGTCCCCCGACGACCGGACCGCTTGCGATACCGATCCCGACTACCGAGCCCCAAAAAGCGAAAGCTCGCGAGCGGGCTTCGCCCTGGAAAGCGTGAGACAGCGTGGCCAGCGCGGAGCTGAGCTGCATCGCGGCGCCCGCACCCTGGAGCGCCCGCGCCGCGATCAGAACCGTCAGGTTCGGTGCCGCACCACATACGAACGACGCGAGGATGAATACCGACAAGCCGGTGATCAGCAGCCGTTTGCGTCCAAAACGGTCTGCCAGCGCGCCTGCCGGCATCAGCAGTGAGGCGAAGCTCAACATGTAGGCGGTGATCACCCATTCGATGCCGGCAAAACCGGCGTTGAGCGAATGGGCGATCGCGGGCAACGAGACTGAGACGATGTTGGCATCGAGTTGAAGCATGAAGGAGGGCACTGAGGTGCAGATGAGCACCAAAAGCGCCTGACGTTTTGCCGAAGCTGTAATCTCGGCAGGGGAGACGGCAACGTGCATGGGATTTACCGCCTCACGTTGCGTATTGCGCAATGCCGTTACCGAACGACCAGTTCTCTTTTTTTATCTCGATGAGGTTGATGAGGACGTCCTCGGGCCTGAGGCCGATCGCGGCCTGCAGACCGTCGGCGATGGCTTTAAACAGCGCCTTCTTCTGCTCGATCGTCCGGCCCTCGTTCCAGGTGATCTGGATCATCACCAGATCGTCGCTGCGATGGATGCCGAGATAGTCGGCATCGAACAGGAAATCGTCGGCGTCGTGTTCATTAACGACCTGAAAACGATCTCTCTGCGGCACGCCGACACCGACGAGCGCTTCATAAACGACGCGGCCGATTTCCTGCCGATAGGCGGCGTCCTTGCCTTTGCGAAGATCGACGCGAGCGAACGGCATTTTCATCCTCCTCAGATACCAGCATATGCTTGCAATTCTCACAATATCTGCATATGCAGGTATTGAGAGTCAAGTGGGAGGAATGGAGAGAATAATGGTGGACAGGAGAATGGCTGCGGACGCCGGCAAGGCAAGCCGCTGTAATTGCACGGCCTTGCGCAAGGCGACACGTCGCATCTCGCAGTTCTACGACACGGCTCTGGCGCCAAGCGGCCTTAAGACCACGCAGCGCGCCGTCCTTGCACAGATCGGCCGCTCTGAACCAACGACCGTCGGCCAGTTGGCCGAGGCGCTGGTGATGGACTCCGGTGCACTCGCGCACACGCTCAAGCCGTTGGAGCGAGACCGTCTCGTCGCTGTTGCCGTTGATCCCGACGACAGGCGAAACCGGCTGATCACGCTGACGCGGCAGGGCCGCGCCAGGCTCGCTGAGACGGACGTGTTATGGGCAAGAGCCCAGGCGAGTTTTGAGGCCGCCTTTGGGCGCGTGAAGTCGGAGGCTCTGCGAGAAGCATTGCAGTTCCTGATTTCCGATCATTTCGGCTCTGCTTTCGAGGAGAACCTGTCAACCTAGCTCAATCGTGCGAGGGTCTGACTTCGACCGGGCCAGATTATTGCTGCAAGGGCGAGTGATATTTGCGCAGCGCGGCTTCGATCAGTTGGTTGTCGTAGGTCAGGCTAAAGTCGATCTTCGCCTGCTTGAGTACCGGATCGAGAACTGCAATCGAATCCAGCACGTTTTTGGCAGCTTCCGGTGTGACCAGGCCATCCCATTGGAAGGCGGAAAGATTTCGCTCCAGCGACACCCGGTAAAGCGCCTCATCGCTTTTGTAGTAAGCGGGTGGCAGCGACTTTATGATATCGTCGATCGATGCCGTTTTCAGCCATTGCATGGCATGGACAATCGCATTGGTGATCGCCTGCGAGGTGTTGGGATTGGCTTTCAGAAAGTCGTTTTTTACCATGAGGCAGTCGGAGAGGTAGCCGCCACCAAAGGCGACTTGGGTCCCTTCGGCTGTGCGGCTGTCGGTGAGGATCACCGCATCTCCACCGTCCACGAGCGCGTTGATGGCGGGATCGAGGTTCACGAGCGCGTCGAGTTCGCCGCCCGTCTTCATCGCAGCAAGCGCACTCGGGCCGGTACCGATCGAAATATAGCTTGCGTCTTTCCAGGACACGCCGGCGCGTTCCATCAGTCCTGCGACGAAGTTTTGCGTTGAAGAGCCGGGCGCGGAGACGCCGATCTTCTTGCCCTTGAGGTCGGCAACGGTCTTGATCTTGTCGGCCTCCGATTTTCGCACCACCAGCACATTGCCGGGATAACGGCCGTATGGCACGAGGCAGGTGATATTGACGCCCTTGGTCTGCATGCGCAGCGTGTGCTCGTAGGCGCCTTCGGCTACGTCCGCGCTTCCGCCAACAAGGCTTTGCAAGGCTGCGGTTCCCGATGCGAAAGCATTGGAATCGACGGTCAGTCCTTCCTGCTCGAAGTATTTGCGGTTCAGCGCCACGAAATAGGCGATCTTGTTCATCTGGCTGATCGAACCGCCGACCGCGATGGTGATGTTCTTTTTCTCGAGCGCAGGGTTGTCGGCTGACGCCGGGCCGCTCGTGGCCAGTGCTGCCAGGCTGACGGCCGCAACCATCAAGCAATGTTTCATCGTTTCCTCCGTCGCCATTCGGCGTCATTTTTGGTTTTTGGTTTTTAAGTCGTGCGTCAAAGTGGCTCGTTCTTGAGAATATCCTGCAGCAGGTTGCGGGGAACGCGGATGTCGAGGCCGGCACGTTCCTCCTGAATCAGCATTGCCGACCGGGAATCCCGCTTCCCCCATCCCTTGTTCAAGGCTTCCGTCATCTCGGCGAGCGTCATGTTGGCAAAGCGCATCGGCACGCCGGTCTCGCGGCCGAGAGCTGTGGCCAGGGAAACATCCTTATGGGCGAGTTCCAGCGCAAAGGCCGGATTATCGAATTCATGCGGCAAAAACTGATCGGTCATGCGGTCGACAGCGCGCTGCCGCCCGAGCGATCCCTGCCGGATGGCGCCGAACAACGTGACAGGATCGACGCCGGCTTTGACCCCCAATGTAAAGGCTTCCGCGAGAACCATCTGGATGCCGTAATTGGCGCAGTTGTGGACGAGCTTGGCGACGGAGGCGTTGCCGCTTTCGCCGAGATAACGCACCTGATCGCCGAGCAGATCGAGGATCGGCTTGCAGGTATCAAAGGTCGCTTTCGCCCCGCTGACCCAGATCGCGAGCTTTCGGGACGCGGCGCCCTTGGGGCCGCCACTGACGGGGGCATCGAGCATGGAGACGCCGCTTCCGGCGAGCTCGGCGGAAAGCTGACGCACCAGCGCCGGCGAGTTGGTAGAGAGATCGATGTAGGGGGTTCCGGTTTTAAAGCCGGCCCGCAGACCGTCTTCTCCGGCCATGATCGCCTCGATGTCGGGAGGGCCGGGAAGCACGGTGAAAACGAGTTCCGAACTGGCCGCCAGATTCTTCGGCGTCTCGGCCCAGATTGCGCCTTTGGCAATCGCCGCATCGGCGGATTCGCGACGCCGGGTCAGCACATAAAGCGTGTGGCCCGCATCGAGCAGGTGGCCCGCCATCGGTCCTCCCATGGCGCCCAGTCCCGCAAAACCGATTTTCATCCAGCTCTCCTTCTCAAATGTTTATTCACTCGGCGGATCGTCAAGGCGCACCACAATGCCCTCCAGCTCAGGGCGGGGTGCCTTGTATCGTTTCATTACCAACGGATCGTGGCCGGGAATGATGTGCTGAGGTGAGGGAGATGCCGCACGCAGTTTGTCAAAGCCTTCGAGCATCTGGCCGATATGGAAGGCCGTCACATAGGGTTTGTAGGCGTCCATGTTCTCGTAGAAATGCGTGACGTCCGACGCCAGAACGACCCAGCCGCGTTTGGTGTGCACCCGCACGAACTGCAGGCCTGCCGAATGGCCGGGGGCAGGGTGGATCGTAATGCCCGGCGACAGCTCCGCCGAGCCTTCGTAGAAATTGACGCGCCCCGCATAGTTGGCGCGGACGATGCCGACGACGTCCTCGACTTCGTAGGAATGCTGCAATTTCTTGTAGCGCATGTAGCGGCCGACCGCGTAATGCAGCTCGCTCTCCTGCAAGTGGAAGGTCGCGGCGGGAAGCTTGTCGAAACTGCCGACGTGATCGTAATGCAGGTGGGTCAGGATGACGTCGGCGACCTTGGTCGGGTCGAGGCCGATCAGCTTCAGCGCCTCGATCGGGCAACGCAGATAGTCGCGCTTGCGCTTGGCCGCGATCTCCGCCGTGAATCCGGTATCGATGACGTAGCTGCGATCCGGTCCGATCGCGGCCCACACGTAATAATCGAGCGGCATCGGTCCGTCATGCGGGTCGCCGCCGATGAAATTGTCCGATCGCTTTGCGGCGCGGGTGGCGTAGCGGATGGCATAGACTTTGTAGTTGGGAAGAGCGGACATGAGCTACTCGTTGAGAGAACGGGAAAGATGGCGCCGGAAGGTTTCGGCATATTCTGCAATGCCCGCCTCGAGCGGCCATTTCGGCGACCAGTTCAAAAGGCGTTTGGCTGCGCTGATGTCGAGCGACGTCCGCATCTTGACGTTCTGCTCTTCCAGCGGCGTCAAGTCGTCGCCGATTTCAATGTCGGCCCCCGGAATCGTCGCGCGAACAATTTTGGCGACCTCAGCGGCGGTTCGTGCGTTGCCACCGGCGATATTGATGACACGTTGTTCACCTGCCTTCCACGGCGGCGCCAAAAGAGCCGTAACGATACCCTCGCTGCAATCCAGCACGTGGGTATAATCGCGCTTCATGCGCCCGCCGGTCTTGAACCGCGTCGGGCAGCCGAGCACGGAATTTTCGACCATCGGCTTGATGTACATCGGGCTTCGCATGCCAAAACCGTAGATGGCGGTGACGCGCAAGGCGAGGAAGTCGAGGTTCTGGAAGCTCGCATAGGCAAGCCCAATGGCTTCGCCGGCCATCTTGGAGGTGCCGTAATGTCCGGCAGGATTGGCGTCGAGGATCGAAAAGGCAGGATCGGTCTCGACCAGCGTTGTGCCCGAACCCCTGTGATAGGCCGCGTTGCTCGACACGAAGACAACGCGCCGCATCTCCAGTTGTCGCGCGACCTCGCAAACGTTGACCAGGCCCATGATGTTGGTCTGATAGGTCGCGACCGGCTGCTCCAGGGACGGCTCAAGGCCGACCATTCCCGCCGAATGAATAATGGCCTCGATCTTTTCGCTGCGGCAGACAGCGAAAAGCCGGGCGATGTCGTTGATCTGGCCGCCACGAAAGCGGGCTGCGACGTCGGGTGAAACCGCCAGCGTGTCTGCACCGGGTGGCGCGATGTCGTAAGCGAACGCCTCGTGTCCTTGTCGCAGCAAGGCGGCCATGATGTAGGCGCCCAGAAATCCGGCTCCCCCCGTCACCAATACGTTCATCGGTTTGTCCGTTGGTTCGACCCGCTAGTGGAGTGGATTTGACATTCGCTACCCACTTGGTCGCGAGCTCGTAAAGCGAATGTCAAATCCTAAACTCCACTAGAAACCTACATTTGCTAGTGGTCCTTTGATTCTAACATTTGCAAAAAGTGCCTGCCACACCGGGATGCAAATGTTAGAATCGGACCACTAGTCGGGACCGGGGCTCAATGCGCGGCGTTCCGTTCGGCCAGCATCACGCTCATCAATGCGACCGCATGTTCGCTCAAATGCTTGGAGTGCACGCTCGCGACTTCGCGTCCGAACTTCCGAAGCAGCCCCATCGCCTTTGGATCGAAGGCGGCCATCTGGTTGGCGACTTCCAGCGCGCGTTTCAGCGTGGTGCCGGCCGGCACGATCTCGGTCAGGATGCCGGCATCCGAAGCCTCCTTCGCCGAAATCTGCCGACTGGTTACGGCGAGTTCAAACGCCCGCTTGTAGGGAACAAAGCGAAACAGATAGGTGAACACGATGAGCGGTGGCAGGCCGTGAGACATCTCCGGTAGCGAGAACACCGCGTTGTCCGCCGCGACCGCATAGTCCACCTGGGTGGTCATCCCGAAGCCAAATCCGAAGGCCTGACCTTCGACCGCGACGATGACCGGAACGCTCAACGCGTTGAGCGCCGTGTTCACCTTCAGGATGGCATTCAGGTCTTCGGCCACCTCGGAGGCGCGGGTCAGGCCCTTGGCGCCAATTCGTCCGCCGCAAAATGTGTTGTTGCGGCCGGTGATGACGAGCGCCCGCAAATCCCCATCGGAGGCGCACTTCGTGAGCACCTGGGCCAGATCGAGCAAATCCTGGGTGTAGAGGAAATTGCCGGCATCATGGCCTGCCAGGGTGATAACCGAAACGCCCTTTCCCTGGGCACTGATCTCAATCGCCATGATGGCATCCTCCTTTTTGACTTTTGTATTTGGGCTTCCTGCCGAGAGCCGGAAAAGAAGAGATTGTGTAACAGTCTGTCAATCCGTTTGTCACGCCCCCTCCTTCACATCTTGCTTTTTAGAGAGGCGGCGTCCCGGCTC
>JBEKZZ010000105.1:0-9096 GCA_049509335.1 Bradyrhizobium sp. | reverse complement strand
CCGTGCATCTTCGGCTTGACGATATAGACCGAGCCGGTGCGGCTGTTGCGCAAGCCGGTATTGCCCTTGAGATCGTGGATCGCGAGCAGGCCGGTGACAGCGGCATCGAGCAAGCCTTCCGGAACTTCTTCACCGGCAGCGTCCAGCACCGCATCGGTAAACATGTGGTGGCCGACATTGCGCATCAGCAGCAGGCTGCGGCCATGAAGCTTGAGCTCTTTTCTGTCCGGTGTCGTGTAGACGCGGTCGGGGTTGAGCGCGCGCGTCAGCGTCTTGCCGCCTTTTTCGAAGTCAGCCGATAGCGTGCCGTTCATCAGGCCGAGCGTATTGCGATAGACCAGCACCTTGTCCTCGGCGTCGACGGTCGCGACGCTGTCTTCCATGTCCAGGATCGTGCTGACGGCGGATTCCAAAATCATGTCGGCAACGCCGGCCGGATCGTCCTTGCCGATCACATGGCTGCGGTTGATCTGGATTTCGATGTGCAGCCCGTTATTGACGAGGAGCAGGGCCGACGGGGAGGCGGCATCGCCGCGAAAGCCCGCGAACTGATCGTTGGACTTCAACGCCGTAGCGTTGCCGCTCTTCAGTTTGACGGCGAGCTTGCCGCTGATGACGCTGTAGGCGACGACGTCGGTGTGGCTGCCGGTGGCGAGCGGTGCGGCGGCGTCGAGAAAGGTCTTGGCCTTCGCCACCACCTTGTCGCCGCGAGCCTTGTTGAAGCCTTTGCCGCCTTCGCTCGGATCGTGCGGGATCGCATCGGTGCCGTAGAACGCGTCGTAAAGACTGCCCCAGCGCGCGTTCGCAGCATTCAACGCATAGCGCGCATTGGTGAGGGGAACCACGAGTTGCGGTCCGCAAATCTTGCCGATTTCCTCGTCGACATTGGCCGTCTCGACCCTCTCGGTCGCAGGCTCGGGCAGGAGATAGCCGATCTCCTTCAGGAAAGCCGTATAGGCGCCGACGTCGAGCGGCTTGCCTTTGTGGGCACGATGCCAATCGTCGATTTTAGCCTGCAGGCTGTCGCGGTATGCAAGCAACTCGCGATTTTTCGGCGCCAGATCGCGCACGATCGCGGCAAGCCCAGCCCAGAATGCGTCGGGTGCTATCCCGGTTTTCGGGGCAGCTTCCTTGCCGATGAAATCAAACAGGACGGGCGCAATCTTCAGGCCGTGGGCGTCGATACGATTCATGATGGATTTTTCTCGCAAGAGATGGCGCCGAGAAGCGCGATCTTAGAGGGATTTCGAGGCAAAAAACGCGCCAAAGGGCGCGAAGTTCAGGCGCCTTTTAACGCCAAAGCCCGTCGCAAGAAAAGCCTTTCATGGGCTTATCGCGCTGGTCCACGGCAGCTCAAATATTGGCTGCCAGATCAATGGCTTCCTCGAAAAGCACGCCCGTCGCCAGCAACATGCCTTCGATTTCCGCCGCCGCCTCGCCGACCGACCGTGTCGCGGTATCGAGCACAAGCTCGCAATGGGCCGGGGGCTCATAATCATTGGTGATGCCCGTGAATGCCGGCAAACCACCCGCCCGCGCCTTGGCGTAGTGACCCTTGGGATCGCGGCTTTCACAGATATCGGCCGATGCTGCGACATGGATTTCGCGGAACGCGGTGTCGGCGATCTGGCGGGCGCTGGCGCGGTCGTCGCGCGAAGGCGAGACCGCGGCCACGATAGCGATATGCCCGTTGCGGGCAAGGTGGGTTGCGACTTCGGCAAGCCTTCGAATATTCTCGCTGCGGTCCGCTGGCGAGAAGCCGAGGTCGCGGTTGAGGCCGGCACGCACGGTGTCGCCGTCCAGCAGGACCGGCGATCCTCCCCGGTCGAACAAAGTGCGTTCGAGGGCGCGCGCCAGCGTTGATTTTCCAGAACCTGGCAATCCCGTCAGCCAGACCACCGCGCCGTGATGGCGATAGCGGGCCGAGCGTTCGTCCGGCCGCAACGCCGATTCCACCGGCACGATATCGACGGGTATCGCGCGTTGTCCGGCATCCACCGACAGCACCAGCCCGCCGCCGGCGATGCGGCCGTTGACCTCGATGACGAGGCGTCCCGTCCGTGGATTATCGGCGTAGGTGTCGGCGGCGATCGGTTGCGCCAGCGCGATATCGATCTCTCCGACATGGTTGCGCGCGATCGACTGAGTCTCGACGCTCGACAACTCGCCGGGATCGACCGCCTTCTCGATCGCCACGATGCTCGCGCGGCTCTCGCGCGTGCCGAGCCGCACCAGGATTTGTTCGCCTTTGCGGAGCGGCTTGTCATGGAGCCAGAAAATACGCGCGTGGATTCGCCTTGTGTCGCGCGGCGCAGATCCCGCATGGGCGATGATATCGCCACGCTCGATGAACAGCTCGCGATCAAGCGTGATGCCAATCGAGCGGCCTGCGGTCTGGGGGCCTTCGAGCGGCGTCACGGGCCAGCTCTCGACGCTCTTGATCTTCGCGATTTTTCCCGCGGGCATGACGGCGATCTCATCGCCACTTGCCAATTGTCCGGATTCGATCCGGCCGGCGACGATACGGCGATCGTCGAATTTGTAGATCGCCTGAACCGGTAGACGCAGCGCAAGCTGTTCCGGCGGCTGCGCCGGCTCAAGCGCATCGAGCGCATCGATTATGGTCGGGCCGTGATACCAGCGGATTCTCCGCGACAACGCAGCGACGCCATCACCATCACGCGCCGAAATGGGAATGACCGCCATCGGCCTGACGCCGAGGCCGGTCAGATGCGTGGATATCTCATCGCGGATTTCGGCAAATCGGGTTTCGTCGAAATCGACCCGGTCCATCTTGTTGACGACGACGGCGACCTGTTTGACGCCCAGAAGATGCAGCAGATAGCCGTGACGCCGGGTCTGGTCGCGCACGCCCTCCAGCGCATCGATGATCAGAACCGCGCCATCGGCCTGCGCGGCGCCGGTGATCATGTTGCGCAGGAACTCGGCGTGTCCGGGGGCGTCGATCAGCACCACGTCGCGCGAACGCGTGCGGAAACGGATCTGCGTGGTGTCGATGGTGATGCCCTGGTCGCGCTCGGTCTGTAGTGCGTCGAGCAGGAATGACCATTCGAACGGCATGCCCCGTCGTGCGCTGACCTGTTTCAGCATCTCAAGCTTGCCTTCCGGCAGGCTGCCGGTTTCATGCAGGAGCCTTCCGACCAGCGTCGATTTGCCATGATCGACATGGCCGACGATGACGATGCGCACCTGCGCGCGGGTGGTGCCGTTCGGCGTCGCCGACAGCCCGGCGGGTACGGTCATGTTCATGTCGAGATTCAACGCTTTACTTTTCTAGAGATAGCCACCGACGCGCAGCCGCTCGAAGGCGTCCTCCGTCTCATGGTCGAGCGAACGGCCCGCGCGCTCCGGCACCCTGGTTTGCTCGAGTTCGATCAGGATTTCCTCGATGTTGGCAGCGGTCGAGGCCACCGGAAAGGTGATGTCGGCATCGCCCAGCGAGCGATAACGTTGGCCGTCCTTGGCGAGATAAAGCGGGATGATCGGGATGTTTTCCCGTTGCGTATAGGCCCAGATATCGGCCTCGGTCCAATGCAGGATGGGGTGGATGCGCAAATGTGCGCCCGGCGGCGGGGAGGCGTTGAACTGGTCCCAGAACTCCGGCGGCTGGTCGCGTACGTCCCACCCGCCCTCGGTGCCGCGCGGTGAAAACACCCGCTCCTTGGCGCGCGTGGCTTCCTCGTCGCGGCGAATGCCGGCAATCAACCCGTCGAAACCGTATTTGGTGAGCGCCAGTTTAAGCCCTTCGGTCTTGCGCGCGGCAGATCGTGCCGCCGGTGGCAGTGTTGGATCGACAGCATCGATCGGCGGGCAGGGCTCTATCTTCAGATCAAGTCCCCATTGCTTGCCGTAGGTGTTGCGGAAGGCGTACATCTCGGGAAATTTCTTGCCAGTATCGACGTGCAAGGCCGGAAACGGTACGCGCCCGAAAAATGCCTTGCGGGCAAGCCAGATCATCACGTTGGAATCCTTGCCGAGCGACCACAGCAGCGCGAGCTTTTTCAGCCGCGCAAAAGCCTCACGGAGAATGTAGATGCTCTGGGCTTCGAGCGCGTCGAGGTGATCCATGGAGGGCGCCTGAGGCGCCGTCTGGCTTGAATTTTGCGTGGCGGAGCGGGCGATGGCCGGAAGGTCGTGATGCACCCTGTCTTGCGCGTAACTGTCGTCGAGAAGATGCATCTAAGAACCCTTGGCCTC
The DNA here is from genome assembly GCA_049509335.1 of Bradyrhizobium sp. Classification (GTDB taxonomy): domain Bacteria; phylum Pseudomonadota; class Alphaproteobacteria; order Rhizobiales; family Xanthobacteraceae; genus Bradyrhizobium. The sequence continues at coordinate 4,878 of JBEKZZ010000105.1, read as the reverse complement.
GCGAAGCGAAAATTCTATAGTTGTGTTGCCATAGAGAAGAAATAATATTCTCTTTGCGGGCACAACATGACACATATATAGAAAATAATTCCAGTCAACCTGGAAGTTCCGGAAACGAGCAAAGCATGCGATTTCTGCCGGTATTTCTCGACGTGCAACGCGGCGTGGTCATGCTCGTCGGTGAGGGCGATCTCGCGCGTGCCAAGCTCCGCCTGCTTGCCTCCGCGGGAGCGCAGGTGCGCTGGTATGCGACCGACGGCAATCATGATCTTGATGGCCTTGATCTTGATGGCCTTGAAGCAGATGACGCGGCGCGGGTTGAGTTCGCTGCGGGCGATCCTTTGACGGCCGAATTGAACGGGGTGGTTGCCATTCTGTGCGCGGGTGCGGGCGACATTGGCCCTAAGATGTCGGCACGCGCCAGGGCAGCCGGCCTGCCCGTCAATGTGATGGACGATCTCGAACATTCGACTTTCATCTTTCCGGCCATCGTCGATCGCGGCGATGTCGTGGTCGCGGTTGGCACCGGCGGTGCTTCGCCGGTCGTGGCGCGGCGTGTGCGCGAACGCATCGAAGCAATGCTGCCTGCACGCATCGGCGAATTGGCTGACTTCATCGGCCGCTGGCGCAAGGCGATCCACAACCTGATCCCGGAATTCGCGCTGCGCCGCCGCTTCTGGGAACGCGTGGTTGACGGCCCAATTGGCGCGCTGGTTCTTGCCGGACGCAAGGACGAGGCGGAAAGCGCGCTGAAGGATATCCGTGACGCTTCCGCGTTCGCAGGCAGCCTGCCGTCGGGCGGGGCGGCGGGAAGCGTGACTTTGGTGGGCGCCGGCCCTGGCGATCCAGACCTGCTCACGGTCAAGGCGCTGCGCGCCTTGCAAGATGCCGACGTTATTTTCTATGACGAACTGGTCAGTCCCGAAATTCTCGACCGCGCGCGCCGCGATGCGGCCCGCATCGCCGTTGGCCGGCGGGTCGGTCAACCCGGAATCGGCCAGGACGCCATCAACGAACTGCTGATCGAAGCGGCGCGCGCCGGCCGGCGCGCGGTTCGCCTCAAGGGCGGCGACCCCTTTATTTTCGGCCGCGGCGGCGAGGAAATCGAGGCGCTGCGGCAGGCGAATGTCGCCTATTCGGTTATTCCCGGAATTACCGCCGGCCTTGGTGCGGCCGCCCAATTCGAAGTGCCGCTTACTTTCCGCAATGAAGCACTACGCGTCACTTTCCTCACCGCACACAAGGCCAGGGACGCCGAGGCTGTCGATTGGTCGACCCTGACCGACATCGCGATGACGATCGTGGTCTATATGGGAATGACGGCGGCGCCGTCGGTGCGGGCAGGCCTGCTTGCCGCCGGACGGTCGCCGCAAACGCCTGTCGGGGTGTTCGCGCGCGCCACGCGGAAGGATGCCGCTGCCGCGATCGGGACACTTGATGAATTGCCCGATCTCGTCGAAAAGGTCGCCGGCGGTCCCGCCGTTCTTATCATTGGCGACGTGGTTGCGCATTCCGCGCCCGCGCGCCATCGAGAACTCACCCAACTCGCCTCCTTTTTTCAGGTCGCCGCCGAATGACATCGCCGCTGCAACAAAAGATCAAGATCACAGGCCCATCGATCGTCACCGCCAACCGCACCACTGACGGCGCGGTGATTTATCGCAACAGCGCCAGCGGGTGGTCGACCGACCTGTCGGAAGCCGCGATCGTACGCAATGCGGATGATGCGCGCGCGCTGCTGGCCGAGGCGGTCGCCGACGATGTCGGCGCGGTCGGTCCCTATATCGCGCCGGTGGACGTCAGGGATGGCGGCACCAAACCCGGCAACCTGCGCGAACATATTCGGCAGAGCGGCCTCACCATCGATCTTCTTCCGGTCTCAGCATAGGACCCGCCTTTCATGTATGCGTATGACGAACTCGACCGGACGCTCATCAACGAACGCGTTGAAGAGTTTCGCGACCAGGTGAAGCGCCGCCTTTCCGGCGAGCTCACCGAAGATGAATTCAAGATGCTGCGCCTGCAGAACGGCGTCTATCTGCAATTGCACGCTTATATGTTCCGCGTTGCGATTCCCTACGGCACGCTGTCCTCGGAACAGTTGCGGCGGCTGGCGCATGTGGCGCGAAAATACGATCGCGGCTACGGACACTTCACCACGCGGCAGAACATCCAGTTCAACTGGATCAAGCTCGCCGAACTGCCGGACGCGCTCGCCGATCTCGCCGAAGTCGGTATCCATGGGATGCAGACCTCCGGAAACAACACGCGCAACGTCACTTCCGATCAGTGGGCGGGTGTGGCGCCGGGTGAAATCGAGGACCCCCGCATCTGGTCCGAACTGCTGCGGCAATATACGACGCTGCATCCGGAATTTTCCTTCCTGCCGCGCAAATTCAAATTCGCAATCACGGCGTCCGCGCACGACCGCGCGGCAATCAAGGTCCACGATATCGGTTTGAGGCTGCTCAAGAACGCGCAAGGCGAGACCGGATTTGAAGTCCTGGTCGGCGGCGGGCTTGGCCGTACGCCATTCATCGGCAAGACCATCAAGCCGTTTGTTCACGGCCGCGATCTCCTGAGCTATGTCGAGGCGATCCTGCGTGTCTACAACCAGTACGGCCGCCGCGACAATATCTACAAGGCGCGGATCAAGATCCTGGTGCATGAGCTCGGCATCGAGAAATTCGCCGCCGAGGTCGAGGAGGAATGGCGCGCGATGGGCGATACCGCGCTGACGCTGGACGATGCCGTCATCGAGGATATTCGTTCGCGCTTCACCTATCCGGCCTATCAGAAGTTGCCGCACATGCCGGACGAGCTGAAGAAGGCGGCGCACGATCCGCTGTTCGAGCGCTGGCGGCGGAATTCGGTATTCACGCACAAGGTGCAGGGCTACGCGATCGTGACGCTGTCGCTCAAGCCGGTCGGCGGACCGCCGGGCGACGCCACGGCCGACCAGATGGATGCGCTGGCCGATCTTGCCGACAAATATTCCTTCGGTGAAATTCGCGTCGGCCACGAGCAAAATCTCGCACTGCCCCATGTCGCCAGGGGTGATTTGCCGGCGCTGTGGAAGGCGCTCGACAAAATCGGGCTGGCGACGCCGAACGTCAACCTTGTATCCGACATCATCGCGTGTCCGGGGCTGGATTATTGTTCGCTGGCCAATGCGCGCTCGATTCCGATCGCGCAGGAGTTGACGCGTCGCTTCGCCAATCACGATACGGCGGAGTTGATCGGCCGCCTGCACATCAATATTTCCGGCTGCATCAACGCCTGCGGGCATCATCATGTCGGCCATATCGGCATTCTCGGGGTCGAGAAGAACGGCGAGGAATTCTACCAGATCACGATCGGCGGCCGCGCCGACGAGAATGCCGAACTGGGCATGTTGATCGGCCCCGCGGTGGCTTACGGCGAAGTCGCCGATGTGATCGAGGATATCGTCGAAGCCTATCTCGCGCTGCGCGAGCGTCCCGACGAACTGTTCGTCGATGCGGTGAAACGGCTCGGCGTCGAACCTTTCAGGGAGCGCGTCTATGCCACTCGTTAAAAACGGCAAGATTGCCGCCGACACCTTCGTTCACGTGGCTGACGATGCCGATCTGCCCGAGGGAGGCAGCGTGCTGGTGTCGGCCGCGCGATTCCTCGAAAATCCGGAAGGCCTGCTGGCGAAGGTCGCAAAGCTCGGCGTGATCTGGCCGAACAATCGCGATCTCGACGACCTCGTGCCTTTTCTCGACCGGCTTGCGGTGGTTGCGCTGGTATTTCCGACCTTCCGTGACGGCCGCGCCTATAGCCAGGCGCGGCTCCTGCGCGAACGCCATGGCTATAAGGGCGAAATGCGCGCCACCGGACAGGTGCTGCGCGACCAGTTCCTGTTCATGCTGCGCGCGGGCTTTGACGCTCTCGAAGCGAGGAAGGAAAGCGACGCCGAGGCCTTTGCGCTCAGCGCCAAACGTTACTCGGTATTCTATCAGCCGACCGGCGACGGCCGGATCACCGCGCTGCATCGGCGGATGCAGCAACGCCACTCGGAGAGTGCGGGTTAGTGAGTGACCTTGCGCAGCAGATACCGGACGAGGCCGCGGCGGGGGAAAAGGCCGAAGCGCTCGACGAGGTGCTTCATCACGCGACCCCGTCGGAGGTGATCGAAAGCGCCTTGCGTATTGTTGGCCGCGAGCGTTTGGCGCTGGTGTCTTCCTTCGGTACGGAATCGGCCGCGCTGCTCCAGGTGATGGCCGATGTCGATCCAGCGATCCCCGTGATCTTTCTCGACACTGGCTGGCTGTTTGAGGAAACGTTGGCCTATCGCGACACCTTGATCGCAAGGCTGGGTTTACGCGACGTCCGCTCGATCCGTCCTTTGGACGAGTCCTTGCAGCGCGAGGATACTGCTCGCGAATTGTGGTTTTCCGACCCCGATGCGTGTTGCCGGATTCGCAAAGTAGAGCCGTTGCGCCGCGCGTTAGCGCCGTTTGATGCCTGGATCAACGGCCGCAAACGTTTTCAGGGCGGCTTGCGCGCTGCGATTCCCGTGGTCGAGGCCGACGGCCTCAGGCTGAAATTCAACCCGTTTGCAAATGTCACGCCTGCCGAAATCGATGCGATTTATGCGCGGGCGAAATTTCCGCCGCATCCTCTCAAAGCTTCCGGCTTTTTGTCGGTCGGCTGCATGCCTTGCAGCAGCCGCGCCCAGGGAGGTGAAGAGGCCCGTGATGGCCGCTGGCGCGGCCGCTCCAAGACGGAATGCGGAATCCATACCGTCAGGACGCCTTAGCAGGCTGTTGAAGAAGTCTATGCTCGACACGCGATGAATGGGATGTCGTCTCCGTTGAGGAGGCAGATTTCACCTTCGAGTATGCCGTTATTCTG
>JBEKZZ010000104.1:0-9113 GCA_049509335.1 Bradyrhizobium sp. | reverse complement strand
ATTCGTCTAACATCCACGCCGTCGATGTCGTGAATTCTTCCGATGCCGCGCATTTCATTGTCTGGAAGCGCGACGGCATTCTCGAGTCTTACGTGCCCGAAGATGTCGCAAAATTCTATGCGCCGGGGCATTGCGATGCCGATGGGCAGTTTGCGAGCTGGCGCGTCTGGCTTTCCATCATCGCCTACAACACCAGCATGGTGAAGGCCGAGGACGCGCCGAAGAGTTTTGCCGATCTGCTCGATCCCAAATGGAAGAGCAAGATCGTCAAGGGCCATCCCGGTTATAGCGGCACCATCATGACTGCAACCTACCAGTTGCAGCGCGACCTCGGCTGGACGTTCTTCGAACAGCTCGCCAAGCAGAATGTCATGCAGGTGCAGTCGTCGGCCGATCCGCCGAAGAAGCTCGAGCTCGGCGAGCGCGCGGTGATGGCCGACGGCAACGAGTACAATATCTTGCAGCTCAGGGACGGCGGACGCCCCGTGGAGCCGGTTTACGCCAGCGAAGGCTCGCCGATGATTGTCGGTCCCAACGGCATCTTCAAGGGCGCGCCCAATCCGAACGCGGCGCGGTTGTTCCAGTCGTTCTGTTTCAGCCGAGAAGCGCAGCAGTTGGCCATCGACGTCGGCGGCTTGCGCTCGCTGCATCCGCAGGCCAAGGAAAAGCCAAACTGGATTCCGCTAAAGGACATCAAGACCTTGAAGGACGATCCCGCCGCCGTGGAACAGCAGGGTGCCAGCATCAGACAGCGCTACACGCGCATCTTCCGCGTTTGATCTTGCGAGAAGCCCCGTCATGACCTCCGAACTGCCTGATATTTCCGTCGCCGAAACGCTGGCGAATAAGATCACCGCCCTGAAGCCGGGCGTGTTGCCGGCCGAGACGCTGCGCAAATGCGAGGACTTGCTGATCGACATCATCGGTCTTTGTGTCACTGCGCGCAACGAGGACTACGTCAAGGCGGCGCTTGATGGTTCTGACGATGATGGCCCGTGTACCGTGATCGGGCATAGGCGCACGTTGACCGCGTCAGGCGCGGCCTTCGTCAACGGCACGGCCGCGCATGGCGAGGATTTCGACGACACCTTTGAAGGCGGCCCCGTTCATGCCGGTGCGGTGATCGTGCCGGCGGTGCTGGCTGCCAGCGAGCGCCATCATGCCGACGGCGCTCACGCCCTGACCGGGATTGCGGTCGGCACCGAAGTTCTCTGCCGCCTCAGCCTCGTGGCGCCGAAGGCCGTGCACAAGGCCGGCTTTCACCCGACCGCGATCTTCGGCGCGATGGGAGCGGCCGCCGGCGTCAGCGCGGCGCTGGGGTTGAATGCGAAACAGATCGTGGACGCGCTCGGCATTGCCGGCAGCATGTCGAGCGGCATCATCGAATATCTCGCCGAAGGCGCCTGGACCAAACGGATGCATGCCGGCTGGGCGGCGCAATCAGGCATTCGCGCGGCGCTATTGGCGAAGCAGGGTTTCATCGGTCCGCGCACGGTGTTCGAAGGAGTCCATGGATTATTTCATGGTTTCGCCCACACCACCAAAGGAGACTACGATGCGCTGACAGGTGATTTCGGCGCGCTCTGGGTCACCGATACCTTAGCCTTCAAGCCGTATCCCTGCGGGACGATGGCGCAACCCTATATCGATTGTGCCAAGCGGCTCGCCGCGCGCGGCATCAAGTCGGAAGATATCGAGAGCATTCTCTGCGAGGTCGCGGAAGGCACAGTTCATCGGCTGTGGGAGCCGCTCGCAGACAAGCAGCGCCCGCGCAATGGTTACTCCGCGAAATTCGCCGTGCCGTATTTGCTGGCCGCCGGCTTCGTGCATGGCGGTGTCGGGCTCGGCGCATTCACCGAACAAGCGATCCGCGACGAGCGCGTGCTCGCGCTCGCGGCCAAAGTGAAGTTCGTGATCGACCCGGACAATCCCTACCCGAACAATTACACCGGCCACATCAAGGCGACGCTGAAGAACGGCAGCGTGGTCGAGGACCGGCAGCCTTATTTGCGTGGCGGGGCGCAGGAGCCGCTGACACGGCAGGACGTTACGGATAAATTCGCGCTCAACGTCCAGCATGGCGGCTGGAGCAAGGCGCAGGGCGACGCCGCGTTGAAGCTGCTTGCGGGGCTTTACGGTGGGAAGATCGATCTGAGCGCGTTGCGCGCATAACCATTCGCTGTCATGCCCCGCATATGCGGGGCATCCAGTAATCCAGGAACTATCGGGTCCAGGAACTACCAGGTCCAGGAACTATCAGGTCAATGGCGGGCGTCGGTGTTTACTGGATCGTCCGCCTTCGCGGACGATGACGGAGCAAGAAATGACGGGAGAACTCACCGGCAAGGTCGCGATCGTGACCGGCTCGGGCCGCAATATTGGCCGCGCGATTGCGCTGGCGCTGGCGGATGACGGCGCCTCTGTCGTCGTCAATGCGCGCGGCAATCTCGACGAAGCCAAGGCGGTCGTCCGCGAGATCGAGACCGTTGGTCAAAAGGCGATTGTGCATATCGGCGACATTGCCGATCCCGCGGCCGTGCAGGCGATGGTCGATCTGGCGATGGCCGAGTTCGGCCGGATCGACATCCTCGTCAACAACGCGGCGTTGCGGCGCGAGAAGCCATTCGCGGAGATGACCCATGCCGAGTGGCGTGAGGTCATGAACGTCATCCTCGACGGCACCTTCCACTGCGTGAAGGCGTGCCTGCCGCATCTCAAAGCGAGCGGGGCAGGGACCATCGTCAATATCGGCGGCTTGAGCGCGCATACCGGCGCCAGCGACCGCGCCCATGTGGTGACGGCGAAGGCCGGCATCATCGGCTTTACCCGCGCGCTCGCCCATGATCTCGCTCCGGACGGAATTACCGTCAATTGCGTCGTGCCCGGCATCATCGGTACGCCGCGGCCGAGGAATACCCCGGAACCGGCGCACCACCTGATCCACCGGACCATTACCGGCGAGCGTGGCAAGCCGGAAGACGTCGCGGCCGCCGTCCGGTTCCTGTGCGGGCCCGCCGCGCGCTACATCAACGGCCAGGCGATCCACGCCAATGGCGGGGCCTATTTCGGCGGCTGACGCCTGCCGATCTGCATGGCTTGCTCGCGGTTTGCGCACCCCTTTGCCGGATAAAGGCGCTGGCGACTCCCGCTTTTGATGTTAATCATACTGTCATGAACCAGCACGCCAAAATCGAGGCTCCGGCCGCGCGCGCCAAGGTCGATATCCGGCACTCGACCTGCCCGCACGATTGCCCGTCGGCTTGCGCGCTCGATATCGAGGTGATCGACAATGCCTCGATCGGTCGTGTCAGAGGTTCCAAGCTCCAGAGCTACACAGCAGGCGTGGTCTGCGCCAAGGTGGCGCGTTACGCCGAGCGCGTCCATCATCCCGACAGGCTGACTTATCCGATGTTCCGCGTCGGCCCGAAAGGATCGGGCAAGTTCGCGCGGATATCCTGGGACGATGCGCTGGACGAAATCGCAGGGCGCTTCAACGCCGCCGAGCGCGAGTTCGGGGCTGAATCGGTCTGGCCTTACTACTACGCCGGCACCATGGGGCTCGTGATGCGCGATGGCATCAACCGCCTGGCCCATGTGAAGAAATATTCGCGCTTCTATTCGACGATCTGCTCGACCATCGCACGCGTCGGCTTTGCCGCCGGCACCGGCAAGATCGCCGGTGTCGATCCGCGCGAGATGGGCGTCTCCGATTTCGTGGTAATCTGGGGCACCAATCCCGTGCACACCCAGGTCAACGTGATGACGCATGCGATGCGCGCGCGCAAAGAACGCGGCGCCAAGATCGCGGCTGTCGACGTCTACAACAACGAGACGATGAAGCAGGCCGACATCAAGATCCTGCTCAAGCCCGGCACCGATGGCTCATTCGCCTGCGGCGTCATGCACGTGCTGTTCCGCGAGGGTTTTGCGGATCGCGCCTACATGGACAAGTACACCGATTGCCCCGGCGAACTGGAAGCGCACCTGAAGACCCGCACGCCGGAATGGGCCTCGGCGATTTGCGGCGTGCCGGTCGAGGAAATCGAAGCTTTCGCGCGTCTGGTCGGCCAGACCAAACGCAGCTACTTCCGCCTCGGCTATGGTTTCACCCGCAGCCGCAACGGGGCGGCGCAGATGCACGCGGCGTTGTGCATTCCGGCCGTGACCGGCGCCTGGCAGCACGAGGGCGGTGGCGCGTTCTTCAACAATCTCGCGCTCTGGAAATTCGACGAATCCATCATCGAGGGTCACGACGCGATCGATTCCACGACGCGGCGGCTCGATCAGTCCAAGATCGGGCGCATTCTCACCGGCGATCCGGCCGCGCTCCACAATGGCCCGCCGGTCAAGGCGATGCTGATCCAGAACACCAATCCGATGACGGTGGCGCCGGAGCAGGCGCTGGTGCGCCGCGGCTTTGCGCGCAAGGACCTGTTCGTCGCGGTGCACGAGCAGTTCATGACCGAGACCGCGCAGATGGCCGACATCGTGCTGCCGGCGACGATGTTCATCGAGCATGACGATCTCTACTATGGCGGCGGCCACCAGCACATTTCGGTCGGCGCCAAGCTGATCGAACCGCCCGGCGAATGCCGCTCCAACCACGAGGTGCTGCGCGGATTGGGCCGCCGTCTCAAGGTTGATCATCCGGGCTTTGAAATGTCCCCGCGCGAACTGATTGACGCGACGTTGCGCAAGAGCGGCCATGGCGGCATCGCCGAGCTCGAGGCGGATCTGTGGCGCGATCTCCAGCCGGACTTCCGCACTTCGCATTATCTCGACGGTTTTGCGCACAAGGACGGTAAATTCCACTTCAAGGCGGACTGGACCAGCGTTCCCCTCGGCAATGCCGGCATGATGGGGGCGTGGGATCAGATGCCGTCGCTGCCCGATCATTGGGCCGCGATCGAGGAGGCGGACGAGGCGCATCCGTTTCGTCTGGCGACAAGTCCCTCGCGCAGCTTCCTCAATACGTCCTTCAACGAGACGCCGTCGTCGCAGGCGCGCGAGGGCGCGCCCAGCGTGATGATCCATCCCGACGATGCCGGCCGGCTCGGAATCGCGGACGGCGACGCGGTCACGCTTGGCAATCTCCGTGGCGAAACGACGCTGACGGCGAAAGTTTTCGAAGGTGTGCGCCGCGGCGTGCTGATCGCCGAATCCGTGCACCCGAACAAGTCCCATATCGGCGGCCGTGGCATCAATATGCTCACCGGTGCTGAAGCCGTGGCGCCCGTCGGCGGCGCTGCGTTCCACGACAACAAGGTATGGGTGAAGAAGGCGGACGCGGACGCGATTCCGACGCCTTGAAGTCTTCTCTGCGGTCGGGCGCAAAATCGGCTCCCACCTTTGCGGATCGTGCTTTAAACTCCTCTTTGCGAGGAGCGGCGCGAGGAAGCAATCCAGTCTTATCCTGGGCTTGCTGGATTGCTTCGCTACGCTCGCAATGACGGAAGAAACGAGCGGGCCATGACCGACACCACCACCGTTCTCATCGAGAAGCGCGGATCGAGCCTCTGGATCACCATCAACCGGCCGGAGAAGCGCAACGCGATCAATGCCGATGTCATCGCCGGCATCACGCGCGGCTATCGCGCGGCCCACGACGACCCCGAAGTCCGCGTTATCGTGCTGACCGGCGCCGGCGAGAAGGCGTTCTGTGCCGGTGCGGACTTGGCGAACACCGGCGGCGCGTTCGCTCACGATTTTTCCAGACCGAACGTCGACTTCGCCGATCTGTTGCGGCTGTCGCAGAATGCGACCAAGCCCGCGATCGCGCGCGTCAATGGTGTCTGCATGGCGGGCGGCATGGGACTGCTGTGCATGACGGATATGGCGATCGCCCCCGATCATGTGATCTTCGGCCTGCCGGAAGTGAAAGTGGGCGTGTTTCCGATGCAGGTGTTGAGCCTGATGCAATCGATCGCGCCGCGGCGGCTGATCAACGAGTGGGCGATCACGGGAGAACCCTTCGATGCGAAAGCAGCCCAAGCGGCGGGATTGCTGAACTACGTCGTGCCGCAGGCCGAGCTCGACGCCAAACTGGATTGGCTGATCGGCCGCATCACCGACAAGTCGCCGACCGCGATCCGGCGCGGCAAGTATGCGATGCGCGCGATCGCTTCGATGTCGTTCGACGAGAGCATCGCTTATACCGAGACCCAGATCGCATTGCTTGCGATGACCGAAGACGCCAAGGAGGGGCTGAAAGCCTTTGCCGAAAAGCGAAAGCCGTCTTGGCCGGGGAGATGAGTTTATCGTGACGACAGTGGTGCACCTTCGCAGGATGGGTTGAGCATTTGCGAAACCCATCATAGACAGCAATCGATGGGTATCGCTTCGCTCCACCCATCCTGCGATTTAGAACAACCCGCGCGCTACTCATACCCCTGGGCGCGATAGACCTCGCGTCCGCCGACCCAGGTCGAGAGCGCTTTCATGTCCCGGATCGTCTCCACCTTTGCGGTCAGGAAATCGTCCGTCAGCACCGCGAAGTCGGCGAGTTTCCCAGGCTCGATCGAGCCGCGCGTCTTTTCCTCGCCGATGAGCTTGGCGTAGTTGATGGTGACGAGCCGGAGCAACAACGGCCGTGAGACGATCTTCTGGTCTTCGCCGTAGACGCCGTCCGAGATCGTGTCGCGGCTCGCCATGTGGTAGAGATTCCAGAACGGATTGAACGGAATGACCGGGCTATCGGTGCCGCCGGCGACCAGCAGGCCCGCATCGAGATAGGTCTTGACGGGAGTCACCTCGCTCGCGGTGTCCCAGCCCCAATATTTCTTGAGCACGGGCCCTGCGAGATAAAGATGGTCTTGCGCGGAGACGGCGATATCGAGCGCCTTCAGGCGCGCGACCTGTTCGGGGCGCGAGACGAAGGCGTGCTCGACCGACCAGCGCTTGCCCTTGATCGAGGCGTCCTTGTCGGCCGCGGCATACGCGTCGAGCACCTCATCGAGCGCGGCATCGCCGACCGCATGGGTGATCACATGCCAGCCTTTGCTGTTGAGCTCGCGCACCACTTCTGTATAGGCCACAGGCGGCGACACGGTGAGGCCGGTGAACGTGCCGCCTTTGCCGTAGGGCTCGAGATAGGGCTTTGACAGATGGCCGCCTTCAAAGCCGCCGTCGACCATGAGCTTGACGCCGTCGACCTTGACCCAATCGTCGCCTTCGCCTTGATGCGTGCCCCAGGCTTCCATCGCCTTGCGCGCCGCGTCTGCCGAACGCAGCGAGAAGCCCGGCATATAGACGGTCCAGCGCAGCGTCAGTTTTCCTTCCGCCTCCGCCTGCTTCATCAGATGATAGGCGTCGATCATATTCCCCTTGTACGAGCCGGGGATGCGAAGCGCGGTCATGCCGTAGGGCGCGACCGCTTTCTGGGTCGCCAGAATATCATCCATGCTGACCGGCTTGGGGCGCGGCAACGTCACCAGAGCCTTGGCCTCATCAAACAGCTCACCGGTCAGTTCGCCGGCGTCGTTGCGGCTGATCTGTCCGCCCGCCGGCACCGGCGTATCCTTGGTGACGTTCCACTTCTTCAACGCCGTGATGTTGAGGATGTATTCATGGCCGCCGCGCACCAGCACCACAGGCTTGTTGGGCGCGGCCTGCTCGATCTCCCCGGCTGTCGGCAGGCGCTGCTCTTTCAGCTGCGCCTCGTGCCAGTCGGAATTGGAAACGATCACCGTGTCCGCAGGCACCGCTGCCGCCGCATTGGCGACCGTGGTCAGCAACTCGCCAAGGGAGCGGACGTGACTGAGATCGACACCTGTTCCTCCGCCTTCGTTGTGGAAATGGTCGTCGGTGATGCCCGGCGAGACGAAGCGGCCCTTAAGGTCGATCACTTTGGTTTGCGGCCCCGCATAACGACGCACCAGATCGTTGGTTCCCGCGACCACGAAGCGGTCGCCGGTGACCGCGAAACCTTCAACCACGCGGTCCTGCGCGTCGGCGGTGAAGACCTTGCCGTTGACGAAAATGACGTCGGCGGGCGCTTTGCCGCTGGCCAAATCGGCCTCAGCGGGAGCAGGTGACTGTCCCCGCGCGGCGCTCGTTGCGGTGGCCAGCACCGCGACGATCGCGAACCCGGTTCGCAGTTTCATGCGCATTCCTTTTATTGACCGGGCCAGCCCCAGCCCTGCTGAACCGGCTGCGCCGGGCGAGCGTACTGGCTATCAGGATAGCGCTGGACGCGCTGACGCGCGCCGGGCGGGAGATTGCCGGGTTGTGGATTTGCTTGAGGATTGCCTTGTGGATTTCCCTGGGGGTCCCAACTGCGCTGGAAAAACGAGCCGAAGAAGTTGCCGCCGTCTCCGTTCGCAACCTCGACAGGAGGCGTCGGCTTGCGCGTGATGAAGCCGCCCTGCGGCTGGTTGCTGAGCACGGCGACGAACTCGGTGCGATAGTTGGTCTCCTTGCTCAGCGGCTCGTCCGAGATCACGATCGAGGATCGCACGGCTGCGGTCGGCGCAATGCGATCGAGCACATCCTGCGGGATGGTGATGCGGTCGAGCGCGTCCTTGGCGCTGTCTCCCTCGTCGATCGAGACCACGCTCCAGCGCAGGCCAGTGTCGCTCTTCGCCATCGCCGTAAAGATATGCGTGCCGATCGGCCGGTCGGGATCGCGGATCGTAACGGGCACCTCAATGGAGTAGTCGAACACTTCGCCGCCGTCCGACCACGCCTTGTGGGTGTTCCGCCGCACGTAAAGCTTTTGCGTCGCGCGGCTGATGTAGACCGAGACCGGCTCCAGCGCGAGCCTCGCCTCGGTCGCCGCTTTGCCGGTGTCGGTCTTTTTGGCCGCAGCGGCCTTGGCGGCGTCCTTTGCGGTCGCGGCGGCTTCAAGCTTTGCCTTCGCCTCGGTCTTCGCGGTGTCGAACTGCGTCTGCGCGTCGGTGGCCTTGAGTTCGGCCTTCTGTTTCAGATCTTCGGCCTTTGCCTTGGCGTCGTCGGTCTTCGCGGCGGCGAGCACCTTGCCGGCATAGGCCAGCTCGGCCTGGGCGCGGGTATTGAGCATTTCGAGCTTGCGCAGCGAAGCGGTTATCGCGGCGCTCTCGCGTGCCGCCGGCGCGACAGCCTTCTTCGCTTCGTCGGCCGCGGTCGCGGCCGCCTCG
>JBEKZZ010000103.1:0-9210 GCA_049509335.1 Bradyrhizobium sp. | reverse complement strand
GCGCCCACGCCTTGACGAATGTCAGAACCGAACCGCCACCACCGGCTGTTCCTGGTTTGTGAGGACCCGATCGGAGATGACCGCTCCGGAGATCGTCAGCAGCGCCAGCAGCGTTATGACTGTGATGATTCGCATATGGTTAACGTCGCGCCGGATTGTGGCTGAAAACGTCAGAGTTCTGTCCCTTTTCGGGACATTGCCGGGATATGAGTGTGGCCGGGGGTGCCCACAATGTGGCGGGACTCTTCGCCCTGCCCGGCCCGCCGCACCGAAATCCTCATGGTGAGGAGCGCTACCGCCCGAGCAGGCCGAGCAAGAGCGAGGCCGTTAGCGAACGGCGGCACAAAATAGCGCGCGTCTTCCGGACAATACTTCGTATTGCCGGGAGAACCATGAGGCCTCGATATCGGCCTCATCCTTCGAGACGCCGCTTACGCGGCTCCTCAGGGGTGAGGGGAAAGGACAACGCCTGATGCCGCGCCCTCAATGCCCGCCGCGCGCTGCGAAGATCTGCGAGATGCCGATCACGATTTCGAACCCGATCAGAAGCACGACAATGATCTCGAGCCGCAGCGAGCGGCGGGTGTCGATGATGTCGGCGAGCGTATCGGCGGTGTCCGCCACCACCTCGAGCTTGCGGTTGAGCGTCTCGACCCGGCCGATCAGTTCGTATTCATCCTCCAGGCGCGCATAAAGCCGCTCCAGATCGGGGCGGTCCCACAACGCATCGGGCTTGTCCGTGATCGCGACGCGGCCGGAGACGTTGTGCTGCACCAACAGCGCCTCGCCGATCAGCTTCAGAAGGCCGCGCCGGTTGCGGGAGAACTTTCCGTGCGTCGCCAGTTCACGCACAAACGGCTCGATGGTCTCGAACACTTTCGCAACTTCGCGCTCGTCATGGGCGAGCACAACGCTCTTGGCGAGCACGTCGGAGACCACGAGTAATCGCGCGATCGACATGTCGCGTACATGGATCGGGCCACCCGAGGCCACCTGATCCTCGTTCTCGCCCAACAGTTCGACGGTGGCGGCTTCTTCTTCCGGCGGCGTCAACCGCCCACCGATCCGTGGGCCCAGCCGTTCGAGAAAGGCGCTCTCTTCCTCGGCGCTCATGTTGAGGAAGACGACCGCGCCATAGCGGAACAGCACCGCGACGCCGCTACTGCCCGCACGCAACGCCAGCGGCACCGCCGACAGCGCATCCTTTTCGAAACCGGACGTATTGATCCGGTCACCCACATTCAGCGCATGCGCCGTAATGCGGCTGAGCGGCGGCTGGCTAAGGAAGGCTGAATCTTTCATGGAGGACAAAGGCCCGAAGTAAACGCACCGAGCCTAACAGCACGCGAGCGGGGTTGCACCTCACCCTGAGGATTGGCCGTCCTTAATCGCGCTGGCTGATCCGCAATTCGACCAGCGCGATGCGTTCCAGCACGGCGACGTCCCGCTCGCCGGCTTCCGCAGTATGCAGGATTGATTCAGCCAGATAGTAGACCTGCGTCAGGGAGACCGGGTCCGGCAGGCGCTCAATGGAGGCCTCCAGCGCCGCGGACATGATCTCGATCACTTCGGGGGAGAACTCCACGGCTGATATCCAAGCGCGATTTAAACTGCTTATGAACAAGCCGCGCGCGGGCGCTGGAGTTCCCCATCGCCTCCACGCACTTTAGGTTACCAGGTAACTCAGGGAACACGACGGCTCCGGATTTGCCTGGGAACACGGCCCAAACACCGCGGTTTCAAGACCGCAGCCCCAAAACTGTGTTGCGACTGCCACAGCGACGCGATGTCACGCAAGGATGCGTGTTTTCGACTCCATTCCTTCATATGTCGCGGATATGTTGATCAACATCCGGGGCTGAGCGTATTTCATCCTTATCCCTTTTTTCTACCCGGAAGGCCGCTGGCGTCATTGCCAGCGGCCTTTTCGTTTGATCGAGAACTTCATCTCGCGACGTGCGGGCCTTTGCGCGCGGCTGCCGCGGTGGCAAAGCCGTAAATCAGCGCCAGCCGGTCGAGGCATTCCTGGAAACGCCTGGCGAAATAATCCTTCCAGCGCTGGCCGCGTAAGCCCCGCCTCTCCCCGATCTGTTCCATGGTCAGTCCGAGTACCAGCACCTCGTGCACCAGCACGATGCCGTCAGTGCCGAGTTCGCGCTCGATACGATTCAGCCGCAGCACCGCGCGACGCTGCCGCTCGGTGATCGGCTCGCAGGCCCGGCCGCCGTCGACATATTCGCGGGTCGGATCGACCGCGCGCGGGCCGCGCTCGGCCTTCTCCCAATCGTCCTGAAACGCGCGTCCGCCACGGTACTGCGCCTCGTCGATCTGATGGTGGCTGTGCAGCCGGCCCAGCGGATCGTTGCGGATCGAACGCAACGCGACAATCTTCTCGCCGGGTTCAAGGCCCAGGGGATTGTCGATTTCCACCGTGGCGACCTCGGCATTCAGCGGCAGATCCTGCGCGCGGCGGTCGTGAGCGAGGCTTGCTTTGCGAGGCTTGTTGCGTCTGGCACGCGGCATTGGTGGAGAACTCCTTTTTCAGAATCTCGCGCCTAGAAAGTCTTTCGCGCGACATAGGCCGCCAGTTCCGCACTGACGGGAACCGCTTTGCTTTCTTTCGACGAAGGCGGCGGCGCGCACTCCTCGTCGGCGGAAGAAGAAAGAATCTTTTGTGAGTGTGTGTGTGAGTGGTCGACGTCTGCTTGAGCTTCGCTTGAGCAAAACGAAGCAATTGCTCGCGGCAACGCTCTTCCGCGCGGGGCATTTTCGAGTTTCACGCGGGAGAGCGCCGAATTAAGTCCGCCTTTTTGTCCCGCGCTCGCGCGCTTCTCGGAGATACGCATCATCCGCGCCAGTTCGGCGTCGATCCGCTTGTGCTTCCACCCCGAGTGGAAGAATGCCTGCAGGACCGCCCGATAGTCGCACCAGGTCTTCAGCGGCAACTTGGTGATTTTCGAGAGCTGGCCGTCGTCATCAGGCAATTCGCCCTTGCGCCAGTAATGCATCATCAAGAGCAGATAAGCGCCATGCTGCGGCGTGGTCAGGTGACCGGTATCGCCGAGATAATCGCCGACATAAAGCGGCATCCACGGTCGCTTCATCCGGCGCGGCCGCCAATCATTGACTCCAGGAATTCCGCCGATTGGGCGGCAAGCAAGTGCTTCAGCTCGCCAGCGCGTAGCGAATCCTTCACCTCGCACCGCAGCAACGCCGCGAGATGCGCGAGGCGAAGCCGCTGCGGCAACGGCCTCAACCTTGAGAGCATGGCGGAGACATCTGCGCTCATGCCGCCTCCACCAGGCGCAGCCGTGTCTTCGCAGGCTGACGCTTCTCGGGAAGGTCCGGCGCGTTCGTCAGATGGAAATGCGACGCGCAATAGCTGGAGCCCTCGCGGCGCGGATGGCCGCAAAACGTAATCGGCTCGCCTTCCACATCGCCGCCGTAGGGGTAGCGGCAGTCATCCGCCTCCAGATCGATCAGCGCGAGATGCCGTGGCGTAATCGCCACGCAACGAAGCTGAAGTGTGGCGGCGCGCTCCAGTGTGGCGGGTTTTCCCACGGCCTTTGAGAGGTTGCGGGCGCGCTTTTCCCGGATACGCCTCGCGTCGGGTTTCTTGGCCGCGGGAAACGGCCCTGCCGGGTCCGCCCGTTGGGGCGTGGAAAGGCCCAGGCGGCGGGCGCGGCCGATCGCGGCATTGCGGGTATAGGCGGTGCCGAAGCGTTCGTTGAGCGCGCGGGCGATTTCCGAAAATGGCAATCCCTTTTCGACGAGTTCACGCAGCGCGGCCGAGTGCGCCTCCTGCCACGTTGATTGCATCTATTGTTCACTGAAATTTCCTGTTGTGTTCTCTATATTTCGGATATTCCGAAATACGTCAAGCTTGATTTCGGATAATCGGAATTGCTATGCTCATCGACATCGACGGTGCGGAGAATCGCTATGCTGGACGTCAAGATGATCGAGCGGGGGCTTTCCAAGCCGGGCAAGACCAAGGGAGGTCTCGCGGACGCGATGGGCGTTCGTCCTGGCGCGGTGTCGGAGATTCTTTCCGAGGCGCGCCTGATCAAGGCTTCCGAGCTTCAGCCGATCATCGACTATCTCGAACTCAACGCCGTGCCGATCATGGGACGGGTCGGCGCCGGCGCGACGATCACGCCCGAGCACGAGCAGATGCCGCCGGAGGGCCTCGGCGAGGTCGAACTGCCGTTCCCGATCGCGGAGGAAACCGTCGCGTTCGAGGTGGTCGGCGATTCCATGCTGCCGAAATACGAGAATGGCGATATTATCGTGGTTTATCGCGACCAGCGCCATCCGCTCTCGAGTTTTTACGGCGAGGAAGCGGCCGTGCGGCTGAAGAGCGGCGAGCGTTACCTCAAGACGATCGAGCGCGGCAAGACCGGCCACGTCGTCAACCTCACCAGCTTCAATGCGAAGCCGATCGCAGGCGTCAAGCTGGAATGGATCGGAGAAATCTGTGTGACCTTGCCGCGCGGCCAGATCGATCGCCTGCGCGCCAGGGCGGCGGCGCGCTCGCGGAAGAAGCCAGCGCACAAGGACGGCAGGTAACTCACGAGGTGAAATAGTTGTTGGCCGTCATCGCCCGCGAAAGCGGGCGATCCAGTACGCCGCGGCTTCTCAGCTCTGCATCACCGCCTCTTGGATACTGGATGCCCCGCTTTCGCGGAGCATGACGGCTGGGATGGCTGATTTCGGATTTTACGAAGTTATTCTTGCACGGGTTCCGAATCTCCGAAATAATGGCAGCCATCAGGAAAAACCCGCGAGGAGCGCTGGCCCGCCCGCATGCAATATTTTGTCGTCATGATCGATTATGGAAGGCGCGGCCGCGAGGCCATCGTCGACCCCGAAATCACCCGCCGCGAAGTCGTCTCGCGCATCGCCTCGGGCGAATACAGCAATATCAGCTTCATCCACGAGATCGAGGGCTCGGCGGTCGAGGACATCACCGAGGAGATTTTGGCCGAGGCCACCCTGCCCGAGGTCACCGGATCAGAGGCCGGCCTTGCGAGCCGTTTCGACCACGCCCGCGATTTGCGCAAGCATGAGAGAGTGTGAGGTCGGCCGACAGACACGACGCGGGCACAAAAACTGCCACAAAAAAATCTCCCCGCGTGATTCACGCGGGGAGATGTAGACGACCGGCGCGTCTGGCGAAATCGCCAAACGCGCTTGATTGTCAGATCACGGCGCGCAGATGCCGAAGTCGCAGAGCAGAGAACTGATCTCCTGCCCCAGACCTTCGCCGGTACCGGGCGTGAACGAAATGCCGCGAAGCACTTCGCCTGACTTCGCGGTGCGCACCGTGGTGAAGCTTTCGTGGGCCGACAGCGTCATCGCGGTGAGCTTGTCGGTGATCAGCACGAGCTTGTTCGGGTCTGCACCCGTGTCGCCGCCGCCGCTGACGGTGGAGGTGATCGCCCAGATGCTCACCGTGCCGTCGGGATTGACGCGGCCGGTGATGTTGCGCAAGCCGTCGGTCGCGGGCGCCCACGGCAGGGCGGTCGCGGCGTTGATGCCGGTCGGATAGCCCGGCACGATGTAGGGCACGCCGAGATCGAGACCCGCCTGGATCGTATAGGCGAGCGACCAGGTGTTGGTCTGCGTGTTCAGCACCCACTTCTGCAATCCACCACTGTTCTGCGCCGGAACAGCGGCGGTGAAGCTGCCGTTCGCAAACGTCGCGATGCCGTTGCCTTCATCCGCGACATAGAGCGTCGTGGCATTGGCGAAGAACATGCCGAACGGGAACATCGGGAGAGGTGGCGTGGTGTTGGCGGCGAGGCTGGTCGGGAAACCATTCAACACGCACATGTTGAAGGGCGTCACGCCGTCCGCCTGCACCGTAGCCCCATTGAACACGATTCCAGTGGTCGGCAGCGTTGCCCCGGGAGCCGGCACGCCGGAGCCGTTCGGGCAAGCCTTCGGATTGCCGTTGGCGCCAATCCCCGAGGTATCGATGAAATACACCGTGTTGATGCCGTTGCCGCCCGAACCCTTGGTCAGGTACACGACGTTGTTGAACACCGTCAGGCCACGGAAGTTGGTGTCCTTGCCGACCTTGTCAGCAGCATCACCGACTTCGGTAATGCTGAAACTGCCGAGCGGGGTCGGCGCGCCGGGATCCGGCTGCTGGGCGAGCGGCATATTCGACGGGGTCGAGATCTGCGCGCCGGCGCCGGTGATGACGCCAACCGGCTGGGGCTTGCCGCCGTTGCCGGCGTTACCCGACATGTAGTGGACGTTGGCACCCTTGACGTTGTTCAGGATCGCGGCGCGGCCGTTGTTGCCGCTATAGGCGTTGGTCTTGGTGAAGTGGAACTGGCCGAACTGATCGAGGTCGGCGATCACGCGGTAATCCACTGCCGGCACCGGATTGGTCGGATCGACCACGTCGGGCGTATTGGAGTTGGAGACGTCGACCGCGCCGACCGGGGAGAGATACCCCATGAACGACACCTTGCTGCGATCGAGCGACAGGTTGAGCCCGATTTCCGACTTGGACGAGAAGCTCGTGACCATCTGGTCCTTGGTGGCGGTCACGCCAGGATCGGTGCTGTTCGGCACTTCGATCGTCTGGATGACGTTGCCGGTGGGGATCGGAAGAATCTCGTCGAGCAAGATCTTGGTTGTAATACCGAAGGAGGCATCGACCGGCGCGTTGTTGAACACGAAGGGATAAGTGCCGTCGTTGACCGCGGTGACGCATGTGACCTTGTTGGCCTTGTTCGGCACGCAGTTCGGCGGCAGCGTCATGCCGACGGTAACGTCGGCAGGGGTGGCGTCATAGACGCTCCGGCTCAGCAGCAGATTGCCCGGCAGGAAAAACGTGATGGGTTCGGCATAGGCCAGCGCTCCGCCGAGCGTCGTGGTGGCGAGCAAAGCGACGGCAAAACGCGTGCTGAAGAGCGAACGTCCGCGAAGCGGACGCGTTTCCTTGGCTATCATTTTTTATATGTCCTGAAAGTGAGAAGCTTCGCGATACATGTAAGCCACGAAGACAAACGTGGAGGTTGAGGCGCTGCAATCTGCTCACCCTCTGTTACAGGAATGCGAAGAATTTGCGATATTTTCCAGTTCTTCCCGTAAAGTTCGGGAGCATAAGATAGCGAGCTCATCGCCAAACATTCCTGACTCGCAGTGCCAGGCGATTCGCAAATGCGAATCGTTTTCAATCCCCGTAACCTCGGGCTTTGTTCGCGCGAATTGTTACTCGCGGGAAATAAAGAGCTTCAGCGACATCGAAGCCGCGGTCGCGGCGAGCATGATGGCGGCGACCGCGAGCAGGCCCACGACATAAGAGCCGGAGAAATCCTTCAGCAAACCCATCATGGAGGGGCCGAAAAAGCCGCCGGTGGTGGCGACGCTGTTGATGAAGGCAAGCCCGCCGGCGGCCGCCACGCCGGTGAGGAAGCGGGTCGGAATGGTCCAGAAGATCGCGCGCGCCGCGGTCACGCCGGTCAGAGCGAGGCTGAATCCGATGACGGCCGACACAAGCGAGTCGGAAAGGATCGGCAGCAGAAGCCCTGCGCCGCCGAGCAAGCAGGTGATCGCGAGATTGGCGATGCGCCGGCCCTTCTGATCGACATAGCGCGCCCACAGCACCATGCCGACCGAGGCAAACAGATAGGGAATAGCCCCAACCCAGCCGATCGAGCTGTTGGAGAGGTGATATTCCCTGAGCATCAAGGGCAGCCAGATGCCGATGCCGTAGGAGCCGAGCGTGAAGCCGAACTGGATCGCCGCGCAAATCAGCACGCGTGAATCCAGCAGCGCCGCGAGCAGCGAGGCATGCGGCCGCTCGCGAACTTCGGAGGCCAGCACGCCGTCGAGCACATCGCGTTCTTGCCGGGTGAGCCAGGTTGCGGTCTGCGGCCGGTCGGCGAGCAGAACGAGCGTGAGAATGCCGAGCGGCACGCAGGGCAGGCTGACCAGGAAAAACATCCATTGCCAGCCGGCAAAACCCCAGATGCCGTCCATCCCGAGCAACATGGTGCAGACGGGCGTGCCGATCAGTGAAGACAGGGGAATGCCGACCAGAAACCAGGCCAGCATCCGCGTGCGGTATTGCGCCGGAAACCATGCGGCGAGAAAGAACGTCACGCCCGGAAAGAAACCGGCTTCCATGATCCCGAGCAGGAGCCGAAGGGCGTAAAAGCTGTTCGGCCCGACCACGAAGGCGGTCGCCGCCGACACCAGTCCCCAACTGACCATGATGCGCGCCAGCCAGCGCCGCGCGCCGACTTTATAAAGCAACAGATTGCTCGGGATCTCGAACACGGAGTAGCCGAGAAAGAAGATGCCGGCGGCAAAGCCGAGCTGGGACGCCGTCAGCCCCAGTTGCTCTTTCATGGTCAGCGCCGCGACGCCAAGACTGGTGCGATCGAGATAATTAAAGAGATAGGCGATGGTGAGCAGCGGCACGAATCGCAACGCGGCCTTCTTCACCGCGCTTTGCAGCACCGCGTCGGCCGTAGCGGACTCCGGCAGTTCAGGATTGCCCGGGATGTCCTGCCCTACAACTGTCATCCCGCCCAGCCCCGCCCGCTTTTATTATTGATATTCACGGACTTGGCTTAGCAGAACGCTCCCTCCCCTTGAAAGGGGGGCGTCAATTCGCCGGGTGGGGGGTCAATCGGGGCGTGACCTCATAAATGCCAGCGAAGCTGGATGTCCGCTTCCAGGGGACATCCGGGATGTCTGCTTCCAGGGGACATCAGGACATCGGTCATGTGATGATCGAGGCGCCGCGCAAAGTTTGGCTGCAATCGGCGCCGATGATCTTTGTCGAGATGGTCAAGGAGCAGGTTCGGAGGGTGCGAAATGTCTCGATCGAAGCCAGCCTTGGGTCTGATTTTTGCAATATTGCTTGCGACGCTGTCCGAATCTGCGTCGGCGGAACTGCGCGTGGTCATTGCAGACGGCGTCGATGCCGAAGTGGGCGCTGAGTTGCCGGATGATCATGTATTCGACGTGCCCGAAAATGGGAAGCTGGTCGTCGACAATCTGACGTATAAAGCAACATATTGGATTGGCGGACCCTACAAAGGCACGCTGGCGAATTACATTGCTGAGTGTGGCGGCGAGTCCAAGCGCAAAAAATATTGTGGCGGAACTGATCCGTGAGTGCTGCTCGGTAAAGAAAACCCTCCCTCGACCTGAAGGAAGTAGGATTGGCACCACGCCCTC
>JBEKZZ010000102.1:0-9637 GCA_049509335.1 Bradyrhizobium sp. | reverse complement strand
GACATCCCGCACAAACGCGTCGTCGGCAAACGAATCCCATAAGCCCGTCACCACATCGTAGAATTCGCGGGCGCGCTTGTAGCGCTCGGCATGCTCCATGTGCTCGTCGAGCCCGAAATTGAGCGCCGCGTCTGGATTTGACGTCGTGACGATGTTCCAGCCGGCGCGTCCACCCGAGATATGATCGAGCGAGGCGAAGCGACGGGCGACGTGATAGGGGGCGTCGAACGTCGTCGAGCCGGTGGCGACGAGGCCAATATTGTCGGTAACAGCGGCCAGTGCCGACAGCAGCGTGAACGGTTCGAAGGAAGTGACGGTGTGGCTGCGCTTGAGCGCATTGACCGGCATGTTGAGCACAGCCAAGTGGTCGGCCATGAAAAAGGCGTCGAACTTGCCGGCCTCCAGCTTCTGGATCAGTTGCTTGATGTGAGTGAAATTGAAGTTGGCGTCGGGCCAGGCGCCCGGATAGCGCCACGCGCCGGTGTGGATAGAGACCGGCCGCATGAACGCGCCGAGCTTGAGTTGCCGTTGTGTCATTGCCCCGATGTCCTTGCCGGTTATTGTTGGGGGAAGAGATAGGCACGGCAGGCCGCGCTGCCATCGGGAGCCTGCAGAAGATTATTTTGTTTTTGCGGGGCTAAACGACAAAGGCATTATTCCGTGCTCGCAGCCCGCCATCACGATGCGCCCAATATGTCCCGGTGCATCTTGCCGCTGTAGAAATGGTAAAACGGCACGTCGGCGTCGTGGCGGAGCGCACCGGTCGCGAGACGCTTGTCCAGCTCGTTCAGTACGTTTTTCGTCATCGGATGCAAATCGGCGAGTGGCTTTGAGCCGAGTTCGACCCAGACCAGTTCGACCAGCTCGGCATCGGCATGGATAACGCCATCGACACGACGCGCGATGGTCGAGGCGTCGGCCGTGAAGAAGCGCGTATCGAAGCGCCTGACACGGCCCGGCGGCGTAATCGCGCGCGCAATCAGGAAGAGGCCGGACGGATCGGGCAGGAGGCCCGCATCGGCGAACGGCTTCCACGGGCCCGACAACGCGGGCGCCTTCTTGCCCGGGCTCGCGCGCCCAAGGCAAAGGCCGGTCTCTTCGCAGGCTTCGCGGATAGCCGCGACCGCCAGTGAGCGGGCGCGCGCCGCTGTGATCTTCGGGCTGCCTTTTAACAGACTGGTTTCGAGCGCTTTCGGAATAGCGGCCGCTACCGGCACGCGGCCATCGGCGGTCTCGACACGGCCGCCGGGGAAGACGAATTTGCCGGGCATGAACACCACCTTGTCGTGGCGCCGGCCGACCAAAACCTTAGGGATTGCGCCCGAGCGGTCGACCAGGATCAAGGTCGCGGCATCGACGGGACGGCGATAGGGATGATGGTCGGCTTCTTTCTCGGTATTTCCGGTCTCACTCATCGCGCCCCAAAGCCCCGCCGTTTCTTGATCAGGGGACGTGATCTATGGTTCCGGGTTCGCTTCGTCAAATCCGTGCATCCGCAAGGCCCATTGTACACCGACGACCGCGCCCTTGACCGGCTGTAACAGCGCCAGTGAGGCGATGAACGTTATCGGCAGGTAGATCGCCAATTGAAGCGCGACTGGTGGCGAATAATTGGTTTCGATCATCAGTGCCAGCGGCACCACGATATGGCCGACGATGACGATGACGAGATAGGCCGGGAGGTCGTCAGCGCGGTGCGGCGTGAAATCCTGGCCGCAAACCGAGCAGGCGTTGTCGACTTTCAGGAAGGCGCGAAACAGCCTGCCTTCGCCGCAGCGCGGACAGCGGCCGCGAAAGCCGCGCTTCAAGGCCTGCCAGACGTTACGCTTCTCGGTCGCTCCGGTTTCCTGGCTCCAAACGGTCGGGCGGGTGCTTACCGTTTCCATGACTGGCCTTTCTTCGATTTGCCGGACCGGGCCTTGCCTGCCTTGCGATCCTTCTTGGGCGCTCTCGCGCCCGGCTGTGATTTGGCCTTTGCCTTTGAGGCACCTCGCGACGGTTCGCGGCGGCGCTCTCGTGACGGTGCGTGGCCTTCCGACAGCAGTTCGAACCGCAACGCGCCCGCCACTGGTGCAGCTTCTACCAGACGAACGTCGACGACGTCCCCAAGCCTGTGCATGGCACCGCTGCGTGAGCCGACCAGCGCATGGCGGGTCTCGTCATAGTTGAAATATTCGGTGCCGAGCGTGCGGATCGGGATCAACCCGTCGGCGCCGGTGTCGGCCAGTTTCACGAACAGGCCTGCGCGGGTGACGCCGGAAATGCGCCCCTGAAATGTCGCGCCGATGCGGTCGGCGAGAAAATGCGCGATCAGGCGGTCGGCGGTCTCGCGCTCGGCCTTCATGGCGCGGCGTTCGGTGACGGAGATTTGGGCTGCGACTTCGCTCAAGTTTTCCGAGGTCTCGGTGTCCGGCATCGCGCCTTCGCCCAACCCCAGCGCCCGGATCAAAGCGCGATGCACGACCAGATCGGCGTAGCGGCGGATCGGCGAGGTGAAGTGGGCGTAGCGGCGCAGATTGAGGCCGAAATGGCCGTAATTTTCCGAGGAATATTCGGCCTGCGCCTGCGAGCGCAGCACGACCTCGTTCACGAGCTGCTCGGCATCGTGACCTCTGACTTGCGCCAGCACACGGTTGAAGACGGCAGGCCGCAACGCGCCCGCCTTGGCGAAGGGCAAGTCGAGTGTTTTCAAAAATTCCTGCAACGCGTGAACTTTCTCAAGCGTCGGTTCGTCATGCACCCGATAGATCAGCGGTAGCGACTTCTTTTCCAGCATTTCGGCCGCGGCGACATTGGCCAAAATCATGAACTCTTCGATCAATTTGTGCGCGTCGAGCCGCTCGGGCACGACGACGCGATCGACCGTGCCGTCGGCCTTCAGGAGAATCTTGCGTTCGGGAAGGTCGAGGTCGAGCGGGTCGCGTTCGTCGCGGGCGCGTTTCACGGTCGCATAAGCCGCATAAAGCGGCCTTAAGATCGGAGCGAGCAACGGTCCTGTTGTGTCGTCGGGATGGCCGTCGATCGCGGCTTGCGCCTGGGCGTAATGCAGTTTCGCAGCCGAGCGCATCAGGATGCGGTGGAACGTATGCGAGCGCTTGCGCCCGTCCGCGCCGATCACCATCCGCACCGCGAGCGCACCGCGCGGCTCACCCGGCACCAGCGAGCACAGGTTGTTGGAAATGCGCTCGGGCAGCATCGGCACGACGCGGTCGGGGAAATAGACCGAATTGCCGCGCGTGAGCGCGTCCCGATCGAGTGCCGAGCCCGGCCGAACGTAGAATGCGACATCGGCAATCGCGACGTTGACGATGAAACCGCCTTTGTTGTTTGGATCGGAGTCCTCTTCGGCATGAACCGCGTCGTCGTGGTCTTTCGCATCCGGCGGATCGATGGTGACGAGCGGGACATCGCGCCAGTCCTCGCGCCCTTTCAGGTTCGCCGGCTGGGCTTCGTCGGCCTCGCGCATGGCATCCTTTGAGAAGGCCTGCGGAATGTCGTGGGCATGGATCGCGATCAGGCTGATTGCTTTTTCGGTCGCAAGCGATCCCAGCCGATCCTTGACCTTGCCGCTGGCCAGGCCAAAGCCGCGCGAGCGCACCAGATCGACGCTGACGAGATCGCCATCCTCGGCACCAAGCGTATCGGTCCTGGCGATGTTCAGTTCGCGGCCGGCCTGTTTCTTGTCGACCGGGATCAGGCGTCCACCGCCGTCGGGATTCTTGCGGAAGATTCCGAGCACGCGCGTTTTGGCGTGATCGATGACCTTGATGATCCGTCCACGATAGGCGACGCCGTCGCGGGCGTGCTCCTCAAGCTTTTCAACACGCAACAGTGCGCGGTCACCGACGCCGGCCGCCGTGCCGGGCTGCACCCGCCTTGGGATATGGATGCGGATTTTCGGCGGTTCGCTGTTTTCGACCTCGTCCCACTCGGCGGGAGTAGCCAATAACTCGCCGTCGCTGTCGCGGCTGGTGATGTCGGCCAGAAGCGTAGCGGGCAGCGTCTTGGGCTCGCTGATTTCCTTGCCGCGCTTCTTGATGATGCCTTCGTCCGCGAGTTCGCGCAGCAGTTGCTTGAGTACGGCGCGATCGGCGTTCTTGAGGCCGAACTCGCGCGCGATCTCGCGGGTACTGATGTTGCCCGGATTCGCGCGAATGAAAGCGACAATTGTCTCTGTCGACGGAAAGCCGCTGTCGCGTTGCCGTGCCACGCTATCCGCTTGCCTTATCCACTTGCTTTACCGGCGCTCTTCTTGGCAACGGGCTTGGCGGCCTTTTTTGCCGAAGTCTTGGCCGTCACCGGCGCGCGCGCCTTCGAGGTGGATTCCGATTTTGGCTGGGCGGCCGATTTCTTTACCGCAGCCTTTTTCGCAGGTTTGGCTGCGCTGCCGTCCGCCTCAGGCTTAGCCTCAACCTTAGCCTTGGCCGGCTTCGCGGCTTTGGCTTTTTTGGCACCGCGTTTGGAGCCGCCGCCTTTGGCCGCACGCTCGTCGAGAAGGGCGATCGCTTCGGGCAGCGTAATGGTGTCGACCGTCTTCTCGCCCGGGATGGTCGCATTGATGCCGCCGGCCGTGACATAGGCGCCATAGCGGCCGTTTTTCACCGCGACCGCGCCAAGCGAGGGATGATCGCCCAAGGGCTTGCCCGGGTCGGCGCCGAACCGGCGCCCGCTCGGACCCTTCGCGACCTTTTCCGCGATCAGCGTGACCGCCCGATTGAGACCGATGTCAAAGACCTCATCGCCCGCCTCAAGGCTGGCATAGGTTTTCTCATGACGCACAAAGGGACCGAAGCGGCCAAGGCCTGCCATGATCGGTTGACCGCTCTCCGGATGCAAGCCGATCTCGCGCGGCAGCGACAACAGTTTCAACGCGAGCTCGAGTTCGACATCCGCAGGCGAGATGTTTTTTGGAATGCCGGCGCGCTTGGGCTTTTCGCCCTCGGCATAATCCTTCTGCTCCCCGAACTGGATATAGGGACCGAAGCGTCCGGCCTTCACGACGACGTCGCGGCCGGTCTCGGGATCCTGACCGAGTATGCGATCGGCGCTGGCCTCGCTGTCGGCGGCGAGCGGACGGGTGTGACGGCATTCCGGATAGTTGGAACAGCCGACAAAGGCGCCGAACTTGCCGGCCTTGAGGTTGAGCCGCCCGGTGCCGCAGCTTGGACATTGCCTGACGTCGCCGCCGTCGGTGCGCGGTGGATAAATATGCGGACCCAGCATGTCGTCGAGCGCATCCAGCACCTCGGAGACGCGGAGATCCTTGATGTCGTTGACCGCGCCGATGAATCCGGTCCAGAAATCCTTCAGCACCTGCTGCCAGGAAATCTCGTTGTTGGAGACGCGGTCGAGCTGCTCTTCCAGTCCGGCGGTGAAATCATATTCGACGTAGCGGGCGAAGAAGTTTTCCAGGAAGGCGACTACGACGCGGCCCTTGTCCTCGCCATGCAGGCGCTTCTTTTCCAGCCGCACATAGCCGCGGTCTTTCAGCACCTGAAGGATCGAAGCATAGGTTGAGGGACGGCCGATGCCGAGTTCTTCCATGCGCTTGACCAGCGAGGCTTCGGAGAAGCGCGGCGGCGGCTCGGTGAAATGCTGGGTGACGGCCAAGTCGTTCTTCTTCAACGCCTCGCCCTGGCTCATCGCGGGCAGGCGGCGGCTGTCCTCATCGTCGCCATCGTCGTCGCGGCCTTCCTGATAGAGGGCGAGGAAGCCGTCGAACTTGATGACCTGGCCGGTGGCGCGAAGTTCGAGCGCGCGTGCGCCCGCTTTCGCCGTGATGTCGACCGTGGTGCGCTCGAGTTCGGCAGATTCCATCTGGCTTGCGATGGTGCGGGTCCAGATCAGTTCATAAAGCTTGGCCTGTTCCGGATCGAGCCGGCGGCGCATTTCGTTCGGACGCCGCGACAGGTCGGTCGGGCGGATCGCTTCGTGGGCTTCCTGCGCGTTCTTGGCCTTGGCCTGATACTGGCGAGGTGCCTCCGGCACATAGGCGTTGCCGTAATCCTCGCCGATCACCTTGCGCGCCTGCGTGATCGCGGAGCCGTCGATCTGTACGCCGTCGGTTCGCATATAGGTAATGAGACCGGTGGTCTCGCCGCCGATATCGATGCCCTCATAGAGCCGCTGCGCGATCCGCATCGTATGCGCGGGCGCAAAGCCGAGCTTGCGGCTGGCTTCCTGTTGCAGCGTCGAGGTGGTGAAGGGGGCTTGCGGGTTGCGCCGCGCCGGCTTGGCTTCGACTGAGGTGACGGTAAATTGGGCCGCTTCCAGCGCCTTCTTGAAATCTTCGGCTTCCTGACCAGTGCCGATATCGAGGCGCTGGATTTTCTTGCCGTCGGCGCCGACAAGGCGCGCCTCGAAGGTGTCGCCGCGCGCGGTCGAAAGCGTCGCCACCAGCGACCAGTATTCACGGGCTACGAATTTTTCGATTTCGAGTTCACGGTCGCAGACCAGCCGCAACGCTACGGACTGTACGCGCCCGGCCGAGCGCGCGCCCGGCAGTTTGCGCCACAGCACCGGCGAGAGGGTGAAGCCGACGAGATAGTCCAACGCACGACGCGCCATATAGGCATCGACCAGCGCGCCATCGATCTGGCGAGGATTCTTCATCGCTTCCAGGATCGCCGGCTTGGTGATGGCGTTGAACACCACGCGCTCGATCGACTGATCCTTCAGCGCGCGCTTTTCCTTCAGCACTTCGAGCACGTGCCAGGAGATCGCTTCACCCTCGCGATCAGGGTCGGTGGCGAGAATGAGCTTGTCGGCACCCTTGAGCGCCTTGGCGATGTCGTTGAGCCGGCCGGCCGCCTTGGGATCGACCTCCCAGATCATCTGGAAATTCGCATCCGGATCGACCGATCCGTTCTTGGCGGGAAGGTCGCGGACGTGGCCGAAAGACGCCAGCACCTCATAGGAGGCGCCCAGATATTTGTTGATCGTCTTGGCCTTGGCCGGCGACTCCACAATGACGATATTCATGCCATTCCAATAGCTTAGGGGAAAAATAAGGGCCGGTTCCGCGAGACTCGCGTCGGCCGTTTCGAAGCGAACATGGGTGGTGAGGGCGTCTCTGTCAAATAGACAGGTGTTGAAGGTCCCGTTTTGGATACCCCGAAATGTCCTATAGGTTGTAAAATACTATCTAAAAGTTGTGCCGTTCTATAGGGGACGGCCTTCTCAGCCCCTTAATTGGTCGCCGCACGGCGCAGTCCGTTCACGCCATCGCTTGCCGAAAGAGCCCGCTGCCACAACGGCAGCGGGCCCGGTTGGTTTTACGCTGCGCGGAGGGTCGTGACGGCCTGCAACGCGCTGGCGAGCGCCTTTTCGCGATGCTCAGGACCGACCTGGATGCCGTCGGCCGAAATGAACTCGAGTTTCGTCACGCCGATAAAGCCGAAGATTCCACGCAAATACGATTCCAGGTGCTCAAGCGCGGCAGCTGGCGTGCCTGCGCCGTAAAAGCCGCCGCGCGAGATCGCCACGATGACGCGTTTGTCGCCGGCCAGTCCTTTCGGTCCCTGGGCATCGTATTTGAAGGTCTGGCCGGCCACGACGATACGGTCGATCCAGGCCTTGAGCTGGCTCGGGATGGTGAAGTTGTACATCGGCGCGCCCAACACCACGGTGTCGGCAGCCAGGAACTCATCCAGCACGGTTTGGCCTGCGGCGAGTTCCTGCGCCAGCGCCGCATCCGGATTGGTGGCGCCTTGCGCGGCCGCGAGATGCGCCCCGGAAAGGTGCGAAAGCGGTGTCGTGCTCAGATCGCGGTAGACGATCTCAAGGTTCGGCGCCGTTTGGCGTAGCCGGTCGACAATGGCAGCGGACAACTGCCGGCTTACTGAATGGGAACCCAGAACGCTGGAATCGATATGGAGCAGTTTTTTCATGGGGGTCACCTTGGTATTGGTTTGTAACTCACGCTATATGAGTGACTGTCCGCCAACCCCACAAGAACGCACTTTTTTGAAACCCAGGCACATCCTTGAAACCTGAGCACAGCAGAGTTCCTGCTCTTACTCCACGCCCGGATCCGCAGCATGCGGATTGTCGTGGCGTCGCTTCCGTTCTCGCGCGGGTCGGCGACAAATGGAGCGTCTTCGTCATCATGATGCTTTTTGACGGGCCCAAACGGTTCAACGAGATCAAGCGTATGGTCGCGGGTATCTCGCAGCGCATGCTGACGCTGACTTTGCGGGGACTGGAGCGAGACGGGCTTGTGACCCGGACTGTTTTCCCGACCATCCCGCCGCGGGTTGACTACGAACTGACCGATCTTGGCCGCGGCTTGAGTCAGCCCGTAATTGCGCTCGGCGAATGGGCCAAGTCGCACCAGACGGAGATCGAAGCCGCGCGATCTCGCTTCGATGGACGCCAAGAAGCGGCGGAGTGAATCTAGATCAGCGAAATCAATCCGCCGCCATGACGATCGAGCCGTCCCGCCAATTCGAGTTCGAGCAGCACGGTGCGGACCACGGCTGGTGACGCGCCGGACAGGCGGATCAGGTCGTCGAGCAGGATTGGCGTCGGTCCCAACAGATTGACGATACGATCGCGCTCCGCAGCGCCGGGGTCGGGCGCGAGCGGCTCGTCGTCTTCCTCGCGCAGTTGAAGCGGCCGGCCCATGATCGGCTCGACCGCCTCGATCACGTCTTTGGCTTCGGTAATGAGGGTCGCGCCTTGCTTGATCAGGCCGTTGGTGCCGGCGGCGCGGGGATCGAGCGGCGAGCCCGGCACCGCAAAGACTTCGCGGCCCTGCTCATTGGCCAACCGTGCGGTGATCAGCGAGCCCGAACGCAAGGCCGCCTCGATGACGACCACGCCAAGCGACGCGCCCGAGACCAGCCGGTTGCGGCGTGGAAAATCATGGGCGCGCGCCACATAGCCCAGCGGCATTTCGGAGATCGCGCCGCCATGCTCAAGGATCGCATGAAGCAGATCCGTGTGTTCGGGCGGATAGATCTTGTCGTGACCGCCCGCGAGCATCGCCACCGTGCCGCCCTCGAGCGAAGCGCGATGCGCGGCCTGATCGATACCGCGCGCCAGTCCCGAAGCGATGACAAAACCGGCGTCAGAGAGATCGCGCGCCAGCGCGGCTGCGAACTTTAGCCCCGCGCCCGAAGCATTACGCGAGCCGACGATCGCAATCATCGGCCGCATCATGACGTCGCGGACGCCGCGCACGCCAAGCAGCGGTGGCGCATCGTCCAATTCGGAAAGCCGGGGCGGGTAGCCGTCTTCGCCAGGTGCGATCAGGCGGACGCCCAGTCTTTCACATGCCTCCAGCTCCGCCCGCGCATCCGCCTCGCTGCAAATGCGTTGTGGCCTCGACGCCCCGCCGCGACGGGCCAAATCAGGCAGCCGCTCCAATGCTGCCCGCGCACTGCCGAAGTGATGAAGCAGCGAACGAAACGTCCGCGGTCCGACATTGTCGGAACGTATCAGCCGCAAGCGGTCGATGCGCTCGGCGTCGGTGAGATCTGTGGGGTGGGGTGTCCGCGTGTCCATTCTACCTAGTACCCACTATCGGTGAAGAATGAGTCGTGATTCAAGGGGGCATGAGCGGCATCCCGGAAGCGACATCGATTATCTTGACGAGTGCGGAGCGCAGCGAGCTTGAGGGCTTGGTGCGCTCGAC
>JBEKZZ010000101.1:0-9710 GCA_049509335.1 Bradyrhizobium sp. | reverse complement strand
CTCTACGAAGCCTTTCCGGCCGCCGAAGCCAGGCGGCTGGTCGAGCGCTTCGAATGGCACTACACTCCAAAGCACGGCAGTTGGCTTAACTTGGCGGAGTCCGAACTCGGGGTGCTTTCGTCCCAGTGCCTCGACCGCCGGATTGCCGACAAACAGACACTCGTCGAGGAAATCGCCGCATGGCAGCAACACCGCAATGCCAACCACTCCAAGGCCAACTGGCAATTCTCAACCCAAAATGCCCGTATCAAACTCAAGCATCTTTACCCATCACTCTGAATGAATCGGCCGACTAGCCACTTTGGGCGTCTAGGAGGCTGTCCAGTTAGCGTTACGCAAAGTCCCGGAAAAAATCCCGGAATATTCCCTCACTTAGGCCGCATTTTATGAGGGCACCCAGCAGGCGTTGATTTTCCCAAGTGGTTTTGCAAACCAGGATAGTTTTGATCCAGTTGTTTTCCGGGCACTTCCGGACGGCTTGCAAAACTTTTTTGGCGTCAATTTTGAACGCTGACCACTTTTCTGAGACGGGGGAAATGGATTTTTTTGGCCGGTCATTTGTTCCGCAATCCAGGCGATCGGAGTTGCGGGCGACTGTGGTGGGAGCACAGAAGCTTTGATTAGGGTGCGCGATTCGTGTTGATGCGGCGGCCTCTCATTAGAGGCATCCTCATCGCCACGGCAATTATTCCGTGACGTAGATCACAGCGCTTGTCAGCCGCTGGAGTCAAACACCTCCTTACTGCTCCAGGGAATGGTCTTTTAGACCGGACGAAGGGTGGCGTAGACCGCCGGCCCAAGTGCGAAAACGAGAGCGCATCGCGGTTGACCCCGGTCTAAGTTCCCGCTTCGTTATGTTCTGAGCAGCTTGGCATGTGGGGCCGACATGGAGCTTGACGTTGTACAATCAGCAGCACCGTCAGCAGGCCGCAAATCAGCGCTCGGCTTAAGAGCTTTGATGTTCATTGCGGTGGTTACAGTTACGGTTGCAGCAATTAATGGGCATATATTGCCGGTAGCGCATGCAACCTTTAACCGTGCCTGTTCCAACTCTTGTCACACCAGGTGCAACCCGTCGTATCCAATGGGCCAATTTGAAGGATACATGCGGTGCATGAAGCAGTGTGAGGCCACCTCTTGTAGTTCGAGGGCCCAGCGCGCAGTCGGCTCAAGGCCGGAACCAGCACACCAGCCGAACAAAGGTTCAATACGACCGGCAACGTCAAGCTCAAAAGCCGATTCGAAACAGGCCAAAGAAACGACCAAGCCCATTTCAGAAAGCGCTCCTGTTTCGCAATCCGATACCTCTCCGGCGGAAAAACGGCCCGTTAGCGCTGAGGTTCCTGCAACCACGACCACGGGGCCAGGAGCAGAAACTACGACCCTAAAGCGTCGAATCGCGCTGGTCATTGGCAATAGTGCATACCAATTTGCCCCCAATCTAACCAATCCTGCAAACGATGAAGCTGATGTAGCTCAGGTCCTACGGGCGTTGAATTTCGACGTCGTAGAAGGTCAAAACCTTGACAGGCACGGCATGGAAGAGGCCATTCGACAGTTCGGCCACAAGCTAAACGATGCCGATCTTGCCCTGTTCTTCTACTCGGGTCATGGTCTTCAAGTCGAAGGAAAGAACTATCTGGTTCCTGTTGATGCCAAGCTTGAACGGGTAAGTGATCTTTCGCTCGATGCCATCGACATGGGGACGGTGTTGGCGCAGATGGAGTCCGATCAGCGCGTTAATCTGGTGTTTCTCGATGCCTGTCGTGACAATCCTCTCGTGCGCTCGCTTGCCCGCTCGATCGGGAATCGTTCAATCACGCTTAGTCAGGGGTTCAGACCGATCGAGGGAGCCTTA
Source organism: Bradyrhizobium sp. (assembly GCA_049509335.1). Lineage (GTDB taxonomy): Bacteria > Pseudomonadota > Alphaproteobacteria > Rhizobiales > Xanthobacteraceae > Bradyrhizobium. The sequence continues at coordinate 7,852 of JBEKZZ010000101.1, read as the reverse complement.
GGCACAATGATCGCATATTCCACGCAGCCCGACAATGTGGCACTCGATGGTACAGGGCGTAACAGCCCTTTCACGACGGCGCTCGTGAAGCATCTGACCGATCATGGCATCGATATCGATGTCGTAATGAAGCGTGTCCGGGCCGACGTGATTGCCGCAACACATCAAAAGCAGATACCTTGGGATCACTCGTCTCTTGTTGGAGAGGTTGTTCTTGCTCCCTAGGCTTCTCGAGCTACTCTTTTAGGCAGCTTGCTTCAGCGCTTCGCAACCTTCGCGATCGTGGCGCGGCTGCAACCGCTCACGCTCTGCATTTCCCCGACGACTGATTCGACACGAGGCCCGATCGCCGCATTGCGCTCGACGTTAGACGACAGTACGTTTTCAACACAAGGAACGCGTCCGGTGGCATTCTGGGTGTGACGTGGGATTAAGCATTGCCTTGGGCCAAGCGCGGGCGGCTTATGAATAAGCAGACTGTAGACATAAGAGCGAAAAGGTATCGAGCACCGGTAGCCGTACCGGTGACCCTGCCACCGGCGATTTCAGCGATGCACAGGTGATTAGGACAACCTCTTGGCGCTTCCAGAGTGTCCGTAATTATAATCGCGGCTCGTTTCCGCGAGCCGCTTCAACTTTGCGAGTCGCGCGGTATGGCTAGAGAAATGTTATCATAGACTTTGTCCGCGAACAGGTATTGTGGTGCGTCGGCATAAAAGTATCCGAGTTGTGAAGTTTTAGTATGTTGATAACTAAGCATGATGTGTTAGAAGCCCGGTTCTCATAAACTGGAACCGAAAATCGAGATGAAAAAGAAGAAATTAGTTAGACGAGCATGGACTCCATCCGATGTTCGCGAATTGAAATCGCTGGCTCGTAAGAAAGTCGGCGTAACAAAAATATCCAAAGCATTGAAGCGAACGATTGGTGCAACTGCCGTCAAGGCTCATATGCTTGGTGTTAGTCTAGATTCACGGGGTTGAATCGTGCCTGTGCAGAACGCCCGCCTGCCCACAAATTGATCTTGATTAAAAAGCAACCTTGCGCTTCCGTGCCTGTGCAGTTCCTCGACAGATCACCGATGCTCCTCCAAGAGTTTCGCCATCGGTCGCGTTTACTGCGCGACCGGAGTCTGCTGTACGGGCTCCGGTTTTTACTTCTGGACCGAAAAAGACCCGAAGTGTTTTCGCAGTTCGAGTCTTCTTCGCGAGCGTACATCCAGCTAGCTTCACACCCCAAGGCACTAACTCACAGGCGGCTGTAGCCTCTTTTGATGCAATCCAATTTTCCATGTTTGCGTATGAACGGTATTGTCGCGCCTTCGCCAGCAAAGCATCCCGTTCCGGTCCCGGCTTCATAGCATCAGCTTGCGCGGCACATTGCTTGGCCACGCGTTCGTAATCACGCTGTCTCATTGCGTCCCCCGACTACATTCAATCAGAGGGGCTTAGAAGCATTTGTCGGCTGGGTCTTCATCGTTCTCTTCCTCTGGCAACGTGATCTTGGATGAATCGGTCGGCCTTGCGCCCATCGGCCCCAGCAGAATCCGAAGTGCAAAAAGCGCGTGCGTCGTTAAGAATTCGGAACGCTTGAAGAGCAAGATATTAGGCGGGCGAATGGCTTCGCTAGTGGGAAGCCACGTCAACGGGGACCCGGGCGACCGTCTACCTCGCAGTTTAAACTGACCCGGCTGCTGTTTCAGTCATTTGTCTTTACCGGCTTGCTCCGTGTCTTTTTGCGGTTGAAGTAGTCTTTTTCTTTCTTCATCCAATTCAGCGACACGGCTTGCGGCAATTGTCATTGCCCGGGCGGCAACATTGTAACGATCCACAGTGCTTTGAAGTGCAAATATGAACTCACCATTTACTACCTTGTAGGCCCCGAAATTACTGACCAGAACACCGAGATAATTTTCATAAGCGTGATAATATTCGGCGCGCGCCAATAACATTGTGGAAATCAAAGTCGTAATTTTCGCGTGCCGCTTGTCAATGTCGTCCAATACCCTGCTGACGGCATCTCTATCTGCGCGAGGCGATTGAGCGTAATTTTCAACTCTGTCGTGTTCAGTTTTGAGTAGAGCGATGTACCGGGGCATAAACGCCGTCGCATGGGCTTCAGCCGTTTCCAACTCGCTGCGAAGTGCCTCAAGATCAGTGCGGCCCGCCGTGCTTGAATTGACATCCTTAGAGAGCGTCGGTGGCCCAAATTCATTTGATAACTTGTCGATCGCAACGCTGGTTTCATTCGCTGCCTGGGTTGCCATTGCCGCGAGGTGGTGCGTTTCCCTGGCAGCAATCATCTCCTTAAACTTGCCGAGACCGGTTGAAAAATATACCCCAACCGAAAGAATAATAAAAAAAAAGAAAAAGAACGCGAAGGCTATTCGAACGCGCCATTTTGCTTTCTGCTCCAAGGATGTTTTCACAAATCTCCCTCCTCTCTATCTCGCGATGCCAGATTCCGTTCGTCGGGATGCTACCACGGGACACGGCGTGATCACCCGCTCCCGCGCGTGAGCTTGATCATGTGAACAGGCGGCGAGTATTGCTCTAATCGCAAGCTGCTGATTCCGTGTGGGATGCATATTGGCCTCTGATGGGGCCAACTTATGCCGATTGGATGTGAACCGGTGCACACTGCACCATTTGCCTACGATCGGGAATCCACTCCGCAGCGTTGAAAGCCCGCCGTACTTCGTTTGGTGAGGCAGCGGACGGCACCCCCACAGTTATCCCACAGAAATCATGCTTTTGACCGCGTGAAAACACCACTGGAAAATCGCGAAAATCACCGATTCTGTTGGGTATTTCTGTGAAAACACTACGCTCATAACGGTTCGCTTGCAGGTCGCCGAGCTAGGAACTCTTGGCGCAGGATGCTGCAAGTTGCCTCGCTGCGTCGTCGAATTGAGCTTCGAGCCACACGTTGGTCCCTCGGAGTCCCTGTGCAACTTCTAAAGCCCAATCAAGATATTCTTGCCGTCGCTTGACACTCCAGTCGTCCGGTGGGCTTTTGACGAGGGATCTCAAATTCGATGTTTTATCGGCGAGCTTGATGAATTTGGCCCGGTTGGATTTAGCTGCGGCATGTTCAACTTGCAGCTTCTTGCGCACGGCCTTGTCGAGGCTCTTGTCGTCGGTGACTTCCAGCACCAGGCTGGCAACGTCGGCATTGAAGACTGCTGCCAATTCTGCGGGGAGGGTGGCCGTATCCTCGACCGTGTCATGCAACACCGCTGCCGCCACCAAGTTGGCATCCTGACCTTCGGTGGCCGTCGCGACAAGCTCGGCCACTTCGGCGAGATGATTGACGTAGGGTTCGTGCGCTTTGCCTTTACGCCTCTGTGTGCTGTGGCGTTGGGCTGCAAAGTGCCAGGCCCGGCTTATCAGCAAGATATCTCTCATGGGCAATTCCTTTGGTCGGCTATGGCGGAGCCGTCACGACCGAGATAGATGCACTCGCCAGTTTCGCCGTACTGTACGACCGCCGTTTGCCCGGCAGCCTTGGGCTATAACCTCGTGCTCGGAGGGTCCAGATCAGGTCGAACGAGGCTCAGATTTTGATTAGCTTGCACACCTTATCTTGTTCATGATATGTTCTATGGACGATTCACCGTTAAATCGATCCTCCCAATTGGGCCGTCATGGCAGATCAGATCGTTATCACGGAGAAAACCAGCCAAGCCAAAGACGTTCGCGCCGCAATCGGTTCTCGCTACGGTGATGTTCTTCCAGCTGAGGGCCATTTGTTCGATCTTCTCGAACCGGAAGACGTTGTTCCGGCCTGGAAGCGATGGTCCCCGATACTTCTACGGCCTGAAGGTCTTTACGGAACGCGCCCGGCAGAGGGCGGCAACAAGGCCGCCAAGCTCAAGGCCATTCGCGAGGCATTGCGCACCGCCAAACGAGTTTGGCTTGCAACCGATTGCGACCGCGAGGGTCAGCTGATCGGTCAGGAAATTCTTGAGCATTACGAGTATCGCGGTCAGGTGATGCGGGTGCTGTTCACCGCGCAGGATTCGCAGACCATCCGGGATGCATTTGGCCGCGCAAAGCCGAACACCGAATATGCCAGCCTTTACGCCGCTGCCGTAGGCCGCCGACAAGCCGATCAGATTTATAACCTGTCACTGACCCGCACCGCGACCGTCATCCTTGGGCGAGGTACGCGGAGAGTGATTGGAGTTGGTCGTGTAAAGACGCCGACATTAGCCATAGTATGCAAGCGCGAGTTGGAAATCCGTAACTTTGTGCCGCTTGCCTATTTTGAAATTGTCGCCACTGCGAAAGTTGCGGGCGGACAATTCCAGATGCGGCACGCGCCGCAGGACCGAATTGTTAAGCGCGAGATTGCCCAGGACGTAGTCAAAGCGGCCGAAGGCTTCGAGGGTGCGCTTGCCGTGCGCGTCGAGGACAAGCGGCAATCGCCGCCCAAGCTGCATGATTTGCCATCGTTGCAGAAACTCTGTGGCTCGCGCTTCGGCTGGTCAGCCAGCAAAACACTCGAAGTGGCGCAGGAGCTGTATGACGGCCAGGGCAAGAAGATCATCACCTATCCTCGCGCAGAGGTTCGCTATCTGCCGCAGAGTTTGATATCGGACGTGCCGCGAATCGTAGCCGGGTTGCAGGTGGGCCAATCGTTCAGCGCGATCCCTATACCCGAGCCGCTGGTGATCCGTAGAGGCGCGAGCGGTACCTTCTACGACAAGGGACTGGAGGGTGCGAGCCATCATGCCGTCATTCCCAACGTCAACACAATCGACAAACTGCCGGAGGTCTGGCCTCGTCTGTCGTCTGACGAGAAGAAACTCTTTGACGTTATCGCGCGGGCATATATGGCCGCCCTCATGCCCGACTTTCGGTACCGACAAACAACCGCAACGCTCGATGTGCGCGGCTTCGAATTCCGTGCAACCGGTCGCCAGCCCATCGATCTCGGCTGGCGAGCAGCGTTCCCAGAGTGGCAACCCGCCGATGAGAAGGGCGATGAGGCGCAATTGCTGCCACCGTTGCGCAACGGCGAGACCGCGCAACTGCAAGATCCAAAAATTGAGAACAAGCAGACCCGGCCACCGCCGCGTTACAACGAAGGCACCCTGATCGAGGCGATGCAGAATGCCTGGCGTTTTGTTGATGACGAGGTTTTGCGGGACCGCTTGAAGGAGGCCAAGGGTATTGGCACGCCTGCGACCCGAGCCGAGATCATCGGCGGGCTGAAGAAGCAGGGTTTCCTGATCGCCCAGGGAAAGAATATTGTGCCGACCGAGACCGGCCTGTCGCTGTTCGGCGTTCTCAAACAAGCCGATCCGGCGCTAGTCGATCCGGGCGTGACCGCGCAACTTGAATGCCTGCTCGACGATGTCGTTGTGGGCAAACAGGAGATGGTCGGCGCGATTGACGCCGTATGCGATGTCGCTGAGCGCATTATAAGCAAACTGAGGGAGGGGGCGACCGCGGGAGGACCTTCTTTGCTTGGCGGCGCAGGCGGCAATGGCACAGGAACGTATCCACCGACGCCTGCGATGAAACGCTTTGCTGACAGCCTCGTCCGGCAAAAGGGCATCAAATCACCGCCCGGCTATAAGACCTCGATGTCGATCTGCCGCAAATTCCTTAGCGAACACGCGCCTAAAAAGTCCGACAATGAAACGGCCGGTAAGCTCGACTCCAAATCGGTAGGTCCAGCACAGTTGTTGTACGCCAAGAAGCTGGCGCAGGGGAAAGGTCTCGTCGTCCCCGATGATGCGAGAACAAACTCGGCCGCCATGTCCGCGTGGATTGATACGAATCGAGGCAAAAAACGTCGCAAGCTTGAATTCAAAACCTCCAACAAGCCAGCAGGGTCTGTTGCACATCAATCGGCAGCCTCGCCGAAGCGGTCTCGAAGAAAAAAAGTTGACACCAATGCCGCTTCGATGGCTCCCCCGCCTGCAAACTCAAACAGAACGCCACTGCGGATTCCTTATGGCAACAAGGAGGTCGCTCTGAAGCTCGGTGCCCGTTATAGCTCAGGCGGATGGTATGCCCCGCCCGGAGTTGATCTTTCTGCATTCGGCGAACGGGGGTGGCTGTAACGCCCCGAGGCTGTGCGAGCCCACGGGCGGTGTAAACTAGGCGGCCAAGATGAATTGCCGACCGAGCCTCGCAAACTCGCTGTAGAGGCCGCCCGCGAGGCGGCCGAGCCGAAGTCCCTGCGCGTATGGAAGGCTTTGCCCTCAACGCCAGCTATCAATGAACGGTGAGGCCCGCGTTGGCGGCGGCACCGGTCCGTTGTGCCGGTGGTGTTGTTGGGCAGGACCCGCTCCCGCCGCGAGTGTCGATGATAGGCATAGCATTACATGAAGCCGTCAATTAGTGACCTATGTCCGTTGAGAACCGCCGAGCGTATTTGCAAGAATCGTGGTATCGACGATATAGTAGCGGAGCTTCTTCTTAATCCCGGCGATCTGTTTGGAAACTGTCAACGCATCGGCCCGCTTTTCGGTTCGAAGAATGTCGTGAGCAGCTAGCATCTTTCCGTCAGCGGTGGAGAATCCCGTCCAATTTTTGGATTTTATTAGCAAATTCTGTTCGATCTTAAAGCCGTCCGCCTCCCGGCGTTGAGTAATTTCATCACCCTGTGGCTTTATTCCCTTAGTGATCTCAACAATGTTCAGTGTCTCCAAAGTCGCTTTGAGACGGAGAGCAATCGTCGCCACAGTCAGCATGGTACCCGAATCGCCTTGTATAAGACTGACGGCTTGGAAAAACGAGATCCCCTTTTTCGGTGCGGCCAATCGGCTGGCACACCGGTCCAGAGTACCACGCGAAGAATAAGTTGCGGGCTGGAGATAGTTGGTGATGTATTACGATGGGCTGTCTGTTTGATTAAGCTCACGTAACAATCACGCTCTCGGCGTTATCAAGGGCGGGACAAAAGGCCGCATTGAAAGCTTGCCACCGACAATCCGTCACGGGCGCCGTTGCATCTCCGAACAGATTTGAAGCGGGTCTAATCTCCGAAGCGATCCGATCCGATATGACTCCAGCGTGACGGACCTTTTGTTCGAGCGCGGCGTTGTCGCGCATGGCCAAGAAAGCCGAACAGAAAGCCCCGTGGAAACGCGCAAATCCCCGAAAGCACGGGGGCAAAGCATCTAAGCATCTTTCGCCCGCCAAGAAGTCGGCCGCGAAAGTGCTCGCTAAGCGCGCCGGGCGACCTTATCCCAATCTTGTGGACAACATGCGCATGGCAAAGTCGGTAAAGCAAAAGGGCGTGAGGAAATCTATTAAGGCCGGCCCGAAGAACGCCAAGAAGGCGGTGAAGAGGAACACTGCAACATCCGCTTCTAGACCGTGGCGGACATCCGCCTAATGATCCACTTCAGCTAACGACCTGCCCTGAGCATATGTAGCAAACCCGAGCCGCCACGCCGGCCAGGCTCGCCCGAAGCCCTGCTCGGCCATCAACGCGACGACGCGCTTCCATGCTCCGCTGACATCACGTTTCAACCGTCACAAGTGGCGGTGGTCCCGGGAAGGCCGCCTGGTCTTTGAGCGCGGCAGCGACCTCGGGAACGGGCGCATAGACGCGGATGATCAGGTAGAACGCCCCCGGCGGAACCGGCAGCCAATTGGCTTCGCGGTCGGTACCGGGGTTATCCCGCTGCACGTAGAGTGTGAACGAGCCGTCGGCGTTTCGCTTCAGGTTGTCGTCGCTGCCAAGCGCGTAGCGATTGATCGGATTGGGGATCGTGTAGCCGGTGGCGCTGTCGTAAGCCGTGATCGACCAAAAACCCGGCGCAACGGCCTTGATGCAACCCAGTTGCTCTTGGAAGGTCAGTGTATAGCGCTTGGTGCCGGTGAGTTTT
>JBEKZZ010000100.1:0-9839 GCA_049509335.1 Bradyrhizobium sp. | reverse complement strand
CCTCCCGCGGTTTCCTCCCTTGGAGGTTTGCGGACGCCACCCCCGGTGTCCGCCGCGCCTCCGTCATGGGGCCGGCATCCGAAAACCTTCACATTCTCGGACCTCGTTCTGTTGTTCCGTAGCGGAAGATCGAACATCGCGCCGCAACTTTGAAATTCCTATAACGTTGCTGGCGCGAGCGTCTCGAAAACATATCCGCGTAGTGGCAGCACTGCAGGCCATATTCGGGATTGCGGAACCAGCAGTGGTTGACGGCCATATCGGGAGCTACGGCCATGCCTCAATTCGACCCCGAACTCATCGAAGTCATGAAGAAGGTTCTTGAGGACATTATGACTAGAGTGCCGTTGGAACATTCAACCCCGGCCGCGAAGGCATATTTTGCCGAGTGTATTTTGAAAGCGGCAGCTCAAGGGCAAACCAACTACGACGCGCTGATCGTTGCGGCAGCTGATCAGATAGATGTGTTTGTATCTTTGTTCAGTTAGGGCATCGCTCTTTGATGGCGCCTATACTTTTCGATCGTGACCTTAGCGTTTGCTCAGAGGTCGCCTCAATCCAACACAGCGATAGTTGGATTTACTCGATCGGAAAGCAATGCAATGTCGGACGCTGTAAAGTTAATTGTAGACAGATGCGTAGGTCTGAAAGACCGCCTCGTCCTTGAGAAGATGCGTGAACATCAGCAACGGATGCGATCAAGCCTTCAAGAAAGAGCTGGTGGCCCCTTCGATGTGGGTCAATCGATTCAACTTTGCGACGAGGACATCGAATTCGTCGAAGCTGGACTGGCGAGGTTGCAGGTCGTGCTAGGTGTTGGACGATGTCCCGGTCAATCCCTCGTCGAGCGATCAAGTCCAATATTTTGGAAAGTAGTTCGGGGGTTAGCATCGGTCCCCCAGCAGTCACAGGAACGGCCGAAGGTGCGAATATTGATGCGGAGCCACTACATTTCAGCCGTAATCCGATCCCAAAGGCTCCGTATTTTATCCTTCAAGACGAGAGCGTCCTGCCATCGATCCGATAACTCGCGGCCATTGGCGCCGGTGATGGCGTAAGGTGGTGGTCCGAGTTCGCATAGAAAGGTCAGCGTCGCATCGCGGTCGGCGCGCTTTTTCCAGGAACGGATGGCATACTCCCACCAACCCAAGAAGAGGTCGAGCCAGTTCTGATGCTGTGGAAATCGAAACGATATCTGTACCTGTTCTCGGCTGGCGATGCGGCCATGAATGGCCCAGCTATTGTCGAGGATACGATGGATCATGGCGTGGTTGGTGTCATCGACCGGCCACGCGAATTCCCTGCCGACCAGATAGTGCGATAGGTCTGCCGTCAAACGCAAATCGGGGAAACAATCGAGCAACTGCAAGGTGAATAGCAAGTCGGTCGTCATGCGGTCGCGATGGGTTTCGATGTTCACCGCGACTTGCGCCTCTTCGCCAAGCCGGCGCCACCCCTCAAGCAAGGGAATGCAGTCGGCGAAATGGTATGGACGGACATCAGGTTGCAGGTTCACATGGTCGGCGCCGAGTTTCGCCACCAGTTCGAGCACGGGCTTCAAATCATCGACCGATTTGGGATAGCATTGCGCCTGCCAGATCATGCCATGAGCGCGCAGGAAACGGGTCGCTTCGTCCGCGAAATCAGGGTCGATGAAGCGCACTCCGGCGCCGTCAAACCCGGCATCGCGAATCATCACGAGCTGGGTTTGAAGTGGCCACTCCGGTTCATCCTTTAGCCGCCGCTCCATCGCCCACAGCGATTGCAGGATGCGAAGCTGTTGCGCCATGCGTTCAGGCCCGCTGGGGTATCGCCGCCGGAAGTTCTTCGCGAGGATCGGGCGCGACCGCGGTGATGTCCTCCTTGTAAGTCTCCGGGCCAAACCAGATCGCGACGACCGTGCAGAGCGACAGGAAGATCGCGTAGCAGGCTACCGGCCACCAGGTGCCATAGGCGGCGACCAGTGCGGTCGCTACGAATGGCGCCGGTCCGCCCGAGAGCAGCGAGCCCAGCTCGCGGGCGAATGCGAAACCCGCAAAGCGCCGTTGCGGCGGGAAAAGTTCGGCGAAGTAGGCGGCCTGTGGCCCGAACATAGCCGCGATAACCACGGCTCTCGCCAGGATGAAGGCGAGCGCGATCAGGATCCACTGTTTGGTGCCGACCATCCAGAAGAAGGGGAAGGCGAGCGCAACGCCGGCGAGCGCGCCGAACATGTAGACCGGCCGACGGCCGATCCGGTCGGAGAGCGCGGCAAAACCGAGGATGGCGAAGAGCTCAATGACGAAAGCAAGCATCAAGGCGCTCAGTGCCTCCGAGCTGGGGACGCCCAACGTCTTGATGACGTAGCTGAGACCGAACACCGGGAAGAAATAGCCAAGCCCATTCTCTGCCATTCGAGCGCCGAGTACGACCATGAAGTTGCGTGGATGGTGGCGCAGCGCTTCCATCGCCGGGTTCTTCTCGACGATGCCGCGCGCCAGGACGGCTTCCTTGAAAACGGGCGTTTCCGTGATACGCAGCCGGACATAGAGGCCGACAAGGATGAGGAGGAAGCTCGCCAGGAATGGCAGGCGCCATCCCCAGTCCATTAAGGCGTCGTGCGGCAGCATCGACACCAAAGCGAACGCTCCCGCCGCGAGCAGATTACCGACGGAAACGCCGAGCGGAGCAAAGCCGCCCCAAAAACCCCGATGGTTTGCAGGCGCGTTCTCGACCAGGTAGATCACCGCACCGCCGTATTCGGCGCCGGCGCCTAGCCCCTGCACGATCCGCATCGCGACCAGGAGGATGGGGGCCCAAACGCCGATTTGAGAATAGGTGGGTAAAAACCCGATTAAGGTAGTGCCGAAGCCAATCATCAGGAGCGTCGCGACCAAGACGGGCTTGCGGCCGTAGCGGTCGCCAAGGATCCCGAAGATGATGCCACCGATAGGGCGGACGGCGAAGCCGACACCGAAGGTCAGGAACGAGAGCAGGGTGCCGACTATCGGATCGCTCTTGGGGAAGAACAATTCGCCGAACACCAGCGCCGCGGCGGTGCCGTAGAGGAAGAAGTCGTACCATTCGAGCGCCGAGCCGATGCTTGCGGCCAGGACGACACGTAAGCGCGAGCTGCCGGCGCCATCGGCTCCCATCTTGGTCATGCATTTCCCCGTATCTTTTGTTTTGATTTAGGTTCTTGAAGTGCATCGCCCGCGGCTTGGGGCCGCGGGCGATGTCGATGTCATTACGCTGCGCGCGTGAAGTAGGCTTTCTTGGACGCCGATTGCGTCTCGTAGATCGAGCCCTGACGTTTCGGCGGTGGCAGAGGCATCCGCACCGGCACGTCTGTCAGCCGTGGCGTAATTACCGAAGGCCCTGCCATCAACCGGCTGTCGAACTCCTCGAAATCCTTCACGCCCGCCAAAGGCCAGGCGTCGCTGGCGGCGACTTCATATAGCAGGAGATTGCGCGGGCGATTGGAAGTGTTCATGGCCGATCCATGCAGGGCGCGCACGTGATGAAAGGACATGCTGCCGGCCTTACCCATGCAGGGCACGGCACGCTTGATCTCGTCCTCAATCTGATCGGGATCGATCAAGCCGGCGAAGCAGCCGTCTTCGCCGTGGTGATTCCACATTCCGTCTCCGATATGCGTGCCGGGTGTGACTAGCATCGGGCCGTTCTCGAGGTCGCAGTCGTCCAGCAGGACGCCGATCGCGAGGATGTCGTCATTGGTGTGCGGGTAGAACGCCCAATCCTGGTGCCATTCCACTGGCGAGCCGTACTGCGCAGACTTCATGTTCAGCTTGGAGCCATGCAGGCGCAAACCGGTACCCAAGAGCTGCATGAGGATCTCAATCACCGGCCGGCTACGCACGATCTCGTCGAAGATCGGATGAACTCGGTGCGGGGTCTTGATACGGCGGACACGAGGGGTCTCCGGCGTGTGCCCGGGCTCAAGGTCATAGACATCGGTGTGCTCGGTGACATCGGCGGCACCGGCCACCAGCTCGGCAATCACATTGCGCACCTTTTGAAGCGTGTCGGTGTCGAGCACTTCCGGCACAATAATCACGCCATCCCGCTCATAGGTCTGCACCATGCTCTCAGGAATCATCTGTCCTCCTCCGTCATTTCCAGCTATGTTAGCGCTACCATGCCAAATGGTAGCGCTGTCATTGTAGCTGGGCAAGTCAAATTCGTGCATTTATGGTCATGAACCGAGAATCCCCGTCTGAGATCCGGGAAAGCCTTCCCCCGACACTTTCGGCCGTAGCCAGGCTCGCGGGCGTCTCCTCGATCACTGTGAGCCGGGTGGTGCGGCTGCCCGAGCAGGTTGCGCCACAGACGCGTGCAAGGGTCGAGCGCGCGATGCGGGAACTGGGCTATGTCCCAAATCTCGTCGCAGGCTCGCTTGCGAGCGCCCGCACCAACTCGATCGGTGTGCTGGTGCCGACCATCGCCAACTCGATCTTTGCCGATACCGTTCAGGGATTATCGGACAAGCTCGAGCCGTCAGGCTTCTCGGTCATCCTAGCTCAGTCGCGCTATGATGACGAACGCGAGGACCGCATGCTGGCGGCGCTGCTGTCGCGGCGGCCGGAAGCGATCATCATGGTGGGATCGCCGGCGACGGAAGACGGAGCGCGGCTGCTCCGCAACGCAAGAATTCCGGTCGTCGAGACCTGGGACTTGCCTGCGGCGCCGATCGATGCGGTCGCCGGCTTCGACAACTTCAAGGCGGGCGTCGCGGTTGCAAAGTATCTCATCGCGCAGGGACGAAAGCATCTCGCATTCATTGGCGGCGACGACCCGCGCGGCGCTCGTCGCTGGCTCGGCTTCAGAGAAGAAGCGCTGGCGCAGGGCTTGACCGAGCCGCGCCGGCTGATCCTCGATCGCAACGCGCCGGGAAGCGTCGCCGCCGGTGTGGACTTGCCTGGCGTGGATGCCGTCTTTGCAGCCAACGATGCCTACGCGATCGGCTTTATGGCGGGACTGCGCAAGGCCGGCCGACTACGCAGCGGCCCTGCATCAGAGCAGCCTGTCGCTGTCATCGGCCTCGGGAATCTCGAAATGGGCCAGCTTATCTCTCCGAGTCTAAGCACCATCTCCGTTCACGGCCACAGTATCGGCCGGACAGCCGCGACGCTGACGCTCGAGCGCGGTGTCGAACGGCGGATCGACCTCGGATTCGAACTCGTCCTGCGTGACAGCGGCTAAATTTGACCGCGATCTCGAAGGCCCACATCGCGATTGGCGGCCTTCCTGAAGGCCTTAGAAAAATCCTGGGCTTAAATCCAAGCCATAGGTCGCAGCGAGCAAAAAGACGGTCACACGTCGTTGCCGGGAAGGATGTCCACGATGAAAAGGCGCGAACGAAGCGCCGTCTCGACGGATGTGCTGCGATGGGACCCCGAATTGTGGCCCGCTGACCACATGTTGTAAAAAAACGAGATACACGCAAATTGTTCCAGCCGCTAGCGGCCACGCGAAGCCTAGGGAGTGAAGAGTGGAAGGCGTGGAGCGCGAGCGTGGGGGATATGAACAAACAGGTCGATAGGTGCGGTTGCGATTTCAGTGGGGACAGGGGGTATTGCGCCTCCTTTACCAAAAACACGTTCCTGACTTTCAATGGCGCCGGCATCATCATTAACGGCCGGCGGCGCCACCAGCACGAATAACGGCGGCGTTAGTCCTAATGGCAATGCCTGATAAATTTCCATTTTTTGAAGTAGTACTGGAGAAGCGTGGCCGAGCGTGGAAATGGCATGTGCGCACGACCGCCGGAGACATTATCATGCGGGGTTCGGAACTTAGCCGACCCGCAGCCGCATACAATGCTTACAGGGCATTCTTTCTGCTTCTACAGTCAGCGGCACAAAACCGACATGCCGAAGCGGCCAGATGAGTTCCGTTCACCGGCGTAAAGCGGACCTCGCGAACGTTGATCGCACGCCTCTTTCATGACGAGCCAGTCGTGTCACCAGCACTCACCCAGCTAGCCGCCCCCGGCTTGACTGTCATTCAAGGCAAGAAACCGGACGCACTCCGTTGCCAGTTCGCTCGCTCCTCAACACGGTGCGGGACCGAGCGCCAGTCGATCTCTGGATAGTGTTGGTGATCGCGCACTCGGTAAGCAGAGTTCTGTTGAGACGTAGACCGGGGTACCTTGCAAGTGACCCTTCGTCAGCAGGCTGAGTTCGAGGTGCCTGCCTTGCGCCTTCGTCTTCAGTCTTAGCGCGGTGAGGAAGCCTGTGCGTCGAGATAGCAGGAGCGGTACATGCTCGTCAGCTCCTTGCCGCGCAGGAAGATCATCTGCGGTTTCAGCCCGCCGCGCGCGGCGATCCAGCGTCGTACCGCTGAGGGATAAAACGAATATAGCATGTGCGTCGCGTCGGGGTTGGTGACGCGGCCATTGGCGCCAAAATCCCACGCCGCGTGGAAACCCAAATTGGCGCGCGACGTTACGCAGATCCTGTCGTGCGGAACCGCGCCGAGAACGATGGTGCAGGCGGAGGCGCACAGGCCGTCGATGATGACTGTCTCGCCCGAAGTGCGCAGGCTCTGATATTTGTCGACGTAGGTGCCGATCTGGCCGCCGCGATCATCAGAAATCCAGACTGCCGCATGGCTCGCGCCCACCCCTGCAAAAAGGAGAGCCGCCGCCAGCAACCCCGTCGCAAATTTCATATCCCCGCCCGGTCCAAACCCGTCCAACCCAAAACGGATTTTCAGTGATGCAACGCTCTCGCTAGCGAGAGTTGGGATCGGAATATTGTCTAGACGCGCGGACAAAAAAATTCAAATTAAATGTTGCATTCGAGATGCACCGCCGAAAGATCCGAAACCGGAACATTTGGACCCGCTATCCGCGCCGCATGCTGATCGAGGCCGGATTGCGCTCATGTCTGGACGCAGGCCGTGACCGGCTGCAACGGCAAAGCACGGACCTCTCGAAGCCGGTCGCTGTAATGTCGAAATCCAGGGCAGGTTCCGACAGGTCCTTCAACTGGACTGCTAGCTTTTCCTCATCCCAAACCGATCTGTCCGAAAGCTTATTGTCCGCCCGTCCTAGGCCGGCAGCTTGCTGAGCCCTATTCGGCAAACTTCGACATTTCTGCTCCGCATTGCGCGCACCGATATATTACCTCGTCCCTGCTACCAAACATTCCCGGCTGAATCGTTTTGATTGCCATCGAGCGCGCTGTCTGGTACTCCGAACAATGCACCAACACGTCGAAGTGGGTGTTTATCTTGTAGGACTGTCTCGAACTGTCTCGGCACATGGACGCCTCCAGAGCAAGGCATGCTGAAATAGCGCGATAGATCGCGTTGTGCGAATGCCAATTCGTCACGATCGTCATTTGAAATCGTCCATGAGAAATCTTGATTGAAAGCGTCAGTTGCACTCGACGATGGCACCGCGAAGCTCGTAGCTTTCGATTAGCGGATTCGACGTCATCGTAGGCATTTGCGTCAGCCGAATTCCAGGAACCCTAAAAAGGTGGTCAAGGAAAATTGCGCTTTCTAGCAATGCGACTGCCGAACCGGGGCAACGATGCGGACCATCGCCAAAACTCATCAGGCTTCCGGGAAATCTATGATCTTCAATTCGTCTGTCCGGATCGAGTCTGTGAGGACAGATTCCCGCTGCGGAGGGATCGACGTTGACGGCTCGAATGTCTATCGCGAGCAACGTACCAGCCGATATGCTTTCCGCTCGTCCGTTGTTGTCGAGAAGCAGGTTCTGTTCAGCGCGCCGATAAAGCAGGCCGACGACGGGTTCAAGTCTAATCACCTCCTCAAGGATTGCGATTCGATCGATTTCGTCACCGTTCAGGAACCGTATCCGCAAATCCAGGCGGTCAAAGAGATGCCAGGCAGCCACAACGATCAGTTCGCGGGTAGTTGCGACGCCCGCTGCGCCGTAGGTTATGCACTCGATCAGAATTTCCCAGTTGCTGTAGCCTTGATCAATCAGATGCGAGATGATGTCTTGCTGCCGCACCATCCTGCGCGATCTAATCGCAGGCATCACGTCGCAAAAGAAAAACCGTAGCATTCGATATAGGGCAAGACCCATTCTTGTGGGGCTCGCCAGCCTTCCGGAGCTCTGCTGCTCTTTGTTGCAGAAGCTACTTAGCCGATTTGCCAAACCAGGGCTCCAACGATCGGCCAGTCCGACTATCTCGGCGGTCACCGCGACAGATAACTCCAGGCCCAGCGAATCAAGTTGGGCGCGGCCGGTCGAACGCAAGTCCTTCATCAATCGCTTGCTCTGCTCCAGCATGAGCCGACGGTAGCGAGTAGCGACGACCCTGGGAGCAAAGAAGCGCGCCGTAGCACTCCTTTGTTTCCGATGAGCGTCCCCCTCCTGAAAGAGGACAGGCGCATGGCCACGTTTTGTGAAACGATTTGCAATCTCGGCCATAAATCCAGCTTGACGGAGACCGTCGCTCCGAAGGATCTGGCGCGCAAGTTGGATGCCACGAATTCTGACCACTTCGTTTGACACTCGTTCAAACGGAGCGTGGTTTCTCTCACTCCTGAGGAACGAAGTCTTTTGATCATCTTGACCGTCTGGGTGGGGCACTGGGGAGATGCTCCTTCATCCTCATGAACATGGCCGGCTATCCGAGCGGCGTTTCCGCAAAGTCGGAAACCACTAAAGAAGGCGACCTCACGTGACTCCTGATTTCGGTGAGAACTGGGTCCTGAGCTATCCGTGACTCTCAGGGGGCGGCTTCGCAAAAAATCGCTTTGCTTGGCTTGGCATAATAGAAACTATACTGTATCGTTTGTATAACGCGTAGCTATCGTGCTGACAAGTGAGACCGCGTACCAAAGGTGTGAATGACGCCGAGGGATGACGTCACCGACGAGGCACAAGTGGATGCCGGTATGGCGGCAGCCGTGGCTGCGTTTGGGAGCATCGACATTCTGTTGAGCAATGCCGGTATTCAGACGGTGGGGGCACTCGACCAGTTCGAGTTTGTCAGGTGGAAGCAACTACTATCGATTCATTTGGACGGCGCATTCCTGACTACCCGCGCCGCGCTGCGGCAGATGTATCAGCGAGGCACGGGCGGTAGCATCATCTACATAGGTTCAGTGCATTCGAAGGAAGCCTCAATGCTTAAGGGGCTTTATGTGACTGCGAAGTATGGCCTGATTGGTCTGGCCAAGGTCGTGGCAAAAGAGGGGGCCAAGCACGGGGTCCGTGCGAACGTGGTCTGCCCGGGCTTTGTACGAACGCCGTTGGTCGAAAAGCAAATCCCTGAGCAAGCTAGGTTACTCGGCGTCACGGAGTCGGACGTCGTGCGAGACGTGATGCTCAAGGACACGGTCAATAGCGAATTCATCACTCTGACGGATGTAGTGGAAGCGGTTCAGTTTCTCGCCTCTTTTGGCTCCAACGCGCTGACGGGCCAATCCCTGGTCGTTTCTAACGGATGGTTCATGCAATAAGGCGCGGGCACGAAAAGGCCACATAACACTTGGCATAACAAAAACGATACGGTATCGTTTATATAGCGCGTTCCACGCCGACAAGTGAGCCCGCGCAAAAAAAGAGCGGGTGACGCCGTGGGAGTCATGTATGCGGCGTCAATGGTCACCTTCAGGCCCAAAAGTTTAGAGGGCAAAGAAGCCCAAGCGTGACGATACGTAACGTTCGGTGTGGACGTCGGCGTCGTCAGGGAAATTAGCTCAGATTGAGCGAAGGAGCGGCAAATGATGGTTTCTTCAACTAGCAGGACTGCACTCTTCATCGACGGCGCCAATCTTTATGCTACCGCCAAGGCGCTCGGCTTTGACATCGATTACAAGCGGCTTCTAAAGGAATTCCAGAGCGACGG